>CAZJQI010000029.1:0-53506 GCA_964548275.1 uncultured Gemmatimonadales bacterium
TAATAACCGTAGGATCGTTTGCATGGTAAAATTATAGCATGTATAATGAGATAGGAAGTAATCAGCCGCGGGAAATTTTTTTCAGCCTCGGACGCGACTCAAGGTCTGCGCAGGCGAATGTGTGGAGAGAATGTCAGATTTACCGGCGGAATATCTCGAGATAAAAAAGCGGATAGAACAGGACAAGCTCGAACTCGAACAGGTCCGGGAGGAACTTGAAGCGCTCGGCTCGTCTCTTAAAAAGGATTACATTCGGAAAGTCCTTAAGCCACCGGTTGAGGAATCATCCACAGCCAGCCATGCAGGTGCGTGGAACAGGATGTGCCGAAAGTGCTTCAACAGCTGCAAGCAGCCCAAGACAGTAAAAATCTACCACTGTGCCAAATACGAGCCGTTGGACTGATCATATTTTAGGCCGGTTTGAGGTGAGCATCCTTCCGCCGTCCACAGGCAGGATCACTCCTGTCACCCAGCGGCTGGAATCACTAGCCAGATAGAGCGCCGCGTTTGCAATATCCTCGGGCTTGCCGTTCCGGCCAAGCGGGTGGCATGGTTTGAGCCTGTTTAAAAATTCTTCCACTCCCTCCTCGCCGAATATTGGTATGGACAGCTCGGTGTTTTCAACCGCCGCTGGACAGATAACATTGACCCGGATCTGGTCGGGTGCGTGTTCCAGGGCCAGGGTCTGGCTGATCATCTGCATCGCAGCCTTGCTGGTGCAATAAAGCCCTGCCCCGAGCATTGGTCTCAGGCCCGCCACCGAGCTGATAGTGATAATCGATCCCCCGCCGCGCTGTTTCATGTACGGGATCACCGCCACGCTGAAACGCCATGGCGCCCAGACATTGGTGCGCATCAGAAGTTCGTAAGTTTGATCGTCGGCCTGGACCAGGTTATCAAAACGCATCACCCCGGCATTGTTCACCAGAACATCGATACCGCCGAACCTGTTGAGGGTCGTTTTTACCAGACCCTGTATCTGGGCCTGGTCGGTGACATCGCAGGGCAGGGGAAGGATTTTATCTTCAGATGACCCGATCGAGGCGGCTGTCTCCTGGAGTTTTTCAATTCTTCTGCCGCAGATTACGACCTTAGCGCCTTCTTCCACAAAGGCGAGGGTAATCTCTCTGCCGATTCCTGTTCCGCCGCCTGTTACTATTGCTACTTTTCCGTTTAGAACCCCCATAATAAACCTCCATAAGTAAGGTTGGGATAATGTCGATTCAATGTTAAGCCGGTGTGCCCGGGGCCACTCCACCCACCATCCGATGCCTTTTTCAAATGAAACAGGCCGATAGCCAGTATCACAACAAGGTAGCCGATAACGATAACGCAATTAAGAGTGGTCATCTGGTACACCAGCATTAATTTTGGGAGCTTTTCTTTGATAAGGGTGTAATTTGTGTGGTAATAAAACCGGATAAAAGATTAATCAAAATATACGGGAGCAGGTTCGTTCGAAAGGATTTTGTTGTTTGGGTTCATGTGGGAGTCAGGGATAATGACATATTCAATGGAAGGAGGCATGAAGATAAAAACTCTGAACGGGGCGAATGATGAACTATCAATCTATTAAAGCTCCCGGGTTGATAATTATACATAAGAATAATAAATTAATCCTGGTTCCCTGTAAAATCAGCAAGGAGAAGATACGATGCGCAAGATATTTTACTCACTGCTAGCTTTTCTGACCATTTTCGCTTTCAATTCGCTGAATGCCAAGGATGTCGTGCTCGGAGTAGGCGGCAGGGTCGGCGCAACGCTTGACCCGGACCAGGTACATCTGGGTATTCACCTCGATCTCGGCGAGCTTGCCGAGCGGTTGCGCGTTCAGCCGAGCGTGGAAATCGGTTTCGGCAATGATATCACCCTGGTGGCGGTTAACCCGGAGGTTGTCTACCTTTTCAATAAAAGGGACAAATGGACACCCTATGCAGGCGGTGGACTTGGATTGAATATAGTAAACCGCGACCGTCCTTCACCGGGTCAGGATAATTCCGAGCTGAAAGTAGGTTTGAACCTGCTCGCAGGTATAGAGACAAAGGTTTCCAGTTCCACGAGGTTATTTTTCGAGGGCAAGTTCGGCGTGGGTGACAGCCCTGATTTCAAGGCTACCTGCGGGTTTACTATTATGCGTTAGTGCATTTAAGGCTATCCCCGGCTGTTGGGGCGGCGGGAGGACCGCCGCCCCAACCCCGGGAAACCCCTGTTGGTTTTTCCTTTCTCCCTCCGGAAAATCAGTCTTGAATCCCCACGGTTATATCACTGATCAAGGCCTCGAAAACTCTGCCTTCGTTGTCAGAGGCGAGAATGACAAGCGGCACGTCGCTTGGAGCCTTTTTCGGACCGGTGACATTATTCAGTCCTTCGGTGGGGGGAATCAGCTCAGTGGAAGCCTTGGCAGGTTTCAGGCTATCGGTGGAGAAACTCTGGATTAAAACCCGGTTGGGGTGCTGTTGTTTGGAACTTGGGCCATAGGATGAATAAATAACGACAGGCCGGTTTTTATACCAGAGAACGATCGGCCGTGTGGGGTGGTCGCGCTTTGTGAGCCGGGCAAAAGGAACGCTCATCCATGTCCTGCCTCTGGAGTTGACCCTGAGTGAAAGAAGTGGTTCGCCCAGGGAGTCGAGGCTGGTTTTAGTAGCTACAATCAGCCTGGGACCGGAACCCTGTGGAGGGACGCAGAAATTGATATGGTCATCGGCGGTTTTAACGCCTGAGGCAACGGTTTCAGTTGGCAGCCAGACACTATCCGGGTCGGTCGGGATATGCCTTCGGAAAAAAACCGCCTCCCGAGCTTGGTCTGACCACATTACTCCTATTCCGCTGTCAAAACTCGTGACAGCACAGATCTCATCCTTGTATAGACCCGTGGCCAGAGTGATCTTTTTACCGAGGGATGAGAGATCGGAGGACACCCGCCGGGCCACTACCTTGCGACTGTTCTCCAGGTCAAGAGGATAGGAAATCCAGAAATTCCCGCTTGGTTCGCGGACCAGGGTTACAGTCTCCACAGCGGCGTTTTCCTGCCAGGAGAGAGACTTTCTTTCCAGTTCATATCTTTCTTGGATTGCATCCCAGCGCAGGGCAGCAACAGCGAGGTTTTTTCCGCTGAGAAGGGCTGCCACAATCCGCGGCCTTTGCGCCCAGACATCCGCCCTTGCAGGTAAGCCTGCCAGTGCTTCCTCCAGATGCACCTGGGACTGCCAGATGCCGTCAGCCTCCCGTTTCCAGACCCGGCTGCCCTGCTCACCGTAGGGAAGCCAGGCCCACCAGGACCCTTGCGCGTACCAGACTTTGCTCTGGGGTTTGTCTCGCGTGGGATCAGGCGTGTGGCAATGGATGACAGGCTGGAGTAGGGAGGCGGAGAATGCGATTGCCGAAACCGTAAAAACAGGGAGAAATGAAAGAAAAACCAGACTGAGCTTTCGCATGGCTTGACTCCGCGTTTGTAGTTTTTAAGCAGGTTTCCAAAGATATTTAAGCTTTTTGAGCATTATGGTTGGGGGTATTTTCCCGAATACCAAAGAGCCGATTGACAGCTCTTACATATAAGTATAAATTCTGAGACCTAATTCTTAATATAAAATAACAATAAGCGTTCAAATTACCATATAATTTGAACGCTTAAAAGTGCAAACGAGATTTTTACCGAGAGTTGCATGCAACCCTTGTAAAGGAGCGCGTGAATGAGAGAGATAAGAATAATAATATTTATGGCTTTGACCTTAATCCTGACAGTATTCGGAATGCTAAGCGCGGAGGTCACGAGAAAAAACATCCGCTTTGTCGAATACCCGGACTTTCCGGACGCCCATTCCACCTGGAGTTCAATCGGATACAGCAAAACACATAGAAAAGTCTTTATCGGGGTGACCAATCACCGGGACAAGGTAGGCCTTTTCGAATACGATGTGAACCGCGACAGGATGCGGCTCTGCGGGTTTCTGCCGGAGCTGGTCAATCTGCGGGATTTCCAGTGGCAGGGAAAAGTCCATTCGGAGATAATCGAGGGGCCCGACGGCTGCATGTACTTCTCTACGGACGGAGGGGAATCCAGGGAAGAGTACCTGATGAACCATCCTCACGGTTACGGCGGCGGATTTTTCTTCAAGTGGGACCCGGCTGAGGAACGCCTGACAAAGCTCGGCTACGGCATGCTGTACGAAAGTATCAAGGATATCACCATGGACCGTATCAGCGGCAGGATCATGGGTGTCTCCTACCCGCAGGTGCACCTTCTGGTTTACGACCACCAAAAAAACGACCTTCGTGATCTCGGCCGGGTGGGCTCGGACCACGTGCCGCGGGTACTGTTCAGCGACTGGTTCGGCAACATGTACTATGTTGACTGGCGGCAGAGGCTGGTCAAGTACGAGCACGACACGGGTAAATTCCTATTCTCCAGGGACAGCCTGCCTGCGTTCGAGGGCACGCCGGGCAACCGTGTGATTACAGGTATCACCGCCTGCGCCGAGGACCGGGCCAACGGGGTGATCTACTTGGTCACCTACGGCTCCAAGGTGGTTGCTTTTTATCCCGCCAGGCTTGGTTTCGGCAAGATGGAAGACCTTGGAGGAATATATGACGGCGATCCTGAGGTCAGACAGCCCTATGACTACTACTGCCCGAATGTGGCCCTGGGTGATAATGGTATGCTCTATTATTTTATCGGCGGCCATGGTAGTTATGTAGATGGCGAAGAGAGAAATGTCCTGATGGAATTCGACCTGCGAAAAAAAACCAAGCGTATGGTACTCTCTTTCAGATTAAAAGAGATCAGCGAGGTTACAGGTTCGGGTGTCAAAGACGAAGGCGGCAATGTGTATTTCTGCGGACGCAAGAGAGACCCGGGGGCCGAGATGATGGGTGAATCCGGTGCCAGCAAGCCCTTTATGATAATATTCAACCCAACAAAAGAGATTGCACCTTAATGCGATGGAAATCCAGGTATTAATTTATACCTGAAACGGGAGGATTGATGAAAAGAGGAATGTTGACACTCGTGGCCGCTTTCTCTGTGCTTGCAATGTTCAGGCCGTTGGCTGCCGAATACAAGTTTTTCGCGCCCAGAGGGAGTTTCACTGTCGAGATTTCCCTGGAAAATACGGACCGGCTGCGCCTGCCGATCTACCGCAACGCGATAACCTCGCTTACCTGTATCGGTGACTATGCTATCGGCGGTACCCGGGCCAATGAAGGGCTCAGCCCGTTTCTTTTCGCAGTGTCATTAAGCAGCCGCAGCCTCGAGGTGGTTCTGGACCTGGCAGAGGTTTTACCGGGACAGCGCGCGATCCAGAGCGGTTTCGGACGTGTGGAAAATGTGTTCTATGCCGGTACAATGCCGGATAAGGAGGGCTCAAGCGGCCACCTGATCAAGGTGCAATTTGCCAACAAAAGATTCGAGGTAACCGATCTGGGCGAGCCGGTGAAGGGGGAGGGGACTTTCGCGCTCACAGCGGACAGCAGTCTGAATATGCTATACGGTATCTCTCATCCGAGCGGCAGATTTTTTTCCTACAATATCCAGACCGGCCAGGTGCAGGTTTACGAGGAAACCGCGGTTACTGAAAGGCAGCTCGCCTATTATCACCACTACGCACTTGAACCAGAGGATTTCCTCAGCCGCGCACTGGTGGTGGACAAAAGCGGCCGGGTGTATGGCAGCAGGCCGGTGAACAGCGTTTTCCGCTTCAGCCCGCAAAGCGGTAAAATAGAGACCCTGAAAGACGAACTCCCTATTGTCTGGGGCCGGCGTCCACTGGGGAGGGTGGATTCCTGGGCCCTGGCGCGGGACGGCACTCTGTACGGAGGCAACGCCGGTGACGGCCAGCTTTTCAAGATAGCCCCCTTAACCGGCAAGTTAACCAACCTGGGAAAGCCGATCATGATGCCGCGGCTGGTGGGTCTGGCTTTCGGCTGTGATGGAAAGCTCTATGGCGTGGCCGGGGCCCTTCCCGGCTATGCTCACCTTTTTGTTTACGATCCGAATGACAGTGGATTCACCGATCTCGGCAACCCGAAGTTCCCCCTTCATGTGCCCGAAATAGCGGGCGAGCTGCCCTGGCGCGGATTCCAGATCGCAACGGTTGCTGCCTCCGAGGACAACCGCTATATCCTTATGGGAGAAGACGAGTCCCTGAGCCAGTTAATGGTGTTCCCGGTAAAGTAAGTGAATGATAGTATTTGAAAGATAAGTGGACACCGGCATAAAGGGTGGTCGTACTGGCATGTTGAACACGGATGATTCGGGGGAGCACAAAAGGACTTTTTACTGCAGGTATCTGTTGCGCGTAAAACGGATCAGAGTTTTAACCATGTAAAGTGCGGGATACAGGTCAAGGCTCAGCAGCACTCCGAGAATAATTAACGCGGTCGCACTTCTCAGGGTGCTTGCCGGGTTGTTTACCAGAATGAATGTAATCGCTGTGGTTAGAATGACAAAATAGGCGAAATTCCACCAGAAATCAGAGGGCTTTTCGTTTATCGCGGTATAGAAGCTGCTGGCGGAGTCTTTGGAGATTGTCCTGGTATTGTCTCTGGATCCTTTTTTCGTGCTCAATCTCTGCCTTCCTTTATAATTTTCTCGAATATTTCATTCTGGCTTTTGGCGCCGCCGAGTATTTCAAGGGTTTTATTCAATTGCCGGTCGGAGCCGGCAATAAGCTGGTAAGCGGTATTGTCGTCCCAGGTAACCTGTGCGATTCGGTAGGTGAGCAGGTAGTTGGTGATAAAGATCCGGTGCTTGTCGAGCTTTTTATCATCCACTTCCACGCCCTTGTTTTTCAGGAGACTGACAAAAGCGTCGAAGACTTTCCTGTCTGCCCGGAACGATTTGTCCAGGTTGGGGTGCTCGCTCTTGTAGGCCACTGCGAAATCGAATGAATGGGGCAAAAGTTCAACAATAAAGGGGTCGAATGCGGCGCTGTCCTCGGCCGTCTCGACATCTGGCGCGATCCCGCCTCCACCTAACACTTCCCGTCCCATATCGGTTTTAAATATTAGCTGCATCTCGGGCTCCTCCTCAGTGTCTTCTTTCTCGGACAATCGGCCGATACGGCTGAAATTTTCTCGCTGAATATTACGCCCACAGGGGGTATAGTAGCGGGCTGTGGTGATTTTAAGCACATCACCCGAGTTCAACGGGAACGTGGTCTGGACCAGCCCCTTGCCGAATGAGTTCTTTCCCAAGATTACCGCCCGGTCGTGATCCTGGAGCGCCCCGGCGACTATTTCGCTGCTGGATGCGGTGAACTCGTTGATCAGAACCGCCATCGGCTGGTCCTTGAACACGGGATTGCCTTTGGAGAAAAAACTGCTGCTGTCCTCTTTCCTTCGGGCCCGGATCGACACTATCAGCTCTCTGTCGGATAAGAAAAGGTTGCAGATATTTATGGCGCTTT
The DNA here is from genome assembly GCA_964548275.1 of uncultured Gemmatimonadales bacterium. GTDB lineage: Bacteria > Gemmatimonadota > Glassbacteria > GWA2-58-10 > GWA2-58-10 > JAUVUV01. The sequence goes on from CAZJQI010000029.1 coordinate 7,407, forward strand.
CGGTAAGTCCGCCAGCATTATCTCTCAGGTCGAGAATGAGTGATTTCATCCCCTCAGCCAGCAGATTTTCCACGTATTCTTTCAGTTCCTCTGCAGAGCGCTCGGTAAAGTTGGCAAGCCTGACATATCCCACACTGTTGGGTAGCATGAAATGCCTGGTTACCGTGGGAACGATCACCTGCTCACGAGTCAGGGTGAAGTTTAACGGATCAGGTACTCCTATGCGGGAGACTGTCACCTCAACCGTAGTTCCCTCCTCGCCCAGCAGGTGCAGCGAGGCCTGTTCGGTGGTCCAGTTCCTGGTGGAATTGCCGTCGACCCGGATAATCCGGTCCCCCGGCTGGATTCCCTCGCGATAGGCTGAGGAGCCGGGAAAAGTGGACATCACCACAATTTCGCGGTTTGTCCGGGTGATTGAGATGCCGGTGCCCAGGTACTCGCTTTTGACCTGCAGTTCCTGGAATCGCTTGTACTCCTCTGCTGGAATCAATTCAGTGTAGGGATCAAGATTCTTGAGCAGCCCTTCCACTGCCCGTCGGTAAAGCTGGTCTGGCGGGATCTTGTCAACATAGCGCAGAGAGACCTGGTTGACAACATCCTGAAGCAGCAGCAGGCGCATGTAGGTGTTGTCAGAGGTGGCCAGCACCCTGCTAAACAGCCAACCCACCATCATCAGGACAATCACCGTGATGCTGGCATAAACATACGGATTTCTGGCCCGTTTAAGATTCATATTAGACCTTTCGCCATGGGATTCCCAGATCGTTTCGGAAAACCTTGCCCCTTCCCTTAACGCATCCCTTTAATTGAGCAAGAGATTTTAATATGGAATTAATTATCCGACAAGTCAATATTTAATGGCTATTTTTGCCCTGAGAGGCGCTGTTTGCCGCAACCCGGAGCAGTACCCTGTTCCCCATTCGGTAAGCTTCCTCAGGCAGCGCTCCGGTGAGTTTCTCTATCTCTCCGAGTGAGGACTCGCGGGTCAGAACCCAGCGTATTCCCTCTGCGCGGGGCTTTTCCCAGTCGTCGAGATCAGGGTTGAAACGCAGAACCTGTTTACCGGTGTAGAACAGAAAGGAGGGTTGCCAGACCCGCCAGACTGCCAGGCGCGGGGTATCTGCAAAACGGTGCCGGTGTTCGAGGCTCAAGATTTTAACCGCCTGCAGCCGGTCTATTCCAGGGATCGCAAAACCGGTTATGACAGCCATGAACACCACCATCCCGGCAGCGGAGACTCCCACCCAGCAGGTTAGCTTCCTGGTGAATAGGAAAACAGGTGCCGCCGCCATTATTATCACCAAAGGCAAAAGCCAGAGAAGAATGGTTGCGAAATTCTCTTCCAGCTTGCCTGCCAGAACAGACCCCCCCACGAGGGCCAGCACGGCAGTGAAGCCAGTAGTAGTCCAGACAAGGGCATGGGCAAGCTTGCTCGATGGGCGATTTTCGAGTTCCAGGACAAAGCGAGCAGCAAGGAGTATCACCGCCGGATATAGCGGCAGCACATAATTCGGCAACTTGGAGCGGCTGAAACTGAAAAAGATAAACATCACGCCGAACCAGCAGAGAACGAAAATATCCTCATTGCAAAATCTTTTGTTTCCCAAGCTTCGCGCTCTCCCAAATGCCTGGCGCAAAATGGAACCCAGTCCCCCCAGAAAAGCCGCTGTCCAGGGGAAAGACCCGGCGATAAGCACTGGTATGTAATAAAAAATCGAGCCTGGGTGCTGCCATTTATCGGTGAAATAACGGCTGACATTCCGCTGGATAAAGTGTTCCTCCAGGAAAGATACCCCGTGGAGAGAGTACATGTAGACAAACCAGGGAGCGGCGACCAGAAGGAACACCAGGATTCCAGTCAGGGGTTTTAGCTTGAGAAGGTCTTTCGCGTTTCCGGAGAAAAGGAGGTAGGCAAAGATTGTCAAGCCGGGAAGGATCAGACCCAGGGGGCCCTTGGTAAGAAAAGCGAAACCGGCAGAGGCATAGGCAAGCGGAAGCCACCACCTTGAGTTATCAGAAGCTGTTTGCCTGTCAATCACCATGGAGCGAAGGAAAGCGTAAAGCGACAGAGTTACGAAAACGCTGAGCAGCATGTCTGGAACCGCGGTGCGCGAGTAAACCACCGGCTGCAGAGACACGGCGGTGAGCAGGCCTGCGTAAAAACCGGCCCGGACATTGAGCAGCCGGGCTCCGGCGGACATGATCAGCAGGACAAATACAAGGCCGGCGAGAACGCTCGGCACTCTTGCCGCCCATTCATCCATGCCGAACACCTTGAAAGAGACAGTCTCGGCAAGATAAAATGCAACAGGCTTGCCCCAGCGCGGCTCGCCGTTGAATATCGGCTCGAGCAGGTTGCCGCGCTCGAGCATCTCGCGGGCGGTTTCCGGATAGTAGCCCTCGTCCGGGTCGAACAGCGGCGGACGCCCCAGAAAGGGCAGGGTGATCAATAAATACACCGCCGCTACCAGCACGCAGTGCCTGATAGGCCGGCCGGATGGCTTACTATCCGGTAAATCCGGGCTGGAAGCCTGGGGGCTTGGCAATCAAACTCCTGGCGGTTCGAAGAAATTAGAAAAGATTCAGATCGTTTATCAGTGAGGAAGTTTTTCGGAAGCCAGCCCTGCCGGAGCTTATCGCTCTTTCAGGGCTTTTTCGCCAGCCTCGACCACTTCCTCGCTGTCCGGTTTCGTGCGCGGCTCGAAACGTGCAACTACCTGTCCCTGCCGGTTAACCAGGAACCTGGTGAAATTCCAGGGTATTTCACAGGTAAACCCTGGAGTGGTATCCTCGGAAGTAAGATACTCATACAACGGGTGAATGTCATCACCCTTGACCGGAATTTTGGAAAATAAGGGGACCGAACGGATAGTAGTACCCGCGCTCGGCGAGCATCCTTATCAGCCGTGTCAGGGGCAATCCCATTACATTGAAATAGCAGCCCTCGACACTCTCCACCAGGGTCGCTCCAAAGCCTTGGACGCCGTAGGCGCCGGCCTTGTCGAAAGGTTCCCCGGTGGAGACATAGAGCTCGATGTGTTCTCTGTCCAGAGGCCGGAAGCGCACCCGGGTTACCTCGAAAGAGCTTTCCACCTCGCGGCTGGCAGGCCCGGCGAGAGCGATCCCGGTAAAGACCTGGTGTTCATTTCCTGCCAGGCGTTCGACCATCCGGCAGGCGTCGTCGAAGTTCGAAGGTTTACCGAGAATTTCACTCTCCTGATAAACCACGGTATCCGCACCCAGGACCAGAGCCTCCGGGCGGCTGGAGGCCACCCTGAGAGCCTTGCGCTCAGCGAGCACTCTCACATGCGCGCCGGGTTCGGCAGGAACATTCGAGTTCTCGTCCACCTCAGCCGGGATTACCTCATGGACGATACCGATCTGGGTCAGAAGGTTGGTCCGGCGGGGGGAGGCACTGGCCAGGATGAAATGCGGGTGTCGTTTTTTGATGCCCAGAGTATCTTTGACCATTTTTTAACGGTCTCCAGCCGGGTCACCGGTCGATTATCAGGGTAACCGGGCCTTCATTGGTGAGTTCAACTTTCATCATTGCGCCGAAAAGCCCGGTGGCGACCTCCACGTCCTCCGTGCGCATAAGTTCAACAAACCGGTCGACCAGTTTTTCGCTTATTTCGGGCTCGCCGGCCCTGATAAACGACGGCCGTCTGCCCTTGCTGCAGTCGCCGTAAAGGGTGAACTGGCTGACCACCAGAAGCGAGCCGCCCACATCCTTGAGCGAAAGGTTCATCTTGCCCTCCGGATCCTGAAAAACTCTCAGGCCCACGCAGCGGTTGGCCATCCAGGCAACATCCTCCTCGGTTTCTTCCCCGTGCATCGCCACCAGCAGCAGCAGCCCGGTGCCGATTGACCCAACAATCTCGCCGTTGATTGTAACCGATGCCCGACTGACCCGCTGAACTACAACACGCATCTTGTTTCTCCCTTTCCTGCGGTGTAAGTTTGTTAAGAAGCGACCACGAAATATTGGATCAATTTGACAATAAAAGGTTTTCCTGTCAAGGAAGCTCCATTGACGGTTCGCCCGGGTGGAGCGGCTGATTTTGTTAGAGAAAACAGTCTTTTTTGAGGAAAGCTGGCCGGGATGAAGTCAAAAAAATACGAGTTGTTCGAACATACCGCAGATATCGGGCTTCACATTTACGGCAAAGATCTGCAAGAACTTTTTGCCGCTGCGGCAGAGGCGCTGATGGCGCAGTTGACCGACCCGGGCCGAATAAAGCCGGCTGAGGGAAGGGAGATAGAGCTGGAGGAGGAATCCCCGGAGGAGCTTTTGCGGAGCTGGATGACCGAGCTGCTCTATCTCTACACCTCAGAGGGCTGGTTATGCGCAACGGCCGCTTTTAAGTCACTCACGCAGAACTCTCTGGCCGCGGTTGCCCGGGGGGAGAAAGCCGATGAGGCCCGTCACGAGATCAACGGGGAGGTCAAGGCTGTCACCTGGCACCTGTTGAAAATAGAACGGCTCGAACCCGAAAGAATCCTGAGAGCAACCGTGGTGCTGGATGTGTAAAAGAGATTTCAAAAGAAAGGCCGAGGTCATAATACCTCAGCCACTTATGCGTCTAATTGAAAAATTCTTTTCTGGACCGGTTAAGAAATCAGGAATTTGCAGGTTTCTCCTCTGACTTTGCCTCTTCCTTTTTCTCCTCCTGCACAGCCTCTTCCTTTTTCCCTTCCTCCACTGCCTCTTCTTTTTCCCCTTCCTGCACAGCCTCTTCCTTTTTAACAGACTCTATCGGTGTCTCGTCCTTTACAGGTGTGGCTTCTTTCAATTTCCCTTCGGCCTTGGCTTTATCGACAGTAGATTTCTTGATTTCTACATAGTGATCCTCATAGAAAGCTGACAATTTGGGCGTCAATAGCTTGCAGCGGTGGTATTCGCCAGGAGAAAGTTCGCCCAGGCGCTGGATGAGGTTGACAGCCTTGACTGAGAGTTCGAGCAGAGGGCACTTGGTCACCGTCTTCTTGCAGATAAAAATGCTCGGGGTGTATAAGCCGGTCAGCGGATAAGGTACTGCCGAGTCATAGGGGCATTCCTTGACCAGCCGGTCCAGCTCGGCGTAAAAATCGAAGATATCGGTGAGGTTCAATCCCAGGGTCAGGGCATGCACCGCCAGCTCGTTGAGTTGTTTTTCCTTGGCCTGGATATTCATCTTGTCCACCACATGTTTGGCATCGAGCGGATCTCCGAACAGCCCGCTCTCTTTCTGGAGAAATGTGTCCACCACAACAAGGACGTTTGGCAGAGCGGCTGATTTGTCCTCGGCGACAAAACCCTGCTCACCTTTCTGGTAATCGCACAGATTTTTAAAGGCTGACAGGATTTCCGCGCCCAGCTCCAGATCAGAGAGATTATCGATCCCCCGGCGGATTGCTTCCCAGTACATCTCTGGTCTTTCTTTGGCAGGAGCGTCGTGCATATTGTCGATCTCGAAAACAGCTCCATAGTTGTGGAACAGCCCGGCTGTGACGACCTGGCACAGCTTGTCCTCGTTGCTACCAAGGATCGGCTCGTATTTCTCTGAGGTGGCGAGGGCCAGCGAAAAGATGGCTGCTTCCATTGCATGGTCGGCATAGCGAGACGCCTGCTTCGTTTTTGCAAGTTCGCAGGAAAAACGCATTTTATACAGTGCGAGGGTGGTATTCTGTTCGGAGAGTACTTTGTCGACTATTGTGTTAAAGAAATTATCAATGTTTTTCATCAAAGCACTGGCTACTTTCGATTTTTTACGTTGAGTGAGAAGGTAGTCCATCCGTTCCTTGATCTCTTCGCGGAACTTCTGGATCAGTTTCTCGCTGCGCTTGATCATGAGGTTGAAATTCATATCAGGGTTGGATTCGCGGAACTTGAGCAGCCTTTCGATCCGCTCCCGGGTAACCTCGGTTCCCTTGGGATAGAGGGTCGTTCCTGAATCAGATTTCAGATCATTCGCCAGTTCCAGCCCTTCCCGGAAAGATGAGGTGTTCAGCGGGTGAAAGTGGGTGAACTTGAGGATTGAATCCAGTCCACGCAGTTCTATGGTCTCGGTTGCGGTGGAGAAGAGGTCATCTAAACCCATAGTGTTTTTCTCGCAGATTTTAATACACAGAGAAATTGGCTGGAAAAGCCGGTAAATTTATTATTGCACCGAATGGGTAAAAAGTCAATTGGGAAAAACGATAGAGCGTGTGAGTTGGGATGTTAATCCATAGATTTCAGTTCCAGGAAATTTTCTTGTCAGATCATAAACACTCAAAACAAATTGATGAGCTTTTCTCCACACTACAAGGTTCTGAAAGCTCTCGGCCGGTGATCTCGTTCTTTCTCCTGACTCCTGTATTCTCAAACACGATTGTCTATCAATATGTATTAAATCTGAAATTGTAGTTATGCGCAATAATTTATGACGCTATGTATAATAATTTAAACCGAATTTAATGTAACCATATTCTTCCTTGCAGTGTATAGAAGAGAGAAACTGGATGGCAATAGTTTAAAATATCTTGACAGGGAAATCCATACATATTTTAGTTATACATTCTGGCTGCGTAATACTAAGCTTGCGAACCTCTGGCTTCGTTGTCTTAAGGTAGATTCTTTTGTAAAAGTTTTCGAGCGCTAGAAAGGCATTCCTTTACCGAGATGAAAATAGTCGAGTCATCAATCCGCAGGCCTGTGACTGTGACCATGCTGATGGTCACCCTTGTGCTTTTCGGCGCTGTGGCCTACCAGCGTCTGCCGATCAACCTTCTGCCCGATATCTCCTATCCGACTCTATCGGTGCGCACCGAGTTTACCGGCGCGGCCCCGGAGGAAGTGGAGAACCTTGTGACCCGGCGAATCGAGGAGGCTGTGAGTGTGGTGAACAATGTAATCCGGGTTTCGAGCCGCTCGAGGGCCGGGATCAGCGATGTCACCGTGGAGTTCGAGTGGGGCACCCGGATGGATTTCGCCTCTCTCGATGTGCGCGAGAAACTCGACCGCGTGCGCCTGCCCCAGGAGGTGCAGAAACCGATAATCCTGCGCTACGATCCGGGGCTTGAGCCGATCATGCGCCTGGGGTTGACTTCGGATGAGATCGACCTGATCGCCCTGCGCACAATGGCTGAGGAACGGCTAAAAACAAAGCTGGAGACAATCGACGGAGTAGCGGCGATCGAGGTCTCCGGGGGTCTGGAGGAGGAGATACACGTAGCCCTGAGCGAGCGCAAGCTCGCCTCTCTGGGTTTGAGCGTGCAGACTGTGGCGAACCGGGTAGCTGCCGAGAATATCAACCTTACCGGAGGCACTCTCACCGATGGGGAGGCAGAATACCTGGTGCGCACCCTGAACCAGTACAAGAGCCCGGATGAAATAGCCGATATCATTATCGAACGCCGCGGCGGGGTGCTGATCAGGCTCTCCGATGTAGCCGAGGTACGCCGGGGATTCAAGGACCGTACGGTGATTACCGAGGTCAATGGGCGGGAGAACGTGGAACTGGCGGTTTACAAGGAAGCCGACGCAAACACGATACTGGCGGCCCGGCGGGTGAAAGACAGGCTCAATGATATCCGCAAAGAATATGGGCCGTCAAGCGGGATAAATCTGACTGTGATCACCGACCAGTCACGTTTTATCATCCAATCTATCAGTGAGGTGCTCAAAACCGCAATTATCGGCGGGATTCTGGCGGTGATCGTGCTCTATGTATTCCTTCAGCGCATCGGAGCGACCCTGATCATTTCAATGGCCATCCCGATCTCTGTGGTGGCGACATTCTTTTTCATGTTCATCTCCGGGGTTTCGCTCAATATCATGTCCCTCGGGGGCCTGGCCCTGGGCGTGGGAATGCTCGTGGACAACTCGATTGTGGTGCTCGAGTCGATCGACCGCTACCTGAAAGAAGGCTATAGTGCGCCCGAAGCAGCCAACAGGGGTGCAACCCTGGTAGGCAAGGCGGTGACCGCTTCGACCCTGACCACGATCTGCGTTTTTCTGCCGATAATCTTTGTTACCGGTGTGGCCGGACAGCTTTTCACTGACCAGTCGCTGACAGTCACCTACAGCCTGCTTGCCTCGCTGCTGGTGGCCTTGACTCTTATTCCAATGATGAGTTCCGGTTTCAAGGGCGGAAAATCGTTCGGCTCAAGCAGGAAGGCGAAAGCTCCGGGCGAGATTCACTCTGCTGGAGAGGTTGATCCTGCGCGAAATGGAACTCGCCGGGGACCGGGCTGGATCTACTGGCCGTACGACTCTGTAGTCTTCCTCTTCCGGATAATTTTTTACTACCTGCCAATCATTCTGCTCACAGTGGTCAAGTATGCAGGCCTTTGGCTCGGGCGCGGCCTGAAGTTTATGATCAGCCCCCTGCTGCTTCTTCACCGCCACTTCTACGCCTGGATCGAACCAACTTACGCCCGCCTTCTTCCCTGGGTGCTGAACAACCGGATGGTGACATTGGCATTTGCCCTGGCGATATTCAGCTCCTCGATTTTGATCTATCCCCGGTTGGGTCGGGAGTTAATTCCTGAGATGAGCCAGAACGAGATTCTGGTGGGTCTGAAAATGCCGGTCGGCACTCCGGTGGAACGTACCCAGGAGGTGCTGGCCAGGATGCAGCGGATCGCCGAACAGGAGCCGGAGGTGAAGCTTGTCTATATCTCGGCGGGAGTAAGCACCATGGCCGGCGGCAGCCTGAAAGAGGAGCGCGAGGATATCGGCCAGATGAGTATTCTGCTCGACGGCAGCCTGTCCCGGCAAGAGGAGGACTTGCTGATCGATGAGTTGCGCTCACGTTTCGAGTTGATCCCGGGCACGAGTGTCAAGTTCGGCAGGCCGGTTCTTTACAGCTACAAGACCCCGGTGGAGCTGGAGATCCGGGGCTACAACCTGAAAACGCTCAAGAGGATCAGCGACGAGGCAACCCGCCGCCTGGCCGCTGTGGAAGGTCTTTCCGACATTAAAAGCTCGACCGAGGGCGGGAATCCCGAGATACAGGTCCTTTTCAAGCGGGACCGGCTTGCAGCGCTCAACCTTACCCTGAGCCAGCTCGCCCGGGAAATCCGCGGCAAGGTGCTCGGCGAGATCCCCACCGAACTTCACCGCAGGGGACGCCAGGTGGACATTCGCGTGCGCGTGGAGGAGGAAGACCGTGACAGAGTGGAGGATATCCGCAAGCTGACAGTGACCACAATCGACGGCCGGCCGATTACCCTGGACGCTGTGGCGGATCTGGTGGTAGAGGAGGGGCCGAGCGAAATCCGCAGGGTCGACCAGGAGCGGGTCGCGATAATCTCCGCCGGGCTTTCCGGGACCGATCTCGGTACGGTGATCGGCAGGATCGAACAAGCTCTGGCGGATATGAACGTGCCGCCTGAGATTTCAATCACTTTCGGCGGCCAGGGCCTCGAGATGCGACGCTCGATGCAAAGCATGCTCTTTGCCATCGCTCTGGCGATTTTCCTGGTTTATCTGGTGATGGCAAGCCAGTTCGAATCCCTGCTTCACCCGCTAGTGATCCTTTTCACTATCCCCTTCGGCCTGGTGGGTGTGATCTGGTCGCTTTATGCCACAAGCGGGATTATCAGCGTGGTGGCATTGATCGGAGTGGTGATGCTATCGGGAATCGTGGTGAACAACGCGATTGTGCTGGTGGACTACGTGAACGTGCTGCGCAGGGAGGGCATGAGCAAGAACGAGGCCCTGGTTGCCGCCGGCAAGGTACGCCTTCGCCCGATCCTGATGACCAGCGCGACCACGATTCTCGGCCTTCTGCCCATGGCAATCGGTATCGGCGAGGGCAGCGAGGTGCGCTCGCCCATGGCGGTGGTGGTGATAGGGGGCTTGCTGGTGGGCACCTTTCTTACCCTGTTTCTTCTGCCAACGGTTTATTCGCTTTTTGACTGGCGGGATTAGAGCCCACCAATATCTTTGCCAGCTTAATAAAACGAATTTATCTTATCAGAAAAAAATTGCCCCTTCCCTGCCTACCCTTTAAATTTGCCCACATTAAAGCCAGCGTAATCCTCACCCTTTCAGCCCAACACCCGGAGGTCTAATTGGAAACCGGCACCGGATTTGTTCAAAGCTTTCAAAGCGCAGTCGAATATGTCAGCACCCTGGTCTGGGGCCCGCCGATGCTGATTCTCCTGGTGGGCACGGGTATCTACCTGACCGTTGTGCTGCGGGGTCTGCAGTTCAGAACCCTGCTGCCGTCACTTCACTTGGCGCTCGTGAAGAGGCGGGATGCAGGCAGCAAGGGCGATATCAGCCATTTCCAGGCTCTGATGACCGCTCTGGCCGCCACAGTGGGCACAGGCAATATCGCCGGGGTGGCAACCGCGCTTACCTGGGGCGGGCCGGGTGCGCTTTTCTGGATGTGGATTACCGGGCTTTTCGGCATGGCCACCAAGTACGCCGAGGCGCTGCTTGCAGTGAAATACCGCACAGTGGATAAAAAGGGGATGATGTGCGGCGGCCCGATGTACTACCTGAGCAACGGGCTGGGCTGGAGGTGGCTCGGTGTGCTTTTTGCCATTTTCGCAGCGATAGCCGCTTTCGGGATCGGCAACATGGTCCAGTCAAACAGCGTGTGCGAGGCGGTGCACGGCACTTTCGGGGTGGCTCACAGGATAACGGGGATTTTCCTGACAGTGGCAACCGGTCTCGTGCTGCTGGGCGGGATCAAGTCGATCGGCAGGGTGACCAGCCTTCTCGTGCCGGTGATGATCGTTTTCTATATCGGTGCCGCCTTATGGGTCATTTTTGCCAATCTGGCTGCCGTGCCCGATATTTTCAGGCTGATTTTCACCCAGGCATTCACCCCGACCGCTGCCAGCGGGGGTTTCGCCGGGGCCACTGTGATGCTCACCATCCGCTGGGGCGTGGCGCGCGGGATTTTCTCCAATGAATCAGGACTGGGCAGCTCGGCAATCGCCGCAGCCGCAGCCCAGACCCGCCATCCGGTGCGCCAGGCCATGGTCTCCATGACCCAGACCTTTATCGATACGCTCGTGGTCTGCACCCTGACCGGGCTCGCTATCCTGCTTACCGGGGTCTGGACAGGCGGGGAGACCGGGGTGAAACTGACCATGCAGGCTTTCAACGCGGTGCTGCCCGGGGAGGTGGGCGGGATAATCGTCTCGATCAGCCTGATGCTCTTTGCCTACTCGACTATTCTCGGCTGGTCCTATTACGGGGAAAAGTCTTTTGAATACCTGTTCGGCGAACGGGCCGTGATTCCCTACCGGGCGATTTTCACGATGGTGGTTTTCGTGGGCGCAGTGGGAAAACTCGATACAGTCTGGCTGATTTCGGATGTGATGAACGGGCTGATGGCCGTACCGAACCTGGTAGGCCTGCTTCTGCTGAGCGGGGTTGTGGTGCGGGTGACATCCTCTTATTTCAGCGGAGAGGACTCAGGTGGGCTTTCTTGAGCGCCTTGAACAAAAGTTTGCCGCCTGCGGATCTGTGTTCTGAAATCAGCATCCCGCAGGTGGTTTCGATCAGGAAGAAGATTTCTTTTCTGGTGAAGCCGGTCATTTCCAGGCCGCCCGGATATGCCTGCCGCTGAAAGAGGCGGTGGTACCAGTTCAGGGATAGAGGGAGTTCAAAAATCAATTTTCGCTTGCAGAGACTTGCCAGGCTTTCGAGCAGGGTTTTGGCAAGCTGTTTCGGGTAAAAAGCGAGGATGCCGGTGCCGATAATAATGTCGAACTCCTCGGTGGCAGGGAAAGGATTGAACCACTTGTAAATGACGCTTGGGTAGGGATTGAGCTGGGCGGCCAGGCGGGCCAGATTTCTGGTGGGTGCAGTTGCCACTACGTCCATTTCTATCTCGGCGAGCCGCCGGGCGAGAAGGCCCGTGCCGTTTTCAAGTACGAGAACGCGCGATCCCGAAAAATCGCGGCTGGGATCAAGCATACCGATCACCCGATCGGCCAGGCCCAGGCTGTAAAGCTTGAATTCTTCGGCTGCCTCTTTCTCTTTCTTCTCCGCTTTCACCGGTTCGGCCAAAGGCAGAATAATTCTTTCCAGTTTTTTGCCCAATTGATTCGAATACTTTTCCAACTGCTGTTCCAAGGATACCTCCCGAGGGCAAGCCGACAGTAAAATAATAAAGCCGGACTTTGACGATTAGGAAGAGAAAAATCAAGGCCCGGCTATTTTTCAGGATCTTTCCATCGGGAAAACAGAACCTGATAGATTCTGCCTGGAAGCCAACAGGCAGTTGTATCTTTCACGCAGATTGATTATACCGGTCTCGGCTCTCCCGGCATGGCCACCGGCCTTTTCGGCGCCGGGCCCTGATAGCTCTTGGGGGACAGGTCGAGATCGGATTTGATTATTTCGTCCCAGGTGATGATCTTACCCGTATAAGCGGATTCGCGTCCCATGATTGCGGTGAGCGTGCTGTCGACAGCGAAATCCAGGCAATCGTTTCTCGCCGTGCCATTCCGGATGCTTTCGATCAGCTCCTGGTGCTCGTAGACGCTCGAGTTGGTTCTTTCCCTGTATCTCCACCTGTTCTGGCCTCTGATTGTATTCCGGCAATCGCTCTCGCCGATCGTGCCGACAACCCTGTTCTGGTTCTTGTTATCACAGTTGGGCCACTGGCGGAGCATACAGAACACGTGCACATCGTTGGGATATTCGAAATCCACAGTCATGTGGTCCCAGATATTGCCATATTTAGGGTCGGTGCGGACCTGGCGGCCTCCCTGGCTCAGGGCGCTGATCGGGTGGGCGTCCAGGGTCCAGTTCATCAGATCGATCTGATGAACCACCATCTCCACTATCTGGTCGCCTGAGAGCCAGCAGAAGTAGTACCAGTTGCGGCACTGGTATTCCATCTCGCTCCAGAGCGGGTTGGAGCCGCGGTGCCAGAGACCTCCGCCGAGGCGGTGAATAGAGCCGGTGCGGATTTCACCCACAGCGCCGTCGTGGATCCTTTTGACAGTCTCAATTATCGCTTTGTCGTGCCTGGCGTTGAGCCCGACAACCACGGAAAGCCCTTTCTCCTTTGCTTTCTGCGCTGATGCTCTGATATTTCTGCAGCCCACAGGATCGGTTGCCACGGGCTTTTCCGCAAAAATATGCTTGCCCTGCTGAACCGCCTCCTCGAAATGCAGGGGCCTGAATCCCGGGGGTGTGACCAGGAGCACGTAGTCGATATCGGTTTGGAGAAGCTGCTTGAAGCTGTCCGTGCCGACAAAGATATGATCCTTTTCCACCTTGATGTGTTTCTGAAGTTCCCCCTGGAGTTCCCGGGTTTCTTTGAGTGCCTTAAGGCTTTTTTCGATCTGCTCCGGCGCGACATCGGCCATGGCCACCAGGTCGACATTACCCGGGTCTGCGACAATGGCGTTCGCACATGCTCCGGTACCTCTGCCGCCGCAGCCGATAACTCCGATCTTCAACTTTTTCTTGCCCTGAGCGTGTGCGTTTTTCACCAATGGAAAGCCGGAAATCGCTGTTGCAGCGATAGCTCCGGTGGCGAGAAAATCACGACGTGAAAGTATTTTGCTCTTCTCCTTTTCCATTATTCCCCCTCAGACGAGACAGACAGAATAAAAAATGAATCCGCGAAATGTACCTCTTTTGGATTTCGGCAGAGGATATGTGAAAAAAAAAGATAACTCAGAAACAGATTGAATCTATTTTACTAAATTTTGTAAGATTAGGCAAGGGAGAGGGTGATTCAGCAATCCTGGTCGTCTTGCCTTTTTTCCTTGCAGGCGGCCATCGCTCTTTCTATCTCGGCAATCAGCTTTTTGTTTCTGGTGGGTTTGGCGATCTCTGCGGCTTTTTCGCAGTGGGCGCGCGCAGCTTCAAGGCGTTCATTCTGAATGTCCGCCTGGGCCCGGAACAGCTCGGCCACCGCCAGGTGTTCATCCATGCCGTGCTCGCGTGCCAGGGCCTCACCCTCATCCAGGGTGCGCCTGGCCCCTTTCTCGTCTTCCTGGCAGGCCATGATCGACCCGCGGTAGAGGATGTTCTGCACGGTGATCGGGAGGTTGTCGATTTCCCGCGCCAGATTGAGGCTTTCATCGAAATAGCGGCGGGCCATCTCGTACTGCTTGAGATTATAGTAATAGACCCCGATTGTGGAAAGAAGTGTGGAAACGTAGGAATAATCCTGATCTTCCCTGGCGAACTCGAGAGCGCGAAGGTAGTAATCGAGCGCCTTGCCGACCTCTTTTATTTCGTAATGGGCGTTGCCCAGGTTCGCAAGCCAGATTCCCTGGTTGCGAAGGTTTCCGGTTCTCTGCGCGAGGCTCAGCGCCTGCCGGTAGTAATCGATAGCGGTCTCATATTCCTCCATCGCAAAGTAAACCGAGCCGATGTAGCCCAGCCAGTTGCCTGTTTGTAGAAGGTCGCCCGAGTTCTGCAAAGCTTTCAGGGACTGGTGAAATAACTCGAGAGCCTCTTCGAGTATGTCCTGTTCGTATTTGATCCGGCCCAGATTGCTCAATGCAGTCACTGCTGCAGTATCATCATGCCGTTGGCGGGCCAGCTCTAAAGACTCGTTGTACAGCTCGGCTGCACGCTTGAGTTTGCCGGTCTGCTGATGGATGTAGCCCAGGTTGAGCAGGATTTCCAGGCGCCGGTCGGGTGATTTGTCGCGAGCGCTAAGCTTTAGCGCCTCGCTGAAAGCCTTCCGTGCCTGCTTGTAGTCCTCCTTGCGGACTTTCAGCTTGCCGGAGGTGACCAGGCATGTGGCAATCAGGTTTTCATCCCCGGAATCGAGAGCGGCGCTGTGGCCTTCCTGGAAAAAACGTTCGGCGCCGGTCCAGTCTCCGCGCTGAAGCATGATTTCGCCGAGCTCGAGGCAGGCCTCCACCCGTGGCTTGAAGGAGGTGCCATGCCGGGCCAGCCCGAGTGCTGCGGTTAGCGTACCGAATGCTTCTTTCATCCTGCCGGCACCGAGTTGGGCCTTGCCCACTTTGATAAGCATCAGGTTGAGTTTTTCGGCCGACTCCACGAACATGTCGCTGTCCTGTTCGGCACATTCCAGACCCAACCGGGACACCGCCTCATTATACAACCGGACTGCGCCTTCGTAGTCATCCAGATCATACCGGCGGTCTCCGCAGGTGTCAAGCAGCTCCACGGTCCAGTCCATCTTGAGCAGATAGGCGCCGGTCAGCAATTCTCCCAGGAAGAATACCATGTCTCGGCCTTCCTCCTCGCTGATTCCATAGATCATTTCGGCGCACTGCTGCTTGAGAGTGGTAAGGCGGTCTGCTGGTATCGAGTCGAGCAGGATATCGTAAGCCAGAGCGCAGGAAAGACGTATTGAGCCGTCGGCACCGGCATTGGAACGATCCTGGAGAAACCCGTCTGTGGTCAGGCTCTCGAGTAACTCCTCCAGGCTTTCCGGGGGATAACCCACGCGGGAGAGCAGCCTGGAGACCAGTTCCAGCGAACTGTGCGCCCCCAGGACCGCAACGGCCTGGAGCACAGCCCGTTTGCGTGATTCCAGCGGATGCAGGCGTTCCCGCATGATCCTCGGCAGGTCGATAATATCCAGGGCGCGTGACTTGGATTCGAGTGCGGCGATCAACCCTTTTTTCCTTTCCAGCTCGCCCGGCTCGGAGGATTTTTCGCTCACCAACTGATAGCTCTCGATCAGCAGCTGTGGGTTTCCCGGTGTGCAGTCGATCAGAATTTTCTGCAACTGAGAGGCCAAGGCGCCTGAGCCGGAAACAGTTTCGAGCTTGGTGAGGATTTTTTTTCTGGAAAGCCTGGAGAGCCTGCCAAGGGAAAACTCGTGGAATTCCTCTAGGTAGTCCAGCATGCTGCCGTAAGAGGAACGGCTCGAGGTAAGAATCAGCAGCGGCCAGAGACTTTCTTTTTTCTGTACCAGGTGTACCAGCAGTTCGAGTGAGAGGTGGTCGATACGTTCGAGATCATCGAACCAGAGCACAGTCAGTTCCGGTGATTTATTTCCTCCACCTGAGCCGGCACGTAAAGCCTGAATGTAGCGCCGGAGCGCATTGAAGACCAGCAGTTTGCCTTTGCCGCGGCGTGAAACCCCGGTGGAGAACTCCACTGGATAATTGATTCCCAGAAGCTGTCCGAAAACCGGGAGGATTGTTTCGGCCTGGAAAATTTCGGAAGGGAGATTAAGAGAGGACAGGCTGGCCAGCCGCGATTCGAGCTTTTCCTTTTTGGAATACTCACTCTCCCAGAAAGAGATGCCCAATTCCGAGCACAAAGCCGAACTCACTGCTCCGAAAGGAAACTGTGCCAGGCAATAATCATGCACTCTGAGACAGTGGAGGCTCCGCAGGGCCTGGGCAAAAAAGAGAAGCTCCTCGATCAGTCTGGTTTTGCCGATTCCTTCCTCACCGAAAACATGAAGCCAGAGAGCTTGCTTTTTTCTGTCCGACTCGAGAAAATTTTTCAGGCGGTCGTTCAGGGCCTTGAGTTCTTTGTCCCTGCCGATAAGTCCCAGATCGTGCATGATTGAGATCCGGTGCGATATTTAACTTAACATGACAAGCGTACCGCGATACCCAGTACACTTGAGCCAGATGACCAGGCAAGAGGTGGTTAAATACACACATGCCTGTAATTGTCTGCTCAGGCGGGTGAGATTGCAAAGTTTTTCGAATTTTGAAAAATATATCTACAGAAGGTCTAATTCAAGCTAAAATGTTCACTTTTAACCCTAAAAAGCAACAGATAAATGGATAAAAACGGGAAAGTCTTGACAAACTGTTGATTTGAAGAATATAGTTAAAATGCCTTGTGGTGTCCATTTTTAAGCTAAATAACGAAAGGAGAGTATATTACACCAGAACAGGATCAGGTTTCACTGAGACCTGATCATCCAAGCGGTCGACAAACTGATTGTGCCAGATCAGTTTGAGAAATCGAGATATGTGAGAGTTTTCACGATCACTTTCGGGGTGTTTCATGGCTCAAAGAGATTTGAACAAAGTGATTCTTATTGGCAACATCGGCCGTGAGCCTGACCTTCGCCACACAGAAACCGGCAGTGCGATTTCCACTTTTTCTATGGCCACTAATACGAGTTGGGTGAACCGGGATGGTGTCCGCAACGAACGCACGGAGTGGCACAATATCGTATCATGGAACCGTTTGGCGGAAATATGTCATCAGATAATCCGAAAGGGAGACCAGGTTTATATCGAAGGCCGTCTGCGGACACGCATCTGGGAGAATGAAAGCGGAGAGCGCCGTCATAAGACAGAAATAGTCGCAGAGCAGATGATCAAGCTCAGCCGGAGGCCAGTCGAGGACGCGAAACTGGATCAGAAACAAAAACAGCAAGCCGAAGAAAACACCGATACAACTTCCACTAATGAATCTCACCAGTTATCTGGCAGCAGAAACCAGACTGATTGATCTGGTTATTATTAGGTAAGCAGGAATCGGAAGCTAAAAGAGCGAAAACTTTCCTGGCGTGGGACAGCAAATGATAAGAGATACAAAAAGATTTGGGATTAAAAAACCACCGGACAAGCTGACGATATTGAGAGATGCTCTGACAGGGAGTGAGAAGGCCACAAACAAGCTCATGAGAGCATTTCAAACCCTGATGTGCCAGGATTCGGAAGCATCGGACGAAAAGTCCGGCGGGCAGTGGCCCGGACAAAAGAAAAAGACCCCGCCGCGAAGGTAGGGTCTTTGTCAGTTAGATTCATTTTAACAAAAATAATTCGAGGCCGCACGATATTTAACTCAAAGAGAGCGACCCTTCGTTTTTGATAGGAGTACGCCCGATAGTTGATTCGGGCCACTCTCCTGCCGCTTCGGTTCCCTGTAAAAAGGAAACTTGCCAATCCTGTTATTCTTTCACCACCCAGACTTTGACCTCGGCGTTCACCTGGGGGTGCAGAAGCACCTGTATTGTGTACACACCGAGCTGTTTGATCGGCTCCTCCAGCAGCACTCTCCGGCGGTCGATTTCGAATCCGTGCTTGGCCGCCTCTTCAGTAATATCAGCCGCGGTCACAGAGCCGTATAGTTTTTCTTCCTCGCCCACTTTGACCTGGAAAGTGAGAGAGAGATCTTTCATCTTCTCCGCCTGTTTTCTGGCTTCTTCCACCTCGTGCTCGGCCTGCTGCGCTGCGCTGCGTTTCTCGAACTCGATACGCTTCAGGTTTCCGCTTGTTGCCAGATAAGCCAGCTTTTTCGGAATCAGATAATTGCGGGCATAACCAGGCGCGACATTTACCATCTCCCCGAGTTTGCCAAGCCGATCGATATCGGCACGCAGGAAAACTTTCATATCCCCTCCTCATAACACGGTCGATATATATGTAATATCACTTCGTTCTATTGTTTTCTATTCTCATGCAAAGCTTAAAAGCTATCTGGTTGCTGTCACGGTCTTGCGGAAATCGATCCAGGTGTCGAGAAGACCGAAAATCAAGTGGAACATGACCATTGGTGTAAGGCATAGTGCCACCACGAGAACCCGCAGGATTATACCCCCATTGCGCCTGGCGATAAAGAAGAACATTATAGCCGAACCACGAATCACGTATAGGATACCCATCACGAACAGGATATTGAGCGCAATGCGCAACATTGGCTCGTTGGAGGAGAAAAACAGAGCCACGACAAGTCCCGCTATCACCACCCAGACCCAGCTATCCTCGAAGCGATACTGGTTGAAATGGCTGCAGCCGAGCGAAAGGTGGAGATCGGATTCTCCGAAATGTCTGAAAGTTATTACGGCTAAAAAAAAGCTTGCAATCATTAACAGGATAATATTGGCCGGGAGGATCCTGACTTGAAATCTGTCTATTTGATTAAATAACTCCAATCTATCGCTTTCAAATTCTTCTGGTTTTCCAGCCAACTGCTGTAACTGCTCCTGCTGGAAGGATACCAGATCATTTTCGATTTTTTCCCATTTCTCAGGACCTGTAATCCAAATCACAAAGAAAGTGAGAATTGTTGCAATCAGACAGCCGACCAGGGTGCTCGAAGTAACTGTTGAGAACAGGTTCCTCCTCAGGATCCAAACAGTGCTGAGAGATGCGCTCAGAGCGAAAAAAGTTAGCAAAGGTTCGCTCCATAATGAAACTGCCAGAAGGGGGATCAGTGCCATCCCGGCCAGTTTTCGTAATGGGGGCCGTTTATCGCAGCACAGAAAGATCAATCCCAGAGAAGCCCCCATTGCAACCCTGAGGAAGACGTCTCTAAAAACGAAAGCCACCACAACCGCGATTGGCAGCCATTTTAAGGCTCTCATCGCCGGAGACGGCCATTTATTGTGCGTCCCATCTTGCTCCATTGTACGATCCGTAAAACTTAAGATGGTCTGGGTTGGCTTCCATGCGCCGCCACAGCAAAGAAAAGCTTGCTCAGCGTGACTCGAACTCTCCGATATAAGGAAGCAGAGCCAGGAAACGGCCTTTTTTTATTGCTTTCGAAAGCTGCCTCTGGTGCTTGGCGCAGGTACCGCTTGTCCGTCGAGGGACAATTTTGGCCCGCTCGGTCAGAAAGCGTGCAAGCAGCTTGTGATCCTTGTAATCGATACTCTTAATGGTGTTCTCGCAGAAGAGGCAGACTTTTCTACGACCTTCACTTCCAATAGACCTTATTCTCATGAGATTATAACTCCTTAAGATTAAAGATATGTCTTGAATTGGATAAATAACCGTTATCGGTGTGTGCCCCTAAAGGCCGCTGAGGCTGCGGAGGCAGACAAACGGTGTCTGAATACTCTACTTTTTAGCCTCGGCAGGCTTGGCTATTCGCTCGGTTTCCGGATCATATAGGACGATCAGGCTGCGCAGGACCTGCTCATTGATACGCAAGCGCCGCTCAATTTCGGTGATTGCCTGGGTTTTAGCATTGAAACGGTAGATCCGGTAAATTCCGTTAGTTTTCTTTTTGATTGGATAAGCAAGTTTCCGCTTGCCCCAATCGAGTGTTTGATCCTCGATTATCTTGACTCCCTGCGAGATTAGGATTTCGAGCACGCTTTTGAATTTGTCATCGACTTCGGAATCTTCAATGGTTGGATCAAGTATGAGGACAATCTCGTACTTCTTCATAGGTTTTCTCCCTTCGGACAGTTGATCCCTGCCAAGCTCCAGCAGGAATAGGGGGTAAGAATTAAAGTTAAAAGTTTTAAATATAACAGAAAAGGAAAAATATCAAAGATTAAGCAGGGGCATATCAGGCAATGCCCCTGTGAGCAGTTGCGATTTTGTTTTCATGCGATATTACATGTGCAGGGCCATGAACATCGGCGCCAGAACAAGGGAAATCACACTCATCAGCTTGATCAGGATATTCAGCGAGGGGCCTGCTGTATCCTTGAAAGGATCGCCGACAGTATCACCGATCACTGCGGCTTTGTGCGCCGGTGAGCCCTTGCCCCCCAGATGGCCGGCCTCGATATATTTCTTGGCGTTGTCCCAGGCACCGCCTGCGTTGGCCATGAAAATAGCCATCAGCACACCGGTCACTGTCACGCCGGCCAGTATCCCGCCCAGCATGTGAATGTCGTAAAAGCCGAAAACCACCGGGACCAGTACAGCGATAAGACCCGGAACGATCATCTTTTTGATAGCTGCGGCGGTAGAGATGTCCACACATCTGGCATAATCGGGGCGTGCCTTGCCTTCCATAAGGCCCGGGATGGATTTGAACTGGCGTCTGACCTCCTCGATCATCTCAAAGGCTGCGCTGCCGACCGCACTCATGGCAAAGGAACTGAAAAGGAACGGCATTATTCCGCCGATGAGGAGGCCGGCCATTACTTTGGGGTTGTTGATATCGAGCACGGAAATACCAGTGGTGGCCCGGAATGCAGCGAAAAGGGCCAGAGCGGTAAGAGCCGCCGAACCGATTGCGAATCCTTTGCCGATTGCAGCGGTAGTGTTACCCACAGCGTCGAGCTTGTCTGTGCGGGCTCTGACCTCTGAGCCAAGGCCGGCCATCTCGGTTATACCACCGGCATTGTCGGCTATCGGGCCGTAGGCGTCAACCGCGAGCTGAATGCCGGTAGTGGCAAGCATGCCGAAAGCGGCGATAGCTATACCATAGAGTCCGGCGCAGGCATATGCGATAACCACAGCTAGGGCAAGAATGGCCACCGGCGCGGCAGTGGAGCGCATCCCGGTGCCGAGGCCGGCAATAATGTTGGTCGCTGCTCCGGTTTCACTCTGGTGGGCAATGTTGCGCGCAGGTCCCCGGGCCTCCGAGGTATAATACTCGGTGATCAGTCCGATCGCGGTACCTGCCGCCAGACCGGTGATCATCGCCCAGAAGATGTTGGACACAGAATAGAGATTGGAATCGCCAAAGATCTCGAACTGTCCCTGGGGCATCATTGTCTTGATCACGATCCAGGAGATAATCGCCATGCCGATCGCGGCCCCGAAAGTACCAAGATTGAGCGCTGCCTGCGGGTTCCCGCCTTCCTTGGTTCTTACAAAAAAGACGCCGATTATCGAAACGACAATACCGATTCCGGCAAGCATTAACGGCAGGAGTACAAAATCAATGGAGAAAGCGCTTGTGGGGGAGAGTGTGATCGTGGCACCGAGTACCATCGAGCCGATAAGTGCGCCCACGTAGGATTCGAAAAGATCAGCGCCCATGCCGGCTACATCGCCCACATTATCGCCGACATTGTCGGCGATAACTGCGGGGTTGCGCGGGTCATCCTCAGGGATACCGGCCTCGAGCTTGCCCACAAGGTCGGCCCCAACATCAGCAGCCTTGGTGTAGATTCCGCCACCAACACGGGCAAATAGGGCGATCGAGGAAGCCCCGAGGCTGAAACCGCTGAGCACCGGGAGGACAACACTGGAGAGGTGGCTCTGGAGAGTCATGCCCTCAGAGGGTAGATTCGCCTTGTAGATGATAAAAAGCGTGCTCAGGCCGAAAATTCCCAGCCCGACAACACACATACCCATAACAGAACCCCCTCCGAAAGCCACTTTTAAAGCTCCCGGGAGTCCCTCCCGCGCAGCGTTAGCGGTACGCACATTGGCGTTTGTAGCCACGCGCATGCCGAAAAATCCCGCCAGGCCGCTACAGAGCGCGCCGATAATAAATGACACGGCGACCAGCGACTGCACTTGGATCTTGTAGCCGATCACCAACAGCACGGCCACTACAAAGACGAATACTGCAAGTACTTTGTATTCGCGGGCCAGAAAGGCCATTGCGCCTTCACGGATCGCCTGGCTGATTGTGAGCATGGTTTCATTGCCCGGATCGGCTTTGTTGACGCCGCGGGCCTTGATATAGGCGAACACCAGAGCTAAAAGTCCTGCAACCGGGAAAAGATAGAGGTAACTTTCCATGGTTCATGCTCCCTCGCACCAAATGGAGGTAAAGTTCAGGTGGACAATCTCAAGTGTTGTACAGATTCATTGCTTTTTCGATACCTTCGGTATAAAAGGTGATTAACGCACCGGCGGCATCATCGAATCTGTCCAGCACAGCTTCTTCCTCTTCGGTTTCGAACGGGCTCAGGACGAATTCGGTAAGCTCTTCCGGCAAGTTTTCCTTTCCTATGCCGAAACGTAACCGGACGCAGGTGTCCGTGCCCAGAGAATCGATCACTGAAGCCAGGCCTTTGTGCCCCCCTGCCGAGCCCCACGGTCTGATTCGTATTTTACCCACTGGCAGGGAGACGTCATCGTAACAGACCAGCATGTTTTCCAGAATGAAGGGGCGTATGCGCCAGAGGCCTGAAAGAGCCTGGCCGCTGTGATTCATGTACAGGATGGGTTTCACAAGTAGGAGATTCAGCCCTTCAATCCGGCCTTCGGTGGCTAAACATGGGCCTGAGCGGATAAAATCGGCAAAATGAAACTTGTAGGCTAGGTAGTCAACAAACCAGAAACCGACATTGTGCCGGGTATTTTCGTAATCCGGCCCGGGATTGCCAAGGCCGACCACTATCCTGAGGTCGGATTCAGCCTGAATCTTTATTGTTTTTCACTCTCCTTCTGGCGCCCGATCACTTCAGGCTCGGTCTCCTCTTCTTCAGCAGCAGGAGCAGCAGCCTCTTCCTCCTCCTCCACTTCCTCGCCTTCAGCGACCTCAGCTACCACAGGCTCCTTATAGACCACAGGCGGCACGATTGTTACCACGGTGCGCCCAGCCTCAGTAAGAACCTCGTAATCGCCCTTTGGAAGGTCTTCCACGTGGATGCTCTCGTGGATATTCAGATCTGTGATATCCACAACGATTTGCTCGGGGATATTGGCTGGAAGCACCGAGATTTCGAGGTCTCTCAGAACGTGCTGAACCAGTCCGCCCTGGGTGCGCACACCGGGCGGTGTGCCATGAAGTATAATCGGCACCTCAACTGCCACGTAGCGGTCCTTGGCCACCAGGTAGAAATCGAGATGCTGAATCTGAGGCTTGTAAGGATGCTGCTGAACATCCCGAATCAGTGTCTGAAAGCTTTTCTTGACCTTACCCGTGATATCGAGCTGGATAACGGTGTTCTCGAAAGAGACATGCTGCAAAAGGTATGAAATTTCTTTTGTCTCCAGCGAAATCGCCAGAGAGTCATCATTAGGCCCGTAAACGACAGCCGGCACGCGTCCCTCATTGCGCAACCGGTGCATTTCGCTCTTGCCGAACCGGTCCCTCGTTTTCGCCTTGAGCCTGTAATTTTTTGTCATTGAATTACTCCTGGAGAACAGTTTCTCCACCGGTTAAATCAGTCCACAAACAGCGCACTCACCGATTCATCGTTATGGATATAGCTGATAGCTTTGCCCAACAATTCCGCCACTGTCAGCACTCTTAGCTTGGGAAACTTTTTTTCTTCGGGTATCTGAATCGTATCTGTAACCGCGACTTCTGTCAACGGGGCCTTTTGCAGGTCTCTCACAGCTTTTCCTGAGAGCACCGCATGAGTACACCCCACATGGATCGAGTTCGGGTTTTTGGTTGCCAATGTTTCGCAGGCAGCGGCCAGAGTCCCGCCAGTATCGATAATATCGTCAACGATTATCACATCCCGGCCGGAAACCTCACCGATAATGTTCAGGCTGATCGCCTCATTCGGCCGGGGTCTGCGTTTTTCGATAAACGCCAGCGGGGCATCAAGTCGCCCGGCATAGCCCCTGGCCATCTTGGCCCCACCGATATCCGGGGAAACGACAACCGTGTCTTTCAGGTTGAGCGACCTGAAGTATTTAAGGAAAATCGGCAAGGTATACAGATGGTCGCTCGGTATATCGAAAAATCCCTGGATCTGGTGCGAATGCAGATCCAGAGTCATCACCCTGTCCGCACCGGCCATGGTGATAAGGTTTGCCACCAGCTTTGCGCTGATACAGACCCGCGGCTGGTCTTTACGATCCTGCCTTCCGTATCCGTAATAGGGGATCACTGCGGTGATCCGCCCCGCCGAGGATCGCTTCAATGCGTCGATAATCAGCAGCAGCTCGAGAATATTATCCGCCGGCGGGTTTGTCGGCTGAACCACGAAGCAGTCCATGCCCCGGATGTTTTGACAGATCTTGACAAAAATTTCGCCGTCGGAAAAACGCCTCAGCTCAATTTCGCAGAGATCGGTCCCTATAGAACTGGCGATACGCTCAGCCAGCGGCATGTTCGAAGTTCCGGTGATTATTTTAAGTTCTGTGTCGGAAAACATGGACCTGTCAACCGGTTCGCTTAATAAACCGGGCCGCTCGTTAAACGGCCCGTCAGGCAATTCTGGCTGGGGCGGCAGGATTCGAACCTGCGAATGCGGGATCCAAAATCCCGTGACTTACCGCTTGTCTACGCCCCAAGACATGCACTTGAAGTGGCAACCGTGTATATTATCGTCGTTTTTGAGAAAGGCAGGATTAAAATAAAATTTTTAGCTTTATATGTCAACTTTTTCGAAATTAGCCGGTTATGAGATAGATTCCGAATGTTTATTTTTGAATCTTTGGAAGGTATTTTAACCCGGATTATTTATAAATTCTTTGGCCGATTTTCTAAATTGTTGTTTACTAGCAGGGTGTTAAAATTTCATCGATTTTCTTTTGTAGAAAAACGAAACAATGTCTGGGTTGAATTGAAACTGTTTAAGAAACGATCACTTGCGTAGTAGGGACACGGCGCGCCGTGTCCCTACTTATCGATTTATAAACACGCCTCTAATGAAAAACAGAATAAATCGAGTTAGATAAGTTATTTTTCTTCTTTTGGTGGCAAAAGAAGCAAAACCATTTCTTTTATAACTAAAAGAAACAAAAGCCCGAACAGGGCGAGGCATGCCTCGCCCCTACGCTTGGAATTATGCTTGATTGAATAATTCCAGATTAACATGCCGGTCAACAGAATGGTCTGAAATAAATGGACAAGCAGAGAGGTTTTTGTTAATTAAAGTATTCAAGGCATAATCCTGACTATGTTTGAATAACGCAAGCAGCCAGCGGAATTCAATCTCGGAGCAGTGGATTTCGCCTGGACGGGGCTGGCTTGATATTACTAACTTTTAGGATAAAAAGATATATATCGTTATTAAGGAGACTCGGCCGATGAAGATCAGTTATGAAGTAGTCCATCTGACGGCGAAGCATACTTTTAAGATTGCCCGCGAGGAACTTGAGGGAGACAGGTTCGACAATGTGATAGTAAAACTCGAACACGATGGCCTGACCGGTTGGGGTGAAGCGGCTCCTTTTGTTATCTACGGGGAGAACCACCGGACCGTGCTGGCCGCGCTGGAGACGCTGAAACCGACTATTGAAAAATGGATTGATCCCTGGAAAGCAGAGAAGATGATGGCCGAACTCGACAGCGTGCTCGGGCTGAATTACGCGACCAAGGCGGCAATTGACGCTGCACTCTACGATATTCAGGGGAAAATCGCCGGGGTGCCGGTTTACTCTCTTCTGGGGCTCGACCCTGAGGATGCGCCGTTGTCCACATTCACAATCGGTATCGATACGCCGGGGGTAGTAAGGGAGAAAGTGCGCGAGTCGCTCGACTGCCCTCTGTTGAAAATCAAACTCGGCGGCCCGCAGGATCTCAAGACTCTCAAGGTGGTACGTGAGGAGGCACCGGAGGCGCGGATCCGGGTGGATGCAAACTGCGGTTGGGAGCCTCACGAGGCGCTGGTGATGATTGAAGAGCTGGCGGATTACGGTGTGGAGTTTGTCGAGCAGCCGCTGAGCTCAACCAACGTGGAGGGGATGCGCTGGCTGCATGAGAGAAGCCCCCTGCCGCTGATGGCCGATGAATCCTGCGAGCGCCTGGAACATGTACCGGCATGTATCGGTCTGTTCGACTCGATCAATATCAAGCTCGCCAAGTGCGGCGGCATCCGCCACGCGCTTAAAATGATCGGCTGCGCAAGAGCCCACAACCTCAAGGTGATGCTCGGCTGCATGCTCGAATCCAGCGTACTGATTACCGCCGCGGCCCATATCAGCTCGCTGGTGGACTACGCGGACCTGGACGGGCATGTCTTGATCGCCAACGATCCGTTCTCCGGTATGAAATTCGAGGCCGGCAGGATGATTATGCCCACCGGGCCGGGCCTGGGTGTGCAACCGTGCTGAGATGGGTGGAGTTATTGCAGCTTTAACTAGGGAGAGCGGGCCAGCGTGTCCGCCTTTTTGCCTAAAGAGAAAGAAACGGGCTTACACGTAGGTGTGCCCTTAAAACTAGCGCGTTTCTATTTTCATCCGCTCCAGCGGCTTATCGAACAAACCTTTGTCCAGGGTGAACTCAATCCGGCCCTGGATCGGTTTAATGTTCACCTGAGGGATTGAGAAAGAAACTACCCAATTAGCGAACAGGTTATTGCTGTAGAGGTTGTACACCGAGATTTCCTTTTCATTTGCCAGGATCATGTATTTCTCGCCCTGGTAAGAGGCCTTGGGCAAAACCTCGTGGAATTTCTGGCTTTGGTAGCCTTTTATTTTTTCACCCTCCCCAATGGTCAACCCCCCTTTTAGCTGGAAGAAATAACTTTCCCCTGCATGATAGATTCTGGTTTCCTTTGTATCGAAAAACGGTTTACCCGTATGGGCCGGCTTTTTCAGGCTCAACCTGTCGAACTGTTTGTAAGTGTCCAGGTATGATTCCCAGCGCTCAGAAGGCAGCAGGTGGACAGGCTCGATTTTTAAAGGCCCTGATCCCTGCTCGGTCCGGCTATACTGGCGGTAGAGTTCAAGAAAGCGTTCAATCCCGATTTCCTGGAGCAGGAAAAGAGTGTAAAGGCCGCTGACCGGGTAGGCCAGGCTTGCATCCAGTTCGGAGAACCTTTTTTCCTCAAGTAAACTCTCCAGATCCACCAGACCGGATTTGACAAGAAAATAGCCCAGGTCGAGAATCACGCGGGCCTCTTTGCCGCCCCTGCCTCCCAGGGCGACAGCGATTCCCTCCCGCAACAAAGGATGAGTCAGCATGGGCAGCTTTTTAAGCTTGTAGTTGACCAGAAGGTGGAGCACCTCGTGGTAATGGCAGCTAAAAGTGGTCACTACACAGTCGTGGGAGAGCAGGCCCATGCCGCGGATCCTGAAACCGGTAAGATATTGGATGCTGTCCTGATCCTTGCAAAGCACGTAAATTATCTTTTCTTTTCGAAGAAGCCCGATTTCTGCCTTGTCAAGTCCGAAAATTTCAGCTGCAGACCGGACAAAACTGTCCAGACACCGGGCGGCATAGTCGTTGAATGTGGATGGGTCTTCAATAAAAAAGGAGAAAAACTCGCTCTGCCGGGTCTGGAAATGCCGGGTGTAATAATAGACTGGAGAAATAAATTTCAAGCCTTTAAAATAAAAGGTCCGCTCGTAATTGCTATCCGGCAGAAGGAGCCTGACCAGCGAGTAATTATCGGCGAGTGGTTCGAGTTTCACTTCCAAGCGGCTTGATCCCGCCCGGACTAATCCCTTGATTTCAGGTTCGAGGCTGTAACCGATCAGGAATTTGTTGCGAATTCCCTCGTAGGTTATTCCCAGGCGTGTCGAGCGAGCGAACTCTTCCGGAAGATGTAACTCGGCCAGATCTACTGTGTCTTCGGCAAGCGCAGCGATAAATCTTTCGGCCTCAGTTTGGGATAACCCAGAGGCACCCGTAGCGGAAAGGCAAAGCACTAGGCAGAAGGCTGTCAGAATACGCAAGCAGCGCCTCCTGAGGATTTGTTTGAATTAATCTGCTAGTTTGTTGAGGGGGGCGGGCCGGCATCCTTTTTGCAAAACCTCTAAGACAGGTTAACCTGAGAGTAACGCTTGAGCAAAAAGGATGCCGGCCCGCCCCAAGCTATCGGCTTACATCAGGCTCGAAGGGTCCCGGTCAAGGATCATGCGGCAGTTTCCCTTACTCGGAGGCTTTACCGACCGGGCCAGGAAAGCCCCGGCATGTCCGATTGCCTCGTCGCTTTTGCTTTTCACTATCAAATGATAGCGGTATCTTCCGCGGAGCTTTTCCAGGGGGCAGGGGGCTGGCCCGAGGACTGTCAGTTGGCCGGCTAAAGACTTGTTCTTGGATAGTTTCTCGGCCGTTTTGTCAGCAAATGATGCAAGGACCTTTTCATCTCTTCCGGTAAAGATAACGTTCAGCAGGTTGACGAATGGAGGATACTCCGCCTCCCTGCGGATCGCGAGCTCCTCTTTGGCGAACGATGGATAATCATGTGTGACCGCAGCTGTGATCGCCGGATGGCTGGGCCTGAAAGTCTGGATAATTACTTCGCCCCCCCTTTCACCGCGGCCGGTGCGTCCGGCCACCTGGGCCAGAAGGCCGAACGTGCGCTCGGTGGCCCGGAAATCCGGCAGGTTCATTGCAGTATCTGCATTTACAACTCCCACCAGCAGAACATTCGGGAAATCCAGCCCTTTGGCGATCATCTGAGTACCCACGAGGATATCAGTTGCACCTGAGCGGAGGTGCTCGAGGATCTCGTGGTGAGACCATTTGCCGCCTGTTGTATCCAGGTCCATCCGGTCGATTACCCGATCCGGAAATTTTTCTTTGAGGATACTTTCCACCTGCTCGGTGCCGACTCCCATGGGAACCAGCCGTTTGGAACCGCATGCCGGGCAGACGGAGGGGATAGGCTCCTGGGCGCCGCAGTAGTGGCAGAGAAGGCGGTTGAGTCGCCGGTGAAGGGTAAGAGAAATGCGGCAGTGGCGGCACTCGGCAACCTGGCCGCATTCCTCGCAGATCATAAATGTGTGGAATCCCCGTCGATTGAGCAACAGGAGCACCTGCCCCTTTGCCTGGAGGGCGAAATTGATCTCTTTAAAAAGCCTTTCGCCCAAAAGCGGGGGCTTCTTTTTAGACCAGCCTTTGCGCAGGTCGAAAATATTGACCTGAGGCATAGGGAGTCCCTGGGCTCTTTCCGGGAGTTCGAGCAGGAGATAGTTTCCTTCCCGTGCCCTGTGGTAGCTTTCCAGGCTCGGGGTGGCTGAACCCAGGATCACCGCCCTCCCAGCCTGGTTCATCCGCCAGATCGCTACCTCACGGGCGTGGTAGCGGGGAATGTATTCCGCCTCCTTGTATGTATGCTCGTGTTCCTCATCGATGATTATTATCCCCAGGTTATTAAAAGGGGCGAACACGGCTGAGCGTGCTCCTACGGCAATAGAGTATTTTCCCTGGCTGATCTGCTGCCAGATATCGTAGCGTTCGCCGTCGGAGAGGCCGCTATGCAGTACGGCCACCCGCGGGCCGAAAACCGCCCTGAACCGACCCGTAGTCTGTGAGGTGAGCGCGATTTCAGGAACGAGGATAATCGCCTGTTTGCCGGCTTCCAGAACCGGGCGCAAAAGTTCTATGTAGACCAGGGTCTTGCCGCTTCCGGTCACGCCATGGAGAAGGAAGACCTTGTGGCTGTCCAGTGATTCCTTGAGGTTTGCGATCACCTCTTTCTGGTCAGGGGAAGGTTCAGGAGCCTGGTAGCCGGGAAACTTTACGTGCCTGAACGGGTCGCGGGGATCATGAACCTGGTACTTGTTGATCAGCCCCTTTTTGGCCAGGGCACCGACAATCGCACAGCTGAAATTGATCCTGGTTAGTAGGCTCAGCTCCACAGGGCCGGCCATGCCCTGAAGGAACTCCAGGCACTCGCGCTGGCGCGGCGCGCTGGCGAGAAGCACTTTCAGTTCATCATCCGGAGGTTCCTTGCGGGCTTCCACCATGGTGCGCAGCCTGGCCCTGGGGAGAAGGGGAAGGTGGTCGGTGATCTCGATCAGGCCCATCTCGGCAAGAGATGCCAAAGGCTGCGAGAGGCTTTTCGATTTCAGGCGTTTGGTGAGGCGGCTTTGAAGAAGCTGGCCCTCTGCAAGCAGGGTATCGAAGATTTTACCCTGCAGGGCAGACAGTTTTAACCCGGCTGGCTTGATCCCCTCCACGAGCCTGATACTCCGGTCGCCGACACGCATAAAAATCCCGGGTACCACTGCGCGGATAGCTTCCCCGAAATCGCAGAAATAATACCGCGAGATCCAGCGCGCCAGATCAAGTAGTTCCTGCGGCACCAGGGGATAATCGTCTATAATCACTTGCAGCCTTTTGAGCCTGATTCCTTCTGGAGGGGTTACATTCGCCTCTACCACGATCCCGGTCAGTATCCTTCTGCCGAACGGCGCTACCACACGGATTCCGGGCAGCAGAGGCTGCTGGTGGCCCTCCGGAGCGAGATAGGTATACGGCCCGCCCCTGGGCATCGGAAAGATAACATTCACGTTGGCTGGGCCCTTACGGTTTGCCATGATTTAGCACTCTCCAATCGTAATCGAGATTCTAGAGCTTATTCCAGGGCAAAACTGCGTACCACCTCGGCTGCCAGGAAGGAAAGGTCATCAAGGCTGAGCAGGGAGCCAATCGCACGTTTTCCAGGCAGATCCTCCCCGGAGAAGACCCGAACCGATTGCGGAACTTGCCCGCGACGGCCGCAGACAACAGCCACCGGTACACTGCGCTCCGAGGCTTTCTGCAGCACACCGGAGATCACTTTCCCAGCGAGGCTCTGGGAATCAAAAGAGCCCTCGCCAGTAATTACCAGATCCGCCCCGGCCAGTGCCATGTCGAAATCGAGCGTTTCGAGCACGTAATCTATTCCGGGCACAAGCCTGCCATCGAGGAAACCGGCTACCGCGGCGCCAAGCCCTCCAGCAGCTCCGGCACCGGGTATATTGTCCACTTTAACGCTGAGGTCTTGTGCTATCCGCTGGGCCAGATTGGCCATTCCTTGCTCAAGACGATCCACCATTGCAGGGTCGGCGCCTTTTTGAGGCGCAAAGACACGTGCCGCGCCTGAAGAGCCGAGCAGCACATTACGCACATCGCATAGGGCGCGTACCTTCAGAGTTGCAAGGCGGCTGTCAACGTGCGTCTTATCGATCAGTGAGATTTCAGCCAGAACCTGCCCGCCTTCCCGGTCTATCAGCTCGCCCCGGCTGCCGAGAAACCGGTAGCCGAGGGCGCGGGCCATGCCCACCCCGCCATCCACAGTGGCCGATCCCCCGAGCGTGATAGTCAGCGCCCGGATTTTCTCCGCAAGGACGGCGCGGATAACCATTCCCAGGCCATAGGTCCCGACAACCCAGGGATTGCGTTCGCTCTCGGCCAACAGGACAAGTCCCGAACTCCGCGCCATTTCCACCAACGCTTCGCCGCCGGGGAGGATGGCATATTCTACCTCGATCTCGCGCCCCAGGGGATCGATGGTGTTGCATCTGTGAATCGCACCACCTTTGGCTGTAATAAGAGTTTCCAGGGTTCCCTCTCCGCCGTCGGCCAGGGGAAGTTTCACCAGTTCAGCTTCAGGCAGCACGGTTTTCACACCAGCGGCGAAAAAGTCACTGACCTGGCTGGCAGTGAACGTGCCCTTGAAAGAGTCCGGCGCGAGGATGATTTTCATGGTAAAATCCTTTAATCAAGGGAAGTCGAGCGCCTTCCCCCCAAAATAAACTCAGCTTGTGCGAAAGCCGAACGCGTCACTAATATAGCAGCCAGGAGACGAGGCTCTCAAGACAAAATTGAGGGAAAGGTGGATCAAAAAGGATGGGTAATCTAAAAACTGGCCGTGGGCCAGTCAAGGCTGCCGGTGGCGTATGCTCTGACATCGAGGCTGTCTGTACGGCCGTTGTGGAAATGGAAAAGGGCGGTACGGGCAATCATCGCCGCATTGTCAGTGCAGAGATTGAGAGGTGGAAAAATTACCTTTATGCCTGCTCGATCACTGCGGGAGGCGAGGTTTTCGCGAAGGGCCTTGTTCCTGGCCACGCCGCCGGCCACGACCAGTGTCCTTGCCGAGGCTCTGGCACAGGCGCGGAGAGATTTTTCGATCAGCACCTCGACCGCTGCAGCCTGGAAAGAAGCGGCAAGGTCAGCCAGCACGCCAATAAATCCGCCCGATTTTTTGAGGTCTTCCACCTCGTAAAGAACAGCGGTCTTGAGTCCTGAAAAGCTCATATCCAGTGATGGGTCCTTGATCATTGGCCTGGGGAAGGTGAAAGCCTCAGGGTTGCCGTTCTCGGCTGCTTTCTCGATAGCCGGGCCGCCGGGATAGCCGAGACCGAGCATTTTCGCCACTTTGTCGAAAGATTCCCCTACCGCGTCATCCCGGCTGCGGCCGAGAATCAGATACTGGCCCCAGCAGTCGACCTGGACCAGAAGAGTGTGTCCGCCTGAGACGAGAAGTGCAACAAAAGGCGGCTGGGGAGGTTCCTCCAGCAGAAGGTTCGCCATCAGATGGGCCTCGACATGGTTTACTCCGATTAGCGGCTTATTCAGGCTCAGGGCGAGAGTCTTGGCCGTGCAGACTCCGACCAGCAGCGAGCCGATCAGCCCGGGGCCTAAAGTCACTCCAATCAGGTCGATTTCTTCCGGGGTGCGTTTCGCCTCGCCAAAGGCCTGTTCAACCAGCGGCAAAAGAACTTTCTGGTGGGCGCGGCTTGCCAGCTCCGGCACCACCCCTCCGAAACGCTCGTGCTCCATCTGGCTCAGGATCAGGTGGCTGAGAAGCCTGTTCTCTCCCTCGAGCAGGGCCACTGAGGTTTCATCACAGGAGGTTTCTATACCGAGAGTGAGCATGGCAGAGTCTGTTCATGAAAATTCGTAGAGACAAGGCGTGTCTCGCCCGGGGATTCTGGATTTACTAATAACGGTGCTATATTTAACACGGCCTGTGGTCTAAAGTTAAAGCCTCATCGAGCGCAGGTGGGAGACCACCCGGACCACAACCTCGACAGCCCGTTCGATCTGTTCGGCGGTATTGTCCCTGCCGAGGCTGAAACGCACCGAGGCCTGGGTCAGCTCAGGCGGCACTCCCATCGCGGTGAGCACGTGAGATGGTTCCAGAGAGCCGCTGGCGCATGCCGAACCGCTGGAACAGGCAATTCCCTTGAGGTCGAGATTCAAAAGCAGCGCCTCGCCCTCCACGCCCTCGAAAGAGACATTCAACGTGTTGACCAGCTTGTTTTCAGGGTGTCCATTGAGATGAACTCCGTCGAGTTTCTTCTGGAGCCCTTCCCAGAGACTGTCGCGCAAAAGGCGTATCTGCCTGTTGTGTTGGCCGGATTCGGCTCCGGCAAGCTCGCAGGCCTCGCCCAGCCCGACTATTCCGGCCACGTTTTCGGTTCCGGCGCGAAAGCCCCGCTCGTGAGACCCGCCGAACAACTGAGGCTGCAGTTTCACGCCCCTGCGCACATAGAGTGCGCCGATACCCTTGGGACCGTAAATCTTATGCCCGCTGATTGAGAGAAGCTCAACCGGCAGACAGCGGAGATCAATCTTTATTTTTCCCACTGCCTGAACCGCGTCCACGTGAAAGATAATACCGGCCTGGCGGCAAATATTCCCCAGTTCTTCCACAGGCTGGAGAGTACCGACCTCGTTGTTTGCGGCGATAACGCTCACCAGCAGGGTATTTCCGGCTGCCAGGCTGTGCTGTAAATCCTCCGGGTTGACACTGCCGTATTTGTCAACAGGCAGGATAGAGAGCTCGAAACCCTGTTCGGACAGCCGCTGCATTGGCCGCAAGACCGCATGATGTTCCACGCTCGAGGTTACCAGCCGGCCTTTTTCTCTGTCAGCCAGTTCGACCACTCCCCGGATGGCAAGGTTGTTGCTTTCAGTGCCTCCGCTGGTAAAGTAGATTTCATTATCATTGGCTCCCAGAAGTTTAGCGACCTGAGTGCGCGCCCTGTCGATTGCAGTCCGGGTTGCGCGGCCCTCGGCGTGGATGCTGGAGGCATTGCCGTAATTCTCTCTCAAATAGGGAAGCATTGCCTCGAGTACCTGGGGATGAAGAGGGGTAGTTGCATTGTGGTCCAGATAAATGCGATTTGCGGCAGGGTTTTTCACGTTCATCACTATCTCAAAAGCAGCAGATCAGGGTTGCGGGGGTGTTCAATTCGACACCTGATACAGGATGCGCCTGACGCCAGTTTTGAATGGGATAAAGTTGCCACACCCCGAAGATCCTGATGAAAGATAGTATAATTTCCGGATGCTTTTGTCAACTATAAGGAAAGGGAAGATCAGGGGCTCTCGGCTTCACTTTGGATGCTGCGGTATTTTTCCACGATACGGAAAATTTCCTGGGAGAGAATACCGCCGGGGTTTCTCTGGATATACGTCCGGAAAGCTTCAGCAGCTTTTTCGTACTCGCCCAGATTATTATAAGCATGGCCGAGATTTAGATAGATCACAGGCCGGTCGGGATCGTACTCGGAGGCGATATTGAGATAATGCAAAGCGCCTTCCGGTGCATCGTTGGCAAGGTACAGTGCGCCCATCATGAGATAGGCCAGGGCGGTATCCTGGGGTGCGAAACTCAAATATCCCAGCCATCTTGTCGAATCCGAGGGAGTAAGGAAAAGGCTTTCGGCTACCACAGCCTGTTGCTCTGTATCCTTTTCGCCTTCCTTTTTTTCCTCCTCACAAAAAGTGAGAGCAAGGCTAACGACTGCTATTACAACTAGGAGATTGAATATTCTCGGTTTCAAGGCTTTGTTAACTCCCACGGGGCGTAATACCTTCGCCATACATCGGGGGAAGGTCTGTAATTGATCTTGTATTCAGTGAGGTTTCGCTGGAAATACTTCCAGAAATCCCTAATCATGAACTTGGCAGTGTTGACATTTTCTATGGCTGTGTTGAATTCGCTCTGCCCGCCTTTCTTGAGGTAGCTATAAAAAGAGTGGACTGCAATGCTGTCGTAGAATGCGATATAATCGAGGTTGTCGAAAAGGTCGAGCGCAGGATCGTGCCCGATTCGTCTGCGCAGCAGTTTTCTCCTTCGCTCTACGTTATCGAATTTGGGCAGAATTTCATTTTCGAACAGAGATAGGAGTTGCCAGCGTTCGTTGAGATAATCATTGGAAAGAATGCGGAATATTTCATAGAAACGGGCGGTGATTTCCATGTAGTGATTGAAAAGCCCGGTAAGAAGGGTGAGCTCGGCCTGGGAGGCCAGCCAGACCATGTCCTGGGGGCCTTTTTCTTTCACCAGGTATTGGTTATGCGAACTTCGATTATCGGCCCGCATCAGGCTTCGCCTGGTGCGGATGTCCCTGGCCCGCGAACTGGCGATCAGAGGTTTCGGACCTTCGGTCAGGGTTGGCTCTACTTCCTGCGGCTGAGTTTCGCGGAAGATCCAGAAAGATGTCGCCACAGCAAGAACTCCGCCGGCTATAACCACAGCTACCAGAAGTTTGAGGTTAACCCAGGTAGAACCACTTGATTTGGAGTCTCCACTGCCGATCCCGGCTTCCGGAGAATCCTGGGTCAATTCGTTTTCCAAAGGCTGTTCTTCCATATCTGTTCCAGTTTAAGAAGCAAAAACAACTCCCGGACGATGGGCAAGTTTTGCAAGGGGAACTGAGAATACCAATCGGATATCGAGTTTGACACCCTCGGCCCGGTACCATAATTGAATGATTTTCAGAGAGTTATTTGTTCGAGTAAAATATTTTTCTTTCACTCTCTGTTGTGGTACAGAAATTGCTATCTCTTAAACCATACTAACCGCGGCGGTTAGGATCGGCCTCCAGCCCCCGGGGCCGATGATGAGAATTTTTCTGCCTCTGATTAGCCCCCGATCAGCAGACAAAGCCCATTATTATTATCGAGTAAGGTGTTGCAAAGGTTTAATGAAAAAATTTGCAACCAATCAGAGGAGCTTTAAATGACCATTACCACCCACGAAATCGACGACATTGCAGTCGCCGAGGTTAAGGGCCAGATCAACTTTCAAAACACTCAAACCCTGAAAGATCTGTTCAGCGAGTTCGAAGCTAAGAACCGCAAAACCATTGTCATGGATCTCAAGGAGACCGAGTATATCGACGGTTTCGGTTTGAGTGTGCTGGTCAACCTTAGCCGAAACGTCTATAAAGGCGGGGGCCGTCTTTCGCTTACCAACCTGAACAAGGAACTGCAACGGATTTTCAGCAAGACCAAGCTGGATCGCTGGTTCGATATTTACGACACCCAGGAAGAAGCTTGCAAAAGCCTGATGAAAGCCGGAGCCAAAAAGGCAAAAACTGCCTGATCAGGCTAGTTCATCGATTTGGTGTAACCTGCTTTTTTCGCCTGTTCCTCGGTGTTGAGATAGACCCGGAATTCCTCAGGAATTTTATCATAAAATTTGCTACCCGGAAGATGGTAGACCTTGGTTGCCTTGTTACCGATAATCAGCTTTTTCTGTGATTGGACATTGCCCTCCAGAGTTCTAGAAACGGGGCTTTGGGGCAAGATTCCCGGCAGACCCACACCACTCCTGGAAGCCTGGACCTGGAGCAGGAGGGCCTGGGTCTCCCGGAGGGCCTTACGCAGTTCAGCTACCTCTTTTTCCAACTGGTTCACTCTCTCCGCCAGTGTCTGACTTTCCTCTGCAGCGTCACTTTCCCTATATAACTCACCGGAGCGGGAATCTACAGTTTTTTGGGTTTCCCGGGAAGGATCGGACACCAGGTCTTCCCGGATAAACCCGATCTTGGAGTCCGGAAGCTTGACCCGGTACCACCGGCCGCGCTTGATAAATTTTTCCAGCATCTGGCCCTTGTAAACCTTGCCGATAATTTTGTAATTCAGGCCGGGACCCTCACGCACGTTCGCCCAGCGGTTGGACACCACCAGGTAGCGTCCCGAGGCCAGATCCCGGTCGACCTCCCACAGCAGGCTATCCCCGGTTACAGCCTGACTGCCCGGGCTCTCCCCCACCTCCTCGCCGCCTGATTCATCACGCACACTGTAAGGAATAACCCAACCCTCATATCCGCCGTAGCTAACCAGATAAAACGAATCTTCCACTGCCAGAAGGTTGAGTTTCGAATCTTTTTCCAGGTACTTAATAATTGGCGAGGAAATCGACGGCTCCTTGAACATCGGCGCCTTGTCCTGAACCACAGTCAGCTGGCGCGCAGCCAAATAAGCCGGTACCCCGATACAGACTAAACAGATTAAAAACAGAGCTAAAAGGACAACTTTTCTTTTCAGCATGATTACGGCCCATGCTTCCTTAAACGGTTTTTGGTCTCGATCAGGTATAGAAACACCGCTTCCGGCAGCGCAGGCGGAAGCTATTTATTCAAATCGACTGATAATCACAGCACGAAGCGCGAAAAATAAGGGAAACCTGCTTTATTTACACTATATAGAACCCTTTAAGCATGCAAGAGTTTTAACTCCGGGGAAGTTGTTCGAAATGGGTGGCCGGCAGTTTGCCGCCTGTCTCGAAGCGCCTGGATCAGGAAAGGAAAATAAGCATATCCGGCCTTCCCCAGGGATCATTCCCACTATAAATATAATTTCTACATCAGGATCAAAGGTAAGCACGTATCAGAAGGCAATACTCAGGGAGAACAGGTGGCTCGATTTGAGCCTTCCCCAGTTGCGGTAGGCATAGTCGATCGAGCCCTTGAAAGCGATGAAGTCATAAGCTATCCCGCCGCCGGCTGAAAGGCCGCGCAGCCGTTCGGTGCCGGAAAGATCGAGTTCATCTCCGCGGAACTCCCACCCCGCTCTCATTGCGGCGGTGGCGTTTTTGCCTATTTTGCGACTCAGTTCGCTTCCCAAACTGTAGGAGGTCGGCATGTTGTTGTTCTGGGAAAACTCGGCTGCGGTGAGCCAGTTATGGAGATCGCCGGTATGAATGGCGTAGGCAAGCCCGATATGAAAGCTTGTGGGCAGTTTGAAACGCGTGGCACGGCGCACAGCCTCGCGTTCCTGGCGCGCGATGTTGTTGCCCGGATAGAGGTCCTCCGGCTTGGCTGAGATTTTGAGTCCGTTGCCGGAGAAAGCCATGTTGCCGCCGATATTGCGGATCAGGAAGGCCAGCCTGATTTCGCGCCCGAGAAAATCCGTATGGTAGTTGGTGCCGAGATCGAAGGCGATTGTGCCCTGGGTGTTGCCTGCGATGTCCTCGTGCACGGCCTTGACATTGATCCCGGCGCTTGCGCGGTCGGAAAAATTCCAGGCGAAAGAGGCCCCGGCCTGCATGCTATAGCTTGAGAACATGGCCCCGGTGCCCTCGGGCTGGGTGACAGTGGTGATTTCCTGCTCTCCCATGGTCAGCATGCCCATAAAGCCACCCATTACCAGCTTGCCTTCCAACAAAGGCGCCGCTCCTGCGGCGTAGGTGTAGGTCACATCCAGGGGCTGGTTCGCCACGGTGAGAAACAGTTGCGCCCCGGTGAGAAAGCCCAGCCCGGCAGGGTTCCACCATACCGCGCTGATGTCATCAGCCAGCGCTCCGTAAGCTCCTCCCAGGGCCACTCCCCGGCTGCCTACCGGGATGGTGAGAAACTCCGCCGCCCGTGTGCCAGACTCGCTGAAACCCTCAGGGATGCCTGAGGCCGGGTTGAATTTCCCGGTAGCAGCCGCATTTAGAGCAGAGGCGTAAATTATTAAACACGCTATTATTTTTATCAAACCTTTAAGCATAATTAACAAGATGATTAAAATGCTATTTTTATACTTTCTGTAAGCACACAAAAGTACCAAAAGACTTTTGGCAGCGATCGAAATTGTGAAATAAAATCAATTAATTATCGAAAATTTCCCGATATGTTTCTCTCCTGTCCGTTTGCTTTCCACCTGAAAATAATAGGTGCCGCTGGCCAATTCCTGGCCGAAACGGCTGCGAAGGTTGAATCTGCGGGTGCCGCCGCCGGTGTCGGAGGTGCTGAATGAACTCTCCGGCACTCCGGGACCGTGCTCGAGTACGTTGGCCAGCACCCCTGAGATGGTGTAAATCCGGATCGTACACTCGCGCGGCAGCCCGGTGAACATAACAGTCTTGTTGCCGGGACCGGCGTCCAGTGGACTCGAGATAAGGTAAGGGTTCGGCACGACACGTACTTTGGAGAGGACCTCGTCCTCAGGGCTGTCCGTGGCGCTGAGGAAACGGAACACCACGCGCTGTCCAGGTACAGGGCTGACAAACTCACCGCCTGCGTTGTTGAAATCGCACCTTACCAGCCAGAGATCACCGGATGCGGGCCTGCGCTTGATAGCGGTGAGGAAAAGCTCCACGCCCCGCACATAGAGCGCCATACTCAGGCTGTCCGGCTTATCGGGGTGCGGGTGGTAAACGGCTTCCGGGCGCAGGCGGTAGCTACGCTTGTGCTTGGGGTGCACGTGAAGGCTCTGCCAAATGATTTCCTCGTGGGAGCAGTCGTCCAGGGGCAGGAAACCCCAGCCGTCATCGGTGAACTCGCTGAACCGGATCTCGGTGCGGTGGGTCAGGTCGCGCACCCGGACCCGGGAGTCGCTTTCCCAGGCAATTTCGATATCGCCCGGGGCGAAGGCGGCCATGTTGCTCGTGGTGCGGGCGCTTTCCCCGGCGATATACTCGCTGTTTAGCTGGTCGATATTCATCGGCTGATAGACCACGAACGGATCGCCTGGAAACGTGATTGTCGCCGGGATCGCGGTAAAACGGTAATCGGGATGCGGGTAAGTGATTCCCGGGCTGGACAGCGTGCCGGTGGTCCCGTTGATCCTCAAGGGGGCCACCTTGGCGTCGGCCCGTCCGCCGCGGTAGATCTCGACTGACCCGGAGTAGGTAACCCCCAGGGTGTCATCACGGCCGTCGAAATGGAAAGTAGCCACCCGTTCGCGCTTGCTGTAGGAAAAACTCTTTTCGAGTGCCTGGCCGGTCACTACTCTACCGTGGGAGTCGCGGTAGTGGTAGTAAAGGTTGAACAGGCGTGTGGCCGGGTCGGCCGCCTCGAGCGAGTCAATGGTGAAGAGCCCGGAGTCGGGCAGGGCCTGGCCGAAGATAATTTCTACCTCGCCCGGCACAAGTGCATCATTCTGTGGATTCGGCTGGCTGCGGAAATCCACCACCAGGTTATGGCGCACAACAGAGCGGTTCGTTGGGTCGAGCGGGTCGGTGGTTACAGTGTCTGAGCTCGAGCCCAGGGTATCGGCCACCAGAGGCTGGTACTCAGAGTCAAGGTTTGAGCCGTCTCCAGCAGTAAGGCTGGATTCCGAGCTACCCGGTCGAAACGAGGAGGTCTCGGCGCGAGGGGTTACCTGCTGGATAAACCTTCCCAGAGCGTCCTGCCGCTTGAAACCAATATTTGACTCGAGCGATTCCCCACCGGCGTTGAACGGGTTGTAATCATAGGAGGTCACTGTGTAGAAAACCGGCGCTCCGTTGACCAGCCCGCCGATATCCTCGCCCCGGTCCACGTGGGAGAGTGATAGGCCGGTGTCTTCACCAAGCTTGAGCAGGAACGGCCCTGTACCGGTGAAAGCCCCCTGGGTTAGGGTGCGTGTGACCGTGTAATCGACAATCTTGTTGTCCAGGTCGAACCGGGCGATCAGTTTGGCGTCCTTGCGCTCCCCGGTTAGCGAACGGTGAACCCGGAAGCCCTCGAAGTCATTGGCGCGGTAGGAGCTGATCCTGGGAAATCTGTCCGGAAGGCTGTCCCGCAGGACGAGCTGGGAGGCCTGGAATGTTTCGGCGTAATCATCGTAGGTGTTGTGTACCGGGAAATCATCCCAGGTGATAATGACCTGCCTGTCGCCTGGGACGAGGCGGAAATCGGGAGCAGGAGGCGGCTTGGGCCGCACGAATGAGGCCTCGAAAATCCTCCGGGCAGCCTCGGCAATGTTCAGCACGCGGGAGAACTCTCC
Organism: uncultured Gemmatimonadales bacterium; assembly: GCA_964548275.1. Lineage (GTDB taxonomy): Bacteria > Gemmatimonadota > Glassbacteria > GWA2-58-10 > GWA2-58-10 > JAUVUV01. The sequence continues at coordinate 48,460 of CAZJQI010000029.1, forward strand.
CTCAGGGGTGAGCTTCGACAGGTCGGCCCGCTTGCCGTTGATAGTGGGATCATTGGCAGCCGGGCTGAAATAAAAAGCGGCCCAGATTTCTATCGGCTCCCCGGAAGCAGGCATGTCGAACGGACCGGTGACGATATTCTGCCGGAGGTCCTCGACGATTGTAGCCTCGAGGAAATCGGCATAAGGGTCGAAGGCGGGCAGAAGGTTCGTTCCCGGCGCGGCCGAAAGGATACGGTAGGCCTCGGCATCGCTGAACGGGTCGGGACGCTGGTCACCGTAGGTGTACATGGTGTAAAGGTAGAAACGCTCGGCCTTGAGGTGGCGCACCTCCTCAGGAAAGACCAGCGGCTGGCCAGTGACCGGGTGTGTCAGAGCGGCCTCCATGATATCGCCGAAAGTTTCATCCACCAGGCCGTTGCCCTCGCGTTCAAACACAGTGGGGTTGTCAACTCCGTCATCCTCTGCCGGGCTGTAAAGAATGGAACTGCCGTAGATCACAGGCTGACGGCCGAAGGCCTGCTCCCTGAAATCCGAATCGTAGGCCAGCGCAAGCTGCCTGATAGGCAGCACAGCCGAGGCGTCATCAGTGGGTACCCCGATATCAAAGTCGCTTTTCACATCTACAAGCACCCCACGGATATCGTAAGGCACACCGGCCACTTCCTGCGGGTCAACATAGCTCGTGGCATTGGAGATTCGCCAGTTGACAAACATGATGTCGCGCTCGATGCCGGTGGAGATGAAGATTACCCGCTGGCTCACCTCGACCCCGAGTCGGTGAATGCCCGCGCTCTGGAAAATTGGGCCGCCAACATCGGTGAAAAAAGTGACCACGTCCTGATCGCCGATAACAAGAGGCACCCGGGTGCCGAAAGTGGGGCTGTCCGGGTCGTCATCGACCGTACTGAACTCATCCGGCCAGAGGGCGAGATCCTCGCCGTCGGTGGAGAAGAGCAGCCGCGATTCAGGGTCTTCTCTGGTACCCGAGGCCCGGCCCTCGCGCCACTCGGCATCGTAAACAGCGCTTGTTTCAACTGTGTCGCTGTAGAGGCCGTCCCCGTCCGAGTCGATAATTCCCAGCACATTAAGGCCGCTCTGGTAGATATAGTTATTAGTGGAGCCGGAAGGCCAGAAACCGCCTGGAGCGAACGGGCTGGTGGGGTTGATCGCAAGAAAGCCGGTATTCGACAGGTAAAATGCGAAATTATTCCCTGAGCTCTGGCGCGCCTCGAAACGGGCCAGCCGTGTGTTCGCCTGCCGTTTTGTTTTCGCACCCCCGCTCCTGGCAGCCAGCAAACCGGCACTCTGCACCAGGGGTAGGAGAAAAGTTAAAAGAATAAATATATATCCTGATCTTTTCATTTACTTTTCATTTCTGTCTAAAATTACTAAAAATCCACACGCAGTCCAAGGCGCACCTCGCGGGGACTCAGATAGGCCAGCGGGTTGTCCATTGCCGCAAGCATCGCGGCAAGCCGGAGAGCGAATGTTTCCGGGTATTCCACCAATCCGTTGCCATTCAGATCCCTGATCCGGGCAAGTGTCAGACGTTCGGCCGGAAGGGGGGAAAGTTCCGCATTGGTTGCTTCATCCTCCACTCTTACAGGCTCCGGGCGCGTGGTGAAACTGCCGATCTGATTGGCCAGTTCGCCCAGCAGAAAAGCGTCCACCCCGGGCTGACCCGTGGTGGGGTTGACCATCGAGGATTTAACATTCTCGGTGTTGAACAGATTCATCACTTCCAGGAAAAAGCTCAGGCGCCGTTTTTCGCCCATCGGCAGGCGCTTGGACACCCGCAGGTTAGCGATCTTTACCGAGCGGGTGCGCGCGTTGTTATTTTCGCCGGTGGCCAGGATGCCCAGGCGGTTAACCACAGTGTAAGGCCGTCCTGAATGGAAATGCCAGGTCAGGAAAGTCCCGGTGTTGGAGAGCAATTTGCCGTAGAATGTGCCCTCGAGGAAATCTGTCGGCAGTTCGAGCGAGGCCTGAAGGTTGATAGTATGGGTCTGATCCGTATCCATAGGGGTTTGTTCGCTTGGCGGGTCGGGGGTCTTGTCCCTGCCGGTAAGCGGGTCGCGAATGATCTGCCTGCCGTAAGCGCGGGCGAATTCCTGCGGGTCAGAGGCCGAGGAGCGGGCGAAAATCAGCGAATAGCTCGCGCTGGCCGACCAGTATCCGACAAGCCGCCGGTGGAAACTCAGGTCGAAGCCCTTGATATTGCCGTGGTCGCCGTTGGTAGCGATGAAAAGATTCTTGCCGAAACGAGTACTTGTGCGGTCGGTTACACCGCCGAGGTCAAGTAATTCCTGCTGGGTGAGCCAGCGGTAGGCGATATTGCCCCGGATATCCTTGTTGTAGCCGACGAAATCCAGATAAATATCCTCCGAGAGCAGGGTGGTAAAGCCGGCCTCGAAGGCTGTGGTGTAGGGCATGTCCAGACGGCCGTTGCCGAAATAGTTGTTGATATTATCGCTTGCCAGGTCCTGCTGGATATCACGGTTGATCAGGCTGTAGTAGTCTGAAAAGGCCGGGACCTGGGCGAATACCCCGTAGCTGAGGCGCAACTGGCTGCGGTCGGTAACCGGGAATCCCACCTCCAGGCGGGGGCTCAGCTTGTACTTTTTATCCGTGCTGTAACGCTGGTCTGAGGGGAGAGCCTCACCGGGCACGTTCGGGAAATCAGCCGCCGAGTTGAAATAGTCCAGGCGCAGGCCGGTATCTAACACAAGATCACCCAGGTCGAGTCGGTTCTGCGCGTAAGCAGCGTAAATTTTCGGCTCCACTGACCAGGAGTCCTGGAGAGGGCCGCCGACATAAAAAAAGTGGCGGGTATCAATACTCATCTGCTGGATTTCAATGCCTGCTTTCATCCTGCTGTTTCGGTGCATCTGGGCGTCGAAATCAGCCTTGAGAGTGATTCTTTCCTCCAGGTCATTGATCAGGCGAAAGGGTAGCCCGGATTCGTTGAACAGAAGCAGCGGGTTGACAGGGTTGTCCTGGCCGCGCTGTCCCGGTAGGGGTGTGAAAGTGGAGGCGAAAGCGTTGAGAAAGCCGGATTTGTATGTTGGATAAGAGTTTCCCGAGGGCTCCAGACCCTCAACCGCCTGGTAGATATCATCCAGTTCGGTGCGGGATTCGTTGATAAAGGAGAGGTTAGAAAATCCGAACCCGCCCCAGATCGAACGATTGTAGCTGGCGGCGCTCAAAGCTCCACCGTGCTGCCTGGTGCGGTATGTACTGGCCCGGAAAATCAGGTTGGAGCTGTGCTCTGCACTCTGGTGGATCACCCAGTCCACGCCGAATATTGTGTTCAAGGTGCGTACTCTTTCTCCAGGGTTCCGTCTTGTCGGAGCGTTGAAAATGTTCTCGTGCTGGTAGTAAAGGCGCTGATTCCTCGAACCGAGGTGGGTGGCAATGATTTTGAGTGCAGGGTTTGCGTACCAGGTAAACTTACCGCTGGTGGCGTAGAGCTCACCGCTATTTCCGCTCAAGCGGGCCTGGTTTGGCGCGCTGTAAACACCGTTGTTATTGAGAATGCGACCCTCAGGGCCGAACTGGTCACCGGGGATCAGGGTGCGTGAGTCGGGCAGCCCGTCCCCGTTGCTGTCGCTCCAGAGCACGTTGGCAAAACAGTAGCGGTCGAGCCGCTGCTCTCCGGGCTCGAAGCTGTTGGCATCCAGCCAGCCCACTTTACGGCTCGCCATAGAGTTTGGATCGTATAGCCCCAGTTGGTCTATATAGCTGTTGAGCCTGTGGAGAAAAGGTTGATTCAGGCCACGGAAACCAGCATTGCCGCCATGCACGCTCGGAGTGGCATCTGCCATGCCTTTCAGTTCTGTGGAAAGGAAGATGCTCGAAAAACCCGGCAGGCCGAGCGGCACGGAAAGATCGAGCGAAAGTTCATTGTAGCCGTAATCTTTGGTTCTCGGCATCAGAGCATCCGAGATAAGCTGCGTCGAGCCAGCAAGCCTGTCTGCGCCCTCCCGGGAGATGATATTGATCACGCCCGATTGTGCCTGGCCGTACTCAGCGTTGAATCCGCCGGTAATCACGTTCACTTCTTCCACACTGTTTTTCCCCACTACCAGCGGGGAGTTGTCGCTGGAGATCTTATCGCTCAGGTAGGCCTGTTCGCTGAATGCGCGTACCAGGATGCCGTCGATATAAACCGCTTCCTTGCCGAGCCTGCTGCCGCGGATGCTGAACTTGCCGGCCTCGTTCTGAACCACTCCGGCTTTGAGAGCAAGCGCCTCCTCGATCCGGTTGACCGGCATGGAGGCGTAAAAATCGCTGTGCACCCTTTGTTTGGTCTGCACATTGTCCCTGGGAACAAGCGGCTCTGGCTCGCTTTCGAAGACGATCATCTCCAGTTCAATGGTGGCCATTTCCATCGAGGCGTTAACCGTGGTGGTGTGGCCTGCCTGGATGCGGACGTTTTCCACCAGCCCCGGGGCGTAGCCGGTATAGTTGAAACGAATGGACCTGAGGCCGGGAGGTGCGTTGAGGATGAAATAGTAGCCCTGAGCGTTGGTGATATTGCCCAGTGTGGTGCCCTCCACTGTTACCTGGGTGCCGGCCAGAGGTTGGCCGTTTCCCTTATCGGTCACCACGCCTTCGATCTTCCCGGTGCTCTGTGCCGGGAGAAATTGGGGGGAAGTGAGAATGTAAAGGACCAAGGTCAGCAGAGAAAAGCGCCCCATCTGTCCTCCCAGCGTGTGAAAATAGCGACGTTGCAAACAACGATCTTTAAATCGTTCTATTTTATCCAAGTGGGCAGGGGGTGTCAAGGGGAAGATTTTTTTTACTGTTTAACCGTTTTTATTTATTAGGGTTCATACAGAAAAACCGGATTGAGTACCAAAAATGGGTCACGGAAAAAGGCACCTGACTCATAGTTATATTAAGAAGACGTCTCGTGATCGTATGAAGAATGTGAATTTTCTGCTCCGAAAATAATGGACCAAAGGTGCGTTATTCCATGGTTTCGGTAAAAACCACCCGTAGGGGCGCACGGCCGCGCGCCCCTTGTATATTAGATATAGAGTCT
>CAZJQI010000030.1:0-50580 GCA_964548275.1 uncultured Gemmatimonadales bacterium
AAAAATGATCCCATTACTATCTGTATTTAGTCTTGATTTTCAAGACAGTCGCTACAGAAAACAAAACATTTTCATTGTTTCCGGGTGAGCCACCGGCTCATGATGGCTGACTCCTGACTACTGTCTCCTGTCTTCTGAAACACGATTGTCTATCAATATGTATTAAATCTGAAATTGTAGTTATGCGCAATAATTTATAACGCTATGTATAGAAATGATCAGGCCGAAGGCTGCAAGCTTGGGGTCTGTCTTGGCCGGCTAAAATTATGAAATGAAGTGCGCAGGGCCAGCATTCATGGTATTAGCCCACGGCTTGGAAATAATTTTCTTGGTAATATTAAAACAGCTGAAAAGTGTATCGGGCGGGAAATTTCAGGGGGAAAGGATTACATAAAACAAAAAAAGCACCCGATTCAAGAGTGCTTTTTTTCATTTCGAATATAGTGGTTCAGATCACCTGGTCTTCCAACGAACGGGCAGCGAAACCCGGACCGCAACTGGCTCTCCGCGGTTCAGCGCCGGGTGGAACTTGACTTTTTTTGCCCACTCGAGGGCCAGTTCATCGAGTTCCGGATACCCTGAGCTGATCGCGACTTTGGTTCTGTTCTGATCCACATCGCCGTTTTTGGTGACATAGAACTCGACTTTGGTCACCGTGTCTACTCTGGCCCGGGCAATGTAGGTGGGCATCTTGGGAACGGGTGGTCTGTTCTTGAACTTGGGCCACACCTCGGCCACCATCAGGAACTCCTCGGCCTCCACTTTTCCTTCTACCTGAGGTATCTCTGGGATCAGGTCAGGAGGGGGCGGAGTGGTTTCATCGATGGTTATATCCTCGTCGATTTCCTCCTCGGCCTCCATCGGGATGCTGGGTTTGGCCAACTGTTTCGGCGGAGGCGGTATCACCACCTCTGGGGGAAGATCTAATGCCTCCATGGTGGTTTCTTCGTGAGACGTGATTTCCGGGTTAATTGCCGGCATGGCCAGGATAAAGACAACGTGCGAGAAGAAGGAGATCAGCAGGGCGTTCCCGAAATATTTCCCATACTTCTGCTTGAATTTGAAATTCGCACTGGTTTTTAGCATAGAGGCAAATGTTTTGGAAGTATCCATTCATGCCCCCTATCTTGAAAGGTCGAGAGCTTCTTGTTCCAAATTCGTGGCAAACAGCACCTGGACCGTGTTTGCTTGCTTGAGCATCTCCAGAGTCAGATTAATCTTGTTATATGGGGTGTTTCGGTCCGCGCGGAATGCGATCAGGATTCTGCCTTTCAGTTCGGCGGATTCAAGTTTCAGCTTCTCGACCAGCGCAGCCTGACGTGACAGATCAGTGAGGTTATAGGCCACATCATCGACATAAACCCAGCCCTCCTCATTAATTCCCGGCGAACGTTCGTCGTCCTTGTTAACCCAGACGTGCAGAATATTCTTATTTTTGAACTCGGTTTTCCTCAGGGCGCTCGCTTCTGGCCAGGCTATTTTCAAAGGGGTTTCTTTACGGAACACGGTTGAAACCATGAAAAAGATCAGGAGCAGGAAAGCAATATCAGCCATTGAACAGGTCGGGATGCTCTCGGTTACACGGGATTTTCGCTTAAAGCCCCTCGTTTTTTTGGTTTCTACTGCCAAAATCGACTCCTTTCAGGAGAAAAGGGGCTGGAGGTGGTTTCCCAAGCCGTCGAATACCGGCGTATTTTCCCCGAGCCCGCTACTTTTGAAGAATCTGCAGGGAGATACGGGGAGATTCAGCCTCCTGCAGTTCATCCAGAACATTGATCATCTGGTCGTAGGTTGCATTGGGGTCGGTTTTCACTGCAGCGATGACTTTGGGATTCAAGGTGATCTCCTGGCGCATGCGCTCGGAAAGACCGTCAACCGGGATCGGCTGTTCCTCCGGGTTCTTGCCCTTCTTGAGCGCGATCCGGTCATCGGGACGTACAATGATATGCAGCATGTTTTTCTGACTGACCTGGATCTCCTGGGCCTTGGCTTCCGGCAGAACCAGCTCAAGGCCTTTTTCCTCGTTGAAAACCGTGGTGGTCAGGAAAAAGATCAGCAGAAGAAATGCGATATCAGCCATCGACGCGCTGGGGATTTCGGAAGAAACCTTGTTTTTTCTTTCAATCAACATGAGATATCTCTCCGCTCCCGAGAGGATCAGATACCAGCTAACTTGCTAGATATTTATACAGATAAAATAAATACTGGTTCCACAAGAGAGGCTGGCAGTCACAGTCCGGGCTTATTTACTGGAAGATGCAGCTGCAGCAGCGGCTCCCTCGTTTTCTATGGCTATCACTGTTTCCACGATTTGCTGGGAACTTTCTTCCATATCGAGGATCAGGCGGTCGACACGGGTCACGAAATAGTTGTGGAAAATCTGGATCGGGATAGCGATCGCAAGACCAGTGGCGGTAGTGATCAGCGCTTCTTTAATACCACCGGCCACAGCCTGCGGCGAAACCTCACCGAGCTTCTCGATCGAGGCAAAGGCGCTGATCATTCCCGAGACCGTTCCAAGAAAGCCGAACATCGGGGCAACGTTACTCAGGGTAGCCAGCACTACGAGACCGCGTTCAAGAAAGGCGAGTTCGATAGTACCAGTATTTTCGATAGCCCTGAGCACTCTCTCGCTACCTTCCTTAACTTTACGCAGGCCTGCCAGCAGGATAGCGGCAACCGGGCCCTTGGTGGTCTCGCAAAGCTCTACCGCACCCTGAAAGTTCTTTTCTTCCATAAACAGGTTGACCTGGGAGAGCAGGCGTCTGGTTTTAACCGAAGCCATTGTCAGAGTGATGAACTTAACAATAATAGTAGCCAGTCCCCAGATAGAGCAAATAGCCAGTGGAACCATCCAGATACCGCCGTCCCAACAGAGTTCGCCCAGAGGTGTCGAGAAAAACCACTGGCTGAAGTTGTTATAGAGGAGCCAATTCATTACTGTGCCCATAAAACATAATCCTCCGCGCGAAGATGAGCGTTATGGAGATACGATTAGAGAATTTTTTGAAATAAGAAAATCCAAAATAATCCCAAGTCTTTGGGAATGTCAAGCTTTTTTTAAATAATCAATCAAACGGAAAATGGAAAGATTTAGCCACAGTTGTTTCGTACCCGATTGTAGAAAGAAAGTTCTAGTTTTGGAAGAACACCTCTCATGCGGCACTCTTTGCGAGCGAATAAATTTACGGTTTCAGCACCTCGGTCGTTCAATAGACTGGGAAATTTCCGATGAAAGTTTGGGCTTTTATTCGGCGGTAAGCGCAGGGCAGGCCACCCAGTGGCCCGGTTGAACCTCAATAAGTTCCGGCCGGCTTTTCGAGCAGTTCCCGGTTTCGGCCGGGCACCTGCCGGCGAAATCACAACCGCCTGTAACGATACCGCTATACCCTGTTTGCGTTCCGACCTGCGGTTTGGCTTTGCTCTCCAGTGCCGGTTTAAGCACGCTGGAAAACAGAAGCCTGGTATAAGGGTGCAGCGCATTTGCAAATATCATCTCTGTGCGGGCGAGTTCCACCACTCGCCCACGATACATCACAGCTACCCGCTCGCTTATCTGGCGCACCAGGGCAAGGTCGTGGGAGATGAAAAGCATTGCCATTCCCAGGTGTTTTTTCAGATCGAGCAGGAGTTTGAGGATCTGACCCTGGACCGAGATATCGAGCGCCGAGACCGGTTCATCAGCCACCACGAAACGCGGATTAACCGAGACTGCACGCGCGATAGCGATCCTCTGGCGCTGGCCGCCGGAGAATTCATGGGGATAGCGCACGGCGTGTTCGGGGCTGAGACCGACGGTCTCCAGGAGCTGGTCGATCCGGGCGGCTATTTTGCTTCTTGGGAGGCCCTCGTGGATGCGCATTGGTTCAGCCAAGGTACGGGCCACGGTGAAACGGGGATTGAGCGAACCGTACGGGTCTTGGAAGATCATCTGCATGTCCCGGCGAAGGCGGCGAAGTTCACGTGCACTCAAGCCTTCCAGGTCGCGGCCGCCAAAGAACGTGCTTCCTGAAGAGGGAATTTCCAGCCTGAGCAGCAGCCTGCCAGTGGTAGTTTTCCCGCAGCCGCTTTCTCCGACAAGGGCCAGCGTTTCTTCAGGCCCTATCCTGAGTGAAACCCCGTTCACCGCAGAGAATGATCGCTGCTGCCAGCCCCCGGACAGGGCGCGTGACTTGAACGACTTAACCAGATTTCTGCATTCAACCAATGGTATGGTGGCTGACATGTTGTTTACACTCCCTGGCCGGTGTGGGCCTTGCCGAAAAGTATGCCGGCAAACCGGCACCTGGCTTTGTGAGAGCTATCTTGCTCCACTGGCGCTAAAAACTGTTCGTTTTCGCACTCCGGCTCGGCGAATTCGCAGCGGGGCCGGAAACGGCAGCCTGAAGGCCAGCCGCCTGGCTGGGGAACGTTGCCTGGGATTGTGGGAGGCTCCTCACGCCGGATCTCCACACTGGGCAGGCAATCAAGAAGGGCCCGGGTATAAGGATGGGCCGCTGCTGTAAATATCTTTTCCGCAGAGGCACTTTCCACAATGTGGCCGGCATACATGATCAGCACCCGGTCGGCTAACTGCGCAACAACCGAAAGGTTGTGCGTGATCAGTAGAAGAGCCATCCCGCGCTTGCGTCTCAAGTGTTTCAGAAGATCGAGGATTTGCCTCTGCACGGTAACATCGAGCGCGGTTGTCGGCTCATCGGCGATCAATAGCAGTGGTTCGGTGGCAAGTGCCAGTGCAATTATCGCCCGCTGGCACTGCCCGCCGCTCAACTGGTGGGGGTAGGAGCCTAAAACACGTCTTGTTTCGACCAGACCTGCGTCGACCAAGGCAGAGCGGGCGCGCTCAGCGGCCTCTTTCCTGCTGACCCGTAAATGTGCGCGAATCGTCTCGACAATCTGGCTGCGTACTGTAAAAAGCGGGTTGACCGCGGCAGTGGGATCCTGGAAAATCATCGAGATACCCTCACCCCTGACCGAGCGCATTTTTTTATCACTCAGTATGGTGAGTTCCCTACCCTCGAGGCTGATACTGGCTGCGGAGCTCTGGCCTGCCTCGCGGGGCACGGCTTTAAGCAGCGAGAGGGCAGTCAGGGTTTTGCCGCATCCGCTCTCCCCGACCAGTGACAGGCACTCCCCGCGGTTTATCTCGAAGCTGACCCGGTCCACAGCTACGTGGCCTGAGGAAAGCCGCACAGTGAGTTCCCGGACCTCGATCAACGGTCGATGACTGGTTTGCGCGCTCAAATGGATCCTGCCTGGCTGAACGAAGAATTTTCAGATCATTTATTATTATTATCGCAGAAAAAATCTTATCAGAGAGGTATGCTGAGGCGCCGGTTGGGCATGCCCCCCTTTTAATCCTCTCAGGCGCCCGGTTCCTCCGGAAAAGTTCCATTATCAGCCGTACTTGAAGAATAATAAGAAACGATAAGTGAGTCTACAACCAATTGAAATACGTGATGCAGCACCGGGGCCAGGGCAGCTTCCGGTGTGCGGAGTATTTCAATGGCCAGGTAGGCGGGAATTTGAAGCGTTTTTTCCGCCGAGCAGAAAAGAGTGGCAATTTTATCACGCTTCGGGAAACCGGTAAAAATGTTTGCCACTGCCACTGTCAGAAGCATTGCCAGGTGAAGCCCGGCGACAGCGAGTATGATCGGCAGGCTTTGCGGGCCGGCCAGCAGGTTCCTGCTCTTTGCTACAGAGACCATCACCACGGCGAGGATGGAAATCGCACAGCTCCTGGTAAGTATTGGGCCCACCGGGGCCATCCTTTTCTCGCCCAGCAGTGCGCGAAGAAGCATACCCGCAGAAAGGGGGATAAAAAGTACGAAGATCAGCCGCTTTATCATCAACCCGACCGGCACCTCGATTGAAGCCCCGAGAAACAGGCAAATAAGCACCGGGGAGATAAAAGTACAGAGCAGGCTGGAAAAGACTGACAGCCAGAGGGCCAGAGCCTCGTCTCCACCAGCGAACCTGGTGAAAATAACACAGGAACTCAGAGTGGTTGAGGTGGTGCCGATCAGGATCAGCCCAGTGTAAACTGCGAGGTGTTCGGTGAAAAACAGCTTTCCGATCCCGAATGCGACCAGAGGTGCGGCGAGATAGCAGAAAAACATGGTAAAGATAATTTGCCTGTGTGCGTTGATCCGGGTGCGAAAAAGCCTGAAACCGATTCCTGTGCCCAGGAGAAACATCAGAAAGGCGAGTATCGGAGCAAGGTGCCTGCTGAGCAGTTCACCCGTGGCAGGATAGCGGTAGCCCCAGAAACAGACTACAGCAATTCCGGGCAGCATCCAGTGTCTTTTAAGCGCAAGCCACATCCAGCGGCTATCCCCTTGGAATATTTACCTGTTGGTAAATCAATCCCTGGAGAATCAATGCCAGGGAGGGAGGAAAAGCATCGGTTTTGCAAGCAGAGGTGTATATTTTTATTTTTACCAATGTTTTGAGATAATAAGACTATCTAAACCGGATTGGCAATATTCTTTTAATGAAAGCGGCAAAGCGGAGAGGATGTAGCACATATGGGAAAAGGTGACAAACGTACGCGTCGTGGCAAGATTTACCGGGGAACTTTCGGCAAATCTCGGCCCAGAAAAGCAAAGAAAAAGAGAAAAAAAGCTTCCTCCAGATAAAAAGCGGCGTGAACTTTTTATTCACGCCGCTTTTTATTTCCGCACCTATTTTTGAAAAAACCTGATTATACAGCTTCCTTGAGAGCTTTTCCGGTGGTGAACTTGACCACGTTGCGGGCGGGAATCCTGATTGTTGCGCCGCTCTGCGGATTCCGTCCCTCGCGAGCCGCACGTTTGACTACGCTGAAAGTACCGAAACCGACATGAGTATACTTGTCGCCCCTCCTCAAAGCCCCGGTAATCTTGCTGAACACGCTATCGATGGCTTCGGCGGAAGCTTTCTTGGAAATCCCAACTTCAGAAGCAACCGCATCAATCAGATCGGCTTTAGTCATGGAGAAATCCTCCAAAAGTAAAAGTGACAGTGGCGGGGAACACGACAGACGAAAAGAAAAAATCTACACGCCTCGATTTACCATAAACATTCGCTTCAGACTGTTGACCATACCATCTATAAATGGTTAGAAAGCTCTTGTCAAGTCCAAATAAACAGTTTTTTCGATTTTTTGATTTGACCTATTACAGAAAGGCCTCTTTTCGAGAATATTGTCTGAAGCAGATTTGCGCAACAATAGACCCGAAAGCTTAAGGCTGCGAATTATATATAAAGCGGAAAGTTATCGCCGTCAAGTCCTTTGATAACAGGTGTTTGCTTTTATTAAAAAGCCCGCTTGCCTTGTAATGTGTTGAAATTTAATAAGATACGCATAAAAGGCAAGCGGGCCGTGATTTCTGCAAGAAAAAAATTTATTTTACCGCTGCCGAGACCCCTGGATAGCCTCGAGCAGCAAAAACAGGGCGGCAGACAGAACATACTCTATCTACATGCCGAGTTCTCGCGCAAGATCCCTGCCGATACTCCGGCTAAGGCTGGAAAGAGTCGTGTGAAAGTCGTAAATCGAGTTGATATAGTCAATCTCGGCCTGGGCGAAATCCACCTGGGCCTGGCGCAGTTCAAGGATGCTGGCTGCCCCCAGCCGGTATCTTTCCTGCTCGAGCTCCAGTGACTGTTCCCGAAGGCCTTTGCTCTCCCGGAGAGCGAGGTTTCGTTCGTGGAGGCGAAGCATGTCCAGGTAATACTCCCGCACCTGGCGTTCGGTATCAAGCCGTATGGAGGCAAGATCGTATTTGAGATTGTTCAACTGGACCTCGGTATAACGGTTGCTCCTGAAACGGACGAAAGAGTCCCAGATATTCCAGCTCATGTTTAAACCGAGACCACGACCCTTGTTCAAGTTGGGAAATAATTCGAGGCCGTCCTCACTACGGTCATAGCGCAGGCTGGTGCTGATGGTTGGCAAGTAAGCCAGGCGACCCATCCAGAGAGTGTTCTCCTGCTGCTTGATCTGGTAGTGTAAACCGCGCATATCGGGGTGGTTCTCAATGGCTTCTTCCACCAGCTTCTCCAGGTCTAATTCAACTCTTTGGATTGCAAACTCGTCCACCAGGCCGAAATCCCGGTCAAGATCGCCCCCCATCAGCCGGTTGAGTTCCATTTTTGCATTTTTCAGGGCGTTTTCACACTCCAGAATGACCAGTTCCTGATCCTTGAGATCGACCTGGGCCTGCAGCACATCGAGCTTTGTCACCGACCCCACAGAGAATTTCGCCTCGGCAAGGCGAAGCTGGTCACGCAGACTTTCGGCGCGGTTGCCGGCTGCCAGGAGTAACTGCTGCTGGCGCAGAGCTGCGAAGTATGCCCGGCGCACCTGGTTAACTATCAGGAGTTCAGCGGCATCGAGCTGCTCCCCGCGTTCATTGCGAAGGTAGTGGGCATTTTTCATTTCGAAGTAATGTCGGGCCCCATTGAAAAGGGTCAAGTTCATGTTCACCGAACCGTAGCTGGACTTGCTGATACCGCCCTGGGTACGAAGAACGCCGCTGGGATCGAGAAAGGAAGAGGTACGGTTGTTCTGGCTCATCCCGTAAAAGACACGCAGTGTGGGAATATAGTTACCCCAGGCCTGCATAATATCACCACTTACGGCCCGCAGGTTTTCCCGCGATTTGTTGTAATTCGGGTTTCCAGCCAGCGCAACGTCGATACAGTCATCGAGAGTCATGGCACTTCCGCCGGCAGTCTCACCGCCCTCCTGAGCGCTGGCTGTCGACATACCCACCGGGAAAAGCGATGTCAGGTTGTAGGTGTGATAAAAGGGAACCGATGAATCAATCAGAGGGGAAGCAGTTTTTTCGCTTTCTCCACCGGACAGAGACTGTGGTGCCAGAACAGTGACCAGAAAAAATGAGATCATACAGATACAAAGAGCACCGGGAGAGCGGTTCATTTGGCGACCTCCACAACAGAAGAAAAGTTAAAAAGATTTAGTTTTTCAGGATTCATTTGCCTTCATCTAAGATAAGACACTTTTTAGCTCTGGATAGTTTCATTTTCTTTAACCGGAGGCTTTCAGGCTAAATCATTCAGGCTGACTCCAGTTTCTGTGGGCCGGCCCTTTTTCCGGCGCTCTTTGAGGCAGAATTATCGCTCCGGACACAAGCAGAAAAGCCCCGAGTGCCAGCAGCGGGGCGGGCACGTCAGCAGCACCCTCGATCCACCCGCGATTGCCTGGTTGGATGAGGTTCAACAGAATCAGCGCCAGGCTGTTATGCACGAGATGAAAAACCACGGCTGGCCAGAGGGATGCCGAACGGAGAGCGATCCATGTGATAAGCATTCCGATCAGGCACAGGACCGGGGCGCGCCAGAGATCGAAGTGAAAAAGGGCGAAAGCTGCTCCCACGCCCACTATCACCGCGGGGCGGCTCATGCTGAGCAGTGCCGACCTGAGCAGGACTCCCCGGAAAAGGGCTTCCTCGAGCAGGGCCGGCATAAGCGCTACACAGAAAAAGGCCCAGGCCAATGATTCTCCGCTTTTAAGGGTAAAAAAATCGATCATGGTTTCGAAATAGCCCTCAGGCGGCGGAATGCGCCTGGCCAGCCATGCCTCGAGCTGGGGTGTGAAAAACACCGTGCCTGCCCCCATCAGTCCACCCCCGGCCAGCGAGGAAAAACCGCAGGCTACCATACCCAAACTTCGAGATAAGCTATATCTCTTGACAGCGAAAAGGAGGGCAAGAGGCAGGCCAAGACCCAGCAGTTCAATCAACAGGCCCATGCTAAAGCGGGAGTCACCAGTCAGCTCGAACATGCCTGGTTCGAAAAACCGAAACGCCCGGACCGTAAAAAGCATTATCCCCATCGAAAAGCAGAGCACAACAAGCGCCTCGGTGAGGGTCGGTATACTGGCGTCCTTGAGTGCGGTGTGTCTGATATTGTCCGTGTTCATGCCCAATAAGCGGATCATAAAAGCAGGGAGATAATGAAAATAATTGAAAATAAAAGCTAAAGTAAGTTGACCGTGAGCCAAAGTAAAACATAATATGAGACTGAGGAAAAATTTCCGTGGCCTGAAGTACGAAAATGGGGGTTCAGCGGATTTCCTGCCTGGAACGTGATTTTTCTTCGACCAGGTTTAGAAACCCGGCGATACGGGATTTTTCCACATAGAATTCACCAAGGTCGAACCAGCCGCCGTCATGATGCCAGTCCGAGCCCCCGGTAAGAACGAGCTTGTGCTGTGAGGCCTTTTTCTTGATTGCATTGACAAGTCCCCGGGAGATCGTTGGACGCCAGGCCTCGATACCCTCCAGTCCCGCCTCGCAGAGCACCTTGAAGGCCGTTTCCAGTTCGGCGCGCGAGGGATGGGCGAAAACACTGACTCCTCCGCTTCTTTTGATCAGCCCGATTACCTCGCAGGCCTCGGTGAGTTCGTACGGCACGAAAGCGGTGCCGTTGCTGCCGAGATACCTGTCGAAAGCCTCCTCGATTGTCCGCACGTACCCGTGGTTGAAAAGGAGCCGGGCGATAAGCATTCTGCCAATAGTCGCGTTCTCGGGCGTTGGGTCGAGCGCAGAGACAGGGATATGCACGTTCCTGCTCGCCAGTCTGGCCAGGATCTCGTGAGCTCTTTCAAGCCTTCGGCTGCGCACCCGGCGAAGGTGGGCGCGGAGTTCCCTGTTGCGGTAGTCGAGTGCATAGCCGATAATGTGTATTTCCAGATTCTTGAAACAGGTACTGAACTCCACGCCGGGAATAACTGTCATGCCGCTTTTTGCCCCTTCCTTGATACTCTCCGGAAAGTGGTTGGCGGTGTCGTGGTCTGTTATGCCAACGATTGACAGTCCTTTTTCTGTGACCAGGGAGATAATCTGGGCCGGAGGCAGGCTGCCGTCCGAATAAGTGCTGTGTATGTGCAGGTCGGCTTTCATAGTTGCTTTGAATAGAGGTGTATATCAGTGCGCGCCCATTGACTACATAGATATTTCAACCGCCGGGCGGACACATGGGTGTGCCACTACAGGATTTGATTAAATTTATGACTAATTCGGGTTAAATAGATAAAAGTCTTGATGAAAAGCAGGGGCGAGGCAAGCCTCACCCCTCTTTCAGAAGACAAAGCAAAAACCGTTTTCAATCACAATATAATTCTACCAGTCAGGTTAAAACTTTTTCCACACCTCGGGCATGAAAAGGATAATCACTGTAAAGATTTCCAGCCTTCCCAGAAGCATGCACATGCAGAGCACCCATTTACCCAGCAGAGGAACCTGGCTGTAATTGAGCGCCGGCCCAACCTGTGCCAGGCCAGGACCGATATTGCCCAGAGTTGCGGCCACGCTGCTTGTGGCGCTGATTATATCCAGTCCCAGTGCGGCCATGAGAAATGAGCAGAATATAAAAAGGGCGATATAGAGTGTAAAGAACCCCAGCACGTTAAGCATTGTCTCAGGCCTGACCCTGATCTTGCTCACCTTGACCAGGAACACGGCCTTGGGGTGAAGCAGCTTCTTTATTTCCGTCTTGCCGTGTTTGAGGATCAGCAGCAGACGGATTACTTTCATCCCGCCCCCGGTGGAGCCGGCACATCCCCCGACGAACATCAGTGCCAGAAGCATAATGCGGCTCAACGGGGCCCAGGCGTCGAAATTGGCTGTTGAATATCCCGTGGTAGTGGTGATCGAGACCACCTGGAAGAGGCTTTCCCGGAAATTTTTCTCGGCAAAGCCAGATCCGGAGGTGCCGTTATAAAGAAAAATCAGCGCCGTAGCCCCGCTAAGGATGAATATGTAAAATACCCATTCCCTGTCCTTAACGTACACTCCAGGGCGCAGACCGGTGAGGCAGCGGTAATGCAGGGAAAAGTTCACCCCGGCCATGAACATAAAAAAGATAACCACATACTGGATATAGGCGCTGTGGTAATGGCCCACTGAGTGGTTGTGCGTGGAGAAACCCCCTGTGGCCATGGTGGTGAAACCATAGTTCGTTGCGTCGAAAAGGTCCATCCCGCCGAACCTCAGGAGGAATATTTCGCTCACGGTGAGCAGCAAATAGACCCCCCAGAGAAGGCCGGCGGTCTGCGAGATGCGCGGAGCGAGTCTGTCTGGGGTGGGGCCCGGCACTTCGGCCTTGAAAAGCTGCATGCCGCCCACGCCCAGGAAGGGGAGGATCGCGATGGAGAGCACGATTATTCCCATGCCGCCGAGCCACTGGGTCTGGCTGCGCCAGAGAAGAATCGAGCGGGGCATGCTTTCGATATCGGTCAGGATGGAGGCGCCTGTTGTAGTAAAGCCGCTCAGGGTTTCGAAATAGGCGTCGGTGAGGCTGGCTATCGAGCCTGAGATCAGGAAAGGCAGGGCGCCGAAAGCAGCAGTGGCCAGCCAGCCCAGGGTAACAATGGCAAAGCCCTCGCGGACCCTGATATCCTCTTCCTGGCGGGTAAGACTCCAGACCAGCGCGCCTCCGAGCACGGTGATCCCCATCGACCACAGCAGCGAGGTGATCTCCGGCTCGCCGTAATAATAGGCGCAGAATATTGGCAGGATCATAGCTAAACCGACAAACACCTGCAAAAGCCCGACTAGATGAAGAACCAGCCTGATTTTCATTTTTATCCGGTCGTGTTGAAAGGTCAGGGAACAAATTTCAGCAGGCTCGGGCAAGCTTTAGAGAAAAAACTTGCTCACTTTGCCCGCCTGTTTGGCGAGGGTGAAAATTACGACCTTATCGCCTGGTTCAAGATGGTCATCGCCATGGGGGATCAAAATCTGGGTGCCCCTGACCACTGAACCCAGGATACAGCCAGTGGGAAATTTCAAGTCCTTGAGCGGCTTGTTGACGATCGGCAGGTTGTCCCTGATCGAGAGTTCCATGATCTGCACACTAAGCCCCCGCAGGGTGGCCAGCGCCAGCAGCCTTTCGCTGTGGGTGGCGGCCAGGATTGCGTTGACTGTGGAAAGATGGGGGCTGACAGTGGCGTCGATCCCGATACGGTTGGCCAGGCTTATGTACTCGAGCCTTTTGATCTGGGCAATTGCCTTGGTGGCGCCCATGTTCTTGGCTACCAGAGAGCTGATGATGTTGTTTTCATCGTCCTCGGTGAGTGCCACGAATCCGTCCACACCATCCACTCCCTCGGACTGGAGAAGGTCCAGATCGGTTGCGTCACCGTTGAGAACCAGACTTGCTTCCAGCTCCTCGGCCAGGGCGGCGCAGCGGGCGCGGTCGGCTTCGAAAATTATCGGGGTAGCCCCGTCGGCTTCCAGTAGATGCGCCAGCCTGACCGAAACCTTGGTTCCCCCGGCGAGCATCACGCGTTGGAGTATCCGGTTCTCATATCCGGCCAGTCGAAGGATATCGTCGATTGCCTCGCTCTTGCCGATCACGTAAAGAAGGTCGCCCTCAAGGATTACATCCTCTCCGCTAGGGATAATAGTCTGCTCGCCGCGGTTGATCGCTGTGACCAGGAAATTGCGCCGCTCGAATTCACCCGCGATCCTTTTCAGGGGCATGTCGCGATAGAGGAAACGCTCACCGACCCGCATACCCAACAGGAGAACTTCTCCATCGGCGAACTCGACCACGTCCGTGGCTGCGGCGAAATTCAATAACTTCTGCACCTCAACCGCGCATGCCTCTTCAGGGTTGACCATCACATCTATCCCCAGTGAACTGGATGGTGCAAAAGGGGAATCGCCGTAGTAATAATCGGCCCCTACTCTTGCGATTTTCATCGCCACACCGTAGCGGTCAGCCAACTGGCAGGCCAGGATATTTACCTCGTCGTTGTCACTGACCGCGACCAGTGTATCCGAGCGCGCGATACCAGCTTTGTCGAGAATGCGGTAATCGACACCGCTGCCCTGAAGAGCTAGAACGTCGAGGTGGTCCTCCACCCGATCGACCTTCTCCTGGTCGAGGTCGATCACCACGATTTCTTCCCCCTGTTGGGAACGCCGGGCGGCAAGATGAAACCCGACATCTCCCGCGCCGATTATGATTGTCCTCATTGATGTTCTTCCGTTTTTTCGGCCTATTCGGCTGGAGGATCCTCCACCGGCTCGGGGCCGGTTTCCTTTGGCGTATCCTCAGCCAGGACCTGGTGATGGAAATTTTTCAGAAGCAGTTCGCTTCCTATTTCGAAAAATTTATCGCTTGTTTCTTTTAGTTCGCTGCTCAGGTTGTGCCCGAAAGCGTAAAGCTCTACAATTGGCCCTAACTTTTTCACCAGGCGAACAAGCGAGACGAAATCTCCGTCACCGGTAACCAGGGCCACCACATCAAGGTGGTCTGACATCTCGAGTATATCAATCGCCATTCCCATGTCCCAGTCCCCCTTGGCTGTACCGTCCATAAAAGATTTCAACTCCTTGCGGCGTACCTGGTATCCTTTCTTTTCCAGCACACTGATAAAACCACTCTGGTCGATTTCGGAGGATTCCACGATATAGGCAACCGCTTTAATCAGCCGGCGGTGGCTGACAATCCGGTCCAGCATGGAATCGTAATCAAGGCGCGCCCCGTCGAGCTTTTTAGCCGCGTAAAACATGTTCTGGACGTCGACAAAGATGCCCACCCGCACTTTTTCTGTAGGGATATCCTCCAGGCGCCGGCGCATGGCTTCGTTGCTGAGTTTTACATGGGCGGAATCCTCCAGTTCGTCCAGGCGGGCTTTAAGGTCTTCTATCTCCCGTGTCTGCTCGGTCAGCAGGGACTTCAACTCGCAGCTCAGCCCGGCGATTTGTTCCTCGACCTCGCTAAATTTTTCCATGTATATTGATTTAGTCGCCAGCAGGCTGCCTGTGTCGCGGAACCGGTGGTTGAGCACAGATTCGAATTCTGACAGGAGGTTTTCGTGTTTTTCGTGCAGCATCACCCACAAGAGGATCGCTGAGGTTCTTCGGTCGTGGGAACCCTCGGCCTGGAGGGTAGAAAGCATGTCGCGAAGCCTGTTTTCGCCGAGGCCCAAGTGATTTTTCAGCCTGCCTGCCAGTTCCTGGTCAACCGCCCCCCAAAGGCTGCCGGAGCTCCTTTTAGGGCCGGATTTCCAGGCATTGGTCAGAATTTCGATCAACTCGTGGGTCCTGGCCTGACGCAGGTCGAGTTCCTCATCGCGGGTGGTGCAGCGAATGGCCAGCTCAATTAAGCGCTGGCGGTCGAATAGGTTCTCCAGAATTATCTGAAGCTGTTCCTCTGTGGGCAGCCGGTCTTTGAATTCTTGCCCTTTTTGATTTGAATCTTGCATTTTTAGGTTTTACCTTTCGCAGAAATAATTGAGAATGATTATAGAACACGATCTTTAAATATAGTAAATGAGCCTCCGGTCTACAACTATTAATCACCGATCTGGATCCTGCCCAGCCGCAAGCCGACAAGAAAAATGAACAGAGCCAGGAATACCAGCATCAACAGGGCCTGCTCGTAGTAAATCATGGTCAGAAAAAGCGCGGAGAAACCGCAGAAACTGGAGAAAGTGTAAATCAGAAGGACGGTGTCGGCAGGCCCAAGCCCCATGCGTACCAGACGGTGGCTACTGTGATCCTTGCCCCCCAGTGAGATCGGTCGGCCGCGAATGATCCGCGTAATAGTGACCAGGGCTGTGTCGAAAATCGGGTAGATTAGTACCAGCATTGGAATAGCCAGCGATATTTTGAAACGGTAGGGAACCCAGCCCTCTGCAGTAGTCCAGCTACCCACAATCGAAAGTCCAGCGATCACGAAGCCGATAAAAAGGCTGCCTGCATCTCCCATGAATATTTTTGCCTTTGGAAAGTTATGGGGCATGTAGCCTAAACCTGCACCGGTAAAGATAAAGAAAATGTATCCCAGTTCGACCTGGCCGTTGGCAAATGAGATCAGCCCGAAAAAAAACCCGCTGATCACAGCCACCCCGCAGGAGAGCCCGTTCATGTTGTCGATCAGGTTAAAAGCGTTAGTCATCCCTATTATCCAGAAAAGGGTGAATGGATAGGTCAGGTGTTGAAGGTAGGGAATTTTCCATTCAAACCCGAGATCAATAAAAAAGTTCACCTTGATACCGAAATAGATCAGGAAAAAGCCAGCGATAATCTGCCCCACCAACTTGATATGGGGAATAAGCCCGCCCCTGGCATCATCAACATTACCCACCAAGAGAAGGATGGTTCCCCCGAGAAGCAGCCCCAGAATCTGGTTTTCGCTGTCCTCGGCGACAATTATTCCAAGTAGCGAACACCAGATCACAGAGAGGATGAAAATGAGGTAGATCCTGTTGCGATGGCGAAGGATACCGTACAGCATACCGGCTACCCCGGTCAGTAGCACAAGGCCGACATCCAGACCGATCAATCCCTTGAAGACAAGCAAGCTAATGAATGCGAAATAGATGGCATTCCCACCCATCAGCGGTACCGGATAGTCGTGGAAGCGGTCTTCCCGGGGGGTGTCAACTATCCCGGCCCCCAGAGCCAGGCGCCTGAAAAATAAAATCAGAAAATAGCAAAGCAGGCTTGATCCGATCAGGATCAAGAGAGCTGCGCCCAGAACCTCCTGGTTAAACTGCATTAAAACTGTCCTTGCTGTGGGCAAAGTGCTTTCTCCCGTAAGGCTGGGGAATGAGCAATTTGCCTGAAAATTAAATAGATTTCACAAAGGGCCTTATATCAGCATCAACTGGTAGGACCGGAGCCTGTATTCCGGTAAGACTTGCTATCAGGATTTAATCCTCAACAGGCTATCGGGTCCCACCTCTTTGACATAGGCGATCACCCGTTCGAGTGTTGTATCCAGGTCGTATTGGGCTTTGTAACCGGTGCACTTGCAGACCTTGGAAATATTGGGTATCCGCCTGCGCATGTCTTCGAACCCTTTCGCAAAAGCCTCATCGTAGGGAACCAAGAGGATCTCGGAGGAACTACCCACCATTTTCCGGATTTTCTCGGCCAGATCGAGAATTTTAATCTCCCTGTTATTGCCCACGTTGAATATCTCTCCTTCGGCTTCTGGAATCCGGCTCAGGCGCACCAGATACTCCACAGTATCGTCGACATATGTGAAACAGCGGCTCTGGTGGCCGTCCCCGTAAACCAGGAGCGGCTCTTTTTTAAGAGCGAAAGCCACAAAACGGGGTATCACCATTCCGTAACGGCCGGTCTGGCGCGGTCCCACGGTGTTGAAAAGGCGGGCGATCACCACCGGCAGTTTCTTTTCCTGGTAATAGGCCAGGGCCAGGAATTCATCCATCGCCTTGGAACAGGCATATGACCAGCGATTCTTGGTCGTCGGTCCCATCAGGCTGTCATCTTCCTCCTTGAACGGAACCTTGTTGCTTTTTCCATAGATCTCGCTGGTCGAGGTAATCAGAGTCTTCTTCTTGTACCGGTTAGCGATTTTAAGCACCATCTCGGTTCCCAGGATATTGGTCTCGATCACTTCCACCGGGCGCTCGACAATCAGTTCCACTCCAACCGAGGCCGCCAGATGGAAAATGATGTCGCACTCACTGACCAGACGGTCCATTACGGTTTCGTTGAGAATGTTTTCGATTGCGAAAGAATAGTTTTTGTTGGCTGTAAGGTGCTTGATATTTTCCATTCTTCCGGTGGATAGATTATCGATAATAGTCACTTTATAAGCGAGATCAAGAAGTTTCTCGCTCAAATGAGAACCGATAAATCCAGCCCCACCGGTGATTAATGCTCTCATCAAGATGCTCCTGTGGTTGATTTCAAAAAAGAATCGGACGCCGGTTTAAGCCACAGGCTGGAGGCAAGCCAAAGGTACAGGCGGATTGTGTCTGAGGATGACCGAATTGTCGCAGGATGCGGGCATCTATTCGGCTAAGAAAAAATCTTCGATAATGTTTTTCTCGTGCCGTCTCGTGTACCCTTTCTTCATCACCTCGTGCCGGCCGCTTTAGATTAATTCAGGTTTATTCCCTCAATTTTTATTAAGTTCCGGTAAAGCTTGTCGATATCGCCTAACAGCCTGTTTTTATCGAACAGGGGATAAGCCTTTTTCTTGCCGGCGTCCCCCATCATTTTGCGGCGTTCAGGGTTTCTGAGCAGGTAGAGAATTGCCTCGGCCAATGCCATCGGATCGTTCGAGGGAACCAGCAACCCATTGTCGCCGTCCAGGATTAAATCCCCCACACCCCCGACATTAGTTGAGATTACCGGCTTACCTGCGGCCATGGCTTCGATCAGGGCCACGGGCAACCCCTCGTTGAAAGAACTCAGGATCACGATGTCCAGACCGGTATAGATTTTCACCAGGTCGTGCTGAAAACCCATAAAGATAACCCGAGATTCCAGACCAAGGTCCCGGGTCTTTTGTTCGAGGTAAGTTCTCAACTCGCCATCGCCGATAATCAAAAATCGTACATTTTCGAAGTTTTGAAGTATCAGCCGGGTGGATTCAAGGAAACAGAGATGGTTTTTGATCGGCACGAGCCTGGCGACTATTCCCACCAGGAGAGTCTGCCGGGGCAGAGAGAGTTCTCTGCGAAGCTTGTTCGGGTCGGTTTTCGTGTTGACAAATGGTTTCAGATCTAGACCGAGCGGAATGGAGACAACTTTTTCCTGTTCGGCCACCTTGTACTGGATAATTTCTCTGCGCTGCTGCTCGCTGACAGTGATAATAACATTGGTGAATTTAGCCAACAGGCGCTCTAACCACAAGAAAAATTTCGATTTGAAGAATCCGA
Source organism: uncultured Gemmatimonadales bacterium (assembly GCA_964548275.1). Classification (GTDB taxonomy): domain Bacteria; phylum Gemmatimonadota; class Glassbacteria; order GWA2-58-10; family GWA2-58-10; genus JAUVUV01. The sequence goes on from CAZJQI010000030.1 coordinate 18,665, forward strand.
AGTAGCTATGAAATACGTGGCCGTGAAAGGTATGGATAATGACCGGCACCCCGGTCAGTTTGGCCGCAATCCGGCCCAGAGTACCCGCCTTTGCCGTGTGGGTGTGGACGATATCGGGTTTCTCGATGTTGATTAGCCTGATCAGCTTGATCAGGGCTCGAAAGTCCTCTTTGAAGAATATCTCACGGCCCAGGGCGTCGATAACTATCGGATGCACCCCTTTTTCTTCGGCCACGTCGTACATGTTCCCCTCGGCCGGAGACTCTATTCCGGTGACAAGCTGAGAAACGTAGCGACCGAAATCAAGCTCACTGTTGAGAATGATAACATGAAGAGCCGGGCCGCCGATGTTCAGCCGGGCGATAATCCTGAGGATTTTGATTTTTCGTTTTTGCTGCATGGTTGCCTAACTCATCCTCTGCACCGCTTCTTAGATACGGTCCAGCCACCAGTAATATACAATCGCCGCGTATTCGTGTAAAATGGCTTTCAACTGCTCCAGACGGTTGCCGACCTGGGGGTGAAAAAAGATATTCTCGGCCACTGGAGTCAGATGTAACGAATCCTGGGTGATTCCGCTTTCGGGATAAAGATTCAACTGGCGGTCGAATAGCAGCTTGGTACGAAGCATATTGTATTGCCCGGAGACAACCAGGGCAGATGTAAGTCCGTGGCCTGTCATCAGGGCGAGACAGTTGGTCACGTTTTGATAATTGTTCGCAGCTTTATCCTCGATGATAATATCCCAGGCCGGGATCCCCTCGGCCAGAGCGAACTTTTTCATATTCTCCGAATCCTTGCGGTTGAATTGCTGGTAGCCGCTGGAAAAAATAACCTTGGGGGCAAGACCCTCACGATAGAGCCTGGCTGCGTATCGGGCGCGCTCGTGGGTGGAGGTGCCCGGCCTGCCGCTTTCTCCCACACCGCCTCCGAAAACGAGGATTACATCACTGGGCGCTGGAGGCTCCTCAATCCGCAGGGGGCTGCCCAGAAAATAAATAGATGGAATCCAGTAAATTGCGGCATAGAGCAGGAATAACCCGGTAATTACAGCGAGACTTCTCTTACGGTAGGCGGCATAAACCGAAGCAAGATGTTCCCGCCAACTGAGCTCAGCCCCGGTTTTCAGCGTATCAATCTTGTTCTGGATCAATTCGCTCATCTTCTCCATTCTTACTGCCCAGGAATTGTTCCGGGCCAGCTCGATCCTCGCCTGTCGAGCCTTCTTTTCTTCATTGCTGCCGGCAGCAGCGAGCCTGTTTCGGATATAAGCTGCAAATGCTTCCGCATCTTCGCCGAGATCCACCATTGCCGGATGCTGTTGGGCAAATAACTCCACTTCTCTGATCGTGGTCGACACCACCGGCAGCCCCATTGCCAGGTATTCGTTCAGTTTTGTCGGGTACACGTTATCCGTATATTCTGTTTTGAGATAGGGAATCAGCCCGAGTTCGAAATAGCGGAGGTAGCAGGGCAATAGATCGTGAGATTTGCCGCCCAAAAGGTGTACATTGGGCAGGTTGCGCAGAAGATGCATCTGTTCCTGTTCGGGTCCGACAAAGACGAAATTGACCTCAGGCAAGAGCCCGGAAAGCTTGGAGACAAGTTCCTGGTCGAGCCAGCGGTGAAGGCCGCCGATATATCCGATACGCACTGGGGGAATGGTCTTGAGGTCTTCGGGAAGACATTCGGTTCGGCTTTCTCTTACCTTTTCGAAAGTCTCGTAGTCCACAGTGAATGGGAACTTATGGACCTCCTTGTTGCCAGCCAGGCAATGCCCGCGCAGTAACTCGGAGGTGACAAATACCAGGTCGGCCAGGCGGATCATCCGTTTTTCGCTGGCCCTGATCCTGGAGGCCCTAACAGAGCTGTGTTCGAAGCTGTCAATGCAATAATAGATTAACAGCTTGTATGGGAGGCTTTTGATAACTTCCAGTGTCAGGGCACTTGGCAGAAAAGAATAGATAATGGGGTTCGAATACCTTTGAGACTTGCACCAGGAATTAAGCAGACGCAGGAAAAGCAGCTTGTTCAACAAGCGCGCTAGGCGGGAGTGGGGAAAGGGAAGCAGCAGAGGGCTGAACACATAGAGGTTTTTTTCCTGGAGACGGAATCCCTTGTATCCCCGCCGCCAGTTGCGGATCCTTTTTACCAGGCGAGGATAATCGCTCAAACGGGGTCTGCGCACACCGGTGTTTTCGATAAAAAGAACCCGGTTGCCGCCAGCCGCAAGCCGGTGCATAATCTCCTGATGGCCCTGCCAGTTGAAATCCCAATCGATCGAGGAAAAGCAGATTATGTCTTCATTGGTTATCATAGTTTCTCTTGCCTGATCCCCGGAGCCTGTTCCTGCTGAGAGCAGAGAGGGGCTGATCGCTGACCCTCCCGGGCGAGCTCAGTGACGATTTCCACCTGATTTACGGCTCTGAATAAATTTTAACGCGGCTTCAACCAAAAATCTGCCCGAACGTCCCGCATTTACTGCAAGCCAAACAAAAACCCTGCCTGTATTTTGAATGATGCCCGCTACGGAACATGCCGAAGAAGAAGTATTGTTTTTCGGTGCTAATTGTAGCAGCACAACTATCAACATTAATGTCAGCAGAAGACCTGCGCTCCAGCTTATGCGATAATCGTTATCCGGAATAAATGCCAGCAGCAGAGAGCGCAGAATATAAAACGCAGCCAGGAAGACCAGCCCGAAAAAAAGGATGTTTCTTCGGGTCAGGAGTTTTTCCCGCTGTCGTTTTATTCCGGCTATCAAAGAAACCACCCCACTTTGATTGAGGTGGAGGTTTTTTATCCAGAAGCGGAAACGGTGGAGGCGGGGGGTAACCAGATTATAAGTTCTGCGGTAGTTTTCCGCATTTTTTACCAGGGAAGCCAGGGGTTTGCTATCGATATCGAGGTAGTCTCTCACTTTAAAAAAGGAGACTAGCCGGCTACCGGCGATAATCCTATGGATCATCCCGGCTGAGGAGCCGGCAAGTGCCAGAAACCGGCTGCCGGAAGATAGCTTTCTTAGCAAGTGAACTGTGGCCGAATTTTCCAGAATCTTGGTTTTATACATGGTTAATCCTGCTCCGAAAATAATAGACCAAAGGTGCGTTATTCTGTGGTTTCGGTAAAAACCACCTGTAGGGGCGCACGGCCGTGCGCCCCTACAGAAAACAAAACATTTTCATTGTTTTCGGGTGAGCCAGTGGCTCATGACGACTGCTATAAAAAGACCGATTTCACAAGTTTGAGCAGCCTGAAAGACAGCTTTTCAAGCTCGAGCGGCATCGAGGATTACCGTTTTAAACCGCGGGGCTACCTTGAGCAGGCTGTACCTGGCTTCGACCAATCTGCGTCCCGCCTTGCCGACCTTGTGCCGAAGAGCCTCATCATGCACCAGGCGGCAAAGTATATCAACCCATTGTTTTTCGTCTTCGGCCAGGAAGCCGTTCACTCCGTGGTCTATCAATTCAAGATTCATACCAACCGGGCTGCAAACCGCAGGAATCCCGACAGACATATACTCGATCGCCTTGAAAGCACACTTGCCGCGGGTCCATTGGTTGTCCGGCATTGGCATGATACCGATATCGAATTTCTGGAGAAGGGCGATTTCACTTTCAAGCGACCATGGCAGGCAGTTTATTCCCTCCGGCAGATCTCCTGTGAGCTGTCCCCCCACCACCAGCAACCTCGCTTTACCCTGGCAGCATGTGAGTACCTTGTCGATAACCGGTCTGAAATTTTCAAGAAACTCGATAGTGGTCGGGCTGCCGATCCAGCCGATTACCACTTCATTTTTTTCCTCGCCTTTGTCTTGCGGGGCAAAGAGAGCGGTGTCCACCACTGTAGGCAGAATCTCAATCTTTCTTGCCCCCGCGCGTCCGGCAAACTCTGCCAGATAATTGTTACCTGCAATGGTTACCCTGCTGCCGCGCACGATTGAGGCAACCTTGCCCGGGCATTTCAGCCTGCCCAATGCTCGGTTGGATTCGGCCACGTTGGGCAGGAAAATCGCATCATCGAAATCATAGACATATGGTTTGCCAAGCAACTGCAGCAGCCATTCGAACCATGCCGGTCCAATCGGAAAAGGCTCCCGGTGGATGAATACAATATCGTAGGAAATAGAGCGCAAGAGGTCAAGCACCCGGTTCAGCGAGCAGATAAGGCCGTAGAGGAATTTCTTCGTGTAACGGCCCGGTTGGTAAAGTATGCGCCAGAAGGCATCGCTGTAAAAGGGGCGCACTCGTGTGCGGATACCCTCCTGGTGCAGAAATGGGAGAAACTGCAACACCCGGAACCGGTTGCTTGCCCCTTGCGGGGGATAAGGTACGATAAAGAGGACTTTCATCTGTTTTCCCGATCCCTGGACAACCAGCGGTAAAGTTCCAGATAGCTCTCGACTCCGCCTGCGAGCGAAAAATTTTCCTCAGCCGCAGTACGGCACCTTGCGGTAAGGGAGCTGTCCTGGAGAAGCTCGAGTAGGCTGTCCAGTGCGGTATTGAAACCTGCCTCGCTGAATTCCTCGATCACTACACCGATGTTTCGGCTCCGTACGTATTGCTCGTGGTCGCCGACTCCGGAATTGATCAGCACCGGTCGGCCGCAGGCGAGCGATTCGGCGAATTTGGTCGCGCAGGAGGCCTGCTTGCTGAAAGAGGGCCTGATAAAGAATATCGAGCAGTCCGCATTGGCAAAGGCCTGCGGCACCTGGTTGTAAGGCAGAGATTCTATTGTGATCCTCTCGGCAGTGCCCTGCATAAGGTTCAGCTTTCCGAGAACATTCTTCAGTATGGCCGGGTCCGAGGGCGTGATCAAGGTGAAACTGCTTTCCGGCAACCTCGAGAAAAGAACATCGAAAAAGGCGATCATCTCCTCAATCAGGTACCAGGTGCCGAGGCTTCCGGCATAAACCAGTTTCAGGCTGTTTTTCGAATCCCTTACAGCCGGACCGGGCCGGAAAAGCTCAATGTCTGCACAGGTGGGGATTACCGCGATCCGGGGCTCGAGCTTTCGAGAGGGTATCATTCCCCGCAGGATTTCGGCCCCGCGCCTGCTCAGGATAACAATCGCATCGGCCCGCAGGAGAAATTTTTTCTCCAGGCGCCTGAAAGTTCTGTAAAGCAGCCCGCCTTTTTTCCAGAGGCCGCCCTCCACTCTTTCGTGGACCCAGAAACCGCGCATGTCGAAAAGGAATCTCGCCCGGCTGAGGGTACAGAGGCCGAGGGCGATAGTGGCGGCAATATAGCTCCTGGCGTGGAGGATTCCTATCCGGTGGCGCAGGATAAGGCTCCAGGCGACTGCCAGCCCGGTGAGGATATCCCAGACAGTGGAGGCGACCGCGGGGTGCTTGTGATAACCAAGCCGGTGCCAGCAAACACCGCAGGAGGCGAGAGATTCTTCCACCTGCCTTACCTGCGGGCCCGAGCAGAGTTCGCGCTTTTCAAAGCTGAGAACGTGCAGCGCTACCCCACGAAGGCCCAGTTGTCGCAAATACGGCTGGACCTGAGAGTAACCCAGCGGATCAAGAAGGCCGTCGTAGGTTATATAAAGCACAGATTTCATTTTTCAAGTGTCGAAAAAAGTCCGCTGCCACAGCTCAAACATCAGCAGGATCCAGAGGTGGTGTCCCAGGTCGCGCCTGCCCTCCAGGTGATACTTGATCAACTTTTCCACCTCGGAGCGGCGGAAATAGCCCCTTTGGGCAAAGGTGTTATCAAGAAGGTGGTCCTGCAGGAACTGCCGCAATTCGCCCCTGAACCACTTGCCGAGCGGCACGGCGAATCCCCACTTTGGTTTCCTGAGGATTTCCGGTGGCAGCCAGGGGGTGACCGCCTCCTTGAGAATTGCCTTGAGCCTGTTTCCCCTGAGCTTGAAACTTGCGGGCAGCATGTTTGCAAATTCCACCAGTTCATGATCCAGGAAAGGGCTTCTTCCCTCGAGCGAGACCGCCATGGTAGCGATATCCATCTTGACCAACAGGTCGTTGGGCAGGTAGAACATCGCATCCACAAAAGCCGCGGCATCGGCCCCGTCCAGGTTTCCGGCTTGCTCGAACAGTCCGTTCAGCAGCTCCGGCGAGGAGGCCCGGCCGATTTGAGCGAGAATCTCCCTGGTAAGCACTGCGCGCTTTTCCTGTTCAGTGAAAAAACCCATCCAGCGGGTGAAACGTTCCGGCCGGGGCAGGTCAGCAGCATCCGCGAACCGGCGGAAGCCGGCAGCCAGGCTGCTGCGCTCGTAAGCCTTGGGGGAAAAGGCGCGTAAGGTGGAGCATACGGCAAGCCGCACAGGCGAAGGCAGCCGGTGAAAGATGTCGGCCATCCGGTTGGCGTAATGGCGGCGGTAGCCGGTAAATGATTCGTCTCCGCCGTCACCGTTGAGCGCCACTGTCACGTGCTGGCGGGTCATTCTGGCCAGGTAGTAGCTGGGAATCGCCGAGCTGTCCGCATAAGGTTCGCCGTAGCGCTCCACCAGCACAGGGAGTACCTCCAGGGCTTTCGGCTCCACGACAAACTCCTGGTGTTCGGTATCGTAGTGGCGGGCCACGATCCGCGCGTGGGGAAGCTCGTTGAACTTTTTTTCGGCAAACCCGACGGAAAAAGTTTTCACCTTTCCCGAGCCTGCTCTGCTCATCGCGGCCACCACCGAACTTGAGTCGATACCGCCGCTCAGGAAAACCCCGAGGGGGACATCACTCACCAGGCGCAGGCGGGTGGCCTCGAGCAGTTTTTCCCGGATTGCCTCGCAGGCCTCCTCACGGCTAAGCTTGAGTTTGGGGCCTGGCTTGAGCTGCCAGTAACGCCGGATTTCAATCTTCCCGGCTCGTAATGCCAGATAATGAGCCGGCGGGAGTTTTTGCACTCCCTTGAAAGCGGTCATCGGCGCTGGCACGCACATGAATGTGAGGTAGTGGTAGACTGCGGTCCAGTCAACCTGACGCCGGATGTGCCGGTCGGCAAGCAGGGAGGCAAATTCGGAGGCGAAAGTGAGGCGGCCTTCGCTCTGGTAATAGAGCAGGGGCTTTTTGCCCATCCGGTCGCGGGCTAGAAAAAGTGTTTCGCGCTTGGTATCCCAGAGTGCGAAGGCGAACATTCCGCGCAGCCGCTGGAGCGCACCCTGAATGCCGAAACTCTCATAGAGGTGAAGGAGGGTTTCGCAGTCTGTTTTGGTGCTGAACCGGTGTCCGAGAGCCTCGAGTTGGGGGCGCAGTTGCTGGAAGTTGTAAATCTCGCCGTTGAACACCAGGAAACAGGTTTCATTCTCGTTGGCTATCGGCTGATGGCCGCCTGCCAGATCGATAATGCTCAGCCTGCGGAAGGCAAGTCCCACACTTGTTTTGCCGGGCTCCTGGCCCAGCGCGCGAGCGTTGCGGTAGAACCCCTCGTCGTCGGGACCGCGATGGACAAGTTTGGCGGCCATGGCCTGGAGAAGTTCCATCTCGACCGGCCGGCCCAGGCTGTCCACAACACCCGCTATTCCGCACATTGGCAGTCTCCTGAAGGTATAAAAAGCATTCTTTTACAGCCTTACCCGGTTTACCCCGTATTATTCATGAAACCCAGACCTTGACAGGTCTAATCACTTATTTTCACATTTTTATCAGCCACCGAGGGAGGGGGCGGCGGCTGTGCGACTTGGGTCGCACAGAGCGTTGCGCTTGCGCAACGGAGCGCATTTCATGCGCCCGCCGCCCCCCAGGCCCCGGGGAAACATAACGTCTTACTAATTTATGAATAATCCGGTTTAGAAGCCCGGGTTTACAAGGTGAGACTCCTACCTGAAAAACCGGTAAAGGAACAGGTAATAAATCGCCCGCACGCCGTCCCGCCAGGTTATCTTTTTCCCCTCATCCGGTGTGCGCGGATTATATGATATCCCCACCTCAGCGATCTTGCAGCCGAGCTTGAGGAACTGAGCCGTGATTTCGGGTTCGATTTCGAAGCCGACACATTTGAGATTCAACCGCCTGGCAACCTCGGTGCGAAACATCTTATATGCGGTTTCCATGTCGGAAAGCCTGCTTCTGAAAAGAATGTTTGTCAGCAGGGTCAGGAACCGGTTGGCCAGGCGCGTGATTCTGGGAATATTGGGGTTGGGCTTGAGGAACCGGGAGCCGTAGACCACATCGGCGCCGGCTTCGATTTCGCCCAGCAGAAGGTGGTATTCCCGGGGGTCGAGTTCGGTGTCCGCATCCTGGATCACGATCACGTCCCCGGTAACATAGGTCAATCCCACCCGGATAGCCGCACCTTTGCCGAAATTGACCGGCGAAATGTGTAACTTGGTAACCTCGTGCTCCTTTTTCCGGATCGCCTCCACAGTACCGTCGGTTGAACCGTCGTCCACCACGATCACTTCCTTTTCGACATTCACCTTGTTGACCCGGTCGATTACCTCTTCAATGGTTGTTTCCTCATTGAAGACAGGTATAATTACAGAAAGTTTCATGTTCTCTCCAAAATCCGGCCTGGAATTTCCCGGAATTTGTAAAGATAAGGACTTGATACCTACCAGATCCCGGCCCGAACCAGAACGGCCCGGCAGAAATCTTTGATGCAATCCGAGTAGATATACCCGGCGGCCGAACTGGCAAGCACAACCAATAACAACATCAATGTCTTCCTCCAACTTCCGAGCCTCTTTTCAGCCGCCATCCATCCAGTGGAGGCAAACAGGATGAAAAAAGGGTCCACAGGCAGCCGCAGCCGGGGGGAAGCGTATGTAACCAGGCTCAGGGCGAAGAAATAAAGTATCAGCCCGGCCGGGACAATATGATCCGGTTTCCAGTTCAAATTGAATAGACTGAATATAGCGAACAAAAGCACCCAGAAAAACCACGGGTTGAAAATCCCGTCTTCACGCCCCAGGACCTCCCAGTCGAATGGCGAGAAAAAGTATAAAGTCTTAAGCAACAGCAGCCGGGGGATTTCCCCGGGATTTTTTCTGATATGCTCCACTGCCATTTTTTGTAAGGCCCTGTCCCGTTCGATTTCCGGTAGATCCAGGATATATCTCTGTGACGGCTCCAGCCAATTTTTTCTCCAGTTGAATCCGAAAATCTTGCCTTGCCGCGGCATATTGCCAGTGGATAATACCATACCCGAGTTGGTACTGGTGAAAATAAAATGTCCCAGCCGGGCATGGTTCCTAAGAGCCCAGGGAAAAATAGTAATAAAGAAAACCACAATATATAATGCGATGTTGACCAGTAATCTTCTATCCTTTTGAGACAGATACTTCAGTGCGAAATAGACGATCACGATCGCCGGGAAGTAAATTACCACAGGCCGTGTAAGGGTTGCCAGGCCAATTAGAATTGCTCCCGCAATCACCCATCCAGAGCGATTGCGGTGAAAAGCAAGAATGGTGTAGTAGGCCGCAGCCGCCAGCAGGGGGGCAAAAAGGGCTTCGCTGGATATTTTCAAGCCGATTGTAATCAGAGGCCAGTAAACGGCAGCCACCAAAGCCCCTGCTTTGGCAACCCCAGGTGAGAAGACAGATATTCCGATCCGATAAACGTAGAGAACAAGTATCGCTCCGAGAAGGCACTGAGATAATAAAACATAGAAGCGGCCAAAGCCGAACAGTTGATAAATCCCCGCCAGAAACAGCGGATAAAGAGGAGTAACCACTGCGAGGTGTCCATCATGCTCCAGGCCGTTGCCGGAACACAGGCTTACAGCCAGAGAATGGTACAGCAGCGCATCTTTATTCAGCGGGGTCTGCCATGAGGCCGGGTCGGCGAATAGTGCGAGGAGACGAATCGCCAGGGCGAGGATAAAAACTGTCAAACCCGGTTTGTTCTTTAAATAGCTCCAGATATTTTGCATCCTTAATTACTCTCTGCTTGCCAGCCGTTTACTGGAGGGCTGAAATCAGGAAAAACTGAATAAAGGTTATCTTTAATTATTATACTTGCTTTGCCGCTTCTTCAAGCAGCCTATAGAGTGCGGGTGCGGTTATAATATAGTCGTAATGATTTCTTGCACGCTGTCTGCTGGCCCTACGCAGCTTGCGGCACAGTTCGCGGTCTTCGAGAAGTTTGGCGAGCAGAACCTGCCATTCTTCTTTTTTTCGCACGAAATATCCGGTGCGTCCGTGCTCGACAATCTCGAGATTGGCGCCAACCGGTGAGGCCAGGCAGGCTGCGCCAGCGGCCATGTACTGGATCAGCTTGAAGCCGCCCTTTCCCCTGCACCAGGGGTCGTCCTCAAGCGGCATGAGACCCACGTCCAGCCGGCAGAGCGACTCGGTTTCCACTTTGGGCGACCAGGGCTCAAAAGTCGTGCGGCTGCTCAAGGCGCCGGTGTCGAAAGGCCTGGCGCCGATAAAAAGGAACCGTATCTCCGGATGATTTTCCGCAAAAGCGGCCAATTGCGGCCAGAGCTCCTCGAGGTAGCCAGTAGTTGCCGGGGAGCCGATCCAGCCCACATAGAAAGTTTTTTCTTTGCGCTTTTCTTCCATGCTGTAGGCACCGGTGTCCACCGGGCTGGGCAGAACGGCAACTTTATTCGCCTCCGCTCCGCGGGTGAGCGCCTCATCAGCCGCTACACGGCTGACCGCTATAACACGGGCGGCGCAGCTGAGCTGAAAGGCGAAACGCTTCTCTCTGCCGGGTTTGCCCAGATAGACAGCATCGTCAAAATCGTAAACCTGGTTCCGGTTGAGGAGCCACAGCAGCCTTTGCAGCGGAACAGGCAATAAAACCCGCTGGATAAAAACCACATCAGCCTCCGGTGCGTTAGCCAGAAGGAGGGCGATTGCTCTCAACTGATAGAACTTTTCGAGCACTTTGCGCCACCAGGGGCTCGGCTCACCTGCCACGATCATTCTGCAATAGCTATCGGAGGTGAAACTCACGGTACGGGCCGTCAGATTCCAGCTCACGCGGAAACGATCCAGATATTCATAGACGCGGATTCTGCTTGCCGGAGAGGTTCTTGTCCCTTCTGTAAAAAAAAGCACTTTCATAGTGGATTAACTTGCTCCTTAAGCGTACCTTTTTCTTCCAGCACTTTCTGGTAGATGCTTTCGATTTGACGGGCAATTTTGTCATATGAATAGTTATTGGCATGCGCCACAAGCAGCTCTGAATCCCACTGCTGATCAAGAGCCCTGGTCAGTACATCGGCAAGGTCCGGCGGATTGCGGGGCTCGCAGAGGATACCCAGTTCCGGACCGGTGACTATCTCGGGTATGCCGCCTGTGCTGGCTGCCACCACGGGCCGCCCGCATGCCATGGCCTCGACCAGAACCAGCGGCCAACCTTCCCGCCAGCTCGGCAGGCACAGAATATCGCAGGCGCGCATGAGAGTGTGAATTTTATCATAGGGCTGCGGTCCGAGAAACCGAATTTTTGATTCGAGCCGCCGCCGGCTGACCATGTCTCTCAGTTTCCGTTCGTACTCACCGCCGAGACCGGCGATTATCACCAGATAATCAGGAACACGCTTCCGGCCTTTCTCGATCTCCGAGACCGCGTCCACAAGGTCTCCCACCCCTTTGGTTTCGATCACGTTGCCGACAAAGAGAACCACTTTTTTGGTTTCCGGCCAGCCCAGGTTCTTTCTTTCTTTCCTCTGATCCCCGGGAGTGAAAAGGTTCGTGTCTACACCGTTTGGTATCCAGTGAATTTTTTCTTTGGGCGCGCCAAGAAGATGCACTTTACCCGCCAGATCCCGGCTTACGCAGATTACGCGGTCCGCCTCATTCAAAACCCTGCGGGTTGCCTCGGCAATCCCGGGGGCTGCCCTGCGTTGGGCCTCCTCGAAAAGCCAGTTAACATCCGTGCCGTAAACTGTTACCACCAGCGGCAATCCGAAAACCTTTCTCAACTCGAGCCCGGCCAGGCCCAGGTCGAAAACCGTATGGCAGTGGATCAAATTGTAATCCGGCTTTCGCCGCCTTAAGGTTTTCAGCAAGGCTCGGGTTTTCTGCGCTGGGTAAATTCGCGGCAGAAAATTATATTTCACCGTGAAAGAATTTATTTTGCCGATCTTATCGTTAACCGGGCCAGGGAAATGGATTTCTCTGCCGCGCCAACGGTAAAAGAGCTTGACGAGCCCAGGGAAGCGGGGTACCAGCAAAGGCCAGTCCACACGATGGTTCCTGGCCAGCGCGCTCATCGGGCGAAAGACAAATAGATTTACGTGCCGGTAAAGCGGGTCCTGATCAAGCGGGTTGGGAAGAGAATCCACCAGAAGCAGTATTCGAAATCGATTCATTTTTGAATTTGTACTGTAGAGATTTTATCTATTAACAAATGCTTCTATTTTTTCAAGCATTGTAAAGCCGTTGCAATTGGCCCAATGCTTGATTAGCCAGCCATTTCTTAAAGCGATAAAATCCTCTTCTTCGTTGAAAGAACCAGTGAGATATTCTTCCAGGGCTCGAATTACACCCCTTTGATAATCCGGTGCAGTGCCGATACTTCCGTCTTTTCTTCGATAGACAGGTTTTACGTTCGAGTCGTGGAAAAAACCCTTTGCTTTCTTGCTAAGATAAGGAAACCATTGTCTGATTTCCTTTATAGTTTGTTCATAATGATGGTCAGTATCAATAAATAGAATGTCTATTTCTGGAATGATATCATTTTTTTTGCACCAGCTAATAAACATTTTGGAAAATTCTAAATCGTCTTTTTTAATAAAAATCCAATCTTCCCACTGGCACGCATTTGAACAGTCCTCTAAATCTACACTTACCAGTTTTGAGTTGCAAAGCCTGGCCACTCTTTCGAGGGCAAACGTACTCTGGCCTGTCTCAACACCAAGTTCCACGATCAGCTTGGGATTTGTGCGTAAAGATTCAATAAACAGCGAAGATAAATGATCATTTATAACTGTTCTCTCCTGAGATTTAATAATAATCTCATCCAGTTCTTGAAGGCCAGAGAGGTGGACTTTGGAGCTTTTTTTCATGTCAACTAGAGCGTTGTTTATTTTTATTACAAGAGTTATAAGCTTCCTCTTTAGAAATGGAGAAATATTTATATTGTTTACAGCTTTTGCTAATTTGAAAAATAAGCTCATTTTACTACCTGTAGGGTTCTGGGTTAGTCATCTTTATTGCCATTGCGAGGAAATAATTAATCGGCAAGTTCTCTATAGATCTCGCTGTAACGCCTGGCGAAACGGCTGAGTGAGAAATCATTTCTTGCTGTTTTAAGACAGCGCTCGCGCATTTGAGCTTTGTTTTCCTCCAGGCTTGCCCTCAGCTTTTCAGGCGGCAGGCTCCCATCCAGTACCGCCCCGACTCCGTAGCTTTCGATTATTCCAATCGTTGCCCGGTCGGACGGATGGGTGAGCACCGGCAATCCTGCTGACAGATACTCAGCAAACTTAACTGGTAGGAGCGTCTCCGCAGTCGGAACATCTGCAAAGACCTGAAGGGACCAATCTGCCGCATTGAGATATTCCGGCACTTTAGGCGGCGGTGCGTTGAGCGCCTGCCATTGTTTCCCCCTTTCCAGTCCGAAACTATCCAACTCAAGGGCCAAAGGCTCGAGTCTTTTTTCGTCCGAACTGGTCAAAACCAGAAAGAAACTTTTTTCTCCGAATGCCCTGAAGAAAACCTGCACACTTTGGGCCAGCCTGGTGGCCGGGTGCCGCATTCCCAGGGTGCCCGAATAGACCAGGACTTTTCGGTTTTCGATCCCCAGTTCCCGCCTTTTTTTCCAGCGAAGGCTGTCATCTTGACGAAAAATTTCCAGATCGACAAAGTTTGGTATGGTTTCTAGGCAGACATGCGGATTTTCAAGCTCGATATATCTCGACATCGCCGGGGAAACTGAGACAACCCGATCAGCACGGTTTATCATCCAGTGTTCCACTCTTTTCCAGAACCCGTAAGCCATGCTGCCTACTTCCCAGATTCCATTGCCAATTCCCAGTTCCGGCAATAGAGTACGAACGTCAAAAATCACTTTCACCCGCCGGGGTGACAGACGCGCAGCAAGCAGGGCGATAAAGGAAGCATAATAATATCTGCAATGGATCACTTGCGCTCGACTAGCAAGAATCAAGTACCATACAACCGGCAGGGTTATCAGGCTGAACCAGGCAAGCCCCAGTGCTTTCATATTGAAAAAAGCCGAGGGGAAAAGGGTCCTCACTGTGACCAACCGGATACCCTCGCGGGACAATTCTCGCTGGAGAGATTTCAGTTCACTCTTATATCGCCTGAAATTGGAATAAGCTCCGCGCCTGGTCAGTTCGATCCAGGGCAGAAGCACCACCAGGGTTAACTCCAGGCCTTCGCCGTGTTCGCGTTTGACTCTCAGAAGGAGCTTTTTAACCTGGTTTTCAAAGATCGCGTTGTTGAAAACCCTTTCGAGAGCAATAAGGTAAATTACGCGGGGCATGAGTTTATGGTTCCATTTTTACTTGTTTTGGCCGGTGAGGCGATATTAGCAACTCGTGCCTTGAAATTTTATTCTGCTGGTTCACTGATCAGTACGACTTTCTGACCTTCCTGTTCGTAACTTCTAGCGCAGGCTTCGCAGCAGGTGTTTTTCTTTTTCTCGGAGGAGAGAGGCAAGTCCAATCGAATACCGCACTTGCACATCCAGCCCTGAAGTTTAGCCGGGATGCCGAACACGAGCCCGAAATCCGGGACATCGCAGTTCACGAGCGAGGCCGCTCCGATAAAGGCGTGCCTTCCGATAGTATTGCCGCAGAGCACTGTGGCGTTGGCCCCGATAGTCGCCCCCTGCCTGACCAGGGTTTTGATGTACTCATGTTTGCGCGGAGTGTGGCTTCGCGGATTGATCACGTTAGTGAAGACCATACTGGGCCCGCAAAACACGTCATCCTCGAGGATTACCCCGTCGTAAACCGAGACGTTGTTCTGGATTTTCACGCCGTTGCCGACCACCGCGGTGGAGTGGATCACTACGTTCTGGCCGATATTGCAGTTCGAACCCACCCGGGCGCCGCTCATCACGTGGCTGAAATGCCAGATACGCGTTCTGTTGCCGATTTCGGCTTCCTTGTCGATATAGGAGCTTTCGTGGGCGAAGAATTTATTCGTCGAGGCAGACATATTTTTCTCCTTGCTCTGACAGCAGTATTTTACGGCCTTCTCTCCGGAGCGAGACGTTGGTCGGCGGGTGCCATGATCATATCTTTTCTTTTTTTCAATTCAGCCACGATCCGCGAGGCGACTTTGCCGTCCCAGAACTCGAGTTCACCGCCCTTTTTGCATTCTCCGGCGATTATACGCAGTGCCTCGGTCACGATTTTTTCGCGGTCGTGGCCCACCAGCAGGTTGGTTCCCTGGCTGATCGTTTCCGGCCGCTCGGTGTTCTCCCTCAGGGTGAGACAGGGGATACGCAGATAGGTTGTCTCTTCCTGGATACCGCCGGAATCGGTAAAGACCATTTTCGCTGTTTTCATCAGTGCGAGGAAATCCAGATAACCCAGCGGTTCGATCAGCCGCACGCCCGGCTCGCTTTCCAGCGGTGTGTAAAGTCCCGAGGCTTTGAGCATCTTGACAGTACGCGGATGCACTGGAAACACCAGGGGTAGCTCTTTGGCAACCCGCAGAAAAGCCTCGACTATTCCGCCCATTACATCCGGGTCATCCACGTTGGCTGGCCGGTGAAGGGTAACCAGGCCGTAGCCGCCGGGTTCGAGCCCCAGCGAGCGGGCAGCCGGCCTGTTCGCCGCAAGCTCCAGGAAGCGGATCAGAGTGTCGATCATGATATTGCCCACGAGACAGATTTTCGACCGCTGGATCCCCTCGGCAAGCAGGTTCTCATCCGCCAGCCGGGTGGGGGTGAACAGGATGTCGCTCAAGGTGTCGGTAACTATCCGGTTTATTTCCTCGGGCATCCTCCGGTCGCGGCTGCGCAGGCCCGCCTCCACGTGGGCCAGGGCGATACCGAGTTTTGAGGCCACCAGTGCTGCAGCCATCGTGGAATTGACATCGCCAACTACAACCACCAGGTGAGGCGCAAGCTCTACGGCCACCTTCTCGAAACCGAGCATGATTTTCGCGGTCTGCTCAGCATGGCTTCCCGAACCAACTCCAAGGTGGATATCGGGCTTGCGGATATCGAGCTGGCTGAAAAAGATGTCGTTCATCAGCGGATCGTAATGCTGGCCCGTATGCACCAGGACAAATTCGAAATCCTCGGAGTATTTTTCCAACTCGGCAGCCAGCGGGCCGATTTTCATGAAATTCGGCCGTGCTCCCACCACCCCTGCCACTTTGAGTTTTCCGCTCACCAGATTTCCCTCAGTTCTATATTAATCCTCGGTTTGAGCGCTATCGGCAGTGCGTTTTCTCAGGCTCCGGCTCAATATATAACATTCACTCAGTGAATGAAAGAACGGCAGCCACAGCAAAAGAGAGTCCATTTCACTCGAAACTGAAGGTTTGCCACTTGCTGGCAAGTTCGGGTCTCCCTTTGGGCACCACCCGAAAACGCCAGGGATTGTACTTGGGAAACGCGCTCCAGAAAATCTGGTTGAAAGGCCCGAAAGTCTCCCCGCTTCCGCAGACCGGAAAGCTGCCTTTCAGGTAGTATTTTCCTCTGCCTACCTCATATTCGAGGGTATATTCAGCCCTCTCTTGCCCGGTCCAGCTCACCGGTACCTTGCCGTCGTGGGTGGAGTGGGCGATAGTTTGCCCCTCGGCCGGGGAAATGATTTCGATCCTTCTGGTATCCACGGCCGCTTTTGCCGCGGCCTCACCCAGGACAAATCTCTTGTCGAGCGTCTTTCGAAGGCGCTCGTTGCGGAAAACCTGCGCAGCAAGCTTACCCTGGAGACGAATCAGTTCATCATTGGATTCGTGCGCCAGATCCCGGCTTTCTCCCGGATCCGTTTCCAGGTCGAAAAGGGCGAAACGCGGGGTTTCCCCGGGTACCAAAGTCTCCACAAGTTTAGTATGCCCGGTGCTTACTGCACGAAGCCAGGTCACTGCTACCGAATCGGGGCATTGGTATCCGCAGGCGCTTGTCTCGCAGAATATCTGGTCGCGAGGTGGACGGCTGCTGCCGGTGCTGGTGAGCAGGTTCAGGAATGAGTTTCCCTGGCAGGGGAAAGTCAACTCGAGTCCCAGAATGTCGAACAGGGTTGGAATCAGGTCCACAGACTGGACCATGCTGTTCACCTGTGTGTTGGTTCTCAGCCTTGAGGGCAGGCTGATAATGAGCGGGATGCGGATCAGCTCCTCGTATAATGTGCCGTTGAGACTGGTCGAGGCGTGGCCCAGCCAGCCGTGCTCGAAAAGCTCCTCGCCGTGGTCTGCGCTCAGGATAACTATCGTGCGCCCGGTAAGGCCCAGGCTGTCCAGGGTATCGAGCACCCGGCCGATTTCCTCGTCCTGGGCGGCGAGTTCGGCATCATACAGAGCATTGACCAGTTCCTGTTCCATTGGTGTGAAAACACGCTCCCCGCGCGGTACGATTGTATTGTCCAGCACAGCCTTTATTCCCTCGCTTTTTTCCAGGCCGGCGGGAAGGAACATTTTCAGATATTTTTCCGGCGGGTTGTAGGGCAGGTGCGGGCCGTGGAAATGGTGCCAGGCGAAAAAGGCCGTATCCTGATATGCCACAAGGAATTGGGGAACATCCCTGATCCTGTTGGGCGTAAACCCGAGATTGCGGTAATTGGGTGTCGGAAAGAGGTAGTTGATCTCCGGCACCAGGTAGCCGGCCTTAGAAAGAAGTTCCAGGGGAGTGACCCATTCTTCCGGTAGGCTCACTCCCCTTCGCTCGACCCCGTGAACAGAGGGGTACAGCCCGGTGAGCATGCTCACCAGCGAGGGATTAGTCCAGGCCGCGGTGCTGTAAGCCCTGGTAAAAGTGACTCCTCTCCGGGCCAGACGGTCGATATTCGGGGTGTGGGCGCGCTCGGCCCCGTAGCAGCCGAGACGGTCGGGCCGGAAGCTGTCCACGGTGAGAAGAAGAATGTTGAGTTCCGGTTCGTTTTTGTCCAGGGCCCCTGTAGAAAATAAAATCGCCCCCAGAATTGCTGTAAGCAGGCGCAAGTAAGCAATCCCCCCAAATTTAACGGCTGCCAGGGCCGGATATTATTCGTTCGATCTCAACTCTGTCCGGAGCTTGCGGGCTTAGCTCGAGGTAGCGGCGAAGGCGGGTTTGTCCGCGCTCACGGTTGCCGAGTTCCAGGTCGAGAAGACCGGCCGAGCGCAGCACCTGCGGCTGGTCGCCCACTGCCCGCAGAAGATTGTCCAGCTTCTCCAGAGCCTCCTCTTTCCGGCCTTCTTTCTGCAGGTAGTATGCCAGATCCCATAAGGTCGAGGGGTGGTTCGGGTAGAAGCGAAGCTTGGCGGTGAGTTCCTTGACCACAGCCCGGTTGTCCCCCCGCTGTTTGTGGATAAGAACCATGTTGTCAAAGTATTGGGCTTGGATGATCATATCATTACCCAGAATCAGTAAAACGGCCGCTATTGTGGGTAGTATGAGGGCTATGGCCCCAAAGAGGACTTTTTTCACTCTTAGCCATTCTTGTATGCGGTAGAAAGCAACCGCACTGAAAAGAATCAGCACAGGCCAGAGAGGAACCCGGAAACGGCTGGTCACGAAAAAGGCGACCAGGCTCGCACCATAAAGCAGCAGGTACCAATGGAGCGGAAAAAGTTGCCTGCGTCTCTTCCAGGTAAGTATGATTCCTGCAAGCCCGAAAGCGAGGAAAAATCCCCAGGAAAAGACTGGCAGCCTGAGGAAAGCATTGTTGGGCCTGATATGGTAAAAATTAATATTGTTCGGCTCCTCGTAATCGCTGACTATCTTGGCCAGTTTCTTCCATTGAAGGCGTAAAAAATGCCGAGTAAGAAAAGGAACAGTCTCCTTGGCCGGATTCCAGAACCCGCCGGTCGAGTCATAGCTGTTGCCGATCCGCCAGTTTTCTTTCATGTTGGTCGAAACCAGGACCCACTGCTTTCCGATCAGGATATTGTGCAAGCTGGCCGGGCTGATGGCAATGAAAGTGAACAGCACGAACACAACTGCCGCCCGGAAACGGATCAGCATGGTCTTTCCCTCGAGAAGACGCCAGATCCAGATTATTCCCACAGGCAACATGACCAGAATGTTGGCCCGACCGAGAGCGGATATCCCCAGCGCCGCACCGCTTACTGCAGTCCAGGCCAGAGGCCGGTGAGGGTTGAAATAGACGAAAGTGAGAAGCAAGCCCAGGTTGAGGAAAGTAACCAGCGTGGCTCTCAGCAGAAAAGTTTCGTAGAACGGGAAAATCGGGGTCAGCGCTGTCAGGCTGGCTGCCACGAGAGCTACTTTCCGGTCGAAAAGGCGGCATCCCAGCAGGTAGACAAGCCCGACGCTCAAGGTTCCAACCACTGCCTGCGCGAGTTTGGCAATCAGCACGTTTGGGCCTGTTATGGCATAAAGAGCTCCCAGAAGATACGGGTAAAGCGGCGCCTGGTAGAACGCCCGGCCCTGGGAAAGCTCGCCGCCTGCGATCCGTTTCGCCCATTCGTGGAAAGTTGTCATGTCGTAGCTGGGTAGAAGGGGCTCGAACAGGGCATAACCCCGCATGGAGAGCACGAAATAGACACGGAGCACAAATGATGCAGCCAGGATGGCAAACACCCAGCGGTGGTTTTTAAAAAAGGTTATCCAGATCATTTGAAGATTAAAAAGGTCGTACGTTTGTGGAAAAGGGGATCTCACCCGGTTGAAAATCAAATGGCAGTTAGCTGACGATTACGTTAAAGCTTAATTCACATAATGCAAATCAATTTTCGGTCCACCAGTTCCGAAAGGGTCTAAAGACATACTATAATAATTAAAAGTAAAATGTGCTAGGTAAAACATCAGAGGCAATATCCGGTAATTCGGTTTTACCCATTCGATAGTTACACCAGTCGAGATACTCTTGAGCCACACCCGACCATGCTGATTTTTTATTTTTCATAAGGAAAGAATCAAGCTCATTGTACGCCGAATTCCACCTTCCCATTTTCAACAGGCAAGCACTTTTGAACAATCTCGATCTCTCGTAGTAAATACTCTCCGGGTAATTTTCAGAAATTTTGGAGTATAACCGCACTGCCTTTTTAAACCTTCCGCATAACTGATAGTTTCTTGCTCTGAAATACATTTTTATATCAGGCTTTTTCAAGTCAAATTTTTCCACGTGCAAATCAATCACCCTATTGAGAAAGAAATCTTGATAAAGGTGGAAGTAGATTTTTCCGAACAATCTATAATAGATGTCGATCAATCTGCGAATTAAAGCACTCGTTGGTTCCTTGAACTCGCCCGGGTAGGACCAAACTACAGGGGGAAATTTATCCATGAAATTCGATTTGTAGCTGCTGGAAAACCAGTCGGAATTGAAATCCCCGTATTTTCTGGATCTAAATCCGGGATTTTCTTTCTGGATATCCACAAAGCTAGCGATCCTTCCGCTTGTATCCTTAAAAATAACGCCGTGTAACGGATCTGCAATTCTCCATTTGCCTTTCAGCAGAACACGTGCAACAGTATGTCTGGAGATATCCTGATCGCCTTTCAGCATTACTAAAGAGGCTTTAATACCCTTGTAGTAGCATAGTATTGTGAATACATTCGTCTGCTGATCGCACCATGCGATACCACGTACGAGATCATTCAGGGAACTGCTATAGATAACCTGTTCGCCCCGAACGGCATAAAGATTATTATAGATGAAATCGAAATACTTTTCCATCACGATCTGAGGGGCGGATTCGGTCTCTGCAATATATTCGGCAATTGCTTTTAGTGTGTAAAACCTGAATATGTGGTCTCGAAACTTTGGAGTGCTGTATATTGTTAAAAAAGGCAGTACTAGTACTATTAGGATCACCAGCAGGAGCAAGACAACCAAAATTTTGCTTGTTTTAAACATCTTTAGCATCTGTCCTTCTTGGCTTGAACCACGAGATTATTTGCCGTCTTTTGGACATAGATTAGTATTTTTTCTGTTGATCAACAAGAATTAGTAAAAACCTATATTTTAGCTGATCGACTGCACCCAGGTTAAATACCGCATTCGGAAAAATAAATATATCGCGAGTGCTCGTTTTTCTCAATCCATCTCTTGCGGATATATTTGCTGCAGTTTAATTTAAGTCAATTATTCGTTATCCGTAAATATTCATTCCATGAAAAGGATGCGCATGCAGGAGCTCGTGGGGCGAAAATACATTCTTGCTTTTCTCGCTCTGGTCCCCCTTGTTTTTCACCCCGGATGCGCTGCTCTGCGTTTCGGAGCGGACCCTGCCGGCTATGGCGGCCGGGGCCTGATCTATGAGGGCGTGGATTTCTCGGTATTGATGGGTAAGAAAATTGTGATCGACCCGGGCCACGGAGGGATTTACACAGGGGCGGTAGGGCCGGGCGGCCTGACTGAAAAGGAAGTCAACCTGAGAGTAACCCTGATCCTCAGGGACCTTCTTCAAGGCTACGGGGCAACAGTGGTTCTCACCCGGGAGAAAGACGAAGATCTGCTGGCTGAGGGCGAAACCGGTCCCCTGCGTGCCGACCTGACAGCGCGAACCGACACAGCCGATGCTCACCGGGATGCGGATATCTTCCTCTCGATCCATCACAACAGCCTCGGCGTGCCAAACGACCGCTATAACGCTACCGAAACCTACTACAAGATGGGTGACGAAGGTCCCTCCCTGGACCTTGCGCGCTACCTTCACCGCCAGCTCACTCTCAATGTAAACTTGCCCAGGAACTCGATCCTGCCAGGCAACTATTTCGTGCTGCGCAACAGTCGCCATCCGGCAGTGCTCGGTGAAGCGAGCTACCTGAGCCACCGGGGAACAGAGAAAAAACTTCGCGGTGAGGCAGCGGTGCGGATCGAGGCCTATGCCTACCTTCTCGGGATTGTCAATTATCTGAGCGGCGGGGTACCGGTGATCGAGGATTTTCGCGTGCAGGGCGCACAACCCGTCCAGGACGCCTGGCCTCTGATCGAGGCGTTCATTTACGATGAGTCAACCGGGCTCGGCATTGATCCCCAGCAGCTCGAGGTTGCAATAGACGGAGCCGAACTCGCGGTGGACTACGACCCGGCTTCGGGCAGCCTGAGCGCCAGGCCGGTCGAGCCGCTTACCAATGGCAGGCATCAGGTGTCTGTCCGGGTGCGCAACCTGCGAGGCAACGCCGCCCGCGAGGGAAGTCTCTCTTTTGCAGTGGCCGTGCCCCCGGCATATCTCAGGCTGACATCCAGCCTCAGAACGATCCCCCTGGATGGCCGCACCCCGGTGTGTCTGACCGCTGTGGCCGCAGATATTTGGGGCCGCCCGGCCTGTGACAGTACCGAAGTGCTTTTCATCTTCTCCGATCCTAACCTTGAAACCCGCACCGTGCCGACACGCAACGGCAGAGCGACGGTAACTGTAACCCCTGCGGCCAACCGCGCCCTTACAGCGCAAGTTTCCTGTGGCAACGTTTCTGCTGAGCTGATCATTCCCCTGGAAAAACCGTCGGAAAGCATTCTCGTAATCCAGGCCGAGGACGCATTGACTGAACAAAGCATTGCCCGGCTAAAGGCCCAGATACCGGGTTTCGGGCTATTCACCACGGGAAGAGACGGCATCCTTACCCTGGAGGGGCTGGATGAGGGGAAATACCGGGTGAGATTGGAAAGCAGTGGCTATCGGCCTGAAATAAAAAATATCCGGATTCACCGGGGTGAATCACAGATTGTGCGGGTAAGTATGCAGCCGGTTCTCGGCGGCGCACTCCTTGGCCGCAGGATAGTGATCGATCCCCAGGGCGGCCTGGCCGAGCCGGGTGAAATCGGGGTTGAAGGGGTGCGGGAGGCAGATCTTAACCTGGCAGTGGCGCACTTTCTGGGCGACTACCTCGAGCGTGCCGGAGCGAATGTATTTTACACCCGCCGGGCAGGGGAATCTCCCAATGTCTGGGAGAGGGTGGCCCGGGCGGAAAGTTTCCGCGGCGAGGTTCTGGTTTCGATTTCACACAGGGGAAAACACGCCAGGAATTCTCAGTCGCCAGCCACGGTTGTCCAGCATTATCCAACCAGCGCTGACGGCAGGAGGCTTGCCATAGAGATCGCCAGCAGTTTGAGAGGATTCGCCGGCAGGCCTTTCAGTGGCGCAGTGGCCGGTTATGAGAGGATCATTCAACAGGTAAGCTGCCCGGCTGTCTGGGTGCGCGCGGCCTCTGTTGCCGACCCGGTTGCCGAAAGGCTGCTTAATGACCAGGCTTATCGAAGAATCCAGGCGTATGCTGTTTTTGCAGGGCTTTGCCGCTATTTCGGCTGGCAGCCGGACAGCATGCACAGCCATATCGCGGGCAGGCTCAGTGACGGCCGGGGTAATGTGATCACCGGTGGGCTGGTAATGCTCGACCGCTGGCTTCCCACCCAGAGCGACATCCACGGCCGTTTCATTTTCAGTGACCTGGAAAGCCGCCCCCACCAGATCGAAATTTTCCATAGAGGCAAAGTCTACGGGCCGTACAAGGCCTCTCCGGCACGCAAGATCGAGCTGGTACTCGGTGCTCCTTGAACCAGAGCGATAATCTCATACCAGCGGGAGGATCAATGAAATTTGTTTCGCTTGTTTTCTTAATCGCGGTTTTGGTTGTGTCCGCTTGCTCTGCGCCGGGAGGGAGGAAAAGCGATGATGACATTCCCAGCCAGGCAGCAGCGGACCGCCCCGCGCATTTCCCTCAGCGGATCTGGGGGTCTTGCGATTTCGAGCTGTCGCGCAAGGACGTGGTCTGGATCGGGCATCTCGAAACAGAGAACATCCCGTCCTACCCGGGAAACCGGGCCGCGTTGAAAGCCAGAGCCCTCGGAACCGTGGCCAGGCAAAAATACCTGGCGATCAAGCCGGTTTCATATCCGCGGATGGGCGAAAAGAACCTGGTGTATTTCAGGTATTTCCTTAATGGCGCGCGTTCGCTCACACTGCAGCTTTTCAACCTGGACCGGAATGATATCCACCATGTCCGGGTTACCGGCCTTACCGAGGGCGAATGGTCCGAGGCCACTGTGGATTTCAGCCGGGCAGGTGTCAGGCCGGCCAGGGCGGGTGAGCGGATGAACGACCTGGTGGTTATTGTTGAACCGGAGGGCGAAGCGGAAGAATGCGAGCTGGTCGTGGACGATGTGATCCTATTCTCGAACGATAACGAGGATGCTCCCATTGAAGAGGAACCGTTTCCCAGGCGGGTTATCTCTGTGCTGGGATTCGATCCGGTGGAGGAATATCATCCCTGGACCCATACCGATTACCAGGTCCTGCGCAGGGGAGATTTCCTGGAAAACGACTGGGGAGTGTGCCGTGCCTTACCAAAAGAGGGCGAGCAGTTCAAACGGATCAGACTGATTATTGATCCCCCGCAGGCGGTAGGGGCAACCACCAGGCTGCGGTTCCGTTATTATGTCAAGGGCGCCGCCAGGGTCCAGGCAATGATTTTCGATTTAACCGACCGCGATAACCGCCATATCGTGCTCGAAAATCCCGTGCAGGGGGCCTGGCATAGGGCTACTCTGGATTTCACCGCAGATGGAATCAAGAACAACGGCAACCAGACACCGTTTGAACCAGGCAGCCTGGTGGACGATATATTTTTCCTGGCCTGGCCTGTGCAGGGCGAGCAAGTCGAACTGCTGGTGGATGACCTGGTGCTCTACGATGCCGGGACGTGACTGTGAATGCCATTTGGATAAAATAGTATCCAATCAGCCGGGTCGAACAAGAAATTCAAAGGGGCAGGAGCATGGATTACGTGAAATTCGGGGATCTCAAAGTGAGCCGGTTCATACTCGGGAGCAACCCTTTCAGCGGGTTTTCGCACCAGAGCCCGGACATGGACCTGGTGATGATGCGCTATTACAAGATGGAGAAGATAAAAGAAACCCTTCGACAGGCCGAGAGTCTGGGAGTGAACACCTTGATTGCGCGCACGGACAACCATGTGCTGCGGTTCCTTCTCGAATTCCGCGACGAGGGCGGCAAGCTGCAGTGGTTCGCCCAGACCTGCCCGGAGGTAGGCCCGCAGCCGATGTGCGTGGATCGCGCGATAAAGGGAGGAGCAGTTGCCTGCCACGTGCACGGGGGCTGGATGGACTGGCTTTACACCCAGGGCAGGCTGGAGGAGTCAATCCCGGTGGTGGAGCAGATAAAAAAAGCCGGCATGCCGGCCGGGGTGGCCGGGCACAGGATCGAGGTGATCAGATGGGCTGTGGAAAATCTGCCAGTGGATTATTTCATGTGCTCCTACTACAACCCGATCCCCCGGGACAAAAACCCGCTGCATGTGTCGGGCCTGGAGGAGATCTACGATAGCAGCCACCGGGATGTCATCACAGAGCTGATCCAGGAAATCCCCAAGCCTGTGATCCACTACAAGATCATGGCTGCCGGCCGCAACGACCCGAAAGAGGCATTCAGGTTTGCAGCAAGTAAAATGCGGGATACGGACGCAGTATGCGTGGGGGTTTATACGGCTGAGAAGCAAAATATGATAGAGGAGGATGTGAGTCTGCTGGAGGAGGGGCTGGCAGAGTCGGGGAATATGATGAAGAAATGAGGAAATAAAGATTAAAGAAATATAAAATTAAATAATATCTTGTTTGGTCAATCCAGGGCCAAGACGAAACGGTAGTTCTATTGATTTTAAACCATCTAAAGAAGTCTTTTTATTTTCTTCTGATATAATTAGGCAAATAAGATATAAAACAGCTGCTTTAGTCAAACGTAAAATAAAAAATGTTGATTCTCTAAATTCTTCTAAAGTCCACAAATAATCTTTTGAATTAGCAATAGGTTTAATCAAATAGAGTATCAATTGCCTATGTGTAGCTAAATCGCGTGTTGATTTAAGTGGTCCTGGAAACTTTTGTAAAAACCAATCGGATTGAAGATCTTTCAAAGCGCGTAAAAATTCGTTCTCTGTTAAATATTTTGAAATAATAGGGTGTACATCTTTTTTGGGATTAATATTTTCAAACCACACATTATTAAAATTTATCCTATTGATTGGTTGTCCAAGACACAAATAATAATTTATTGACAGGGCTATTTTATCAAGGCAGTCCACAGCTAATCGAAAGCTTGCCTTTAAAATACCAGAAGACAAACCAAATTTTTCATAATCACCAGCATCAGCATAAGAACTTATCAAGCAGTTAGATTGGAGGCTGATCGATTCTTTCAAGAAATAATAATAAAGATATCTAGCAGTAACATAGTCCTCCTTGATGCTATTAATAGAGTTAGAAATTAATTTGAAGCGAGAATTCTCAAAGTCTTTATTTTCTTCTATTAACCTGTGAAAAAAAATATCGTCTTTGCATTCATCTAATGAAAATAAGGGGAATTGGTTGATTGTAAGAAGTAACCTGTCGCTATTAATTTTGTAAAGCCATTTTGGTGCTTTAGGATAACCATGTATCTCTAATCTATGCACAGACCATTCTTCAAGAGCTTCAATTCCACCTTCTACCAATCTAGGAATACTTTTTTCTAAATCTTCAAGGCTATTAATTAAACCTTTAAGTGCTAAATGCCCCGCAATTTTGATAACCTCATCAGACATATTGCAAGCTTTTTTAAGGAATTTCCACGCTTCATAGAGATTACGAATACGATGTTCTTCTGAAACATAGAAGAGTCTCTTTATAGCATTTGCACAATTTCCCATTGCAACGGCATGATTTGGCTGGATGCTTAGACAATCTGAATACTGATCAATAGATTCTATTGTTCTCCCAAGGTGGTCTAAAAGATTGGCATAGTTAGTAATTATTGAAGTAAGTAAATCTTTTCTAATTTTGTTTTTTTTGAGCAGTAGACCTTGTAATAAGCTTTTTTGTTTCTGTATTGAATCACCAGCTTCTTTCTCTTTTCCATTTTTTATAAAGATCGAAAAACGAGCGGCAAAAGCATTAGATAAATTATATTCAAGCATATTTATCATGGATATTTCTTTATTTGAAAGCTCTTTAAGCAAATTCTCAATAAGACGGATACCTCTATTGACTAGTTTCAAATTTTTGGTATCATCACCAGCATCAATAAAAATACTTGCAGCCATAGAGCGGACATTGGGGTCTCTTGGTTTTTTTGAAATTATCTCTTTTGCAAATTTTATGAGTTCGTCTGTTTTTCCCTCCATTTTAAGCTGTTGATAGCGTTCAAATAGGTTTTTCAGATTTATTTCGGTCATTTTAAAAACTCAGATTGAAGAAAGTTTTTATATGTTGTAACTTTCTAAATATAATCCTCCAACAACATCAGAGTCTACAGGTTGTAAAAATCCCCCCGGATGTTTTGCCTTGTAAACGCTG
This sequence comes from uncultured Gemmatimonadales bacterium, assembly GCA_964548275.1. Taxonomy (GTDB): domain Bacteria; phylum Gemmatimonadota; class Glassbacteria; order GWA2-58-10; family GWA2-58-10; genus JAUVUV01. Next base: position 45,955 of record CAZJQI010000030.1, read on the forward strand.
CGGCCTATCTCGTAAAAATAGGTGCCGCCGGTAAGTACGCCGTAGTTTCGGCCCGGCAGGTCCCGGGTGAGGAAGTTCACAGTGAGGGACACGGCGCGCCGTGTCCCTACGTTTTTTCGACGATTGCAATTTCTTCATCCGTGAGGCCGTACAATTCGTATACCAGGCGGTTTATCTGGTGGTCGGTGGTCTCGATCTGGCGCTGGAGAACGTTTTTATCCTGGGGGTGTTTGGCTGAGGCCAATTGCTTGTGCAAATCTATCATTCGCTCGACCAGGTTTACCACATTATTAAAGGTTTTTTTTGTAGATTTGATAGGAATCTGCACCATGTACTGGAAAAAAAACCTCAAATAACCGCCACGATATGATGCTAATAAATTACGGTAGAAGAAAGTTATAAGTTTTGAATTCAATATTCCAAGTAAATATATGTCTGCATTTGATATTAAATAAGCAGTGTTCGAGCAATAAAAATTTCCAACTGCATCTAAAGCGAAATTACCCCGCTGAGAGATGTCGGGTAATAATATCTTCGGCTTTTCAAATACCATGTAGTAGTCACACGCCCTAAGCTCCCACCAGTAATCACCCTTGTCAAAACGCTTTTTTGCTTCTTGAGCAAATGGCTTCAGGTGAGAAGCGATAGCAGGATAATTGTCTTGCAGCACTTTCCAGGGATTTTTGCCACTGCCTATATTAAGACCTGTCCAACCTTTGGGAATTAGAATCAAATATCGGTCAGTTGATGGCTGCTGGTAGCGCTTTATATCCCTACCCAAAAGAAAAGGATTTATTAATTCAGCGCTTTTAGAGTCTTCAGCAATCAAGTTGTCTCTAGTTACGGAGTCAATCACAAAAGCTTCGTTAAGTCCTGTTTTTATACCATAATAGATTTCGCTTTTAATATATTTCCCCAAAGGAACGCCTGTTTTTCGCAGTTTCTCTAACAACGTCTGAGTGCGCTCATCCGCTAGGGACCAGCCACCTTCATCAAGCGATGTTTGTTGTACTTTATAGCGGTTTTGCTTTACATATTCGCTCAAATCGGTAAATTCCAAGTCTTTGACTTGTGTGGCGTAAAAATTTTTCTTCGGAGCTGCTTTTTTAATACTGAGGATGCAAGGATATGTTGTCGCTTTTTTAAAGACCGGTAGATCGCCAAAATCTAAAATATCTTCGATACCCTGTTTATTCATCCATTGTCGGAGGGCTTGACCATAATTTGCGCGCAGCCATTTATTGGAAACAATAAAGCCGAACCACCCGTTGGAACTCAAAAGTGCAATGGCCTTTTCAATAAAATAGACGTACAAATCTGCAATACCGTTATAGACCTGATAGTGTTTCTTAAAATATGTTTTTATTTCACCTAAGGCCTCCTGTCTAACATACGGCGGGTTCCCAATCACTGCATCAAACCCGCCGCTTTTCATGATCTCCGGGAACTCCTTTTCCCAATCAAATGCATTAACTCTATATACCTCGTCTTCGTTGAGCATATCCAACTGCACTTCATTATAAAAATCAGAACTTATCAATGAATTACCACATTTGATATTATCTCCAAGATCAGGCAATACACGCTTATGGATCAAACTAAGCTGTTGGTTTTCTTCGAGTTCCAGTACTTTTAATAGCAATGAAAGCTTGGTTACCTCTACTGCCTGGGGGTCAATATCAACTCCATAGATGTTGTGCAATAATATTCGTTTGCGCTCCTCAGTAGTTAGACGCCACTCCCCACCCGGCCCCTGATATATACATGGCTTACGGCCTTTGGCCCATTTTTGAGGGTTATCCTTAACATACTGGTCACGATACCAGTTCAGAAGATACTGATAGGCCCCAAGAAGAAATGAACCAGAGCCGCAGGCTGGGTCCAGTATTTTAAGCTTGCTGGCGCTCCCTCTTGGGCCTGGTTTTTTCCCATCCAAAATTTTTCCAACAGTATGTTCAACAATGTAGTTAACAATATAGGTTGGAGTATAATACACACCGCCGGCCTTGCGAACTTCCGGTTTATATTCAATTCTGGCGCGGTGGCCTGGGGTCAGGCTAATTACTTTTCCAAGAAACTGTTCGTAAACCTGTCCTAAAATATCTGCGGGCAGGACTGAAAATTCGTATGGACTATCCGGGTAATACAATTTTTTCAAGATTTCCTTCAATACTCTGTCATCTATAGTCAGGCAAGGGGTCAGGTCATCAATTTCGCTTGCCATACCCTTTTCAGGCTTGAAATGAAATAGTCCGGAATTGTACCTGTCATCTGCTTGATGAAACAGATGAAACAGCCTTCTATAGACCTGGTTGCCATTTTGCAGTGCCATGAGCCTGCCGTAAGTTTCAATTCCCCGGTCTTCGCAGATACGTAAGAATATTATACGATCAATGGTTCGCTGGACGGCAAAATTAAGTTCTCGCTGTGTAAGCCTGGGATTGCGCAGAGCAATGTTGTGGGCCAGTACATCTCGCCAGTGTTCAATTTCCTGTAGAAATGCAGTGTCTACTTCTGCTGTTCCCCGTTTTTTTCTTTTTGATTCTGCATATTTATCAAAAGACCCTTTCAAGATAGAAATTCTAGAAAATATCCCTGAAATTTCATCCCACCGGTCTTTATATTCGGTATAATTTAGATACAATACTCGTGATGTAGAGGCTTTGTCTGTTTTAATGGGCTTAACTCGACAATCGTAAACAGCAAACTCTTCAAAATCTGTGAGGATACTAAGGGGGAGCTTTGCACTCCATGCATAGCGGCGCAGTTGATAGGCAGGGTGTTTATCGTATTTTATATTAGTAGAAGGTTTTTTAGCTTCCAGAAAGAATTTGCGTACACCCCCAATTCTAAAACTGTAATCAGGAGCCTTGTGCGCAAAACCTATTTTTATAGAATCTTCATGAACAACTTCTTTGTAGGCTTCTGCATATCCTTGTTTATTAGTGACATCCCAGCCTAATTCTTCAAAGAAAGGATCAATAAATTCCCGCCGTACCTGAGTTTCGTTGAACTGGCCCTTCTTGTAAGATTCCAGGTTGTTTTCAAATCTATCAACTAATTCAAGAACTTTTTGGGAGGCTTTCATTTAAGTAATCCGATGGTAAAATTGCAGCTTATTTATAAATATGTAATACTTTTTATTTGTTATAAAGGAAAATATTATCTCCTCACTCTCCCCACCTCATCAACGCCTCCAAATAATAAAAATCCCCCCAGATATTGGCCTGGTTCACGCCGCGGCCTATCTCGTAAAAATATGTTCCCCCGGTGAGAACACCGTAGTTTCGGCCCGGCAGGTCGCGGGTGAGGTAGTTCACATAGAGCGAGGCCAGGATTTTCTCGGCGGATTTTTTGTAGTAGTCCGCTTTGCCGGGTTCCTCCACAAGGGTAGAAAGCTCGATCAGGGCCGAGGCAGCCATGGAGGCTGCTGATGTGTCGCGAACGTCATCCGGGATACCCGGCGCTGAGAAATCCCAGTAGGGCACGTGATCCGCAGGCAGGTGAGCGATAAACCAGTCCGCCATTTTCATTGCGGTGGCGAGAAATTTTTTATCGCGGGTGTGTTTGTACACCCTGGTGAATCCGTAGATTCCCCAGGACTGCCCGCGGCTCCAGGTGCTTTCATCCGTGTAGCCCTGTTTCTTGAACCCCCGGATCATCCTGCCTGTGTTCGGGTCGAACTCCACCACCTGGTAGCTTGAGCCGTCAGGCCGGACGTGGCTGACCCTGGTGCGCCCGGCGTGGCTGGTGGCTGCCCGAAAGAAAGAGGAATCGCCTGTCTCGGCGGTGGCCCAGTAAAGGTGGTCCAGATTGATCAAGCAGTCCACTATCACGAAACCTTTCTGTTCCGGCTCGCCAAGCCTCCCCCAGTTCTGGAGATAGCCGCCGCTCGGGATAAAGCGTTTCATCATTGTGCGCGCTCCGGCAAGGCCTACCTCGCGGTATTTTTCTATGCCGGTAACTTCGTAGCCCAGGTCGAACGAGGGCCAGAACAGAATCCCCACGTCGATATTGTTCACGTCATCCATGTTGGGTTCCAGGAGTTCCGTGTAGCGGTGCGCCTGATCCAGCCAGTAACGATCCTCTGTGGCCTGGTACATCATCCAGAGCATGCCGGCAAAGTAGCCGCCGGTCCAGCCGCCGGTATCCTTATCCCAGACCCCGTTCTCGGTGGCTACCGGGAAACTGTCTCCCATCACCTCGACAGTCTCCCTCAGGCTTTCGGCAATATAGTCCATGGCCTCGGCTTTTAATTCGGCTGACATGGGCGGGAGTGGTTTCTGCTCAGCAGTTCTGCATGACAGTATGAGAATCCCCAGAATGACTGCGAGAATATATGATTTGAACATCCTATACATTTTTGCATTCATTTCTCTGACTCTCCTATTAGTAAGTTTTGTAAAACTTTTTATGACTAGCCCGGATTGTTCATAAATTTAATCAAATCCAAGGGGCGGACCCATGTGTCCGCCCGGCGGTTGAAATATCCATCCAGTCAATGGGCGCACAAGCGGGTGTGCCCCTGCATTGAAAACACTCACTGCGGGTTATTATGAATAATACATGTCAGATAAGTTATTTTTCTTCTTTTGGTGGCAAAAGAAGCAAAACCATTTCTTTTAT
>CAZJQI010000031.1:0-50313 GCA_964548275.1 uncultured Gemmatimonadales bacterium
TCCACCAGATTGTTGAAAAATTCATCCCTTCTTCTGTGATTTTTTCAAAGGTTTTTTTGTATAACTGATTGCATATTGCGCTATTCTATGGTATGATTGCTCAAAAAATTGATTGTTTTCTGAGCCGGAATTTCCGCTTATTTCACACCGTTGGGGAATAAAGACTGGAGGATACTGGATGTTTAAGCCTGGAGCGATTTTCAGGATTGTATTATTTGCAACTGCTGCTCTTATCAGCGGCTGTCAAAGCCTGGAACAAGAGGCTGCCTGGGTTATCAGGGTCGCCGGAGGTTCCGTAGCCTGGGATGCTGCAGGGACGGTCGCGGTTATTCAGCAGGTGTATCTCGACCGGGGAACAGTGAAAAACTGTCTCAAAGTGGATGCAGACAGCCAGGCCGCGCTCGAACTTGCCAGCCCCGGGATAACGGTGTATGCCGGCAGACCTGTATCGTTCAGTTTTGCCTTCAGAAGCGAGAGAGCAGGGGGGGAGCTTCTCGAGGCTCGTCTGGAGTTTTTCGACAAAGCTGGGGTTTCCCTGCTCGATACTCTTTTGTACCGTATCAGTGCCAGTGTCAGTGAGAGGGGTGCGGGCTACACGCGCCCCTGGACCGAGTTCACCAGGGCGATAAAGCTACCCGCCGGTGTTTCCAGTGCTCGTGTCAGCCTTTCCTGCCGCCCTGGGCAGGGACGGGTCTGGCTCGGGGAAACTTCATTAATCCAAGGCCAGGGCTGGCTCGCTTATGCGGCGAGTTTCAGCCGCCACCTGGGCCACCATCCAGAGGATAAATATGTCTATACTGCTGCCAGGATCATTGAACAGGAAGCCGCACCGGTTCCAGGCGAGGATGAGCTGGCTGCTGGCCTGATATTTTTCGAGCGCAAGGGTTTTGTAGGCGCCTGGCCGTATGCCAACCCGCGAGCCGGAGACCGGGTGAAAGTACTCTATGAAAAGGTGCCGCTGGGAACAGTTGTCCCGTTTGCCTTCGGGGTCAAGGCACTCGAGGATCTCTCCGGGATCGAGGCAAGTGTGTCGATTCCGCCGGCAAAAGAAAACCTGACCTTGAAAACCAAACCGGTTCTTTACCAGGGGCGTTACGCCGCAACCCGTCATGAGGGGAGTTGGAGCAAGGTTTTCGGTGTGCGCGCCCGCCTTCTCGAGGCCCCGAAAGAAAAACCCCTCCCCAGGGGTGAGAACCTCTTTTATTGGCTGGATGTGCCGGTGCCCCTGAACACCCCTCCGGGGATCTACGAAGGTGAAATCACCCTGCGTGCCGGTGAGCATAAGCCGCTCAAGGTTCCGTTCAGGATAGAGGTAGCCGGGATCGACCTGCCGCCTCTGCCGGAAAACCAGGTGGTCGGCTTATATTATTATCCTCCGGATGATCCCTCCCTGATCGGGGCCCATTTCAAGGACATAGCCGCCCACGGCGTGAATGGAATCTCTCTTGCCGGTTCGTTTGTCGAAAAATCACCCTCCGGTTGGCTGAGACTCGACTGGGAGCGAGTACAGCGGCTGGACAGGATCATGGCACTGATGCGAAAATACAACTTGTTCAGGCCGACTTCCCTGTACGTGGTGGATTTGATTCGCCGGCTTGAACTGCCCCGCCTGGCAGATGATTGGACCGATGAGCACAAGGACCTGTTTATCAGGGCGGTCAGGCTGATGGATAACACGGCCAGGCAGCGCGGCTGGTGCAAGCTGATGTTTTTCCCTGTGGATGAACCGGCAAATGACCCGGAGGATATGAAACTGGCCCACCTGACACTCGGCCTGTTGCGCTCGATGGAAGGTATCGCACCGCTCTGCGATCTTAACACCACTTCCTCGGTGGCGGAACTTTCCCGTTACCTGGATGCGGTGGTTATCCAGATCAGCTCGGTCTCCCCGAGAACTGTCGGCCTGGCAAAGGAGCGGGGCCTGAAAGTTTTCTTCTATCTGCCGGCTTTCGGTTCATCGGATGTGGGCGGTGATGCCGCCTACCACCGGGCTATCCCGGGCTGGTTCCTGCCCCGTTCCGGTGCGGATGGAATCTATTATTTCGCCTACCAGAGTGTTGAACAAGATCCCTACGATGAACTTGACGGTTCACACCGCGACTGGTGCGCAGCTTACCCCGCACCTGCACCGTACAACATCTGGCCCTCGCCTGAGTGGCAGGGTATCCGCCGGGGTATCGAGGATCTCAGGCTGGTCGCCCTGGCCAGTCAGCTGATCGAACGCGGCAAGGCCAGCGATGATCAGCACCTTAAACAACTGGCAGCCGATGTCGAAAGCAAACTCTACGGGATTCTCGATTCGGTGAAACCCTCAGGACCCGAGGCTATCTACCAGTTACACCACGAACTTCAGACCTATATCAGCGAAAAGTGGCGACAGGACTTGCTCGAGGAAGTTTCCTTGCTCCAGAAGGCTCTGCAAGGTTGATAGAGAGTTCAGATTAAGCGCGCAAGGGGTATCTCTGGCAGGAGGACTCACGCCTCGGGATTATTCTTGCCGGGGAGGGTAATGGAAGTTTTTAAGTTCATACTCTCCGGGTGCATTCCAGACGATATAGGAAAAATGCGTTAACCAGTCGCCGGAGTTAAGGTAACGTCCCTGATCGAACTGCCTATGATCGGGCTGGTGCGTGTGGGCAAGGATCACCGTGTCCAGATCCTCGTAAGCAGCCAGCAGACTCCGGGCAACCTCGGCGCAAGCCTCAATGCGGGCTGGCTGATGATTTATGGTGTACTTTCTGCTCGTCCGGCTGGTGATCCGCGCCAGGGCATATCCCCAGTCAGGGTGCAGCAGCCTGAAAAGGCGGATTAGAAGACGGTTGCGCAGGATTTTTTTCAGTATTTTGTACCCGATGTCTCCTTCCCCGAGACCGTCCCCGTGCGAGGCTAAAACCCGTTCTTTCGGGTTCGACTCCCGGTTTAGAATCAGCGAGTCGGGAACGAGTTCCACGCCGAGAGTGCTGCTGAAAAGTTCCCCCAGCCAGAAATCGTGGTTGCCCGCTACGTAATAGCAGCTCACCCCAGAACTGGAAAGCGTTTCGATTCCAGCCAGAACCTTGAGATATCGGGCAGGAAACACTAATTTATATTCAAAATAGAAATCGAAAAGGTCGCCGAGGATTACCAGTACATCCACTTTCCCGCACAAAGAATCCAGGAACGCGGCCACCCGCTTTGAATTCAGCCGGCTCTCCTGGCTGTCATCGAGTCCCAGGTGGGCATCGCTGAAAAAAATCACCCGCGCATCCCGGGCGATCGTGGTTTCCATGCAGGAAGGAATTTTTACTTTGATCTTCCCCATTGCAAATCCGCAGCTAAACGTTCCGAAAGGCTTTAACTGCCGGCCCGAAAACTTAAAGATAGAAAACAGCCTACTTTGAGGCAATGTTTTTTCTCTACGGATGAGTATAAATTTTGATCTTTATCCATTGTTGATAAAAGCCTTCATTAGTTATATTATTTAGGATTAAAAATTTCGGGCGCGGCTATGGTTTTTCGGACCGAAATTAATTTTGATGCAAGGTGTAGCAGGTGAGAGCTTTTTCCAGGGCCCTGATTGGTTTTTTTCTTACGAGTTGTTTTTTTAGTTCGCCCGGATATCTCCAGGCGCGAAGTCTGATCTCCCTCACGGACAGCGTTGTAGTCCAGGGAGCGATTATCCGTGTTGACATTCTGTCGGATTCTCCCCCGGACACCGTGACCGGTACTTTCATGGGAAAAGCTCTCCCTTTTATCCGTACCGCAGATGGCAATTTCTATTCTCTCACAGGTGTGGACATGGAATCAAAGCCCGGAGCCTATACTTTAGCGCTGGAACTGCACCGGTCCGGGAAACAGCCTGAGTTGCTAAGGCGGAGAGTTAACGTGCGCGATGCCGAATTTCCGGTGCAGAGGCTTACCCTGCCCCCGGCACAAGTATTTCCGGACTCGGCGGCATTAGCCCGGATCAAGCGCGAAAGCGACCTGAGAAACCGCAGATGGTCGCAGTGGGCGCCCGGCGCTTTCTGGAGGGGGAAGTTTATTTCACCCCTGAAAGGCGAGATGGAACGTTTCGGCTACCGAAGAATTATCAACGGGGTGCGGAGAAGCCCGCATACAGGTGTCGATATCAGCGCCCCCGAGGGAACACCGGTTGTAGCACCTGCTGCAGGGAAAGTTATTCTCACCGGAGATTTCTTTTTCACCGGAAAAAGTGTCTATCTCGATCACGGGCTTGGAATGGTAGGCATGTTTTTCCATTTCAGCAGGATTGAGGTCGCTGAAGGCGATTTTGTCAAACAGCACCAGGTGATCGGCGCAGTGGGCAGCACCGGAAGGGCCACGGGTCCTCACCTTCACTGGGGAGTGCGCTGGCGTAACGACAGGATCAACCCTGTCTCGCTTCTGGAACTCAACTTCGATTGAGCGCTGGAGGGGCCAGTTGGGTTTATGCACTGAGTCGAAAATCGTTGTCCGTTATGCTGAAACAGACCGGATGGGAGGGGTCTACTACGCAAATTACCTTATCTGGATGGAGGTAGGCCGAACCGACTATCTTGCCGAGGTTGGTTTTTCCTACAGCAGTCTGGAACGTGACGGTGTGCTCTTTCCAGCCTGCAATGCCTCTATCCGGCTTTTCCGCCCGAGCTACTATGAAGACCGCCTGGCCGTGCTCATATCTATCGAATGCCTGCAGAGCCGAAAGGTTGTGTTCAGCTACCGGGTCATGCGGAGCAATGAACTCGTGGTTAGCGGTAAGACTGAGCATATTTGCATCGATTCCCGGATGAGGGCGAGAAAAATTACAGCAAAACTTTTCAGGGCTCTCAAGGCTTCCATGGATGGGACAGGAAAAGTGGAAAGGTGAAAAGTTAACGGCCTGATCCGGTCCGGAACGCTGATCTTGCAGCTTGGAGCCCCCATGGTGGAGATGGCAAAGGGTTTGTTCAAAATTTATCCGGCGGTTCTGGTCTTGGTTGCAGTGTCCTGCTCCTGGTTGAGTGACGACAAGGCTTTCAAGCCGGCGAAAAAAGTGGCCGAGGGTGCCAGGACAGTCGCTGTCAAAACCGCTAGAGCAGGGGCGCTTGTTTCGAAACTGATCGCCTCGCAGACCTACCGGGGCAGCAGGAGGGCAGTCACCTGGACAGGTGCGCGCACCAGGCAGGGAACCGCCGCTACTCTTGAACTGTTTAACCTGATCGAGCGTCCGGTGCCCCCGGATATTCTCGAAAGGCTCCCGGATGAACTCCTTTCCTCTCTAACTGCGCTTGATTTCGTCAAGCCACGCATGGAAACCGAAAAGGCTGTCATTTCCAGCTCGGATTTGCGCTGGGAAGGCGAGATTGTTTACATTCTAGGTAAGGGAGAGTCAATCGAAATAGAGCTCAACGGCCCGGTGGAATTGATCGTGATCACCATGGCAGTGTTTTCTCCGGAGAAAGGGCGAAAAAAGCGCCAGGGCGTGGCCTTTTATACCGTATATGTAACTGAGGATGATCTCGAACTCGGTGAGGTGAGTTTCGAGGCTGGAGCCTCTCCGTTTTTGAATCTTTATGGATATGACCGATGGGGGGTATCTCCGCCGGGCGTGTTTGTGATCAAGGCTCTGGAAGGTGTACATCGCTACCGGTTGAGCTACGAACGTAAAGACAGTGAGGATTTTTTGCTCGTCTCCTGCTATCTGCCGCGATACGAACTTGAATAAGATCAAACTCCGTGAAACCGGGCGCATCGTGGTAGATTGTGTTGTCATGAAAATATTCAAAAATAAATCAGATAAAAATGGGGATAAAATGATAGCCAGTATGACAGGATTCGGAAGGGGCGAGGCTACTTTTGGAGGCGGTACATTCACAGTGGAAATCCGCAGCGTGAACCACCGTTATTCAGATTTTGCGATCAGGCTGCCCAGGACGCTGTCCAATTTTGAGCCCCGGATAAAAGAGCTTATCAAGAGCAGGCTTACGCGCGGTTATATTAATTATCAGCTTATCTGGGACAGAGAGGAAAAGGGACCGGCCCAATTGACCCTGAACGAGGAGGTAATCCGCCGCTACCTGGATCTTTTCCAGGGGATGAACGAGGAATTCGGTATCCAGGGTAAGCCGACCGTGGAAACATTCAGCCGCTTGCCGGATGTGTTCAAGCAGGAGTCGCAGGAATGGGACGAGGAGGAACTCTGGGCGGGGGTTGAGAAAGCCACCGGCCAGGCGCTGGATAAACTGGTCGAGATGCGCTTGTTCGAAGGAGAAACCCTGGCTGCCGACCTGTTGCACCGCCTCGACTTGATGGAAAAGCATATGGATAGTGCGGAGCTGAAATCGCCGGAACGTCTGGTAAAACTGGAGGAAAGCCTGCGTGAAAAGGTTCGCGCCGTCATTGACAATGATTTGGATGAGAACCGTCTTTTGACTGAAATCACCTATTACGCGGACAAATGGGATTTCAGCGAGGAAGAGGTGCGATTTCGCTCCCATCTCGATGCCATGTGTCGTACGATTAAAAAAGGAGGGGTGGTGGGTCGAAAGCTGAATTTCCTGGTGCAGGAACTTAACCGGGAGGTTAATACCGTAGCCAGCAAGGCCAATGATGCCGAAATCGCCCAGCTGATGGTTTCTGTCAAGGAAGAAATCGAAAGGGTAAGGGAACAGGTGGAAAACCTGGAGTAATCGCCCCGCTTACTCATTTCGGGTCCTTTATCGGATGAACTTGAAACCGGGAAGAGGGAGAGTTGACAAAATTCTGGGAGACACAGGGATTTATTGTTGCTATTACCGCACCGAGCGGCACTGGAAAAACCACTGTGATAAGAAAGCTGATCGAGCGTGACAGCCGCCTGCGCTACTCGGTATCCGCCACAACGCGGCCCAGGCGGGAAGCAGAAGTACACGGGAGTGATTACTTTTTTATCAGCGAACATGAGTTCGACGAAAAGCTCGAAAAGAGCCTGTTTGCCGAGTGGGCCGAGGTGCACGGCTATAGATACGGTACGCTCAAAACCCAGATCGAGGAGATCCTCAAACAAGGCGGCTACGTGATGATGGATGTCGATGTTCAGGGGGCCAGGAATCTGCGCGAGATTTACCCTGATGGCATCTTTATCTATCTCATGCCACCGAGTATGAAAGAACTCAAGGCCCGGCTCAGCAGGCGCGGTACCGAGGATGAGGCATCTTTCGAGCAGCGGTTGGAAGACGCGGTGACCGAAATCGAGAGCCTGGCATCTTTCGACTACCTGGTGATCAACGATGAACTGGAGAAGACGGTCGATGAAATTGCCTGGATTATCCGCTCCGAGAGGCTTAAAGTAGGGCGAATCTCTGATCTCACGAAAAAAATCAGGGATTATCTCGAAGGAAAAAAAGAGTAGTTCATACTTACTCTGTGAGAGAAGCACGGTGAAACATATCATTCAAAAAAGACACATACTGGTCGGCCTCTCAGGCGGGATTGCCTGCTATAAGGGCTGTGATCTGGTCAGCCGCCTGGTCCAACTCGGCGCCGAGGTGCGCGTGGTGATGACTGAAAATGCAACCCGCTTTGTCGGCCCGATGAGCCTTCAGGCTTTATGCGGTTCGCCGGTCTACACAGATACATTCGATCCAGTAGATCCGGGTGGGATTGACCATATCCGCTTGGCTGAGTTTGCCGAGATTTTCGTGATCCTCCCGGCAACGGCGAATATACTCGCCAAGATGGCCCATGGCCTTGCCGATGACCTTCTGTCCACTACATACATCGCCTGCAAATGCCCTGTGCTGGCCGCAGCAGCGATGGAAACCAGGATGTACAACCATCCGGCCACCCAGGCCAATCTGAAACTTCTCGAAAAAAGAGGTGTCCATGTCCTACACCCTGAAACAGGCTATCTGGCCAGCGGCAAAAAAGGTGTGGGCCGGATGCCGGGACGCGACCGGATAATCGAAAGAATTGCTCTCGTGCTTGGTGTGAACAGCTATCTGGCCGGTAAAACCGTGCTGGTGACCGCTGGCCCCACCCGGGAGGCTCTTGACCCGGTGCGCTGTCTTACTAACCCCTCCACCGGAAAGATGGGTTTCGCAATAGCGCGGGCTGCTGTGCGCATGGGCGCTCAGGATGTACACCTTGTAACAGGCCCCACCGAGCTTGACACCCCGTTCGGTGTGAAACGCCACGATGTTGTTTCCGCCGCAGATATGCTCAAGGCGGTGAAACCTCTGGCAGGAAAAGTTGATCTGGTGGTCGCTGCAGCGGCTGTAAGCGATTTCGCCCCTGAGAAAGTGTCGAAAAGCAAGCTTAAAAAGTCAGCCCAGGGCGAAAAAATCACTCTCCCGTTAGCGCAAACACCGGACATTCTGGCCTTCGCCTCGAAAAATCGGAAGAAGGGAGCGGTTGTGGTTGGATTCGCTGTGGAAACCGGCAAAGAAATCCGGAATGCAATGGAGAAACTTCAAAAAAAAGCGCTGGATTATATCGTGGTCAATAACCCCCGCAACCAGGGCGCAGCCTTTGGCGGGGAGACCAACCGCGCGGTGATCCTGGACTCTGCCGGAAACCGGGTGGAGTTGCCCCTGATCTCTAAAGATGAACTGGCTGAGCGTTTGCTCGAACTTGTATCAGGCAAATCGGGAAAATAAAATTGGTATTGGATATGACTGATAAAGAAGAGCTGTGGAACCTGGCCGCTTCGTTTCTTAAACAGCTGGAAGACTCCGGCGAGGAATTTGTTTTCCAGGATGAAAGGCGCGTGGAAACGGTTTCTGTGGAAGCCGCCGAGATTAAGAGAAGCACTGCAGAAACAGGTGAAACTCTAAAGAAATTTGCCCGGAGGGTCAGCAGTTGCACCCGCTGCCGCCTTCACAAAAGCAGAACGAATTTAGTTTTCGGCGCCGGCGACCCGAATGCGGACCTGATGTTTGTCGGTGAGGGACCCGGCCGGGAAGAGGACCGCCAGGGGCTGCCTTTTGTAGGTGCAAGCGGAAAACTGCTCACAAAAATTATCGCCTCGATCGGTTTTTCACGCATAGAGGTGTTCATTGGCAACATGGTCAAATGCAGGCCCCCGGGCAACCGGGACCCGCTGCCGGATGAAATCGAGGCCTGCGAGGAATACCTGCTGACCCAGATCAGGATGATCAAGCCCAAGGTCATTGTCACCCTGGGCCGTTACAGTGCCGCCTATTTCCACGGCCGCGAGGCCCCGATGAGAGAACTTCGAGGGGTGGTCGCCGATTTCAATGGGATCAAGGTGGTCAGTAGCTACCATCCTGCCGCCCTGCTGCGCAACCCTGCTCTCAAGCGCGGCACTTGGGAGGATATGATCCTGGCGCGGAAAGTCTATGACGAGCAGGGCGGCAGGCCCTCGAGCGGTGAAGTTTACCGCCCACGCAGTGGCAAATGAATAATTTCGGTTGATACGGTAGGGGCGAATCTTGTATTCGCCCGGGGCGAGATATGCTCATTCAGTCAGATGGAGTAACGTGTGGCAAAAAAGGGAACAGAAGTGCTTGTCGAGGATTTCGAGCGCAAGGCTCCTTATGCAGCCGATGCTGAGGCCAGCGTGTTGGGAGCGATGCTGATGGACCGCGAGGCTATCGGCCTTGTTATTGAAACGCTCGATGAAGAATGCTTTTACGTTGACACTCACCGGAAGCTTTTCAAGGCTATGATCGCGCTCTATGAAAAATCTATCGAGGTCGATCCGGTTACTCTATTAGAGCAGTTGAAAAAAGACGGAACCCTGGAGGAAATCGGCGGATTGCCCTTTATTTATGAGATCACCGGTTCGGTACCCACTTCGGCTAATGTAGCTTTCCACGCGCAGATCGTACGCGAGAAATCCATGCTGCGCAAGCTGATCGAAAGCTGCACCACAATCATCCAGGAAGCTTACCAGCCGGTAGAAAATGTGGACAAATTGGTTGATTATTCAGAGGAGCGGATCTTTAAAATTCAGGATTTCAGACTGAAGAAGGGTCCGGAAGCTGTGGGACCACTAATTCATGATATCATTCACGAGCTTGAGGTAAGAAGCAAGAGTGATTCGCCAATGACCGGCATACCCACTGGTTTCCGGGATTTAGACGAACTTACTGTTGGTTTGCAAAAATCCGACCTTGTTATTGTAGCTGGCAGACCCAGTGCGGGCAAGACCGCATTCTGCCTGAATGTTGCCCTGAACCTGGCTCTCCCAACGCGCGAGCATCCAAAACAGGAGCCTGTGGCGGTTTTCAGCCTGGAGATGAGCAAGCAGCAGCTCATTCAGCGCATTTTATGTACTATAGGGCGTGTTCAGGTAAATAGAATGCGAAAAGGTGAACTAACAGACCTGGAGTGGCACCAACTGACCGAAGCGGCTAACCGTCTTTTCGAAGCCCCGATTTTTATTGATGACACCCCGGCGATCTCGGTTCTTGAGCTGCGGGCCAAGGCGCGTAGATTACATAAGGCTGAAAACATGGCGCTGTTGATTGTAGATTATCTTCAGCTCGTGACAACCTCGGGTCGTGTGGAGAGCAGGCAGCAGGAGGTCAGTTATATCAGTCGCTCTCTGAAAGCGCTGGCCAAGGAACTCGACATCCCGGTGATGGCCTTGAGCCAGCTGTCGCGGGCTGTGGAAGCACGCACGGACCAGAGACCAAGGCTGGCCGACCTTCGTGAGTCAGGCGCCATCGAACAGGACTCAGATCTGGTGCTTTTCGTTTACCGCCCCGAGCAGGCTGGTAAGGAAGAAATGCCGGATGGACGTAGCGCAGAAAACATGGCCCAGTTGATTCTTGAGAAAAACCGCAACGGGCCCACCGGTACTGTTGAGCTTGTCTTTGTAAAGGAATTTACTCAGTTCAAAGACAAATCTTTTTTGGAGGAATTGTACTGACAGGTGTTTGGACTCTTTTCCCGCTTGGGTGAAAATGTACTGGGCAGATTTTACCGTCTGGGCGAAGCTTCGGTCTTGATGCTGCGCGTGCTGGGGGAGCTGCCCTACATCTGGAGCATGCGTCAGGAGATTGTCTCCCAGATGATGAAGGTCGGTATCGGCTCGTTTCCGCTGGTGGCGGTCACCAGCCTGTTTACCGGCATGGTGCTGGCAGTACAGACGAGCTACCAGGTCGAGGAATATGTACCCCAGGTTTTTATTGCTGCGGCTGTCTGTAAGGCGATAATTATCGAACTGGGCCCGGTAATTACGGCACTGGTGATCTCCGGCCGCGTGGGAGCTTCGATCACTGCTGAGCTGGGCACGATGAGAGTCACCGAACAGATCGACGCCCTGGAGACCATGGCTATCGACCCGGTGCGTTACCTCCTGCTTCCCAGGATTGTTGCCGGGCTGGTGATGATGCCAGTTATCGTCACTTTCGGCTGCGTGGTCGCCATTTCCGGGGCATATGTGGTGAGCCTGCTCTACCTCGACATGTCGGGCCAGGTGTTTTTCCAGGGTATGCGCCAGTTCGTTTACCCGTTCGATGTCTACAGCGGCCTGCTCAAAGCGTTCGTTTTCGGCGGCACAATCTCCATGGTGGGCTGCTATTATGGTTTCTGCACCTCGAAAGGGGCGGTGGGCGTGGGCCGGGCGACCACCCAGAGCGTGGTGACCAACTGCCTGTTGATTCTCGTGTTCGATTACTTTCTGGCAATGCTGCTTTTCCCGGCCGTATAATAAAATGAATGATTCGATTGTCAAAATAACGGATGTTTACAAGCGTTTCGGTGATGAGCAGGTTCTGGCTGGCCTGAACCTCTCCGTTCCCAGGGGAGAAACGCTGGTGATCATGGGGCGCAGCGGGGCGGGAAAAAGCGTGATACTCAAACACATGGTCGGCTTGATGACCCCGGACAGGGGCGAGGTCTATTTCGACGGCCGCCGGCTCGACAGGCTCAAACATGCAGAACTTCAGCAGGTGCGCAGACGGATGGGCATGCTTTTCCAGGGGGCTGCCCTGTTTGACTCGATGACCGTGGCTGAGAATGTCTCCCTGGGCCTGCGCAAGCACACTCGTATGAGCGAGGGTGAAATCCGTGAGGTCGTAATAGCGAAGCTCGCTGCAGTGGGCCTGTCGGGAGTCGAAGGGAAGATGCCGGCAGAACTCTCGGGAGGCATGCGCAAGCGGGTGGGTCTGGCACGGGCGATCGCGATGGATCCGGAACTGGTTCTCTACGATGAGCCGACCACCGGCATTGATCCGATCACCGCCGATGCGATAAAAAATCTGATCCTTGATACCCGGAGACAATTCGGGGTGACAAGTGTGGTTGTCACCCATGATGTCAGCAACGCGCTGAAACTGGGCACCCTGATCTCGCTGCTTGTGGACGGGCGGATCATTTTCAGCGGAACCTCGGGTGAGCTGAAAAGTACAGACAATCCATACGTAAGGCAATTCCTGGAGGGCAGTGCGAAAGGCCCATTCAGGGTTCACACTTGATTTAACTTCAACGGAGTCGTCTCCTCATGGGGAACAGCCGCAAGGAAGCCACTATTGTTGGTGTAGTCGTTTTCGTAGCCTTTCTGGTGGTCCTCTGGACTATCTTTTACCTTACGGGGTTTATGGCCCGGAGAAACAAGAATTTTTACTCGGCCCGTTTCGATCAGGTGGGCCTTTTGATGGTAGGCGATAATGTCACTGTGGCCGGCGTGCCTGTGGGTCGGGTGCAGTGGATCGGCCTGGAGGGCAGGGAAGCGGTGGTCCGCTTTTTCGTGGAACAGCGAGTCGAGGTGACTGAAAATACGGTTGCGATGATTGACGCTTCCGACGTTTTCGGCGAGGCATACCTTCAGCTGCGAATCGAGGACGGACCGCCGGCTGAGTCGGGCAGCAGCCTGAAAGGCGAGCTTGCCCCGGGCCTGCGCGATCTGATCAAACACGGGGTGACTGTGGTCGAAAAGACAATCCTCGTGCTGGAGGACGCCCGGAAACTGGTCGCCAGACTCGACACCATGCTCGGCGCAGAAAGCTCGTTTGCGCAGACACTGGAAAATATTGAGGAATTCACAGCTAATACCCGGAATTTCAGCTCGCGGTTCGACCATTACGGCAGCCTGCTCGAGGAGACCATGTCCTCGCTCGACTCTGCCGCACTTGGTTTTCGCTCCGTGGTGGATGACAACGCACAGAGTGTGCAGCAGGCAATTGCAGGCCTGGAAGACATCTCAATGCGCCTTGATACCCTTCTGGTCGATATAGAATCCGGCCGGGGTGCGCTCGGAAGGATGCTCAAAGACGAGAAACTCTACGAGGAACTGCGCCAGACAGCTCTGGAGGCGCGCAACCTGATCCGCGAAATCAGGGAACACCCGGATAAATATATCAAGCTCGATGTTTTTTGATTTTAAGCAAACAATTTAATTGGTAGTATTGTAGGCTTGGCTGGCGAACTGCTCCTACAGTTTATGGCAAATACATAATTGCTCCAATTTTTGTGGGGGCGAGGCAGGCCTCGCCCTTTTTAATTAAGCATGAGCAACCCCAAAATCAGATACGAGTGCACATCTTGCGGAGCCTCATTCCCGAAATGGGTCGGCAGATGCGCGGTCTGCGGAACCTGGGACAGCGTGGTGAAGAAAATAATAGTCCCTTCCGCCTCCTCCACTGCCATGCCGCATCGAATCCCGGCTGCGAAAGATAGTCCGAAACCTGTCCTGTTGAGCTCTGTGGCTGATAGTGCTGCAGGGCTGGCACGGCTGAAAACCGGTATTGGAGAGCTGGACAACATCCTCGGCGGTGGGATCGTGCCTGGTTCGATACTCTTGCTCGGCGGAGACCCGGGGATAGGCAAAAGCACCCTGATGCTTCAGTTGGCGGGAAGTCTCGCCAAAGCCGGTGCAAACGTGCTCTATCTCTCCGGAGAGGAAAGCGCCTCCCAGATCGGGATGCGCGCGGCTAGGCTGGCAATTGACAGCGCAGACAGGCTTTACCTTTTGACCGAAACCTGTTTCGAGTCAGTAGAGCAGGTGATCCTGCAGCAGAACCCCGATCTGTTGATAGTCGATTCAATCCAGACCGTTTACGTCTCCGCGCTGGATGCGATTCCCGGCAGTATCGCCCAGGTGAGAGAATCAAGCGCCGGCTTTCTTCGCATTGCCAAAACTGGAACTTTGACCGTGATTCTGGTAGGCCACGTGACCAAGGAGGGTTCCCTTGCCGGTCCCCGCATTCTCGAACATATGGTGGATACTGTGCTCTATTTCGAGGGAGACGGCAACCACACGCACCGTATCCTTCGTGTAGTGAAAAACCGGTTCGGGTCCACCAACGAGATCGGGCTGTTCCAGATGAGAGATGACGGCCTGCGCGAAGTCAGCGACCTTTCGGGATATTTCATCGCCGGGCGTGCCATGGACTCGCCGGGCACGGCTGTAATCTGCACCATGGAGGGCACGCGGCCTCTTCTGGTTGAAGTCCAGGCCCTGGTTTCGCCCACCGGTTACGGCACAGCCCAGCGGGTGAGCACTGGCTACGACAGCAAAAGACTGGCCATTATGCTCGCCATCCTTGAAAAACGTCTGGGCCTGCCGATGTCCTCCCATGACGTTTTTGTCAACCTGGCCGGAGGACTCCGGGTTTACGAACCGGCAGCCGATCTGGGAATCTGCCTCGGGATTTTCTCCTCTCTGAAAGAAAAAGTCCTCGATCCCGGCACCGTTTTTGTGGGAGAGGTTGGCCTGAGTGGCGAACTTCGCTCGGTGAGCCACCTGGAGGCCCGCCTGAAAGAGGCCGCAAAGCTCGGTTTCCAGCGAATTGTGTGTCCGCAGCTAGCTCTGGAAGAGAAAATCCATCACAAAGGTGTTGAAATAACCTGTTGCAGCCGCCTTGCCCAGGCCGTTGCCTGTGCAGTGGCCGAAAAGGCGACGGATGTTTAAAATTGTTTTGATTAAGTCCTTCTAATTCAACTGAACTGGCGAGTTGATGGTAGAGGCTAGGTGTTCCCTGCCTCTGCGGGTTATTGTATAACGATCGGAAACTTTTTACTTTGGATTTTTTATCAATACACTTTTGAAATCAGCTCAATGACTACATCCGAAAATCAGAAAAGCGTTCCCTGCGCGGCAGTCATAGCCGCAGGCGGCAGCGGGAGCCGCATGGCCGGGCCGGTCAGAAAGCAGTTTATCGAACTCGGCGGCAAGAGTATCCTGCGGCACTGTATAGACCTGTTTCTATCCCTGGAGGAGATAGGAAAGATCGTGGTGGTCCTGCCCGCAGATACGATGGACGATTTCATCGCAAACCTTCAGCCTGGCGAGAAAGACTTGATCCAGGCCGTGCCAGGCGGCGCCACGCGCCAGGAGTCTGTCTATAACGGCCTGAAAGTTCTCGATCCCGATGAGATCCAGGTGGTGGCTATCCACGATGCCGCCCGGCCGCTGGTCTCGCCTGATGTGGTCCATAAGACCCTGAAGCTTGCCGCAGAGGGCACTCCTGCTGCAGCCTGCACCCGGGTGCGTGATACGGTCAAACGTGAAAAAGACGGGTTCGTGGAGAGCACAGTCCAAAGGGAGGACCTCTGGCTTGCCCAGACTCCCCAGAGTTTTCCATTGAAAATGATCCTTGGGGCGCACCAGGCGGCCATGCGCGATGGTTTCACAGGCACGGATGATGTCTCCCTGTGCGAAAAGCTCGGAAAGCGAGTGCGTATCGTGGAATCGGATGCGGGCAATATCAAGGTTACCGAACAGTCGGACCTGGAATATCTTGAGTCCCGGCTGAAAGGAGACAGAATGGCTGAAAATAAGCCGGGCGGCACCCTGCGGATCGGCGAGGGTTTCGACGTACACACCCTGGCCGGGGGTCGGCGGCTTGTTATCGGCGGGGTGGAAATACCATTCGAAAAGGGGCTGGCCGGACACAGCGATGCGGATGTCCTGCTGCACGCAGTTACCGATGCACTTCTCGGAGCGGCTGCCCTGGGTGATATCGGCTCTCATTTCCCGGACGATGATCCCGCTTTCAAGGATGCGGACAGCGCAGTTCTACTGGCCCGGGTTGTCAGAAAGCTCGAACAAAAAGGTTTTCACGCTGTAAACCTCGATGCTACCGTTATCGCGCAAAGACCCAGGCTTGCTCCATACATGGAGCAGATGAGGGAGAATATCGCCCGGATCCTCGGAGTGGATATCGAAAGGGTAAGCGTGAAAGCGAAAACCCACGAGGGCCTCGGTGCCCTGGGACGCGGGGAGGGCATTGCCGCCAGGGCCGTGGTTCTGGTAATAGCTGAAAAATGAATGCCTGTTTAATAACCGCTAAAATGAATCCTGGACAGACAAAAGATTTAGCTATCCCGCCATATTGTCGGCTGTAATGAAACTGAAAGGGGTGGATCGCTATCGAAAGTTTTTTCTATCAATTAAGTGAGATTTTACCATCCTGGCTTATCTATATCCTGCTAGGTGTTTCCTCGGCAGTGGAGAACATGATTCCGCCGTTTCCAGGGGATACTATAACCGTTTTCGGAGCCTACCTTGCCGGACGCGGGTTTCTGGACCCTGTGATGGTTTTCGGCTCAACAGCAATGGGAAATATCGCCACGAATCTATTGCTTTATTACGTGGGCATTCATCGGGGCAGGGAGTTTATCAGGAAACACAAACGCCTGTTCCATGAGGACCTGCTGCCCAGGATCGCGCTTTTTTACAGAAAATGGGGTGTCGGGACGATAATTTTCAGCCGCTTTCTGGTCGGCTTGCGCCCCATAGTGCCCCTTTTCGCAGGAGTGAGCAGGCTGCGTCCCCGTAAATTTATTTTGCCGATCATCTGCGGAATTACCCTCCAGCATGCCCTGATGGTTTATCTGGGCTACAAATTGGGGCAGAAGTGGGAGCACATAAAATCCGTGCTCGAAAAACTGAACCTGGGGCTGGGTCTGGTTGCCCTGGCTGTGGCGATTCTGATTTTCCTCTGGTTCCGCAGCGTGAGGAAATCCAGGCTGAAAAGAGCGATGAGACGAAATTTGCAATGATTCGCCTGTAGTATCAAGGAGTTGAAAGTTATGGGAAACGAGTTCAGGGTACGTTTTGCGCCTTCGCCCACTGGAAAACTTCATATCGGGAATGCGCGCACAGCGGTTCTCAACTGGCTTCTTGCGCGCAAAGAGAGTGGTGCTTTTATCCTGCGCATCGAGGATACCGACCTCGAGCGCTCGACAGCCGAAAGTGAGAAATCAATCATCAAGGACCTGCACTGGCTCGGGCTGGACTGGGATGAAGGCCCCGATAAGGGCGGCCCTTTCGAACCGTACAGCCAGAGCGAGCGCGGAGAATTTTACCGCAAGGCCGCCAAGTCGCTGGTAGAGCGCGAACTGGCTTACTACTGCCGCCTGGCCGATGGAGATATGGAAGCTTTCCGAGGCGAGCGTCTCGCTAGAGGAGAATCCCCTGTTTACAGGGGGGAAATGAGCGGCCCGAACAAGCCGGGTGAGTCAGGCAAGCCCACGAGCATTCGTTTCAGGGTAGGGCAGGGGGCCAGTTCCTGGAAAGACCTGGTGAAGGGTAATGTCTCTATTGATAACGCCAATATCGGTGATTTTATTATCCTGCGCTCGGATGGAAGGCCCACTTACAACTTCGCCGTGGTGGTGGACGACATAGCGATGCGGATTAGCCATGTGATCCGCGGGGATGACCATCTTTCCAACACCCCGCGCCAGCTCATGCTCTACTCCGGCCTGGGAACCCACCCGCCCGTTTTTGCGCACATACCCATGATCATGGGGCCGGACAACCAGCGCCTGAGCAAGCGCCACGGCGCAATCAGTGTCAGCGAGTTCCGAGCCGGGGGTTACCTGCCGGATGCCCTGATCAATTACCTGAGCCTGTTGAGCTGGTCCTCGGAAAGCGGAGAGGATTTCCTTCCACCGGAGCGGCTGAAAGCTGAAATCGATTTTACGCGCCTGGGAAAAAGCGCAGCAGTGTTTGACCAAACAAAGTTGCGCTGGCTCAACGGTAAATATATCCGCTCCCTCGAAAAAAAAAGGCTGGGCGAACTGCTCGCCACCTTCGCAGGAAAACGCGCTCAAGCTTTCAGCCCCGAACAGTTCGACCTGATCGTTTCTGCCTGCCGCGAAAAGCTCGAGGTGCTGGCAGATATCCGTAAGCACCTGGATAATTTCAGCGGCCAAACTCCCCGGATCGAGCACGCTGAGGACCAGGCGTTGCTCGGCAGCGAGGAAGCCCGGATAGTACTGTCCGAAACAGCCCGCCGGCTCAGGGAACAGGGCACTGCCGGGGTCGAGGAGATGAAGTCCCTTTTTAACTCTGTAGGTAAAGCGGTTTCAGTCAAGGGAAAGATGCTTTACCTGCCGGTCAGGCTTGCCCTGACAGGCAGAAGACACGGCCCGGAGCTTCCCATGATAATGGCCGTCCTGGGTTCGCAGCGTTGCGCAGAATTGCTTGAGCAGGCTGCCGGTGTCTCTGAATAAGGCGAATAGGCAGATCTCAAGATAAAGTCACGGCCTTGGGAGGGTAAACTTCACCGGCCACAGAACATAAAATCTATCGGAGGTCCTCCTGTGAAACAAAGTTGCAGACCTCGAAAGCCAGGCGAAATTCTGATCTTATCCGCCTTTCTTTTGGCAATTGTTGGTTCCTCCTGTACCCTGGAGCCACCCCTTAAACTTCTGCCGGATAAGCAGGTCAAGATCACCGGCGGCGGGATGAGGATCGAACTTCACTCGCTGAGCGGACGTGTGACCAGTATTGTCGAGGAGCGCTCAGATTACGACCTGCTGCGACCCTGGCCTGAAACCGACCGGGCAGCCGGATTCGGGATAGAAATTTACGATGAACTCGAGCTATTGACCTGCTGCGATTTAAGGGATTCGGTGAAAGTGAGAAATTTTGTGGAGGAAGAAAACTCAGCATTTTTCGAGAAGCGGGTCTGCCGGGCCGAGTACAGTCTAAAGCAGAAAGTCTGGGGTGACCGTGAGGGTGTCTATATGAATTTTCAGGCTTCAGTGACAGACAAAAAGGCTCCTTTGCGCTCAGTGCGCTTTTCATACCTGATTCCTCTGCCAAAAGACTTCTATTTCTGGGTCCCTAACGGCAGCGAACCGCTGCTGCTGGACGGAAGAACCGGAGCGAAATTTATCTATGGTCCGGGAGGGGAAAAGGATGCGAGCATTTCCATCCCCCTGGTCTCGATCTGGAAAGCAGGGGGACCGGCTTTCAGCCTGGCAGTGCCGCTCGAGATCCGGAGCGTGCGGGTAAGTTTCACAGTGGAACCGGCACGGCTGCCTGAAGGTGTTTCTCCCGGACCGGCTGAGTGTGACTGGCTGAGGATTACTTTCGACCTTGTCGGCATGGGTGAAGGAAGAACCCTGGAAACAGCGCTTTGGCTTTACGCCCACGAGGATGACTGGCGCAGCTCGCTGCGGATCTTTGCTGAAAAATACGGCGATTATTTCCAGCCTTCGCGGAGGTTAAGCTCGGCTGAGGGTTTCCTGAGCCGGATCGTGCCCACAGGATATACGAACTCGGTGCTGGCCGGCCTTCAGCGCCGGGAAGTGAAATTGGCGAAAATAGACTGGAATTATTACCGCAGCGGGCAATGGGTTCCGCCCCAGGCACTGCGTTTCGATGATTTTACCTGGACCAGCAACACTGTGCCGCAATACGATAATATATCGGTCACACTCGTGCGATCCTGTATCGAGAACCTTGTTCAGTTCAAGCTGCGCTCGGTGCTTTATTCGCCGTTTAACAGCTATTGCTCTAAGAAGATCGCCGGCGAGCGTTTCGCAGATGATACCGCGCTTGATGAAAATGGCCGCCCCATGGTCTATCGAGAAAGCGGTCTGCTGATGCATGCCGCAGCAGGGAGCCCGTTCGGCCGGGAAATGATCGAACAGCAGCGCAGGATGCTCGATCTCTACCCCCATGCCGAGGGATTTTTCTTCGATGATTGGGGTACCAGCGGCATCGATTTCGCCCATGATGACAGCCTGACAGTTGTTCATAACCGTGCTGCATACAGCCTGTCCGGAAACCGCAGTCAAGTGGGCCGGCTGCTTGTCGATATGGTGAATCAGCAGAAAAAACTCGCCTTTGCCACGCCGCCACCGAGTATTTCAGAGTGCCGGGGGATTGATGTTCTCTGTTTGGCAGGCCCTGACCTCGAAGACCTGGGCCGGATTGCGTTTATGGGGCTGTTGCGCCCGATTGTGGCTGACCTGGGCCCTGAAACTGAGCTCTCCACTGAAAGAGCCGAAGAGATTCTCAAAGAGGAACTTCTCTGGGGAGTGATTCCCTCGGAAACCGAACTCTCGCGTGATTTCCAGCTTGCCCGGGCCTACCGCCCCCTGTTTCTAAACCTCAAAGGACGGGAATGGATCCTGGAACCCCATGCGCTGGGCTTGACTCCGGGCCTGAAAGGCCAGGTATTTTACATACCGGCGAACAGCCGGGACACTGAGCAGGATGTCGTTGTCTGCATCCTGAGACCGGATCTGAGGCTGGCTGATGATTTGCAGAGGGGCGGAGCAAGGGTTCGCCTGCGGCTGCCGGAAGCAGAGGAATACCTCCGCGCAACCCTGACCCTGGCATCGCGCAATCCCTGGCCGATGCCTCTCAGAATCGAACGCAAGCCAGAGGAAGACGAACAGGAACTGTTCTTCGATCTGCCCCAGTTCGGACCGGCAGCATTGCTGCGACTGTACCACCAGTAAGGCGGGTTGGCAGTTGATGTAATCAAGAGGATCTTTATAGCAAAAGGGCACGGAATGCCATGCCCCTTGCGTATACAGGGCGGTTCACGAACCGCCTTTTTTCGTCTAATGATGATCTAGCTCAGCACTGCATGGGCCTCTTTCAATTTTCTGCCCAGAGGCAGCCCGTATGCACAGTGAACCGTGCAGGTTTCACAACTTTCGCAGGCGGCGGCGCTTCCAGCACCCAGAGCGGAGTAAGAGAGGTGCGCCTGGTGTTTCATATCTTCCCCGTAGCTCACAGCGTACATGTGAAGTCGGTTCACCTCTGCCACCTTGACACCCGCCGGGCACAGGCCTTCGCAGTTACCGCACATCCGGCAGTAACTCTTGCCGTAGCGTGAGGCATAGCGATCAAGAAGTTGCCACTCGGCCTGGCCCAGGCCGCCTCCAACCATCGCTGTGGCGTCCTCCTCGATCTCCTGGAAATTCCCCATTGCCGTGGCTGTGGTTTTCATATAAGGATTGCGCAGGATCCATTTAAGCGCTGCCTGGTATGTCTCGCGTCCTGTTTCATCTTTCATATAACCGCCTGAGCAGCCTTTCATGGAGATAAAATCCACGCCTGCCTCGCCGCATTTCTTGATCGCTTTCTCCAGCTCCTCGGCGTCCCATTCTTTCTTGCTTCCACCGAGCATGTGCGTGTACCTGCCGAGAAAGTTATAAGGTGCCATGATCACCTCATGGAAAGGTTTCTCTGCAGCGAGGCTCAGCAGCTTGATAAAGTTGCTGTGGCTGCTGAAACCAAACGTGCGTATCTTGCCCTCTTCCCTGGCCCGGCTGAAAAACTCGATTGTCTCCTCGCCCTGTATATGTTCGGGTCTGGAGGCACCGTGAATCAGCAAGCAGTCGATATAATCCGTTTCCAGAGCACTGAGGCTTGTCTCCAGGTCTCTGCGCATCCTCTCCAGGCTGTCCGGTTTGATCTTGGAGTTTATCACGACCTGCTGGCGTTTGTCTTTGAAAATCTTACCCACCAGGCGCTCATTCTGGCCGTTATAGTAAGCCCGGCCGGTATCAAAGAAATTTATCCCTTTCTCAAAGGCATAGCTGATCAGAGTCGGATCCATGGTCCGGCTGGCACCGAATCCGATTTCAGTCACTTTTATTTTTGACCGTCCCAGGGTACGGTATGCCACTACCGGGCTTTTATCGCTGGCCCTTTCTGGAGTGGGATTGGCTTGTGCACCGCTTGCTGGCCTGTTTTCAGACGTACTGCAGGAGACTTCGAGCCCCAATCCCAGAATGGTGCTGCCGCAACGGGCTAGAAATTCCTTGCGTTTAATCCTCGGGTTTTCAGGCATCGCTTTTCTCCTGTGCTTGTATTACATACATGCGGGCAAGATAGGGAACACCTTGCCAGAAAGATAGAAGATAGAGAAAATGTTGTCAATAAATAGAGAGTTGAGTCTAAAATAATTCAACTATTGAGTGGAAATCTTTGCCTGGTTTTTTCAAGAAGTTTTCGGCTATTGATGCCGGAGAAACCGATTAAAAGGATTTATTCGCAAGGATTTCCGGGAGGTAAAAATGGTACAGGAATTGCAAAAAGAAAATCACCGATTCATTGCCCCTTCTCCCGGAGGATGGTTACATGGCAGCATTCAGGAAAACAGCCCAGTTGATCCAGATGATCTTTCTGGTTCTGGCCCTGACCGTTTTATGGGGTGCCGAAAGCTGGTTCGAAAGCAAAGAGGATAACAGCAAGGCGAACCCTCCGACTGACCCCGACGATCTGTCAGATTGCGGTATTGGCAGTTTTTTGGGATCATGAAAACCGGATTGTGAGACAAAATTAAGAATATTAGCCGCCCTGAAACGCTTCACAGCCGATTTCAAATCAATCCAGGTTCGGACGGCCCCGAATCCCATTATCTGCTGCGATAAATTAATCACCAACTGAGCCTGAATTATTCATAAATTGCCACAAGCCATAACAGAGTCCTTTCTAGGGGAGTATCACCTTTAGATAACTGGAATTATTCAATCAAGCATAATTCCAAGCCCGTAGGGTCGACCGGTTGGTCGCCCGAACAGGGTGTAAACGGGGGGGGTAAGAAATATCAAAATGTTGTCTAAAGCGCCCGGACAAAACGATGTTTTATAGGGGGTTGCGGACAAAATAGAGGGTTCGAGTTTGAGAATAAGTGAAAGAAAATGATGGATTTTTGAAACAAAATGATAAGAAAATGAAATAATCTGAATACTATATGTTGTGTTTTTGAGAAAAAGAAAATATATGGATATTGTCAAAGATCAGACGCAAAAATATGCAGCTATTTTTATCGCCTGAATTCTTTTTTGGGGATTCCCTGTTGCTTATTCTTCCTTAATGATAACTTCCGGGATAGACAAGAAGGGGGTTCGCCATTGAGTAATGTATCGTTCTGTGAAAGATTGTATGTCTTGAGGGAAGTACTTGTTGATAATGAGACGAAAGATACGAAACGCTAACGTTGCAACAACGAAGACTATGGTGCGAATATCCTTCGGACTCCTGATTGGCTCGAAGTTGACTGCTTTTCCATCGAATTTCACATGTTCCTCGAATGCTCCTGCGTGACTAATGTCTGAGAAGTGGGAGTAAAAGAAGTCGTATTCTTTTTCAAGCGATAATTTTCTAGTCATCTCACCGATAGATGATGGACCGGCAGGTTTGTACCATGGCACATCAAAGTGCCTTTTCTTGAGTCTTTCAAATTCGTCATTTATCGACTTGTTTTTCGCGTTAGTCAGAACGGCAGTAATCTCGGCTTCCTGTTTTATTGCTTTTTTCTCAAGTATTGCACGCTTTGTAGGGTCTTTCATATCAGGCAGCGTTGAAGTGTGTTTATTGAAGCGTTCATGTTCTGGAGTCCCTGGAATGAATTGATTCACCCGTGCTCGCTTCTGTCTGAGATGCCATACATAGAATTGGCGGCCACGGTTCTCTGTGTCGGTTTCAAGAATCCACGCGAGGTAAATGTATGCTTCAAGCATTGACCGAGCCGAGACACCAGCAGAAAAGACCGCACCGCGAGATAACTGTATTTCCACGGCATCGAGCATTGTAATAGCGTGTTTAAAAAAGTGGCCTATGATGATTAAATCAACTAGAGAGCCACCTTTCTCATTGCTTTTTATTATCAAATCGACGCCGTAGTCTACTAACTCACGTAGCAAGGTTATTGTAGGAATAAGATTCTTGGCGATGAATTTGTCGATTCTTTCTCGATCAAGTAGTCGCTTGGCTGGTTGCTCTGTCATGTCTTTAATCCTCATCGGCGGGTATCAGCAGTGCGAGTCACGCTAGAAAGTGGGCGTAAACTTTCACTAAAAAAGCGCGCAAGCAGGCCGGACGTGTGTTGCATGGGTATTACTGTTTTCTCAAAAGTAATTTGCTTCCTTCTTGTCCATTTCCTTTCTCTGAGTTTTTTTTACGCAACAATTATGCAATTACTTAATCTTAAGAGTATTATTCTTGCATTGTACATATGGTTTCTCTCTCGATATAGGATTTACTACGAAGGAAAAAAACGGCGGCAAGGGCTACCAGCCTCAACCGCCGCTTCCAATTAGTAGTAAGAAACATATCGACAGAAAAAGACGCCGACATAGATTTTTATTTATTAGCGATAGAGGCTTTGTAACCTCCTTTGGAATCAGGTAGAGCCCAGACGATTATACCATCCCTTAGCCCGGCTGGAGCTTGATATCCCGAAATTCCCGGAGTAGGTGAAATGCCCTTAGGTGCTGACAGCTCTGTTAATAATCCGCTCTCACAGTCTAATTGCCAAAATCCTGATATTTGGAGCCTTTGTAAAGCACCGTCGATACCCTGATTGCAGACAATCGCATAAGTCTTACTCCCCAATTTCATCCAGTCGATTAACGTTAGGGATGATAAAAACATTATATCCGGATGATCAATCCAACTTTGTTTCATTTTCGTGGGAACAACTAGCTCTACTTCCCTGTCCGAACTCGTGTCATACAACTCTGCACCAGCATTACCTACATCGCTATCCAGGAAACAGTATCTGCCTCGAGGAGAAAGATTAACTGATTTGAGAATTGTGGGAGTAAGTTTTGCGGAAGCCAGATCATACTTGAATACGCCTTCATGTCCTTCGAATTCTCTAGACACTCTCTTCTTTAGATAGATATTACCGTCATAATTTGCCCAGGCGGCATTTAGAAATACCTCATTTGCCTCTGCTGCAATTAACTGCCGTTTTTCTCCGGTGGTAATGTCGAACATGCTTAAAACATGTCCAATCGGAGAATCAGTGAGTTTACGGGATCTTTCATAAGATCCCGTAAGGTAGACTACCCGCTCACCTTGCGAATCCCAAGCAAGGTCTACGATTAAATCGACTTCAATTTTTTGCAGAATTTCACCACGGCTGTCTAAAATCAAAAGATCCTCACCATATCTAACCGAAGGTTCGTGCTCAATAGGATACTGCCTCTCCAGATTTCTAGCCCTGACGGCAAAGTAAAGTCCATTGGGAGCTAGTTTGTGAGCCCTAATTTTCAGATTATCGCTCGCGGAAAATATTCTCTCCAAATCGGTATTCATAGCGCGGGAAATGTAAATTGAATTATTAATATGAAAAGAATATCCTGCACTCTGACCCGCCGGTGAAGAAAAAGCCAAATCATTGGTGGAAACCACAAGAGCCAGTATAGACAGTAGGAAGACAAGAACGTTGGTCGAGATTTTATGAGCTGCATATTTCATTTATCGATTCTCCTTAAGAAAAAGGTTGTAACGAGATAGATGTTTGCTTGTTTAAAATGTAAAAAAGTCCACAGTAAATAGAAAGTGTGTAAGAGGTATCATTCTAAAGCACGATTGTCGGCATGGAACTGGTAAACTGCGTAATCAGCTTTGTATATACAGGATTTACCTTGACTAGTGTAATGAGCTGCAACGCTCGCATCACCTGTATAGACTCTGGTAAATCCCGCTTCGAAACAAGCCCAAGCTGCATTCATTCTATCTTCCCAACCAGTATGAATATGAAAATCAATTGCTCTATTCTGCTCGTGATAATAGCCATGTGGGGGACAGTCACCTCCACCATAAGGTCCCGCATCATTTAACTCAGGATCAATACCACACTGATTCATATAATTAACTGCATTTTGAAGATAACTAAATGGACCATATCGCATAAAGAAAAAATCAGTACTTCCTTGATGCGAATAGTCTCCATTTAAATCCCTTGTATCATAGTACTCAGTTCCCTCTGATGCCAATATATTAAATAATCCTAATATACCTAACACAATCAGCAGGTAAGTTCTTTGATAAAAAAATCTTTTATCCATGGTTTACCTACTCCCATAATATTGTGAGCTGTTTTTCATTAGTAATCAACAATTTAGAAAATCGGCCAAAGAATTTATGAATAATCCGGGTTAAAAATTTTCTCTTCCCGCGTTCTTACATTATATTGTAGGAGATTATTCAGGGAATAAGGCTTGATTTTGTAAATATAAAGGAGATAAGCGTGTCACGATATTCTCCATTACCTGCCTCCGGAATCAATCCGGGTTAACCCCGACTGCGGTCTCAAAACCCGGGGCTGGGAGGGGGTTGATCCCAAGCTGGTCAATATGGTGAACGCCGGCAGGAAACTTCGCCAGGAATATTCCAAACATTAGTATCACTTGTAGGACTTGCCATGACTGCCGAAAATGCCGCTGGAAAAAATAATCCTGCACTGACTAGCGAACACATCCTTGAGGTGATCTCAAGTGCGTTCGACCCACAGGAAGTAGAATATCACAAGCTGTTCCTGTTCGACCGCCTGACAAGGGGTGAGAGGAACTGGCACTTTCTGATCGTTACGCGCCGGGCCCAGGACGGCCGGCTCGAGCTGGCCGCTTTTTCGTACGAACTCGGCCCACACGGAGAACTTCAGACAAAACTCGAAAGCCGCAAGGCCCGCATACCTGCTGAAAGGCTCTCCGAGGTAATCGACAGCCTTCTGATCAGGCTCGATGAGATCGACTGCGAGTTCCGTGAAATCAGTCTTGCAGGACTTGAACAGGCCCCTTCGAAACTGGAGTATCTGAGGAATTTGCTTGGGGGAGAACCAGATGAGTAATACTCCGGCGAAAACAGAGCGGATGACTTGCAGCCGGGCCAGGGTCTTGAAATATGAGGGCGACTGGGCAAAGGTGGAAGTAACCCGCAGTGCGATGTGCGACGGCTGTTCTGAATCGGGTTCCTGTATCTCCTC
This sequence comes from uncultured Gemmatimonadales bacterium, assembly GCA_964548275.1. Classification (GTDB taxonomy): domain Bacteria; phylum Gemmatimonadota; class Glassbacteria; order GWA2-58-10; family GWA2-58-10; genus JAUVUV01. Next base: position 26,886 of record CAZJQI010000031.1, read on the forward strand.
GCTCGAAAGCGGGAAAAAGGCGCTGGCAGTTGTAAGGAATCCGCTTGGCGCAAGAGCAGGGGACCTGGTGGAACTCTCGATAAACGAGGGGGTGATAATTCGGGGTACGGTGGTTCTTTACCTGATTCCCATCGCCTTCCTCCTGGCTTTCATTGCCGGCTCTCTATACCTGAACAGCCTTTTCGGCTGGGGTAAAAGTGAGAATGCTGTCGCAGCACTGGCCGGGGGGCTGGGACTGGCGCTGTCCTTTCCTGTGGTGCGGATAATCAGCACGCGCTGGAAGTACCTGGTGGATAGAGTACCGGAGATATCGAGGATTCTTCGCCCGGAAGCAGATTAATTTTTAGGCAGTCTTGAATTAAGGTATTCAAGAAGGGGGTTGTGCTGGCGGGAGTTGAGATTTATGCGGTCTTTGGCCAACATGGTTGCCACAACCGATTCGGCCTCGCCGGCAAGAATTCCGCTCTGCCAGACAAATCTTGTTGAATGGCAGGCAGAACAGTGTTTCATGAATATTTCCTCTCCAAGGGCTAACGGGCTGGCGTCATCACCAGAAACACCCCTTGGTAGCCCAGGGTGGAATTCACCGTTTGCGGAAACCGCATCACTTACTATAGTTGCGATGGCCGGTTGGTTGTTTTGGCCGCTCTTTTTCGGCAGAACCCCGATCAGGATCAGGCAGAGAAGTACCGCCGTGAGTTTTAGCGATCTCATGGGAGGGGGACCATCTCGCTGGCTGAAAACACCGGTTGGCTCAAATCCCTTTGTGCTGACAAATGCCTGAATTAAAATGTGCCTGTCAGGATGAATTTTACCTTCATTGCCCCTCCCTTGTCAAGAAATTTGCGTGGTTCAGGATGAAAATCTTAAATAATTTTCACACCCTGTTCAGGGCCCTCTGGCTGGTTTCGCTCCTTGTGCCCGCACTGCTTGCCGCCCAGAGCAAGTACGCCGGTGAATCGTTCAGTGTGGGTGTCGGCGGCAGGGGGCTGGCCATGGGCAGCGCGTTCCATACTCTGGCAACCGGCCCGGAGGCGCTTTACTGGAACCCGGCCGGAATGGCGCGGACAGTGGATGCGCAGCCGAACAGCATCGCGTTCATGCACAGCGAGCGGTTCGATGGTGAGGTGGTTTACAACTTTATCGGCTATACGCGCCGCCTTAGCCGTGAGGCCGGCCCGATGACTGTCGGGGTGGGCCTGATCCATCTCGGTGTGGGAGGTATTCCGCTTGTCACCCGGCTTGAAGACCCGGATAGAGAACTGGGAGATGATAACCGGCCGGTTATCGACCGCTATATCTCGAAAAACGATTTCGTCATCCTGGCCGGTTTCGGCCGCAAATTCGGCAAAAGGAACCATTTCGGGGCCAATGTCAAAATCCTGCACGAGCGCTATCTGGATGTCACGGCTACCGGTTTTGGATTCGACGCAGGAGCGGTGTTCGGCGTGAGATGGTTCATGCCGCTGCTTGTGAGTGTTTCAGCCCGCGATATTACAACCAGTTTTCTCGCCTATTCGACCGGAAAGAGAGAGTATATCAAACCCTGGATCTCAGCCGGAGTGGCACTCGAGGAGGGCTTTCGCCTGCCCGGCGGGCGGCTGATCGCAGCCGTGGAGGTCTCGGTGCCGGTTGAACGCAGGCGGGCCAATTATGGTTCTACCAGCGCCTACCTGATGAGCCTTCTGCACCTGGGCGCTGAATACTCGCTCTACGAAAGAATGTTCCTGCGCACCGGCCTTGATGAAAGAAACCTCACGTTCGGAGCAGGTCTCAAGGTGCGCGAGCTGGCTGTGGATTACGCCTGGATCGGCCACCGGGACCTGAACCAGACCCACAGGGTATCCCTCGCCTACAGCTTCTGAGACCACTCCCCTTGATCAAATACTTCTCCGGAAATGGCAATTCACGAACCGTCCTTGCCGGTTCCACAGCATTTATCAGGTAAAAAAGGGGGGCGGATTTATAAACCCGCCCCCCGCTCCGGGAGGGGTGAAGCATCTATGCAGATTGCCTGGTTTGCCTATTCGAAAAACTCCTGGCGGAATGCGATACGCAGAACTGAACCCACAGAGGGGGTGCCTGGTGGAAGCTTGTCGAAATCCAGAAAATTAAGGTCAAACCACCAGTCGCGGGCCGGGGCCGTGTAAATTGGATTGCCGTAGGCCCACTGGCCGGCGGCGTTGTCGCTCAGGAAAAGATTGATAAAAGAGCCGACAATGGTACAGGTCTGGCCGCTCCAATTTTCCAGGAAACGTGGAAAGTTCTCCAGGCCGCCATTGTAGGCGGAGGTGTTGGGAGTGTCTCCGGAGAGTATGGCCACGTGATATTCAGTATCCGATGCGCTTCTCAGGGTATGTGACGGCGCTGGGTTTGCTGCATCCGACCAGTTATTCGAAAGCATGTAAACCGCATCCGCCATCACCGCCGAGGGCTGCCAGTTAGTGGTATTGTAGTCTCCATGGATATATACCGAATTGTCCGATGTAACAGTCATCGGCGCAGGCAGCATGGAGCCGTTGATCAGTTTGACTCCCTTGTGTCGCCCGGATTCCTCGTCGATTGAAATATAAATAATCCCGTTGCCGAGATCACCTGACGTGAGTTTGGAGATATCCAGCACCAGCAGGTCGGTCCACTGACCCTCTCGGTCATCGTAGAAAGCGTGGTAGCTGGACGAAAGGGCCGATGGGTCGGAAAAAACCTTGGGGCTTCCCGTATTGTTCATGATCGAGATGGAGGTGAAATTCGAGTTGGCGTAGATCCGCGTATCCGCTTTCCAGTCCAGGCGCTCGAGCTTCAATGACGACTCGTCTCCCGCATTGCGGCGCTTGATAATCTCGATCGGATTGATTGTTCGGGGAATCGGCATGCCGAGAGGGGTGATATTGTGGGCCCTGGTACGCAGTCGGCCGCCGAAATCAGCGTTGGTTCGGGTTACCCAGCCCTCGTCATTGCCGGCATAATCCTCGCTGTCGTAAGTCAGGTCTACAAAGGTAGCGCCGGGATCTTGGATCTGGATCGTGCCGCTGAATGTCTCGTGGTTCCAGATGCGGAATCGGTAAAGGCCTCCGGCAATTGTGATCATCCTGTGAAAGCGTGTGGTGGAGTTGGTCCCGAGAAAGAGCGAGCTGTTGGTGTGTACCCTGCCGATAAAATCCATCGGCGGGCCGTTGTGGATCTCCAGGCTGTCATCGTAGAATACACCGAACTGGAAAATCGGTATCTGCAAGCCCTCGACCGCTACAACTATGTGGTAGCGGCTGTTGCCCGGGCCGATAACCTTTGATGTTATGTTAATCGGCTGGTTCAGGCTTACCATGCCCATGTAAGGCCCGGTGTCGATTGTATCGACAAAGTTCGAATCCGAGCGGAGGATCGTGAATTCCTCGAATGTGAAATGCTCCAGGTCCGGCGGCAGGATCGTTGCCAGGTTCTCATCGTTAACTATCCCCTGGCCGTCGAGCATGCTCTGGATATCGGAGAGCGCTTTCTCAATCCCGGCTTCCGCTGCGTAGAACGCGCGGCTGTTCTGGTAGTAATTGCTGGCGAGCTGCAAATCGATAGAGCTTACCATTACCGCACCCACGGCAAGGACGGTCAACGCGCTCAAAAGAAGCAGCATCGTGACAAGCGCCACTCCGCGCTCGCACCTGGTTATTTTCCTTAAAAGTTTCATCGCACTCCTCCCGGAAAGCCTCACTTTACCTCAACCGCACTGGATCAATAGATTATGTTCCTCGGGGAGACTGTCGAGGTGAATTCCTGCCGGTAATAACCATCCTCACTAAGCTGATAGTCTTCCACAGGCCGCGAGCTGCGTGCGGTAACCGTCGCCAGGACCCCCCGCAGGTCCATCGCATCGTTCGTCTCATCGGTATCGGTATCATTAGCTACGCCCGCCGTATCGCCGTCTGCGAAAATGATTGTGACCTGAAGGTCTTCAATATCGTAAGCTACTGTTCCCACGGGGTAATTGCCCCGGAACTTGTACAGAAACGGATGATCGGTATCGGTATCGTTGTCCACTGTAATCGAATACACTGCAACCCGGGCAATATGCGTTGTCGGTGGATCATAGGCATGATCCAGGCCCGCGGGTGTATTGACTCCAGCCGGCGGCACGAAATTCACTTTGCCGTTGCTGACGAGTATTTGAGTGAGCTCGATAATGTTAAACCCAGTTTCATCCCAAATAATCAGGTGATCGCCCAGTACCAGTTGATCTATATCTGAGTCAGTGGTCATAAAAAAGGTTTGTGCGGTTGGAGCCGGGCTTTTTTGTAATTTTAAAGTGATGTCAGTGGGAGGTATGTAAATAAAGGTCACAGTATCCGGCTCACCTGCTGCTCCATTCATGACCTGAACCGAGGAGAAAAGCCCAGGCAGCCCGGTGCCTGCGTTCATCGCCTCCCGCTGGATCTCATCCAGGGCGATCCTGCCTGTGAGGAACATTTCCTGGCGCAGGCTTTCGTTGTTGTAAGATTTGCTCTGGTTGATAAACAGGTTGATAACGGCCCCTACTATGATCATAGTCATAGTCAGGCCGATCAGCAGTTCCACCAGGCTGAAACCTTTGTTTTTCTCTTTCAGCAGAGGGCACATTTGACAGAATCCTTTGTTATATCCAGGCTTATGGATAGATTATGGTTGAGACTAAGGCCTTTCTGACCGTGTCCTCCATAGTCGGGCTGAAATAAACCGTTACGTCCACGGTCTTGGTGTTGAAACCAGCCTCGTTCTCTCTCACCTCGGTCGCCCGGGAGTACCTGCCGCTGGTTATCTGGTTGCCGTTCTGGTCTATATTATATTCAGTTTCATTTACCACATAGTTGTATTCGGTCAGCTTGATCTGCTCGATTTTCTGGCGCGCCAGGGCAGTGGCGATCGAGATGTCTGTGGCATAGCGGTTGGTGTTCATCGTGTAAACGATAATCCCGGCAAGCGCCAGCAGCCCGATTGCGCCGACTGCCAGGGCAACGGTTATTTCAACAAGAGAAAACCCTTTCTCGCCCCTCAGGCGTGGCTTTATTTCCATTGGTTGTCCTCCCAGCGCCAGGTGCGAACAGCGCCCAGATTGGAAACAGTGACCGCATAGTTGCTGCCGTTTTCACCAGTGAAAAAAACCGAGCCTGCGGTGCCCTCCCCGCGGGAGTTGAACCAGGCATTGTCGCTGCCGCCGAAATCCACTCCATCGGCTGGGATTGCCCCGGCATCCGGCCCGGTTGATGGAGGCGAGTCGCCGCCCACACCGAAAGACACTCCACGGGGAAGCATGAAACCGCCGAATCCGGACCTGGTATCAGGCAAGGCCAGCCGGGTGCTGTCTACCTCACCGGTGTCATAGGTCTGATTGCCGTTGGTGTCGAGCCAGATTGTATAAAAGCTGTCGGTCGGGGTGAGCGAACCCGGCGCAAGATCAAGATAACAGCGCCTGTTCCCGCTGATCGCCTTCAGCCGAGCTGTCTGGATCGACACAGCCACAGCCCGCGCCCCGGACTTGATCCGCCCTTCCTGGACGAACCCGCTGATACTGGGCGCACCAATAGTAATCACGATCGCGAGTATTGTCAGCGCTATCATCAGTTCTATCAGGGTGAAACCCGAATTGTCCGGCCGGGCTTTGATCATGATGGACGCTCGATTCTCTCTTTTCGATTTGCTTTATTATCTACTTTATTATCTACTTATTTCAGGCCTTAAGTCAAGCCTTGCCGGATTTTTTTGAAGGAATTTTTCAGATGGTGTTAAAAGTATGAGACCCGGCACCACAACTGGTGCCGGGCCTTCATCAAATCGATACTATTTCCGGGGCGGGGATTTCTATATACTTGGCTGTAATAAGCTCGCTCATAATCACGAGATCCGCTCCGGAAAAACTTCTCATGCGTTATTCAGTAAGCGAGGCTGGGGTTACCACCCCGGTCCCCAGGTCAACCGCTGCGTTTGTAAGCTCCGTGATTAGATCATGTTCGATGGTCGCTACACCACCAGCGATGGTGACCTTCATGTTGTTGTATATTGCATCGTCGACCCAGTAGGCAAGGTCAGGATCGATCTTCACCATATCGGCGATAGTGGCTGGTTCAGCACCATCGATACGCGAAGCGGTGTAAGCCATAGCAGCGAGTTTGACCTGATCGGCCAGGGTATTGCAGTGCGCCAGGTAGGCAGAGTCTTTAACACCCGAGAACCTGGAGATAAGGACTGTGGCCAGGATACCGATAATGACCACGACGATGAGAAGTTCGATAAGGGTAAAACCCTTTGTGGAACGCAGGCCTCTCATAACATGTCTCCTTTGAAGAGGTTAGAGAGATAAAGGACATCGAGGCGCATCTAAACCGCAGGCAATTATCAGGCCAAAATCGGACTATTGCTTTAACTTATTGAAATTTAAGGAAAAACGGAAGTCCCCAAAAAAAAGAAAGAATGGTTAGGCGGATTTTGTAGTTGCATTCTGAAAGGAAAATGGTGTTTTGCATGATATTTTTCAAAATCAGAATACAGGAGTCATGAGTCAGTTGTCATGAGCCTGCCGGCTCACCCGGAAACAATGAAAATGTTTCATGTAGGGACACGGCGTGCCGTGTCCTTCAGTGGTTTTTACCGAAACCATGGAATACCGCACCTTTGGTTCATTATTTTCGGAGAAGAATACAGGAGTCATGAGTCAGTTGTCATGAGCCTGCCGGCTCACCCGGAAATGAATGAAAATGTTTCGTGTAGGGACACGGCGTGCCGTGTCCTGCAGTGGTTTTTGCCGAAACCATGGAATAACGTAGCTTTGGTCCATTATTTTCGGAGCAGAATAAAGAATTAGGAATAAAACCTTTAAAAAATCGCTGAACGCCCAAAGATCACCTCTTTATTATTCTGAGCTCCCTCTGTATTTTATTTTTCCAGCGCCTGCCTGAGCTTTTCGGCATCCGGAGAGCCTTCTTCTGCCGAGAGCCTTTCGATATTTACCAGGCGCAGCATGGCCGGCCCGAGGAGCTCGTCCGGATATTCCTGACACATTCGCTCGTACCAGTAAGATGCGCGCTCGAAATCCTGGTCCTCGAGATAAGAGTTGCCGATTTTGTGGATGATCAGGGGAGGCTCGACAGTTTCGCTCCCCTGCTCGAGGAGACGAAGTTCGAGTGCGGCCTCAAAAGCCTGGGCAGCCTCCCGGTATTTCCGCATTCGCTCGTAAGTCTCACCCAGGTGATAGTGGTGAATACTCCGCTCCGGCTCCATTTCGATAAGCCGCCGCTTGGTTTCCAGCGCCCGGCTGAAATCCGGCTTGCGCAGGAATGAGGCCGAGACCCGTTCGGCGAGCGCGGTGGCCAGTGGATATTCCAGTTCTAAAATTTCCTTTTCAGTTGCGCCGGCAGCAGAGAGCCTGCCGATTACCTCGGAAGCCTCGCTGAATTTCTTCCTTTCGGTCAGCAGATGTGCCATGAGTCTCAGTGCATCCGGATGGTCCGGCTGGATCTCCAGCGCATCGGCCACTGCAGAGTAAACCATGCTGGTAATGCCGGTGTGAATCTGGTAGCGGGCCACCTCGAGCAGTTCATCTACGGCCGGCTCGTGAATTTGGAGATAATTCGCCAGAAGGGTATTCCCCTCGCCGAGGCGGTATCTATCCGGCAGGAAAATCCGGCTGGCATGGAAAAAGCCTCGCGGAGCCCTGTATTCGACAACCGGGAAGTTATCCGAGTTTATCGGCCCGATACCGGCCCAGCGCTGCATTCCGCGGGTGTCGAAAATCTGGGTGCTCAGCATGGTAAAAAGGCTGCTTATCCCGATCCTCTTAAGATCAGCCGCCACCTTATCATATTTCATCCGCCTGGCAAAAGCCTCGAAATCCACTGACAGCTTTTCCTCGCTGCCGATCAGCAACAGATCGGTGTCCTCAATGGAGCCGAACGCAATGGCGTGGGGGAAGGCTTTCCTGAAAGTTATCAGGATGGTTTTCAGCACGCTCTTCTCCATCTCATAGAGGTGGATCCACTGGCAAATGATCCCCCCGGATTCCAGGCGATCGCGGCAGTTGCCGTAGAATTCCTCCGTATATAGATTGCCGATACCGGCGATCCAGGGATTTGAGGGTTCGCTGGTGATTACGTCCCATTTCTCCTTTGAGCGGAAAAGGAAGTTTCGGCCGTCATCGACAACAATTTCTGTCCGGGGGTCTTCCCAGTACCGGCGGTTGTAATCGGCAAAAAAGCGGCTGGCCTCGACAACCCCGGGTGAAATCTCGACACAGCAGAGAGATTCGAGTTCCGGGTGGGCCAGCGCCGCCCCGCAGGTTGTTCCGCTGCCGGCCCCGATTACCAGTACCCGCGCAGGATTCTCATGCAATAGCATCGGCAGGTGAGCCAGTAGAATCTGTGTTTGCATGTCCAGTTTGTTTGATGCATCCACCTTGCCGTTGATCCGCAGCATGAGATTGGAGTCACTCTGCTCCACTGTTACTGTGCTCGAAATGCCTTCCCGGTAGAACAGCAGGTCGAGGCTCCGGACTCTTTTAGAGAAATTTTCCGCTGTGACTCCAGTGGAGGGGCGGTAGCGGAATGCGCCGCCGGTCAAGATCAGCCTGTCCCAGTCTGGGGCGAGGAGGAAATACGCCGAGACAACCAGAGCTAGAGAAACCGGCACCTTGATTGCCTGGACCGCTTTTCCGGTACTCAGTACCGCCAGGATTGTTACTCCGGTAAAGAGGTTTAAAAATAACGAGGTCTCAAGGGTCAGTTTGAGTCCCAGCATAGGAATCATCATAAAACCACATAGCACTGTGCCCAGGATATTGCCCATCGTGTTGAGCGCGTAAACACCCCCGACTTTGGCCCCCATTTTGCTCATCTCCCCGGCAGCCAGCCGGCTGACCAGCGGAAACCCCATGCCGATCGCCGTGGTCGGCACGAGCATCACCCCAAGACAGACAATAAACTTGAAAACCTCGTGCGCTTCATAGGAAAAATTCACCAGTTCGCGGCAGCGGATGAAAAATACCGGCAGGTAGCTGTAAAGCGGCAGCATGGCGAGCACTGAGAGGCCGACTGCAATCTGGCAGAGGGCGAAAATATACGCCGGGCGATTAATTCTTTCCATGAAACGCGCGATTAAAAAGGAGCCCAGAGCGATTCCGCTGATAAAGGCAGCCAGCATCAGGGAAAAGGAATAGGTCGAGGAGCCGAGCACCAGTGAGAGAATTCTCGTCCAGGCGATCTCGTAGACCATCGCAGTAAAACCGCTGATAAAAATACCGGTCAGCGACCACCTGAGAGCAGCCTGAGGCTCCGCTGCCGGCGCTTTTTCGCTCCATTCGGTTTTGGCCTCAGGGACAGAGCTTTCCGCTTCGGGTATCCGGCCGCGCAGAGCCAGAGCAGCCAGCCCGATAGCTATATTGGCAGCCGCCGCCAGGGCCGTGCTGAGCGCAAGCCCAAGAGAGGGAATCATCCAGAAAGCCACTGCAATCGTGCCGAACACCGCGCCGAAACAGTTGACAAAATAAAGCTTTCCGGTAATCCGGCCCACATCCGGCAGCCGCCGGCTCAAAGCCTTGATTAGAACCGGGAGCGTACCGCCCATCAGGATAGTTGGCACAATCAGCAGCAGTGCCGAAAGGAGGAATTTGAATCCGGCACTTGCCGCTGTGGAGGGGTCAAGGGTGTGATAAAACCACAGAATAATCTGTTTCTGAGCCTCAAGCAGTCTTTCGAACCCCAGGCAGTAAACCCCGATACCGATTTCCATCCAGCCGTAGTATGTGAAAAGCGAAGCCTTTCGGCCGGGTGAGTCCGCCAGCAGGCCGAACCAGCGGCTGCCCGCGGCCAGGCCGCCCATGAAAGCGGCCAACACCACAGTAATTGCAAAGATCGTGTTGCCGAAAGAAACCGCAAACCGGCGCATCCAGATTATCTCGTAAACCAGTCCACAGAATCCGGAAAGAAAAAAAAGCAAGTAGACCAGTATTACCAGACGGCGGCCAGTTGCGGTGAAACTGTCGGTTTCCATCGCCTTTATCCATCTCCCTGAAATTCAGGGGCACGGCGCACCGTGCCCCTGCGATGTTCAGAGCACTTTGGATACCCGGGGCAAAGACTACTGATACTTCTCAAGAAGCTTTTTGCAGGCCTTGATATTTTCCTTGTGCTTCTGTTGCCTGCTTCCCACCTCGATACCCATAAAACCGCGGTATCCGTGATCCAGAACGATTTTGATCATCCTGTCCAGGTCCCAGGCCGGGTGGTTGCCGTTTTCGTCGAAATCCGTGCACTTGACACTGACTCCCTTGGCATACGGCATCAGCATCTCCAGCGCCTCGTACTTGTCCACCTCAGGGGCGAAATTGCCGAAATCCGGCAGGGTGCCGAACCGCGGGTGATCCACCAGTTTCATCAACTGCACCACCGGCTCCGGGTAGGAGGAAACCCCGCCGTGGTTTTCGATCAACACGTTCATTCCTGCCTGGTCGGCATACTCGACCAGCGAGCTATAGCTTTCCGCACAGCGGGCGACCCGCTCCTGGACAGTGCCCACTTTCGTGTAGCCGAAATTGCCCCGGATCGCATGGCAGCCCAGGAAATGGGCGATATCGACCCACTTGCGGTGGTTGATCGCAGCCTGGGCCCGCTCTTTCCTGTCCTCGTGGCTCATGTCGCCTTCTCCGTCGCACATGATAAGCACCAGCTCCACCCCGTGATCCGCGGCCCGCTTCTTCAAGTCTTTGAGATATTCGTGGCGCGGGTTCTCGAAATGGCTGTTAACAAACTCCAGCCCGTCCAGACCGTATTCTTCGCGCACGATCCGGGGCAGGTCGAGATTGACCCATTCCTTCCTGAACCACGGATTAAGCGACCACGCGGCGAGCGAGATATTGAATTTTTTCTTTGCGCCAGGGTCGGTGGCTGCAAATACGGCGTTGCTCAGGATACCTTGTGTGGGTGCGGCAGCCAGCAGCCCGCCTGCGGCCAGGCTGCTCTTGAGGAAATTTCTGCGGTTTAGTCTTTTCATGGCCCTCTCCTTGTTATTTGCATGGCAGCATCCACGCTGTAATCAGCCATGCGGTGGCAATCAGATATTAGCTAAAAAATCAAGCACGATTTTATTGAACTCGGCGGGTTTCTCCATGTTTATTATGTGACCAGCATCGGGAATTACAATTCTTTTCGCTCCCTTAATTCTGGACACTAACGTGTCCGCAATGAGATGAAAATCAGGTGTATCTAATTCACCCAAGACTATCAAGGTTGGGACTCTTATTTCTGAAAGCCTCTCAATAGCCGGAGGTTCCATTTGGATTTGGGGATCGGGATTTAACAAATGAAAACCGGAATAACTTGATACAATGTCCTTAAGTTTTTTTCCAACAGGGGAGTTTTTGAGAGCAGGTGCGAATAGAGGATCATCGAGCCATTCCTGTATTGCCTCTGAAACACCCTCATTACGCGCTATTGAAGGGTATTTTACGAAAGAACGTTGAACAAATTCATCCGACCACTTGTAGCCGCTAAGTGCCATATCCACCGGAATAAGGGCGTCCACCTTCTCAGGATATTCAACAGTAAAATCAATTGCAATTCCGCCACCCATTGACAGGCCGATAAGATATGCTTTATCAATAGCAAGAAACTCCATGAGACTGGATAAATCCTTAGAATGAGAGTACGGTTCCTCCGGTATGGACGACTTTCCGAAACCACGAACATCATATCGAACCACCTTGTAATATTTCGCAAAATTTTCGAACTGGTCATCCCACATCCTCGTATTCACGCTAAAACCGTGAATCAGTATCATTGGGTGTCCGTCACCCATTTGTTCATAGTACAGCTTTGCGCCATTAACCTCGGCAATGCCGGTAATCAGCGGCATTTCTTTTGTCGCTTTTTCACAAGCTCCAAGAAAAAGGATAAGGCAAATCAAGGTCGCCGTTTTTAAGAAAGACGCCCGGCTCAGCGCACCTTGAGCGCCGGCCACGGCCAGGGCGCCGTCTGCCGCAAAAGAACTCTTAAGAAAACTTCGTCGGTCCATGCCTTTCATTCCCCCCCCTCCCTGGTGAGTTTATCAAGATTGTGTTGTTTTTGTTATAAGATGGTTTTTTGTGATCCGGCGGTTTGCCAGAAACTGCATCCCCAACAGCAGCAAAGCGCTGGCCAGTATCAGTGCGAATGCGGTGGAAAGCGAAGTTATACCTGCTATCTGCCCCACGCTAGTTGACAGAACCACTCCGCCGAGAACTCCGCAGGCAATAACCAGAGAGAAGATCGTTCCGGTGTAGATTTTAAAGATATTACCCGCTGTGCCAAGCGTGCTCGGGAATATCGGCGCGAAACAGAGTCCGGTAAACCAGAGAGCGAATGCTCCAAGATACATCGAAGGCGCGAAGATAAAAAGGGTAATCCCTGCACAGGCCCCGGCAGCACATAGAAGTACGAGTTTATGGCCTGGGATATTCTTAAAGACCGTACCGGCGAAAAGGCGGCCCAGAACCAGAGAACTCCAGTAACCGGCCAGGATCAACTGGTCGAGCGGATTGCCGATCTGCCATTTATTCACAACAGCCAGTCGGCTCCAGATGCCGAGACTTACCTCCAGGCCAACGTAAAAGAAAAAAATCAGAGCGAAGAGCGGCACGAGTGGGCAGGAGAGTGCGCTGGCGGCATCTTTCAGCCTGAATTTTTCAACTGCGGCATCTGGAGGGAACCTGCCGGTTGCAAACAGAATCGCGGGCAGAAAACAGAAAAGGAAGGCCAGAACAAGAAGGGAAACAATCCCGGAACTCATTAAAAGCCAGCTGGCCATGAGAGGCAGGGATAAGGCGCCAAGACCGAAGAACATATTTGCAAGATTCAGCGCCTGAGCCCGGTTAGCGGGATAGAGGTGGTTTATCAGGGTGTTCAAACCGACATTGAGGCCCGCACAACCCGTGCCCAGCAGAAACATGCAAAAACAGGCCGCTGCGAGAGACTGGGCCTGGCTTACAAGCAGAAACGCCGCTGCGCAGATTAAGCTGCCAGCAACCAATACCGGCTTCTGGCCGAAACGGTCGATCAACAGGCCGGTGGCAAAGAGCATGATAAATGTTGAAAAACCGATAAAGAAGAAAAAATAGCTGCCAACCTGCGTGGGACTTATCGAGAGCTGTTGGGCGAATGAGTTGAGTCCTACACCGGTCAGGGAAGCCACCAGTCCGATCAAGAAGTAGCCGGAACAGCTCGCTGCACTCAGGTAAGATCGGGAGAAATCATTACTCACAAATTGATACTCCGCTTAAGTAGGGAACAAACAGATGAATGGTTCAGGGCCGGTGATGTCAGGAAAAAATAATATCTGTCATAGAGGGGGTTGTCAAGCAATGCCTGGAGCTTGCCAAAGGGGTGAGGAATCTGGATAAATACATTTTTCTCACCAACCACGAGATAATATATGATCCAGCAAAGCAGGTGTATGGAGAGATAAAATAAAACGGTTTTACTAGATTATCACGATAGCTATTTTTCTTGATATATTATCTTTTCTTATTTAATTTAATCAACTTACGGTAATATTTCCTTGATTTTTCCCTTCGTCTGCTTACTTTATAAACTTCGATTCCTTTGGCACAATTTAACGATTTCACAATCAGCAAAGGGGTTTGGTGTGAACAACGAGAATGCGTTGAGCAGGATATTGGGTAAATTCTCCGGCGCACAAAAATTTATTCTGGCCTCTCTGCGAGTGATCGTAGGGTGGCACTTTCTGTATGAGGGTTATGTAAAGATCGTCACCGAGGGCTGGTCCTCCATTGGTTATCTCGATGCCTCATCCGGGCCGTTTGCCGGGATATTTCATGCTATGGCCGGATCATCCTGGATGGCTTCAGCAATCGATATAATCATCTCCTGGGGTCTCACCCTCATCGGGATAGCCTTGATTCTGGGCCTATTCACCCGGCTGGTCTCTGTTGCGGCGGCTTTTTTCCTGCTTTTGTTTTACCTTTCCAACCCCCCCTGGATCGGCATTCACTTCATAGCTGGTGAAGGCAACTACATGATTGTCAATAAGAACCTGGTGGAACTGGCAGCCGTGATGGTACTTCTGGTTTTCCCCACCGGAGTGATCTGGGGTTTAGATAGAATTTTTATAAAGGAATGAATCCGAATATTAGCGGTTTTCATGGGGCTGGACAATTCAGACAGCCCTTTGTGAAGAGGAGATAACAAATGGCTGGTAACGGCATGAAACGGAGGGATTTTCTCAAGGCTGCAGCCACCACGCCTATGCTTGGGGCTTTCGGCGCAGCACTCTATTCGAAAGAATCTCACGATAAGGCTGCCCGTGAGGAGATTCTTCAGATCGGTAAAGAGGTCAGCGGGACAAACCCGAATATTCTTAAACGTAATTACAAGCGGATTGGCAGTGCCGATGATACGATCAATATCGGTATTGTCGGCTGTGGCGGACGGGGGAAATCGCTGATGCGTTCCTGCGGGTTTTATCCGCCGGAAGAGGGCGAACCCAGAGGACTGGAGGGCACGGAACCGCTCAACCTCAAGCTCACCGCTATCTGTGATCTTTTCCAGCCCAGTATCGACTGGGCTGTCAAGGCTTCCGGAGGCACCGCCAAGGTTTACCGGACATACCAGGAAATGTTCGATAAGAGCGATATAGACGCTGTGGTAATCGCCACCTCCGACCACTATCACGCACCGGTGGCAATCGCCGCAGCCAGAGCGGGAAAGCACATATATGTCGAAAAATGTATGACCAAGACGATCAAAGAGGCTTTCGAGGTTCGCCAGGTTGTCAAAAAGGCGGGAGTCGTTCTCCAGCTCGGACACCAGAACCGCAACAGTAACCGTTACGACTCCGCAATGGAAGTTATTAATAAAAATATGCTGGGAGATGTGAGCCTGATCCAGTGCTATACAAACCGCAATACCCGCAACGGCGCCTGGGTTTACGACATTCCCAAGGAACACGGACCGATGAACGCACCCAGCGGGCCCCGCAACGTGGACTGGGAACAGTACGTGATCAATACGATCAAGCGGCCTTACGATCCCAACCGCTTTTTCCGCTGGCGCTGTTTCTGGGATTATGGAACCGGACTCTCCGGCGACCTTCTGACCCACGAGCTGGATGTGATCAACATGGTGATGAACCTGGGTATCCCGACAACTGCGGTGGCTTCCGGTGGTGTCTACCATCACAAAAAATACGTGAGCCTGATGACTGCTGAGGGCGAACCGCTCGACTCGGATGAACCGGTGCCCGAGGGCGCTATTCCCAGGCCTGATGTGCCTGTGCTTCGCCGTGACGTTCCCGATGTATTCCAGGTGGTCTATGAATGGCCGGACCGCGACCTGACCGTGGTCTACAACGCCACCCTGGCTAACAACTGGGGACGGGCTCAGATTTACCTGGGTAGCGAGGCCACCATGGACCTCACCGACGGCGTGGATGTTTTTGCCGACCCGCGCAGCAAACGCTACGCCGACTGGCTCAAAAGCGGCAAGGTGCGGCCGGATGAAGCAATGT
The DNA here is from genome assembly GCA_964548275.1 of uncultured Gemmatimonadales bacterium. Classification (GTDB taxonomy): domain Bacteria; phylum Gemmatimonadota; class Glassbacteria; order GWA2-58-10; family GWA2-58-10; genus JAUVUV01. The sequence goes on from CAZJQI010000031.1 coordinate 42,396, forward strand.
TATCCTATCGCAACGTAGCAGGAAAAGGTGTCGAGGCGATTACTGCAGCCACTGCACAGTGGACGGTTGCCAAGGGTTTGCTCTACACTTACCGCGGCGGCAGGATGGTCAGCACCAGCTACCTGCATCTTAAAAACTGGATCGACCATATCCGCGATAACAATACTGACACAATATGCAATATCGATGATGGATTCCAGGAAGCTATTACAGCGCACATGGCCACCTACAGTTATCTCAAGGGAACCCGGGTGCGCTGGGATGCGGAAAACGAGCGAGTCCTGTTCGATGGCCAGCAAAGCGAGGAAACACCTAAGGAACTGGTAGCAATCGGCTAGAGCCGAAACCTCGCAAAACAGCCGTTTGTTCCGCGCAAATTCCTGTTAACAAATTTTTGCCTTACAGTTTTGAATCTGATTCCAGTATGGCGAAGGGCCCCGGCTCTTCGCCGTGTAGTTTAAAATTCGTGAAGGCAGCGGGGAGTTGGAAGCTCTGGTTATTTTCTCCCATTGTTATCCTTGTTTTTCGACATCTAAAAATTTATCTACCAGTCATCAAACCTAATCTAATTAAGAGAAAAATGTCCAAGCTCAGGGTAGCGGTTATGGCCAGTGGTGGGGGCACCAGCCTTCAACAGCTACTGGACAGATTCCCGGACAGGGAGGATTCGACAGCCGAAGCCAGGGTTTGCCTGGTGGTTTCCAACCGGCCCGGTATCGGGGCGCTGGAACGGGCCGAAAAAGTCGGGGTGCGCACCGAGGTGATCGACCCGGCCGAGTATGAAAGCTCCGAGGCTTTCGGCAAGAAGCTGATCGAACTCTATAACGGTGAGTCGATCAACCTGGTTGTCTTGGCCGGATACCTTAAAATGCTCCCTAACAATCTGATCGCCGCCTACAGAAATCGGATAATCAATATCCACCCGGCCCTTCTGCCGTTATTTGGCGGCAAGGGAATGTACGGAATCAGAGTGCACGAGGCTGTACTCGAGGCCGGTGTCAAGCTCTCCGGCCCGACAGTGCATTTTGTCGACGAGGAGTACGACAGAGGACCGATTATCGCCCAGCGTCCGGTACCGGTCTATCACACGGATACTCCTGAAACCCTTGCCGCAAGGGTGCTCGAAGTCGAACATCAGATCCTTCCGGAGGTGGTTAGCCTGATTGCCGCAGGCCAGGTGAAAGTGGTAAACGGTCTCGTTCATGTTACCGATTAGTTGAGTTCCAAATGCTGATGCCAGGGAATTGAAAAATGGATATAATCAAAATCAAACGGGCTTTAATCAGTGTATCGGACAAAACCGGCGTGGTCGAGCTGACCCAGGTGCTGCGCTCTTACGGGGTAGAAATTCTTTCAACCGGCGGCACGGCGCGCCATCTGGCTGCCGCAGGAATTCCCTCGAGAAATATTGACAGATTTACCGGGCATCCGGAGATCCTGGACGGCAGAGTAAAAACTCTTCACCCCAGAGTCCACGCCGCTCTTCTTGCCAGAAGAGACCTGGAAAGCCATATGAAGCAATGCCGCGAGTTAAATATCGAACTGATCGATATGGTTGTGGTAAACCTCTACCCGTTTGAAAAGACAGTGGCCAGGGAAGGTGTAGCGCTCCAAGAGGCTGTCGAGCAGATTGATATCGGCGGACCTGCCATGCTGCGAAGCTCTGCCAAGAACTTCCAGTCAGTGGCTGTCGTGACCTCTCCGGACCAGTATGAAACCATGATTGACCAGCTAAAAAGATACGACGGCGGACTCGATCTGAAATTACGCCTTAAGCTGGCCCAGGCGGTTTTCGAAAGAACCTACAAATACGACTGGGCGATTTCCAAGTATCTGAAAGAAATCAAAATCGGCTGATTGTGTGTTTTAACGGGCGGTTTTCTCAAGCTCTCGATTTTTCGGCTAAATGCAGGGTGAGACTTGACGAAAGAGTTATTAGCCTTAAATTTATGATTCAAGTTGTCGTGTTTTGAATAGGCAAGCTGATTATCGGTTTTTGAAAGTTCTGTCAGGAAACCTAACCATTGAGAAAAACTGTGGCGGTTGGTAAGGAAAAGGGAGCATCACGCAAGAGTGCAAAGAAATACGCCCAGGCAAACAGTCCGGGACAGATCAAGGCATTCGGTCAGAAGAATCTGTTTTTGTTCATATTGGCCCTGGTTGTGATTGTTCTGGGCCACATCTCTCTCGGGATGGGATCGATTACTTTTGCGCCGGTTTGTCTCGTGCTGGGCTACTGCATTCTGGTGCCCCTGGCGATCATTATCTAAAAGTAAAGATTGTGGGCGCTTAGCTCAGATGGTTTAGAGCGCCTGCCTTACAAGCAGGAGGTCACTGGTTCGAATCCAGTAGTGCCCACCATTTTATTTCTTTAATTTACAATTGTTTACAAAACCCGGCAGTTTTTCTGTCGGGTTATTTTTTTGCTAGAATATGACATGTTTTGCCAGATTTGGGTGCCTCCTGACGTGCCTCCAAAAGCCTCCTTTCTGTAAAGCAGGATGACATTTTTTTAAGTCTCGTTGGGCACGCAATTAATTAGCAAGGGTCTGCTCGAAACAGCAGGCCATTTTTATTTGTGCGTCCGGCAGGCAGGGCACACCCACTTGAAGGTTAAAGTCCTTTACAGGCCCGGGGGACTGTTGGCCGGACGGCAGGGATGCCTATCGCGAGGTAGAATCTGAAGGAAGCCTCAGGTAATGTGCCGGCCTTATGAACAGGCACCACGTTCGAGGTGATCATGTCAAGATAGAAAGGCGAATTTATTCAAAGTCCGATACCTGTATCCGGGCACGGACTAACAGTTGATTTCAGGAACCTGAAATTTATATGATAGGTGCACTCAATTGGCCCCGGTTACTATGTGCGATATCGCACATTTAGTAATTTTTTTGTGCGATATCGCACATTTTTGCACATACCCGCACACTTTTCTGAACTTTTATCATTTTGATATCATAGTAGTTATGCAGATATCCGCGTTTGGCATCAAACATGCTAAATGTGTTTTCCGCGTTCGAAGTTGACCTCAGATGCTGGCCTTCTTGTCTATCGTGAACTGGATGGTGTATTAGGATTATTCGATTCTTCCACCGTGCTTTCAATCAACACGCGATAATCATTTTCTCCATGGATGAAAAGAAAATAAAAAAAGTCGCCGGTTTTCTGGGTTTATATTATCTGCTTTTTGCGGTATATATTAAGTTTCCGGAAGCACATAGCCTTCTTGGCGACCTTTACCAGGGCGTGCTTGATTCTTATACGGTCCTGGAGGGCGTCCATAATCGTCCCTCAGATTCATCGCACGGCTTTTTCGACGATCATGCATTCTGGATTGTCTCTATCGACAAGAGCCTACTGTGCATGATTTACAGCCGTAACTATCCCGGCACACAGAAAACCAGTAGGAAACTTCTGGTTGCCCCCATGCTGCAGAAACCTTTTATTATTCAGACTTTCCTCCAGAAGTATCTCTCCACAGGTCATTGTCAAAGAGCGCCTCCCAGCGAATCAGCTTGAACACTCCAACCTGACTAGATCATCCATCCGGGTGGACATCCTGAAATAACTTTATCCCGGAAAAGTATCGTTACAATGACAGGGAAGGTTTTTTAGATGGAACAAGAACCCCACAAGAGCAAATGCCCGAGGAATTTTAAATTATATGCTGCCCTTGTGCTGGGAATTGGATGTATGGTATTAACCTTAGCCATACTTGACGCTTTACAAAAAGGCATGACAGCACGTTATGAGGGGCTGATTCAGCATAAAGTGCAAACAGTTGCCAGTGTTTCAGAGGCTGGTGAAAACAACCCAGCCGCAATGCCTTGGCTTGGAATAGAAATACAGGATATAGATGAAACGATTGCCAGGCAGCTTGACCTCCGAAACAGTAACGGTGTATTGGTAACTAAGGTATTACAAGGGTCTCCTGCTGATAACGGCGGCATCAAGCGAGGCGATGTGATTGTAAGATTTGATCGCCGAAGCATAAAAGACGCCTCGTTTTTACAAAATCTTATTGCAGACCTCTCTGTTGGTCAAAGAGCGCAGGTTGTTGTGGTTCGGAATGGGGATTACGAGTCTCTATATGTGAAAATGGGTGTCGCGCCGGAAAGTTATACAAATGCTGCATCAATGCTGGAAGGTGTAAATACTGATCTATATATAGGTGATGGAGTGCTCCACCAGTGGGGCATTGAGGTATCACCGCTTACAGCAACTCTTGCACAGTCGCTTGGAGTGCCGGAGAGTAAAGGTGGTGTATTAGTAGTACAGGTTCAACCCGATGCAAGGGCTGCATCAGCAGGACTGCAGTCCGGCGATTTGATAATGAGTGTAAACTCCAGCCCAACATCAGATATGTCAGCTTTTATTTCAGCAATCAGCAGTGCACAGGAAGCAGTATTTGACATTGTCAGAGACGATGAGACTCTCTACCTCGTGGCCTATTGAAAACGCGATGATAAACCAGGATACCAGGCCAGGGCAAGCCGCCTGATGTTCCCAGGATGTGAGGTTTTTATGTTTTGATGAATGCTTTAATTTTTGGGAAATAATAATTACTACTTCATTGAAAAGTTGGCAATATGTCTAAATTCAAATTGATATCTGTAATCCTTATTTTGATTGTAATAATTACTTTTGTTACCTACAATGACCATACTACAGATATATACATTCCATTTATGACACCTATGCAGGTCAGGGTTATTTTTATTCTGCTTATAGGTTACTTGTTAGGCAGTGCTACGGTGGTTGCCATAGTAATTCTAGACCGATATAATAATAAGAAAAAGTCTCAAAAAAATATGGAGCAATAATAGATGACTGGCTTGGCTGCGCAGCAATCCACCACAATCGGCTCTTACGAACATGTGCTTTGGATAAGTTTCTGGGGAAATCTGGGATTAGCAATACTAAAGATAGCTACGGGCCTTCTTGGCTACTCCACACTATTATTTGCTGATGGCCTGCACTCTTCAGCCAATGCTATTATATCTATTGTCTTTCTGATTGGGGTAATAGCCGGTGAGAGCCCAAAGGATATTAAACATCAATACGGTCACCATAAAGCGCAGTGTATTCTTTCTTTGACTGCAGGCCTGATAGTTCTAATAGCAGCATGCTTTCTTTTTATGCTGGGGATAAGGGGCATGTGGTGGATAGATATGACTGAGTCTAATATAATTGCTATATTGGTTGTTATTGTATCAATTTTTGGGAACGAGCTTTTGTTTAGATATGGAACATATGCGAGCCATAAGTTTGACTCTGGGCTGTTACGGTCAAATGCGTGGAATAATCGTATGAATGCCTTTTCATCAGCGGTAGTTCTTATAAGCTTACTTGGGACAATGGTTGGATTCTGGCGGTTGGAGCAATTAGCGATCATGATTGTTGCAGTTATTATAATTTGGACGTGTATGAGAATTTTTCAAAGAGCATTTGAGGGTATTATGTCCAAGGCTTTACCCGCAGAGATGACCGACAAGATAAAGCGTATTGTAGAGTCTGTAAAGGAAGTAAAGGCGATTTCAACTATCAAGACACAACGTGCTGGGGAAAAAATACATTTGGATTTGGCGGTTGTTATGGATGGAACTATAACTACTGCTAATGCTAAAATTATTGTAAATAAAATTAGAAAAAAGCTTCTTCAGGAACTGAAAAAGGTTGAACAGGTCAGGATAGGATTTAAAAGTGTATAGATAACAATATGAATATAATTGTTGATTATTACTTGCCAATAAAATTTAACCGGTATTTCCGGTATTTAAGGTAGCATTTATTTAAGGAGGGGCTCAATTATGATGGTTCATATCATCGGAGGAATGGTTGCACTCATATTGGGTATTTGGTTAATAATAAATAACTGGTGGGCATTCCTGGAGTTATTTTGGGTGGTTTTGGCGCTTATATTGGTTATTGGCGGTTTAGTCGCTCTTGTAGCAGGAATAGCCAAATACAAAGAGGAATAACAGGTTGTATTAATGGATTGTGGGTTACGCGGCTCACAATATTGATTGTATAATGGATGTATGAAAAGACCAAAAGGGTCTTGTATCGACAAACAGGTAATGTGTCCTTTCAAAAAGGGGATGAAATGGAAGAATGTAAGATTAAAAATTGTGCAGAAAAGATTTATAAGAATGGATTATGTGAAAAGCATTATCAAGAATTGATGGTTGAGGCAGGTGCAAATACAGCAAACAAGAAGGCGGAAAAAGCAGTGGGTGCTGATATAGATTTAAAGGCATCTGTGGGAATTCAGTTAGAGGCATTTTTACTGCGTGTTGCAAGATCCGCAGAAAAATTAGTCTCAAAATACCGGAGTTTTACAAAGCTTGACGGCAAAGACACAGTGGAAATTTACTTGAGGAGAGCAGAGTCTTTCGAGAGAAAAGGGCAATACGATAAAGCTGTATCTCTCATGGAAAAGGTAATTGAGCTAAGGCCCGAGGACGTCGTAGTTTTTTATAGATTAGGATTTGATTATGAGAACACGGGAATGAATAAGGAAGCAATTGGTGCATATAAGAAAGCCATTGAGCTTGACGCAAAAAATTTGGATTCACACTACAGGCTTGGTCTTCTTTATTCAAAGAATGGTTCTCATAATGAGGCTATGGCCCACTTGAAAAAGGCTCGGGAGCTTGGACCGAAATACGCCGAAGTTAACTATCGACTGGGTATAGTATATGATAAGAAAAAGAAATATACAGAGGCCGTAGAATGTTTCAACAAAGCGATTGAAATCGATTCCGCTAACATACGGTATTACAAGAGTCTTGGATTTACGTATGACAGCATGGGTAAGCATGATGAGTCAATTGCGTGCTTTAAAAAGGCTGTTGAGCTAGAGGAAGGATAATGTTTGGGTCACGTAATAAGGAGAAAAAAGAATTAATCGACAGAGTAATGAATCGTGAAGCGCCTATTGTTCCGCCTGCGTCTGGCCCAAAAGCGCTTGATAGGCGCTGGTGGATCTTTATTGGAGTAGTTGTTCCGGTAATTCTTGCCCTGATAATTGGAATTAATACCTATTATTACAACTGGTTTGTTAATCTTGCACAGGAAATCAGGGATGCACGCGCGAATGTAGAAACTGCTTTACAGCTAAGGGAGAATATGGTTCCTGCAATCTTAACGAGCTTGATCGAGTTCATGAGCCATGAGAATGAAATATTCATACATGCAGCGGATGTACGGGCCAGGTCTCTTGAAAATAAACCCCAGCCCTCCGACGAAAGCGCGTCACCATCCAGCATGCCTGTGCCTGCTGATGAGTGGGATAAACTGTTATCAGAGCTATTTGCAATTGCAGAGAGTTATCCGGATCTCAAGACAGGCGAGCCATTTCAACTCCTTATGACAAAAATATCAGATGCTGAGATGGAAATCATGATGAAAAGAGTTCAATATAATGAAAAAGTGCGCAACTATAATATTGTAATAACTACATTTCCTGCTGTTGTATTTTCCTATATGTTTAAAAGAAAACCTGAACAATATTTTCAATGGAAGGGCACGCCTGAGTGGGTATCCATGCTGGATGAGGAAAGAAGAAAAAGAATAGATGAAATACTTGAAAAGTGGCGTTCCAATTTAATGGATAAATGAATATATGAAATATGATCAATGCGAGTGGTGCCTAAAAAATGTTGGGGCAATAAATATATGGGGCAATATCGGGCTGTCAGTGGTAAAGTTGATCGGGGGAATCCTGTCTTCGTCAAAGGCATTGCTTGCTGATGCAGTTCACTCTCTTTCGGATACGTTTGTAGCTGTGGCCCTTTTGGTAACCTTGAAAGTTTCAGCAAAGCCTCCGGACAGGAATTACCCTTATGGCCGCGGCAACGTAGAATATATAACTCTGGGCGTTATATCCGTATTTGTTATGGGGGTAGCTATCTCT
>CAZJQI010000032.1:0-47478 GCA_964548275.1 uncultured Gemmatimonadales bacterium
TTTTGGTTACAAAAGTAACATGAAAAAATCTTTTTCTTTCTGCCTATTAGTTAACTGGACAGTACTGATTTAAACTGAAATACCAACTGGCAGAAATCTCTGAGAACTTAAGAATAATCCGGGTTAGTTTTGATCATTTTTTTTCAGTCTTTCTCCTTCAAAAAGAACACCCGTAAGCGGCTCGCCTGAATCTATCGGATTGCTTATTCTTACCCGTTTTACTATATTCCCGCTTGCTAGCTGGTTCTGAATTCTGAAATCCATTCAGGGGATTGTTCCATTGCCTGCCCGAATTTCTCCTTGCCCGCATCCGGGAGACTGATCCATGCGCTATAACCGGTTTTCCATGGTATCCGTTTTCATTTTTTATACCTTATCGATATTTTTACTAACAGCCCTTTTATCGCCTGCATTGGCTCAGGATACAGGCTCTGCCTACAGGTATAAAGAGGACGTGGACGGCAACGGCGAGGTAGAGATCAGCGATGTGCTCGCCCTGCTGCGCCTGGGCAGGGAAAATCCCTCGGATGCCCGGGCTGACTATAACGGTGACGGCTCATTCAATGTAGTGGATGCAATAGCGCTGCTCATCTGTATCGTGAACGGGAACCTTCATCCTGTCGAGCCGGCGGCAAGCCAGTGGCGGGTGCTGGGTCCCGGGGGCGGCGGAGCCATGTTCATCCCCAGTGTGGATCCTTTCGATCCGGGCCACGTGCTGCTGGCCTGTGACATGACCGGCGCATACGTGACTTTCGATGACGGGGCTAGCTGGCGCATGTTCAACCTTCGCACCAGGGTGGCCGATTTCGAGTTCGACCCCACGAGTGAGGGCACAGTGTACGCGGCCAATACAGGCCTGTGGCGCAGTGAGGACGGCGGCGCGGGCTGGAACCTGGTCTATCCCGCCCCGGCAGACGTAATAGCCGAGCACATGGTGGGAGACCACGCCGAGCAGTGGTTCGAAACCGGCGAGGGCCGGGTGCCTGAAACCTGGATCGACAAAATTCGGGTCGATCCGGCGGATGGAAACCATCTCTATATCGGCCTGGGGCGCTGGTGGAACGGCCCTGCCAAGGTCATGGTCTCGGATGACCGGGGAGCTAACTGGCGCATTTTATCAGGCGTGCCGGGAGACAACGTAATAGCTATTTTCCCGGGCAACTGGTGGAACACGCCCGATGAGGTTACGGTCGTGACAAATGAAGCCATCGTGCGCATTTCCCAGACAACCGGGGATACCATGCATCTGGAACTGCCGGACACACCCGTGCTCGATTCAGACGGCGGAAAGGGCAGCGAGGGGGCGATTATCTACCTGCTGACCGAGCTGAGACAGGCGGGGAGTGATTTTGTCGGCGGGCCCTATCGCTCAACAGACGGCGGCGCCACCTGGGTTTCAATCCACAGCAGCCTGAACAGATCCAACCGAGGTGCCAGCTTACAACCTTATTGCAGCTTGCCAGAACCAGCCGGAGATGGCCTATCTGTCCTGCGAGTCCTTTCCTGTGAACAGGCAGGGTATTTTCAAAACCACGGACAGCGGGGATACCTGGAACTGGGTTTTTTGTGAAGACTGGAGTTCTATTATAACAAAAAACTTCACTGATTCCTGGCATACGCGCAATTACGGGCACGGGTACAGTGGGAGGCCGCACGGCCTGGGAGTCTGCCCCACCGATCCCGATGTGTGTTTCGCTTCCAGCGGACGGAGTTATCGCACTATCGACGGCGGCGCAACCTGGCAGACTGTTTACAGTAACGATATGGGCAATGGCGCCTACTCCAGCCGGGGCCTGGATGTCACCACCTGCTACGGGGTGCATTTCGACCCGTTCGACAGCCTTCACGTTTTCATTACCTACACGGATATCGGGCTGTTTCAGTCCTACGACGGGGGTGAAAGCTGGGTACATGCGATAAACGGGATTACAGGGAGCGTGAGGAACACCTGTTACTGGCTCGAGTTCGATCCCGAGGTGGAGGGGCAGGTCTGGTCGGTGTGGAGCAACTGGCACGATCTTCCGCGCATGAAAATGTTCAACGAGAACTGGCCTGACGCCAGGGGCATTCCGGCAGTGAGCACTGACGGCGGGCGCACGTGGCGGGGCACAAACTTTGGCGCGCCGGGAAACGCACCCTACACCCATATCCTGGTCGACCCGCAAAGCCCGGCAGACAACCGGACCTTATATGTCTGCGCTTTCGGCCAGGGGGTTTACAAGTCGGTAAACAGCGGGGGAAAATGGGAGGAGGCCTCCGCCGGCCTGGGGGACAACCGAAGTGTCTGGCGGATCACGCGTACCCCGGAGGGTACCCTGTTCCTGGTGGTGGTGCGTAACGGCACGGAAAGAGACGTGATACCCGGGGCTCTTTACCGCAGTGACAACGGTGCCGGGTCCTGGGAGGAAGTCCCCTTGCCCGGGGGGGTGAGCGGCCCTAACGACCTGGCGGTGGATCCGTCCAATTCGCAGATCATGTACCTCAGTTGCTGGCCCTGGACCGACAGGTCGGTTGAGCCCCGGCGCGAGCGCAGCGGCGGCCTTTACCGCACCTATGACAGCGGCACAACCTGGGAACAGGTCTTTCGCGAAGATTCCCATGTGTATGCAGCGGCTGTGGACCCGCTCAGCCCCTCCACTGTCATAATCAACACTTTCGACAACGCGGCATTCCGCAGCGACAATCGCGGAGAGAGCTGGTACCGGCTCATAGGTTACAATTTCAAATGGGGCCACCGCCCGATATTCGATCCCCATCATACCGGAATGATCTACCTGACCAGTTTTGGCGGCAGCGTTTTCTACGGCCCGGCCACAGGCCTGCCGGGCGAGTCAGAGAATTTCGAGAACTGGCCTGAGCAGTGGCGCTGGGGAGAATGATATTTTCACCTCCCGGCCATGAGGGGACAACTTGCGGCAAGGCATGAGCAAGCGGCTGCCCCCGGGATGCGCAGGCTTTTAATAACCCGGCAGGTATTACCTGGATTCGTAGAGTTCACGCATCTCAGGGTCCAGTCTGTAGTTTAAGTCGGTTATCCTACCGGGGATATCCTGTATCCACTTCCTGAATCCGAGTACAGAGAGCAGTTTTTCGTTTCCATCCAGGGAAACCGCTTTAATCTCCCCGGAAAATGAAGTAATTACTATGATTAAGCGGTTTGACTTCAATCCAGTATGGTAATAAATAGCAGAAGAAATAAAAAGAACCGGGCCTTCACCGACTTCGTTTGTAACAGGCCACAAGGAATCATTGGATGCTACTGCCTCCATGATATACCCTGAGAGCTGGTCGATATTCTCATATACTATGCTGTCGCAGCCTTCCGGGTTGAGGTCCACGACGAAAGTGTCGACTTCTCCAACAATATCAACTGTTATTCCAACTCTCTGCCAGGCCCCTTTTAAAGTCAGGGGAAATTCGATTTCTTTGCCGGTATTGCCATAACCACCATCTACGACTACGTCAGGCCTTAAAACCTGGAATGCGGATACACCTGAATCAGCCGCGCAGTTCCCTTCCTTGTCCCAGACTGTTATTTTCCATTCCCTGGGTTCAGAGAAAATGTGGAGGCTATCCTCAATCCATTGGATCGTATCCGGGTCGGCCTGGAAAAATGCCGGGGTCGTCCCCTCTGTTTGAGTCAGAGTATCCCCGGCAAAGACAAACTCCACTCTTTCGATTTCCCGGTTACTGTAGATTTTATAAGTATCGCGAACCTCGTTGTTCTCATCAAAGCGGGAAAAGGAATATACCACAGGTTCGGTAAGCCAGTGGCCGCCCACAGAAGCTGCGACTTCAAAGTTTTCTTCCTGCCTCTCTTTCAGGTGAGTGAACGCATGCAGGAAGGCAAGCAGGTCGAAAACGTTTGTTTTCCCGTTGTTGTCCAGGTCTGAAAAGGCTGTTTCCGGCTCGGCGCCGGAAAACTGGCGCAGTATGGAAATCAGGTCATAAATGTCAATGCATCCGTCCCGGTTAACATCCCCGTGCTTTGTTTGAATGTTCAGACTGTCCCCGGGTGTGGCGGCAGTCTGCATGGAGCCTGTTTGACCGGCAAATGTGGCGCAGATATAAAGTAAGGAAAGCAACAGGATAATGAATAAATATCTCATCATCGTACTGCTCCGGAAAAAAGGACCTGTGGTATCGCGATGGAAAATTCCGGAAAAAATTTACTCCTGACTGCTTGAGGCCTGTCCCGCAAGGCGAAGAATACTGTTTTCAGCATTTTGAGAAATTATTAATTTCTTTGACAAAAAGTAGCTGTCGGATTCAAGAATTTCTCAAAGAGTGAAAAAACAATCCTTTGGGACAGCCCCCGAAGTATTCTTACCCAAAGCCTCAAAAGATACGAGGGGAGTGTAATTATTTTAAAAGCACCATTTTTCTGGTCTCGGTATAATCATTGGTTCTCAATCTATAAATATATACTCCTGAAGGCACTTTTTCACCATTTTTGTTTTCTCCGTTCCAGAATACGTTATAAATTCCAGGTTCCCTTTTCCCTGCAACAAGAGTGGCTATTTCTCTGCCTCGTATGTCGTATACTTTCAATGAAACTGTTACTGAAGAACTACCGCCTATCTCATAACTAATTGTAGTGCTTTGGTTAAATGGATTAGGGGTATTCTGCAAAAGGCTGTTCTTCTTTATGCTAAAGCCAGGATAAAAATTCCCGTGGCCGGCTGAAGCCAAAAGCCAGGAACCATCCGTAATTTGATTCGGCTCTTTCGCATCATTTATGTCAGGTGAATCTCGGTTACCTCCGGCCGGACTATGCGTTTTTTCCCCTGATGACAGGTGTCTCTTTCCTGGTGGCGGTCACGGTGACTGTCATGTATAGAACCTGGTACAAGAGGCTGCCGAATGATTAAGGCGGGTGAATGGATATTGTAATAGGGTTGGAGTAATAATAAGGTTCATTTGGCCGGAAGAGCTGCCTTGATTCTTTCCAGGTATTTCCCTGCTATTTTATTGCCAGGATCCAGTTTCAGCACATTCAGGAAGGCTTTACGGGCCTGGTCATAGTTTTCCCGGGCATAAAGGATTTTGCCCAGGCCCTCCCAGGCAAGTGGCCTTGCCGGGTCGAGTTCAAGCGCCCTGGCAAACAACTGTTCTGCCTCGCCCGGTTTCCCCTGCTTGATATAGAGCGTTCCAAGATTGATCAGAGCCTCCAGGTAATCCGGGTCCAGTTGGAGGACTTTCTGGTAGCAGGCAGCCTCCTTGTCGGTTTTCCTCAGCCGGTTATAACCAAGGCCCAGGTAGTATAGAGCATCAGTGCTTGTGCTGTCCAGTTGCACAGCCTCGAGCAGGTGCTTTAAACCTTCCTCGTTCCTTCCGGTACCGAAAAGCGCCAGTCCAAGGTTGATCAGCAAATTCTGATCCCTCCTGCCCAGTTCAAGAGCCTTTCTGTAGTTCCGTGCCGATCTTATGTAGTCGCCCAGAGTGAAATCGATGTTTCCAAGAGTGTTATAGATCGCCGGATCATTGGGGTTCAGGGAATCCAGCCGTGTGAAAACCTTTCTTGCCTTGGTAAGCTCCTGGTGCTCGACAAGCGCCATCCCGACCCGCGTCAGGATGCGGTAATTGTCCGGGTCGATTTGGGCAAGGGCTTCGAGATAGGCCACTTGCTCCTCATATTCCTGATAATACTTTCTGTATTTGCAACTTGCTGGATTAACCCTGGCAGCGCTGAGGAAATCTCTGCGCAGCAGGTACCACTGGGAGTGAAAATAACGTTCCAGGCTGTCCCGTAAAGCCTGCGCCCCCGGGCCGTCCACACCCCGGAGATATGGGAAAAGGCGCTCCCTGTGTTTGCCCAGCATCTGGAAAATTTCGCCGGTTTGAGCCAATTCAGCGGATTCCAACTGGTAGAGCGGCAAATCGTCCGTGCTTACCCGCGCATCTTCCGTCATCCGGCGGGCCGCACGCTCACCCATCAGGAAGCAATCGAGCAGCTCAAGGGAATTGTCCAGGCAATAAGGAGCGAGATCAGCTCTGATACTTTCATTCGAAAGCTTTTCAACCAGTTCGGGATAGGAAATGCCAAGCGGCTGGGGCAAGCCGATAAGCATCGTGTAATCCTTGATATACCAGATACTCGTATGCGGAAAGACTTTCTGGAAGGTTTTTACAATTGTGCAATAAGTCTCAGGCGAACCAGAGTGGAGGGGCAGCCACTGGGCCATCACCCCGCCGGCTGCGAGCTTTTCCCGGCAGAGCCTGTAGAACTCTAGCGTGTAGAGCAGCCAGCTGTCGGAGGAGGCAGGGTTCGTGGCGTCCGAGATTATCACGTCAAAAAGCTTATCCGTGGTTGCCAGGTAGTATCGGCCGTCGTCCAGATGGATCCGAGTCCGTGGATCATCGACAATCCCCCGATTTTCATCCCTGAATTCCTCTGAAGCCTCAACGACCGAGGGTTCCAGCTCGACAACATCGAGATTTTCTATTGGATGAACCGCAACCGCGCCGCTTGCTATTCCCGCGCCGAATGTAACCATCAGCACGTTTTTCGGTTCTCCCTGGTGAAACAACAGCGGCATGTGGCCCAGCACCTTGAATGTCTGCATCCCGGTAAGGCTGTTGTGTACCTCGCCGATAGAGTTGATCGATAAGGTCTTTATCCCGTTGATCTTATCTCTTACCACCGAGACGGTTCCGGAAAGCCCCTCCCGGTAAAAGATCAAATCTGTGTATTTCTTGTCTTTAATCGTGAATTCACGCACCTGGTTGCCGGGTAACAAGACCAGCAGAAAATAGCAGAGACATGTCCCAATAAATACCGGCAGTTCGCGTCCGAGCTTTCTTCCGCCTCTTTGGATTTCATAAAAAAACACAGCCGAGCCCAATCCGAGGTTGAGCGCAGCGATACCAAACAGGGTGGATTGAACGCCGAAAGAAGGAACCAGGAAAAATCCGGCGGCCAGTGTGCCGAGAATCGCTCCAGTGGTATTCACAGCGTAGATTGCTCCGGTTTGGCTTCCGATACTCTTTTCATCTGTCAGGTAGAGCCTGCAGATCAGCGGGAAGACCGCTCCCATGATCAGCGAGGGAAGCAGCATTGCGATCAGAGTATAATAAAGCCTGATCAGCACTACCGGATAAAACGGGTTAGAGAAAATGGGAACGAGAAAATTCTGCACGCGGATATGCAGCAGGGTACTGCCTTCCCAGCGGTAGAAAAAAGCGCAGAGCAGAAAGCAGAATCCGACAGCCAGCGCGAGAGCGATTTCCAGCCAGGCGAGAAGGCGCAGGCGGTTTTTCACCCGGTCGAGCCAGCGGGAATAAATCAGGCTGCCTGCGCCGATACCGAACAGTATTGTGGAAAGCATCAGGTAGAAGGCATAAATATCGTTATGCAGGATATAGCTCAGAAAACGTGCCCAAACCACTTCATAGGCCAGAGCGGCGGCCCCGGTGATCCCCGCTGCGGCCAGCAGCAGACGTTTCAAGGCCGGGGCGAGCGGTGTCCCGGCCTTTTCCCTTTGCTCCTGCCGGGGTGACTCGAATTCGAGCTTCGGCGATTTCAGCAAATAATGTCTCAGAAAAAGCGCTGCCACCCCGACGAACAAGTTGATTGAGCAGGCAACATACAGCGAGGCTGTCATGCCGGCCAGGCGCAGCAGCCAGAAGCTTGTGATCACACAGCCGGCCACAGCTCCCACTGTGTTCCAGCCGTAAAGGCTGCCGATCCGCTTTCCTGCCAGCTCGAGACGGCGGGTCAGGAAATGGGTGAGCACCGGCAGCGTGCCACCGATCAGAGCCGTGGGGGCAAGCAGGACCAGAAACGAGATCGCCGCACGGAAGAAATCGACCAGAATCGGTGAGGAGGACAGCCAGCGCTGGAAAAAAGGAACGAGGGAAATCAGGTGGGGAATCGCTTTGCCGGCGCTGAGAGCAGTGAGCGCGATACCGAATTCCAGGATCACGTACACGGCAAGGACGTCTTTTTTACCCTTGATATATTTGCCAAACAGCCAGGCGCCCAGGGCCAGCCCACACATGAACGAGGCAAAGACAATGCTGGCTGAATGAAGGCTGTTTCCCAGGACCAGGGTGAACATTCGCAGCCAGAGGGTCTGATATACCAGCCCGGCTATGCCGGAGAGAAAAAACAGCAGGTAGAAAATGAAGAGCAGAACTTTGCGATCTTCTTTCACTTTCCGTTTGACTTTTCAGGTGGTTTGGGTTTTATCAGGATGCCGGCCCGCCAGCACTTTACTCGTTTATCTCGTACGCTCCTGCATCCGGAGTTGCACCCTCAGGCCTTTTGCTGTTGCGTATGTCCACATCCGGCAAAGAGTCGAGCCTGGCAAGCAGCCACTGGAAGCCCTCCAGACGCTCGAGGATCGTTTTCACTGAATCAAGCCTCATACCGGCATCGAGAACCGGAGAGCCGGGAAGAGGCTCGAAATTGCCGGAGGCGATATCAGTAAACAGTGGGTCCGCATATATTGAGTGGTCATCGTTATCAGAAAGCTTGCGCCAGGCCTTAAAGCTCAGCAATTTATCCTTTCGCTCAATCAGGCTGTCGATGCCTACCCCCCAGAGAATATTATTATCGCTAATTACTGTGCTCAGGTGGTCGGAGTTCACCTCGATCGTTCCCCGTCTGCCGCCCGAGACAAAAATATTGCCGGAGATAACCACTTTTTCACTCGTGGTCTGCACGTTGACTCCACTGCGGCCTTTTCCAGGTTCGTAGTACACCGTGTTTCCCATGATCAACACTCTTTTCGATCCCTGCTCGAACGTGCCGGTATCCTGGTAAACCGTGATCCCTCCCGCGTAGTTCTTGTAAATCAGATTGTTGCGCACCAGAATGTCATGCACATGGGTCATGTTGATCGCACCGCCGCCCCCGGTGCCGTTACCGTAAATTATATTACCCTCGACAACTCCCTGGTTGAGCACCCCGTCGCCGCCGGGTATCTCCGGGTCGCCGTTGAGGTGGATCCCGTTGCCGTGGTTGTGGTGAACAAGGTTGCCGCGGATCACGAACCTGTCGCCGCTGTTGCTGTGGTAGATTCCGTGCTCGCGCCTGGAGCCGTAGCACTCGTTGTGTTCGAAATGAATGCCATCGGCAAAACTGGTGAAAATACCCCACTTGCCGTTATCAGCGAACCTGCTGTTGGTTATCCGCACGTGATTAGAGTGGCGCACTCCAGCGCCGGCGCGTTCGGCCTCACGCACTGTGAGCCTGTCCAGAGTCACATAGGATGAGTTCTGGATGCGGATTGCATCGACCCTGTCTCCGCTTCCCGATACCACTGCCTTGAGGCTTTCTCCCTGAATCAGTACAGGGGCCTGCTCAGAAGCTAAGACCGTGATCTCCACCCCTCCCTCGAATACACCCTCTCTGATAATCAGTGTGTCAGCGGGGGCGAGGCAGGCTACAGCTCGCTTGAGGGTGCGGAACTCGGCTTCGGCTTTGCAAGTGGCGCTGTCATCTCCATCTGTGGCGAGAAAAAATGTGCGGGCATAGAGAGAACCCGAACACCCAAGCCAGAGGCCGAGGATGAGTAAAATCGTTTTACCGGTAACTTTGGCAATATTGTGTTTCATGGTTTTACTCCGGCCTCATTGAGTATAAGTTGCATAGAACAGGCAAAGAGCCAGCACGGTTCAGGTTGATTTTGCCAGGAACAGCAGGAGCTCGATTACATCAACAATTGAATAGACGCCGTCGGCATTGATATCGAACCGCGGGTTTTCCGGGTCTTTGCCTGCAAGCAGGATCAGCGAAACAGCATCGACAATGTTGAACCTGGCATCCTGGTTGAAATCGTAGAGTTCAGCCGGGTCGGCCCCGCTCTCGTATGCACCGGCATCAGGCCCTGCGCCGGCGGGCCTTTTGTTGGTTAATATATCATCGTTCGGCAATGAATCAAGCAGGGACAGAATCCATTCGAATTCACCCAGGCGCTCCAGGTGAGCCTTGAGCGTGTCCAGGGGTATGCCCGTGTCAATGGCGGGGGAGTTGTCTGCCAGCTTGAAATCCGCAGAATCGATACTGCCAAACTGCGGGTCCGCGGCAACAGAGTGTAAGTCGTTACCATAGCTGTTACGCCAGTTGGTGAGACTCAACGGCTTGTCTTGGCGCTCGATCAAGCTTTCGACACCTACTCCCCAGTGGATATTGTAGTCGCTTACTATAGTGCTTGTGTGATCGGAGTTGATCTCCAGAGTGCCGCGTCTGCCGCCCGAGACAAAGATATTTCCCGCGATAACGACCTTCTCGCTGGTTGTAGCAACGTTCACGCAGCTCCTGCCGTAATTGTTGTTAAAGTAGACAGTGTTGCCCCAGATAACCACCCTTTTCGAGCCCTGCTCGAAAGTGCCGGTGTCCTGGTAGACCGTAAATCCTCCGGCATAATTCTTATATATCAGGTTATTGCGCACCAGAACGTCGTGGACATGGGTCATGTTGATCCCTGCGCCTCCAGAATCCTGGCCATTTTCGTAAATAATATTTCTCTCGACAAGGCCGAAATCCAGCACGCCGTCGCCGCCCATTTCCGGGTCGCCGTTGAGATGGATGCCGCAGCCTGCGTTATGGTGGATGATGTTGCCGCGGATCACGAACCTGTCGCCGCTGTTGCTGTGATAGATGCCATGTTCGTCCAGGGAGCCGTAGCACTCGTTTCCCTCGAAATGAACATCATCTGCAAAACCTGTAAAGATTCCCCATTTGCCGTTATCCGCGCAGCAGGAGTTGGTCACTGTGATATGGTTGCAGTTGATGATTCCGATCCCCGCGCGGGTCGCCTCACGGGCGGTAATCCGGTCTATAGCGACATACGAGGAATGATCCAGGCGCAGAGCGTCCCGGTTGGCCTCGGTTCCCTTGATAGCCGCTCCCAGGCTTTCTCCCTGGATCAGGATCGGGGCTTCGGCGGTGCCTTCCAACTGCACGATCAGCCCTCCCACGTAGGTGCCGTTGCGGATAATCAGCGTGTCTCCCGCAGCCAGGCAGCCCAGCGCCCGCGATAATGTGCGGAACTCGGAGCCATGCGCGCAGGGGGCGCTGTCATCACCCGTGGTGGAAAGATACATCGTACGCCCGGCAAGCGGGGCAGTGCCTGCAAGCCAGAGGGTAAGTATTAGCGATGCTGTTTTGGATGTGATTCGAAATAGCTTTTTACTCATAAATTCCACCTTATTTGAATGCTCCAAGCATGGCCTCGGTCAGATTGCTGTAGCAGAAAAGCACGTTTCCAAGCCCGTGTTTTTTTCTCAGGAAATGAAGGTCCGAGTTCGGGCCTGGTGGCACAATCTCCCATGTGCTGTCATGCTGGGCAACAGGCTTTCCATCAGCTTTCTTTTTGAAAGCGATCCCGGGCGGCAGGGCTTGGAGCAGCGCCTCAGTGTCCTCCTGGGAGAGATAAATAACTGAGCCGCCCTGCGCGGCAAAGTCCAACAGGACCCGGGCGTAGGCTCTTACATCCGCGTCATTGCGGTCGAATGCACCTTTATCAACAAATATCCTGCTGAACGAGCCGAGGTCAACAGCCGTATAAAGGTTGGGAATCTGGTGAAAGAAAAATCCGGAACGGTTGAGAGTCATGCCGAGAGTGCTTTCTCCGGGTCGAAGGGTTCCGATAACCGCCACATCCGGTGGGGCGAGTCTCCAGAGCGCCTCCTCAGCCATGAGGAACGGGCCGAGCCCGTGGTAGTCGTTGTCGCGGCGATGGGCCTGGAGCCAGCGGGCCAGATTAATTCTCACCATTGTTCCCTGACAGCAGTCGGAGAGGTAAGGATAGTTGAATGCGCCGAGCTTTATCCGCTGCTGAAGGCCGTTATAGCCTCTGCGCGCAGCGCTGGTGAACGGTTCTGCAGGCAGCACACCCAGCTCCACCAGCCTGCACAGCGAATAGACAAACATGCTGGTGGAGGTTGTCTCAAGCCACATCCCGGGATAATCGAGCTTGTCTGTAATCAGGGCCCAGAGACCGGTATCAGGGTCCTGGGCGTGCACCAGACCGGTGAAAAAGGTGCGGATTATTTCAACGAGTTTTTTCCTTTTGGGGTGATCTTCCGGCAGCCTTGCTATCAACTCGGTAAAAGCAAGCGACATCCAGCCGTTGGCTCGTCCCCATTTGCTGTCGTTAAGCCCGCTGGGCCGCTCAGGCGAAGTGAAAAATTCCTTGCGGTCAAGGTCGATCGCCATGAAAAACAGGCTGTCTGCCGGGTCCATGAAAGTCTCGGCAAAAAGGATCATTTGCCCGGCGGCCTCATCAAGAAGAGCCGTGTTGCCTGTTTCCTCCCAGATCAGGGCGCGCATGTGCGCCTTGAAATAAGTAAAATCCACGATCGCTTTTCTCCCCTGCCAGGGCCAGGGGCTCCAGAGCGAGCCGGGGGGATGGGAGTTGTCCACTTTCAGGCTCTGGTCCCAGACCTCCCGGCACATATCCAGGAACGCTTTCTCGCCTGTGATTTTGTAGAGCCTGTAAGCCGCGGCCATCAGCGAATAGATGTCCACGAAATTGCTGCCTGGCTGCAAGTCACCTTTGAAAGGCCGGGAATCCCATTTGCTGATCAGGCGTTTGTCGAAAAATGAAATGATATAGTTCAGAATCTCAGGGTTTTTGGTTCGTTCGTATACATCGAGCATGCCGCTCAACAGCAGTGCGGTGCGGTAGTTCATCCCCACGTTGCCCGGGTCAGGGTAGTAGCGGTGTATCTGCATCTCGACCAGGTAATCAGCCCAGCGCATGGGCTTTGCCGGGCCGATCTGGACCCTGCAGGCTGCCCGGTCTACTGCACCATCGGCGTCGGTCACAGTGACAACGGCCCGGTAGATACCGTCACGCTCGTATTTATGCTCTGGAGCAGGCTCGCTGCTCTGCGCTCCGTCCCCGAAATCCCAGCTATAGGAAAAAGGGCCTTTACTGCCGCCGACCCGGCTCCTGAACCGAACCGGCTGGCCCGGAGGCCCTCTTTTTGGCGAGGCCTGGGCAATGACAAGCGGCAGACTTTTCCCAATAGCCTTGCTTTTCATATACTCGACCACGTTTTCGAAAAGCAGCACTCCCTGTTCCAGGGGATGGGGCGCGATAGAGGCTTTCCCGGCGTGGTAGAGTTCGATCAGCGGCTGGCAGACCAGGATATGCCCCCTGCCGTAATCTGCCTCGAAAATACTGCCCACGCTGTTGTCCGGTTTATCCAGTTTAGAGTCGAATACAGGGTGCCTGGGGTCCTTGGCAAGAAGGATTTGCCATTCAGGGGCGGTATAGACAATTCTGGAACTCTCCTCCAGGCCGGCGAGATAGGTGAGGCGGTGGGGGAAATTGAAAATCGGGTGATCCGGCGCGGCTATTTCCTCGGAAAAGTCCACGTTGCCCCAGCCCGAGGGGTCCTCTGTGGCAAACCGGATCTCGAAGGGAAGGAATTCCTTGCGAAAGGATTTCTCCTCCAGGCCGAAAGCCAGCAGGCTCCCACCGTTGAGGACATAGTCGAGAAACATCGAATAATTATCCGCTAATCCGGTTTCCTTATCAGCGTAAGCTCCCCGGCTCAGGATAACCAGGTTGTATTTCCCGAGAACAGCCGGATCAACAGTTTTGATCACTTCGAACGGTTGGCCCGTGCGGGACAGGGCCTCATCCAGGCGCTGCAGCCGGCTCTTTTCCCCGATTATCCCGATCTGAGGATCGATAGTTTCTTTTTTCCCGCACCCTGCCATAAGAAGATTCACCAGGGCGAGTAACAGAATCAGACCGGTGAAACTTAATTCACACCTGGCCGGTGTCCTTTTCCAATAAAAGATTCCCATTTACAAAGCCTCCGAATTCAGGACAGGAATGAAAGCCGCGTTTAAGCTTTTTTATTCCCGGATTATTCATGAAACCCATATCTTGACAGGTCTAATCACTTATTTTCACATTTTTATCAGTCACCGAGGGAGGGGGGCGGCGGCTGTGCGACTTGGAGTCGCACAGACCGTTGCGCTTTTGCACAACGGAGCGCATTTCATGCGCCCGCCGCCCCCCAGGCCCCGGGGATACACAACATCTTACTAATTTATGAATAATCCGGATTATTAAAGTATTAATCGACATTAAGTTAATAGAGCCTTTAAGAACGAAGCCCGAACTCGTCCATCAGTTCTGCAGTGGCCCGGTATGCGTCGCGCACCCATTCGACTATTTTGTCCGGTTCAGGACAGTACTCGAGCTCGATACTCAAGGTGCCGTCGATTTCGAGCTCCTTTATCTCTTTCAGGTAGGGCTTGAAATCGATCACCCCTTTGCCGGGGGGAAGGTCGCCGTGCACTTTGCCGTCACAGTCGGAGAAATGAAGGTGGCGGGCCAGGCCTTTCAGCTGGCGAAGTTTTTCGGGCTTATCTCCGGCAAGAACAACATGGCTCACATCGATATTTGCAAACACTGCCGGCGAGTCCACTTCCTTGATAAACCTGGTCATCAAATCGACATTGTTGACAATCGACATATCGAAAGGTTCCAGTTCGATACAAATCTCGACCCCGTTCTCAAGGGCGTAACTGCCGATCTCACGCACACCCTCCACTGCCCAGGTCCACTGCTGCCGGGGCGGGATAACCTCCTGCTGCCAGATATATTCCCCGAGAACCAGGAGCACGTTCCTGGCCCCGATATCACGCACCAGATCGACAAAGGTTTTTGCCCGCCTGACATGGAACTCGCGCACAGGATCGTTGAAATCCGCGATCCCAAGAGCACAGCATGGCGCAGAGACAATCGGCAGGCTGTTGGCCTTGCATTCTGAGACAATCAGTTTCTTTTCCTCATCGCTGATATTCCAGGCCTCTGTGAAAATGTCCACTGAGTCGAAACCGATCTCACGGATGAGCCGGATACCTTCGGCAAAGCCCACTCCGACCTGGGAGAATGCGCTGTTAATCAGTCCGAGTTTCATTTTTCACTTCTCCTTGAGCCATTTATTGGGTGAGACCGCGCTGTGAGTTTCGGCTGACTCGTAGGCCGCATCGACCAGCGCCATGGTACCGAGATTGTCCTCTCCAGCCAGAGAAGGGTGTTCTCCTGTTTCGAGGGCTACCAGAAGTTCGGCCATCGGGCCGGCGAAAGCGTCCGGGAACCAGACAGCATCCCAGCGGGGCTGGTGCCACTTTCCGTTGTCCTCCACGGTAGTGTAGTCCAGCGTGCTGGGCGTTCGGGCCGGGTATTTCGGCCAGCCGATAGTGCCCCGCGCCAGGCCTTTGGTGCCCTCCACGCGCCAGCGGATATAGATATCCTCGCCTGCGCCCTCCCTGGCCGGCCCGCTCCAGACATCATCCCAGGAGGCGGCCCGCAGGCCGCTTGAATCGTATTCGAGAATATACAGGCTGATTCCGTCCGTATGCTCGAACCTGGTACGCGGGTCAGGGCGCACGCTGGCAAATATCCGGTCGGGATTGCCGAACCAGAAACGGAAAGTGTCCAGGTGGTGTATCGACATGATCCGCAAGGTACACCAGCCCAGGCGCTCCTGCCAGGGCATCCAGTGCGGGATGGCGCGCATCTCGATCGTGGCGAGCACCGGTTCGCCGAACACTCCCCGGGACAGAAGATCCTTGCAGGCCCTGATCGACTGGTCATAGCGCATGTTCTGGTTCACCGCGAGAGTAATCCCGGCCTCGCGGCAGAGATGCACGATTTCGGCTGACTGGGCGAAATTTGATGCCAGAGGTTTATGTGCCAGGATGCCGCGGATATGGTCTGCGTGTGTTACTGCCTGTCGAATTATTGACAGTTGAATGTCAGGAGGGACGGCGATATCCAGAACCCGGATTTCGGGGTTTGCTAGAAGAGCTTCTACAGAGTCGTAGACTTTGGGAATTTCGTGGCGCTTTGCGGCCTCACTGCTCCGCTCAGTAATTCGGTCGGTGATTGCAACCGGGTTGAAACCGGCCTGCCGGTAGGCTGCCAGATGACAGTCAGCCATGATAAAGCCTGCGCCGATACAGCCGATAGGCACGCTTTTGTCTTTCGGCATTACCGGAGAGTAGTTGAGTTGGATATCCACTTTTACTCCCTGCAAAAATATAGGGACGAGGCATTTTTCACATGAGTATATTAATCCAGCAATTTCAGCAGCTTAGCCCTGGCTTTTTCGTAATCCTCGCCGTTTTCCGACCAGGGCACAGGCTCTCCTCTTTCCACGTCGCTGAACGCCCTGGGCACCACGGATCTGACAGCCTCGAGCACCTTTTCCCGGCCGACTTTCTGTTCGGCGAGCCACATGAGCTCGTAGTCCTGCTGTCCCCGGCGGATATTTTTCAGGCGGATCGAGGGCAGGGGGCGGTTCAGGCCGCGATCCTCATCCGGGTAATAGGGCATCCGTCCGGGATAGAACAGGACTCCATCCGCATTGCCGTAGTCCCACCACCAGTTGATATAGGTCAGTGGATTGCTGAAAACTCGCTGGTGGAGGTGCCCCTTGGGGCCGGAGCTGTTGTGTTCCCAATGAGTGCTTTCCCAGATAAACCAGGTCGGCACCTGGTAAAGGTACTTGATCCAGGCGTTGACAATCAGATCTGCCGGCTCGACTTCCATCAGGGTATGGCCCCAGTATGGACGGTTGCCATTGTAGAACCAGTAATCCTTGCCCTGCTTGATTAGCTCATTCCGCTTTTCGACATCGATCCAGCCGGCCCAGATATCGATTGATTCCTTGATTTGCTCGGTGTACCTGCGGGTGAGAAATACGGGCAGCCTGCGGCCCGGGCCGGGGTTTTCGTGGATTGCGGCAGCAATTTTCTCGATCCAGGAAAACTGAGTCTCGCCTGGCTCATCGATAATGTAATAAAAATACGTCACATCCGGGGCGTTTTTTTCAAACCACTCGACCCACAGGTCGCTCTGCTTTTGCACTGACTGGCGGCTTTCGCGCCCGAGAACGTCTCCGCCGTACATTCCGATAGCAAACAGTTTCTCCCCGCAGCCCTCCCCGGGTCCGCGATAGCCGTTGGCCGTGGTGAACGCCTTGCCGTCGAGATAGGGCTTGTAATCTTCCAGTATCTTTTCGTCAAATGCCGACTTGTGGGCCTTGCATCCCCCCACCAGGTCTATCCGGTGGCGGTGGGCCATGAATTTCAGCATCCGCTCCAATTCTTCTGGCGAAAGCTCGGGGAAATATTTGTGCGCGCTCCCGTGGAACAGCCAGAGGTTCGAATGATTTTCATCCGGCAGATAGTGGGGCAGAAGGGTCATTTCGAGGGGGATTGCGGCCATCTCGCGGCCGGATTCGCTTACCCGCACCCATCCCTTGTAGAGCCCGGCCGGATAACTTCGGTCGCGGGGCAGGTGAAGATCGATCCAGAAGCCCTGGTTCTGCGTCTCGGGAGTCGGGATCACCCGGACCTCGTGGTGTCGGATTACCTGCTTGCGGGCCCGGGGGATATCAAGCGGCATGCCGCCCAGGCCGGGCTTGGCGTCTACTGGGATCAGAGCGTTGGGAATCCAGCCGCTCATTCTCGGCGGGGGACAGCGGGCCAGCCAGTTGGTCTTGGATTTTATTTCAGTCAGATCCTCCACTTTCATGTAGTGTTCGCTAAAAATTTCGATAGCACAGCCAGGCCCATAGTTCAGTGGAACTGCCCCGCCGATCCTCTTGCCGCTATTTTCGTGTTCCGGGGGATCGACTGTGACCTCCACCGCTCTGGCGCCGAAACTATCTGCCTCGACAATCACCTGGAAAGCGATAACCTCATTGTAAAGTCCTTTCAGGCGGATCGTTCTGCCGTCCCAGATGCTGCTTTTCCCCCGGCAGGGATGGTCTGCCTGGTAGCGGAAAACCTTTTCCCCGTCCCCGGCAGCCCAGGCACCGGTTACCGAGGCGTGAAGCGGGGAGATTCCGGAAAAGAGAAACAGCAATGTAACCAATTGATTGACATTGCGTTGAAAAATTATCATGGCTGACCTGCCTCCTGCGGAGTTCTGTTTGATCGTTGAATAAATTATCTTCCGGGCTCTTTGCCCGCCGGTTATCCCGTGCCGGTTCAATCCACAATCAGATCCAGCAGCAGGGACCTTACCCTGTCGTAATCGTCCCCGCGCTGAGACCACGGCACCGGCTCTTTCATGTCCAAGTCGTTCAGGCCTTTCGGCACAACGGATTTAACCAGTTCGAGTACCTTGCGGCGGCCGGCTTTCTGCTGGGCCAGCCACATGATCTCGTAGTCCTGCTGGCCCCGGCGCATGTTTTTCAGCCTGATCGAGCCCAGAATTTGGTTCAGCCCGCGGTCCTCCTCAGGGTAAAACGGCATCCTGCCGGGGTAGAACACGACGCCGTCCCCGTTGCCGAAATTCATGCCCCAGGAAATAAAGGTGAGCGGCTCGGTGAAAACGCGCTGGTGAAGGTGTCCCTTGGGGCCCTGCATATTGTGCGTCCAAAGGGTACCCTCCCACAGAAACCAGGTGTTCACTTCATAGATATACTTGACCCAGGCGTTCACCCGGAAATCAACCGCCTCGGCCTCGAGGATCACCGAGCCGTAGCGGGGTCGGGAGCCGTTATAGAACCAGTGGTCCTTGCCCTGTTTTTTCAGCTCCGGGAGTTTCTCGAGGTTCACGCCGTGTCCCCCGGCCCAGATATCGATAGCCTTGTCCAGTTCGGGGGTATACTCGCGGGTGGTAAACACGGGCAAGCGGCGGCCCGGCCCGGGGTTAGTGTGGATCCACTCCGCGCGCTCCTTGATCCAGGGGAACTGCACCCTGCCCGGCTCGTCGATCATATACCAGAAATACACTGCATCAGGAGCGTTGGCTTCGAACCATTCGACCCATTTGTCCGACTCGGCCTGCGCCTGTTCTCTGGAAGTCATGGCCCTGTTGGTGATAGCCCCATAGATTCCGACCGTGAAAAGCTTCTCGCCGCAGCCCTGACCCGGGCCGTGGTAGCCATTGGCCGGGGTGAATGCGCTGCCGTCGAGCCAGGGCTTGTAGGCCTCCATTATCTGCGTGTCGAACGGCGAGCGGTGCGCCTCGGAGCATCCGACCAGGTCGATCCGGTGGCGGTGCGACTCGTGCTTGAGCATCCGTTCGACCTCGTCACGGCTCAGCTCGGGGAAATACCTGCTTGCCACTCCTGTACTGCCGTAAAGCCAGATATTGGAGTGGTTTTCGTCCGGGAGATAGGCTCGCAGCAGTTCGACCTCCAGCGGAACGGCAGCCACCTCGCGCCCTTGCTGGAGCACTCTCACTTTCGATGTGTATGTTCCAGCCGGGTAGCCCCTGTCGCTGGGCAGGTAAAGGTCAACCCAGAATCCCTGGTTCTGGACAGCAGCGGCAGGGATAGTTTCCAGGGTTCTCTGCCTGCGTCTCACCTCTTTCTCAGTGCGGGGGATATCTATCGGGAATCCCCCAAGCCCGGCTCTCGCCTCGGGGGGGATCAATGGATCGGGGATCCAGCCGGTCATCCGTTCCGGCGCCGAGGCCTCTGAGCCGTAAAACCACTGCGGCTTGGTGGGCCGCCTGACCCTGATATAATGCTGGCTGAAAAGCTCAAGCGTCCCGCCGGGACCGTATTTAGGCCCTGAGCCGCCGATAGCGCGGCCCGAGGACTGGTGCACAGGAGGCTCAATCACAATCTCCACAGCCTCGGCGCCGGAACTGTCTGCCTCGACAATCACCTGAAAAGCGAGAATCTCATTGTAAAGTCCTTTCAGGCGGATCGTTCTGCCGTCCCAGATACTGTTTTGCTCCTTGCAGCGGTGGTCGGCCTGGTAGCGGAAAACCTTCTCGCCGTCGCCGACCGCCCATACGCCGGTTATTCCGGCGTAAAGAGAGGATGCGCCTGAGGAAACGGCAAAAAGAAATGCGAGCAAAAAGTTGAAAACTCTGCTTGAGCTGTACATAATGTCCTGCCTCCCATGAACAATTATCAGTTTAGAAATACTCCCATCCGCGGGATTGCAAATCAAATTCCCTTGCGCCAGCCTTTGTCCTCGAACCTTTTCAACTCCACTGTAAAAGAGCCGTCAGGGTTCAACGGCTGGGCGCAGGCCCAGCGTACCGGGCGGCGGATACCCTTGGTTTCGATCTCCCCGCGGATTTTCACTTTCTCACCCTCCATCCCCTTGGGCAGAATGAAAGAGGCCTGCCTGAGCCTGCCACCGTAAGGATGTCCGGGATCGAGGCCTCCGCCCACGCTCACTCTCCCGTCCAGGCTTTCCACGTAAACCCGCAGCACCCCGGGAATCCCGGACACGCCGTTGTTGGCGAAAGCCACAATCACCTCCGAGGTGCCGTAGCGCTTGCGCTGCCAGATCCAGGAGGGCCGCACGCGGTATCCCATGCGCTGTTTGAGCGCGTTGAAACCGTCGGGATAGCGCTCGTGATAGCGCGCCAGGTTGTCGGCCTCGGTCCACAGCGACCAGTAGTTCGCGCCAAGGTCCAGCACGTGCATGATCGCCCATTCCATCCGGTTCACCCCGCCCGTGTCCAGAGGCAGCCGGTCGATATCGTAGTGGCGGTCGTTGCCCTGCTCCATCACCACAGCCAGCCAGGGCGGACGGTTGGAGAGGCGCTCAACCTGGATCGACTCCTCGATCAGGTCGATACTGTCAGAACGCAGCCAGCAGCCTGCGCGCACGCACCTGTCCAGAACCTCGCGGTTGCCGGTCTTGCTGATATCCGGCTGGGTGTTGACTGCCAGCGGCAGGTGTTTCCAGGTATCGAACTGGAACTCGGCCATACTGACCATGGTTTTTTCCGCGGTAATGTAATCCGGAAACGGATTGGGAATGTTGCCCGTGTGGCCCTCGCCCCAGAAACCGTACATCATCAGGTCCATGTACTCGAACAGAGGGTCGTTGTCGAATTCGGCGGCCAGCAGCTCGTTTAATTCCCTGAACGCTTTCTGGAATTCAGGATGGTCGTAGCGCGGTTCGTGAAAGTCGAAATCACTACCGCGGCCTTTGCCGATATTGACAATCGGCACTTTGTCGTGAAGGAAATCCGGCATCGAGATATGTTTTGGCTGGATATTGGGGCTGGAAAGCTGTATCCGGAAACCCACTCGCAGCCCGCGTGCTCTGGCAGCGTCCATGGTCAGTTTCCAGACCGGGTGAAAGTCCAGCCGTCCGGGCCTTTGCTGGATGTCACGCCAGTCGCAGCGGATGTAGAGAATATCCACGAACGGCAGGCTCGAGAGTTTTTCCACGTGCTGCTCGAGGGTTTCCTCGCCCCGCCGTGCTGCCTGCGAGGGACCACCCTCCTCCCAGGTATATCCGACCAGCCCGAGTCCGAAATTCTTCACCGGCTCTTTCGAGGGGGTGGTGTTGGCGATATTGCGCCAGCCCTGGTCCTGATCGATCCCGAAAGGCCCCTGGTTCAAACGATCGGCTACCGGCGGGCCTGAGCCGAAATCGTAGCCGTCCCACCTGTGAACAGGCATGTCCGCCCGGGAGGATTCAGCTCCCAGGCCCGAGGCCAATAGAGCCCCGGCTCCGGCTGCCTTGAAAAAATCCCGTCTTCTGGCCATCTAACCTCCTGAAAATGAAGAATACAGATTAATAACTGATTTATCATGTTATAATTTCTGAAACACCTGCTGATTGTGAATCAATCCCGGATTATTCATAAATTAGCTAAGATGTTATATTTCCCCGGGGCCTGGGGGGCGGCGGGCGCATGAAATGCGCTCCGTTGTGCAAAAGCGCAACGGTCTGTGCGACTTGGAGTCGCACAGACGCCGCCCCCCTCCCTCGGTGGTTGATAAAAATGCGAAAATAAGCGATTAGTCCTGTCAAGGTCTGGGTTTCATGAATAATCCGGGCTAATTGATATATGCCCCGCCGGGGAGAAGGTACTCCACAGGCCAGTCCT
Source organism: uncultured Gemmatimonadales bacterium (assembly GCA_964548275.1). GTDB lineage: Bacteria > Gemmatimonadota > Glassbacteria > GWA2-58-10 > GWA2-58-10 > JAUVUV01. Next base: position 21,807 of record CAZJQI010000032.1, read on the forward strand.
CCTGCATCCGCTCCACGATTTCCGACCATTTGACAAGCCTCCCGTCCTGGCCTGGCAAAAGATTAACATCAGGCAGCACCTCAGCAATGTGGGAGGCCAGGGTGTAATCCTCCCCGGTCCCGGAGACCAGGATTTCGGCTGCCTTGAGATGTCCGGCGGCAAAGCGGGAGACTATTTCGGCATCCTCGATCATCTGAAAATAATACGGCCTGCCGACAAGCAGAGAGTTGTACACATAATTTGCCAGCACACCGGAGATCGGGCTGTAGTACTGTTTATCGAATTCCACTGCGGCAAGCGAGGGGTCGTCCACTGAGACCACGCTGTAGAGCATCCTGTTTTCCCCCTGTGCGCGGAAATCGAACGAGAGCACTTCAAAGCCCTCCTCGAGGTATTTCCTTATCCCGGGCATATCTTTCGAGCTTACCTTGCCCCTGGAGCCGACCAGCAATAAAGTCTTTTGTGCTTTCACGCCTGGCTTGTGGATGCGGAGCAGTGGTATGGAAAGCAGGCTGCTGTGATGGAGAATGTAACGCTCGACTGCCACACCCTCGACAATGGCGCTGCCAACCCTTTCCCAGGCGATCTCGTTCAGCGAGGGATAGTTTTTCCAGGGGACTACCTCCCAGGAGTCGATACCCGGATAGAAACTGTTGCGGTAGAATTGTTCGATTGTCATGGATAGGCGGCTTTTTCTCTCCCGGTAGTAGTCCCTGATCAGTTCAGTGAGCGATTTTGCATCAGGATAATCGGAAAGCACCTGGCCGGTCTTTGTGCACCAGAGCGCTTGTTCATCAAGGGTTTTCGTTGAGTCGAGACCCGGCCTTTCAGGCATCCCGTTAGATCTGTCCAGGAAGGCGAAGGCGAACTCCTGGTTGTAGTTCGAGAAGCTGTGGGGGTGGTAGCCCTCGGTGAGCGCGATCCGGTCTGCATGGCCGAACCTGCGGTAAACAGCCTCCACCTCGCGGAAACTCTTGCGAGTGCCTTCGATAGGGAAGAAATCCTCCACTGCCGCACTGACTACCACGGGCCGGGGGTAGGTCAGCAGAAGAAGCCCCGGGTGGTCGATCCCGGCGGAGACCATCCGGAAGATGTCCTGTTCCGGGTCACTGTCCGGGTCGGCGAAAATACGGTTGTTCATTCTCATCGGCAGGGCGCAGAAATAGCAGGACGGCGCAGCGGCCAGGATTCTCCCGTCCAGCGCGGCGATATGCGAGCTCTGGAAGCCTCCGCCGCTGGTTCCGGTTATCGAGATCCTTGCTCCGTCCACTTCCGGCCGGGTGAGAAGGTAATCGAAGGCGCGGATTCCGTCCCAGATTTCCCAGCGCGCCAGGTTGGCCCCGGCAAGATAGGCCAGATTGCCGAGCACGGCGTGCTCTCCACAGACCCGGTTGTAACGGCTCCTCTTTCGCCGGCTGTCCCAGAACTGGCTGCGCTCGCCCTGGCCCACAGGGTCCCAGCAGAGCGCCACGTAGCCCCTCTTGGCCAGCCGGGCCGAGATTTGCTGGTAACTCGTATGCGCCTTGCCGATCGGCGAGTGTCCGCAGGTGACCAGCACTGCGGGCCTTGGCCCGGCAGCGCAGTCAGGCAGGTAAAGAAGTCCGGTCACGTGAAACCCGGGCAGGCTTTCGAACACCACTTTCTCGATCCGGTAGCCGTCCATCTGAATACGGCCTGTTATCCGGGGATTCAGCGGCGTTTTCTCTTCCGGCAGGCCGCCGATTATCTCCAGAAGATTCCGCCTCAACTCGCGCTGCAGCTCGAGAAATTCGGTCTCGGTGCGGATTGCGGCCAGTTTAGTCAGCCTCAGCTCATCCTGCCTCCAGGCCATATCCACCTGGTAGCGAAGATACGGCGTGATTCGCCTGCCCGGCGGGACTCCCTTCCGCAGAACGAGGAACGGGTCCGGGGAGGCCTCTCGGGCGGCTATAAACCCGGCGGTCAGCAGCAGGAGAGCAGGGGCGAGAAACAAAAAGGCTTTTCTTGCGCGTAGTTTGGTTTTGAAACGATCTTTTCGCACGGGATCACCCTCGGGAATAATTAAGCAGTAGTAAAAGAACAAATCGAGGCACACGGCCTTAAATTCATTCTAAAAAAGAAAGATTTTCCGGTTTTCTGACAGTTACCAGAAAATTTGTTTCGCTTTTCTGCATGGGCCATGTTTCGTCGGATGGGCTCAGGAAAGACAAAAATGGAGGCTCCTGAAAAAATAAAGCCGGTAGCTGTAAAACGTGTGCCTTTTCCAGGGAGCCTTGCTGATTTGTCGGGTATCCTTCACTGTAGAAGTTTCCCTGTTATGAGATATCGAATTAGCCATTTAGTGGTGATCAGTATAATAGCTGGAGCAGTTAAATTGAGTCAAGCTGAAAATCTTTTATTTTTCAGGTTTGGCCGATGACTTTCCCCAACAATTTTTTTCAGCCGTGCAATATCTTGATTCCTTTGCCTGAAATGCTCAGTAGTGTCCGGGGAAATGTACTGATAATTTTTTCAGTTGTCTTTATTTAATTTATTCGCCACTGGTGAGTTGTATTGAGATTTTCTTATAGGTAATGTTTTCCAGGTGAACAACTGGTGCTATTCCAAATGTTCCGATTTGGTCTTACTCAAACGCAGCCACAGGCTGCGCCAGCGGGCCGCCTGTCTGAGCCAGGCATGGGGAGCGTGTAGTTGCCACACCATTTTCATGGTAGCAATCACGAAGCTGCCCAGGCCGGCAGGCCTTTTGCCGCGGTGAGCTTCGCTCACCCGGCAAGGCGAGCGAGAAGGGAGCGTGATCAAAGCTGGAAGACACCCCAGGTCTTCGATTGCCTCATACTCTGGCGAGTTGCGGCCCGCAAGCGATTTTTGCCCACTTTTGATCGCCAGCAAAAGTGGGAAAGAGAGTATTAAAAGCTTGGTAGTTAATAGCAGGAAAAAGATGAAAATTTAACCGGACATTATTATAAAATGTTATTGAAATATAGAATAAGGACTGGCTGTTACTGGATAAAGAGTTGATTTTGATAATATTCTCGATTAAAATATATTTTCATTCAGAATCGAAGAAGTTTCAAGATTTAGCTTAACCTAATCTCGCTAATCATACCCTCACATCTTAAGTGCATGATTGAATCGATTTTTCATCCTTCCATTTTATTACACGGAGGACTACTGTGAGAATCCTTTATTGCATGTTTAAGACCCTGGCGCTTACCGCTTTGATAGTTCTCCTCGTCGGAAATTGCTCGGCCCCTGAAACGGAAAAAGTTTCGCCTGAGCCTGCGGGTAAATCAGAAGGCAGCTGGAAGGTATTGGGTCCGGGCGGGGGAGGAGCTCAGTTTCTATCCACTGTCAACCCGGCGGACCCGGACAATGTTTTTGTGCGCTGCGATATGACTGGAGCCTATGTCACTCTTGACGGGGGCAAGAGCTGGCGCATGTTCAATCTGCGCACTGTGGTGCAGGATTTCGAGTTCGACCCCAACCAGCCCAATACAGTCTATGCGGCTAACAGCGGGCTATACCGCTCGGAGGATCGCGGTAGTCACTGGCGGCTCATTTATCCCGATCCAGCCGGGATTGCCGCTGAAAGGATGATCGGAGACCACGCAGACCACCGTTTCGAACTCGCTGACGGAACAGTCAACCCGCGAATCGAGAAAGTGCGGGTGGATCCTGCCAACAGCGACCATATCTATATCGGACAGCCGGCGCCTTATGTCTATAGCGCCGCCGCCCCGCCACGCCGCGAGGGTGAATCTGTGGTGGTCATGCTCTCGACCGACCGGGGACAAAGCTGGCAGGAACTGGTCAGGGCAAAAGGGCAGGATGTTCTGGCTATTTTCCCTGGAAGCTGGGAAGGAAAGCCTGACGAGGTCACCGTGATCACGGACCGCTCTGCCGTGCGGGTGTCAAAGAAAAGCGGTGAAGTTACAGAACTGCCTTTGCCTGTGGAGAGAATCATGGCTGCCGGGGGAGGAGGAAGCACATACTATGTCCTTGCCCCGATGCAAAGTTCCAAGGGCAGGGTTTCGGGTGGTGTGTATCGCTCTACCGACCGGGGAAAGAGCTGGAAACAGGTAAATACCGGCCTGCTGGAAGACTGGCAGGATTCCGGCGAGCTGCCCGGGTTCAGGGCTTTTGCTGTCTGCGAGGGGGATTCGCGGGTGGCTTATCTGTCCTGCAGCGACTATATGGTCAAGGTCAACGGAGAAAAAGAGCGCCAGTTCGGTATTTTCAAGACAGAAGACAGCGGCGAAACCTGGCACTGGGTCTACCGGGCGAACAACGATAAAGTGTTCGGGGACAATCACAAAGCCGGCTGGATGGCGGTGAATTACGGCCCTGAGTGGGGCGAGTATCCGCTGTCCCTGGGAGTAAGCCCGACAGACGCGGATATCTGCTACGCCAATGATTTCGGTTGCACCTACCGCACTCTCGACGGCGGCGCCACCTGGGAGCAGGTGTACACAAAATCTCTGCCGGACGGCTCCTGGACCAGCCGTGGCCTGGACGTGACCACCTGCTACGGCGTTCATTTCGACCCGTTCGACCCGCAGCACATTTTCATCTCGTACACCGATATCGGCGCTTTCCACAGTTTCAACGGCGGCCGGAGCTGGTTACATGCAATTCAGGGCGCTCCCAGAGCCTGGCGCAATACCTGCTACTGGATGGTGTTCGACCCTGAGGTCAAGGGACGGGCCTGGTCAGTGTGGGGCAGCGGTCACGACCTGCCCAGGCCCAAGATGTTCCGCTCAGGCAATTTCCACCGCTACGTAGGCGGTGCAGCCGTATCGGACGACGGCTGCCGCACCTGGTCACAGAGTAATGCCGGCATGCCGCCGAACACGGTCAGTACGCATATAGTACTCGACCCCCGGAGTCCGAAAGAAAACCGCACGCTCTACGTTTGCGGTTTCGGCAAGGGAGTGTTCAAATCCACAGACGGCGGAACAAGCTGGGTCAATTCGAGCAATGGCGTGGGCCCGAACATGAACGCGTGGAGAATCACCATGCTGCCCGACGGCACGATGTATCTTCTGGTGGCCCGCGGCCTGGAAAACCGTCAGACTGTTGACGGCGCCTTTTACCGCAGCGATAACAGCGCCGGAACGTGGCAAAACCTGCCTCTACCCGAGGGTGTCAACGCCCCTAACGACCTGGTATATGATCCGACCAACCCGCAGAGGATGTACCTGAGCTGCTGGCCACAGACCAAAGGCGGAAGGGAACACGCCGGAGGGCTTCTTCGCACTGATGACAGCGGACAATCCTGGGAACGGGTTTTCGAAGAGCAGGCCCACGTTTATGCAGCCGCGGTTGATCCGGACAACCCCTCGACAATATTTATCAACACGTTCAACAGCGCTGCTTTCCGAAGTGATGACAGTGGTGACACCTGGAAGCGGCTGGAGGGTTACAATTTCAAGTGGGGCCACAGGCCTGTGATCGATCCGCATAACCCGGGCATGCTTTACCTGACCACATTCGGCGGCAGCGTGTTCTACGGCCCGGTAAAGGGAGTGCCCGGAGCGTTCGAGGACATTGTCGATCCGGCATTCACCATGTGGTACGGGAAGTATTGAGAAGAAGTGCGATAGTGGAAAGAAATTAACATGCCCCTTGAGCGCGCTTGAAGAAAAGGGTGCGGTAGAAGGACGGTACCTGACATTTCCCCTTTCCGCTGTGTTTTAGATAGAGGCGGAGGGCGGTAAGCGGATATACTATTTCAGCAAGAGTGATGTTTTGATTAACGTTTGGAACGAGGGAAAACAGGTGAATTAGGGCTAAGGCTTAAGCTTTGAGCGGATAGAAAGGGAAGCGATCGGCGAGGAGAAGAAATAATTGTATCGAATATATTACTAATAGTTAAACACCCTCTAACTTGAATCGGATCGTATTGATGAAGATGTTGTTGAGGCTTCTGAAGGCAAACCCCCTGATTGGGTAGTATAAACTGCAACTCTATTTTTTTCTTTAATTCCATCCATAATTTCTGGGAAGCTTTTGTAATTTTTTTTCCATTTATATACTGAAACTATTGCAGTTATAACACATAAAAATCCAATAATGAGAATTAAAGAAAGCCAAGATACAAGCTTAAAGGAATCGGTTTTATCAGCAGCAGCATAAGACACCAAGCAAGCTAAAAAGGCAGTTATACTGCAAAGGGAAACATTTCTTGAAAAATCATGGTTAGAAACATAAACATTTTTCAAATCAGCTTCAGTTAACCCGTATCTATCAGGTGAAGGCTCAATATAAATTGCGGTAGCGATATTATCGGCTATTGTGTTGCCAGTATTGCTTGATTGGTTCATCACTCTTTCTCCGTATTCCGAGATGGCAACACATCTGCTTTTTTTACTTGGTTGACATAAAATGGAAAATCTGCAATTTCTTTTTCATCTATTATCAACTTTATAGAATAGTTGCCATAAACAGGCAATTTAAGATTCTGGAGAAGTAAAACCAAATTCGCATTTGCTGTGGGAAAATCTTTAAAAGAAACATTAAACATTCCCTCGCCAGGTGGGCAAATTTGTTTTCCATTACTGTCAACAAAATTCACAGAAAATTTGTGGTCACCTTTTTCTTCGAGGCTTAGTCTTAATCTCACGGCTACTGCGCAGGAAGGGTGCGTTAAGGGGGCTTTTTTTGCGTTGAATGTATTAAATGCGCCGAGTATATTAAGCTTTCCTTGGGGATCGGATGCCGCATCACACAATGTAAAAATCTCGGTTATCATATATAACTCCTTGTATTAATTCTATTTTTATACATTGAGTAATAAATAGTAAAAAATATTACGACATCTAGATATTACAGAATTTTCTCTATTTAAAGGATAATAGCAGAAAAGGAAGAAATCAAATTATTTTGGTTAGAGTCTAATTTGTTTTCAATATTGCACTTTAATAATAGCCAGACACAATATATAGTGTCTGGCTTTTTTCTTTTGAGTTTGAGAAAGATTTTTCTTTCGATGTGAAAGTCATTATATTTGTTTAGAGAGATTATGCAGCATTTTGGAATTTTTAGACGGCATTTTTCACAGTCTACTTATTGGAAGGATTTTATCATGGGTGGTGCTACTAATAAAATATTTATAATGTTTAAAAATTTTATACCGATTGCAGGGATTTCATTGGCGATATTAGCCGGTTTTATCGCGATGTTCAGTTTAAAATACACTTCAGTTCATCGTTTTAAAACAAGTGCTATCGAAATTACGGCTGGGGAGCCTTTAGGCCAATTAGTACTCATGTCAGATTTAGAAATAGTAAAATTATCAGTAGAAAATTTGCGTCAAATGTTGGATTCATTGACAATACCAAATGAGACCAAAACAGCAGTCCAATTAAACAAACTTCGCTTTGAAATTAATGCGATGAAATCTAGCTTAAATAAGATTGAAGAAGTTATTTTAGATGATCCAGTAAAAGCTTTAAAATTACCCTTAATGGAAAGAGAATTAAATAATATTAAAGAGGTTTATAGAAATGAAATACTAAATATAAGGAGTGAAATCAACCGAGTCTATGACATGAGCAAGTGGCTATTTTATGTAATGATCATGATGGCCATCGCTTTGCTAAGTGTGGCAATTTCTGGTTTCTTTCAAAGCAGACGAGGTTAAATGACGTTTGCTTTCCGTCGTATCCACAACAATCGTTATGAAAGCCGGACACTAAACACAGTGTCCGGCTTTTTTCATTTCGATTTTTTGGGCAGCATTTTACAGAATTTACAGGGGCGCGGCTTGCCGCGCCCCTTTTTCTTTCAGCGTTCCACTTTTTCCCACCCTGGCCAGGAGATTTCCGGTCGGTAGTTGGACTCGTTGCAGGTGGGCGGGCGTCTGGGAGCGTAGATTTTATCGCCTTCAAAAGTATCCGACTGGGTGTAGATATAGATCCACTCCGGGTCCCAGCAGATAATTTCATCGCGAGAATCGCCGGTCAGGTCGTGCACCAGGTAGGACAGGTCGGGATGGCCGTCATCCGGGAACATCACCACCCGACGGCCCCAGCCGTCCACCATGCCGCCCAGTGTGGAGCTGGGAGAGAGCATGATAAACTCCACCCCGTCCCCGCGCCAGTTAACAGGCAGAATGGGAGAGCCGGCGTGGAACGGCTCGAAATCGATAATTTTTTCTCCCTTGCAACTGTAAAGAGTGGTCAGCCCCGGCTCGCCCCAGTAGTTGATATTGCAGAGCTCCAGCCCCGGGATGTCAGGCCGGAACTGGGCAATCGAGGGTGTCTGGGCGTGGCCCACCCTGTCGTGAAGCAGTATATTGGCGTTCTTGTCCAGTATTGCCACTCCGTCATCGCTGGCGGTGATAAATACGATATCCTCCGAACCGTCCAGGCAGAAATCCCCGGCGCAGATACCATCCGCATGCTCCTGGAGTTTGTCATCCAGGCTCCAGACTATGCTGCCGTCGTGGTCGAAAAGCGTATAGCCCAGGTAGACCTCGTCTTTCCCGTCCCTGTCGCAATCGTAAAAGAACGGGTAATGGCCCAGGTTGGCCGTGGCGCTCCAAAGCAGCTCGAACTTGTTGGTATAGGCCCAGAGCCGGGTATGGCGGTCCTTGATTATCACGTCAAGTGGTTTGCCTGTGCCGCGAAGGTCGGCGAAAGCGAAACAGTCCACGTTTAAAAAGTGAAGGTGATCCCGGCGGTAGTAGTGCTTGTATTCGTTCCACGAGGTTTCGCCGGGCAGGATTTTGGACTCCGGCACCCGGTAGCGGGCCTTCTCTTTCCCTGTCCTGCCGTCAAGGATTTTGATCCAGCTCTCATGTGCGTAGATCACCTCATTGGCGCCGTCGTTGTCGATATCGTGGATCTGGGCCGCTACGTCGTAGGTCACGTACGCGTGATCCGGGTCCGGTTTACCAATCTGCCAGAGAATATGGCCGTCCAGGTCCAGGGCGGTCATACAGCTTATCATGTTGTAGTTGCCGCCGAAAAAGGGAATGTTCTGCACCAGCAGCATGTCCAGCCTGCCGTCACCGTCCAGGTCGCCCAGGCGCATTGCCCGTGCGACCCCGAAACCACCTGTGGCGATCCTTTTCCAGATCACCGGCCTGGGGTTGTCGCGCCTGAGAAAATCCAGTTCGGCTCCCCTGGCTGAGATGCGCTCGAGGTAAGCTTTCTTTTCCTGAGCTGTGGTAGTAACTGCTATCTCGTGATAGCGCACAGGAGCGCAGGCGAAAAGCCCGATCTTGCCGCCTGCATACCGGCTGTCGCTGACATCGAATATTTTTTTGCCGTCGATATAGCAGCGAATTTTATCGCCGTGCGCTTCCACCAGCAGCCGGTAGGGCCGGGAGCGGTCGATCTGGAAACCGGCAGAGCCGAGCTCGTGCCAGCCGTCCCGGCGGAAACCTTTCTCCCCGTCCCGGTAGCGCAGGGTGAGGCGGTCACCGGGTGCGAAAGCGAAAAGGTAGTAGTGCCGGCCGTCCTGGTAGCGGAAAATGATCCCGGTCAGGTCTGTGGGATTCAGGGGTGTAACTTTAACCTCGAGGTTGTAATCGCCCCACAATGGGTCTCCGGTGCAGAGGATCGGGTAGGTGAAGTTGTGTGTCCAGACAGTCTCGTTGTACCCGAGGTATTCCAGTGTCTGTTCGCCGTCCAGTTCGAAAACTTTCCATTCAGTAGGCCCACGGTTGTTGACAATTTCCCATCCGTCAGTGAACTCGCGTGGCACGTGGTGGTATTCCGGGAATCCTTTGGACGCGTATTCTCCGAATACTCCTGGTGACAGGCGCGAAAAGTTCGTACTGTAGAGCAGGGTGTCGGAAGTCCCGGCTCTGGCAGCGGACAGGACACAGGAAATTAGAAATAATGCAAAGGAAAGGATTGCAATTCTCATTATTCCCTCCAGTTGAAAATACAGATTCACGGTTACTCGATTCAGGGATCAATGCTTCTTTTGCCGAGGCATTGCACGTGTGGCCCCGGTGCTGATTCCGCCGTCGACCAGGATAGTCTGGCCTGTCACGTACCGGCTCGCCTCCGAGGCAAGAAACACGATAGCCCCGTCCAGGTCGTTCGGCAGACCCGGCCTTTTGAGCGGAATGCGGTCGCATAAGTATTCGACCCACTCTTTGTTCTCATACATCATAGCATTCTGCGCGGTCTTGAACCAGCCCGGAGCCAGACAGTTGACCGTGATACCATGCACTCCCCAGTCATCGGCCAGGCTCATGGTAAGCTGTTTCACTCCTCCCCGGCTGGCGCAGTAGGGAGCCAGTGCTGCATAGCCGAACACACTGGTTACCGAACCGATATTGATTATCCTTCCGTACTTGCGAGGAATCATCTTTTTTGCCACTGCCTGGGCAACAAAAAAAGTGCCGCGAATGTTGGTATCGAGCACCAGGTTCCAGTCCTCCCAGGTTATATCCACAGAGGGTTTGCGCACATTGCAGCCGGCGTTGTTGACCAGAATGTCGATTTTGCCGTAGTGCTTGACGGCGGCCTCTACCGCTTTCTGAATGCTTTCGTATAGGCGCACGTCAAGCTCAACTGGCAGGGCCTCGCGGCCAAGGGATTCGATTTCGGCCCTGAAAGGCTCGAGCGAATCGATATTGCGGCTGGTGATCACCAGGTCCGCTCCGGCGCGCGCCAGGGCCCGGCTGAAATACTGACCCAGCCCCCGGCTGGCACCGGTTATTATCGCCACCCTGCCGCTCAGGTCGAAAAGGTTTTCACTCATTTGAAACCAGTTCCTTTCTCGCCGTGGTAAAAATTTTCAGGGGAGCAGGCAGACCTTGATCAATCCTTTCTCCCCCCTATAGAGCCGACCGAACCAGGCCGCGCCTTCGGACAGGGGAACTTTTGCGCTGATCAACCTTTCTGCCCTGACTGCCCCTTTGGAGAGCATCTGGAGGCATTCAGGGTACTCGCCCGCTGAGGCGCAGGAGCCGTATATCGAAATTTCCCGGACAACAGTTTTCTGCAGCGGCATTTCGATATCAGGCGAAAAGTTGCCCACTAAAACCAGTGAACCGCCTTTGGAAAGGCTTCCGAGTGCTGTCTGAAAGGTGGAGCTAAGGCCAACCGCATCGAAAGCAAGGTCCGCTCCTCGATTGCCGGTACGGGCTAAAACTTTTGCAGGGATGTCCTCCTTTTCAGGGTTAAAACCCTCGTCGGCTCCCAGCTCGACTGCCAGTTTAAGCCTCTCCTGGTCAAGGTCCACAACAAAGACAAAACCGCAGCCGCGCGCCTTGAGCACCTGGACGATCAACAGGCCGATCATCCCCGCCCCGATTACCACAGCGGTATGATCCTGGGATATGTTCACCCGGGCCACTGCATGTACTGCAACGGAGAGCGGCTCCACTGTGGAAGCCGCCTCGAAAGACAGCGAATCCGGAATCCGGTAAACACATCTGCGCGGCACAGCGACATATTCTGCAAAGGCTCCGTCCTGGCGGTACTCGTCGCAGGATACACCGATCACGCGGCGGTTATCGCAGAGGTTTACATTGCCCTTAAGGCAATAATCGCACTCGCCGCAGTAGATCGTGGAATCGAATGTCACTCGTTCCCCGGCTTTCAGATCACCTACCTTGCCGCCCACCTCTGCCACCACGCCTGCAGCCTCATGCCCCATGATCAGCGGGGGGATTCTCCGGCCCGTGCTGCCGTCCAGCCCGTGGACATCGCTTCCGCAGATTCCGCAAATCTTTACCCGGATCAGCACCTCGTCCGCACCAACTGCCGGCTCTGGAACTTCCTCGTAAACCAGCTTGTTATATTCTTTCAGAACCAGGGCTTTCATGAAAGGTGCCTCGATTTTAATATCAAACTTGAGGTCTTTAATCTGATTTTTTTAAAATTTCTAGCATAAGACTGGATAGCAAAAATATCCGACAGAATCCAAGTAGTCAACTTTCAAACACATTAGTCGACAAATATTCCAGGTTGACACTGCCGTTTGCCTGTATTAGCGTTGAAAACAATTCTATAGGTATAAGCCGGAAGTTCAGAGATAAAATAGTTTGATAAGACAGGAAACGCTCACTATTCAATGGAGGATGCAAGATGTCTGGAAAAAGCAAAGTGCCCGCGCCAAAAGGACCCTATTCGCCATGGGTAAAAGCCGGCGGTTTTATCTATGTCTCGGGTCAGGGGTCGGTCGACCCCCAGACCGGGGAGACCAATCTCGGTGATATCGCCACGCAGACCAGAATCACTCTGGCCAATGTGGAGGCAGTTCTGGCGGATGCCGGGGCAAGCCTGGGAGATGTGGTCAAGACCACTGTTTTTCTCACCGATATCGGCAATTTCAAGCCGATGAACGAGGTTTACGCCGAGGTTTTCGGCCAGGTCAGGCCTGCGCGCAGCACAGTAGGGGTAGCTGCCCTGCCGCTCGGCATTTCGGTGGAAATCGAGGCCGTGGCTGTGGATCCCGCCTCCGGAATGAAAGTATCACGAACCGGCGGGAATTAGCCCGGCCCTGGAACCCTATGATGCGCCTTTCAAGGAGACAAAACATGATCTCAGCCAGAAAGTGGATCCTGACCAGCCTGGCAGTGCTGCTGCTTGCCGGATGCGGCCCGGAGGAACAGGGAAATAATGATTTCGACATCCTGATCACCGGAGGCCTGGTGGTGGATGGCTCAGGAGCGCCTGGCGTCCATGCCGATCTCGGGATCAGAGACCGAACTATCGCGGTTGTGGGCGATCTCAGCAAGGCCTCGGCGAACCGGGTGATCGACGCCTCGGGCCTGGTGGTGGCCCCGGGAATTATCGACATTCACACCCACTCGGATTACAGCCTGCTGGTCGACGGTAACGCAGAGAGCAAGATCAGGCAGGGAGTGACCACAGAGATTCTCGGAGAGGCGACCTCTGCCGGCCCGTTCAGGCTCGGTAGTAAGGAAAAACCAAGGCAGGAAAGCCCCATATATGACGTAAAAATCGACTGGCAGACACTCGGAGAGTATCTCCAGCGGCTGCAGGCAAGCGGTATCTCGGTCAATGCAGGCAGTTATGTGGGTTCGATGACAGTGCGGCGGTACGTGATGGGAGAGACGAACCGCAAGGCGAGGCAAGCTGAAATAGAGCAGATGGCTGCCTCAGTCGAGCAGGCAATGCGCGAGGGCGCGCTCGGGGTCGCCACCGCTCTTCTGGGCAGCCCGTTGAGCACCGGGGAGCTGATTGCCATGGCCAATGCTGCCGCACGCTATGGAGGTATCTACTCGACCCACATCCGGGATGAAGGCAGCCTGATATTCGAATCCCTGGACGAGGCTTTCCTGATCGCCGGAAAGGCCGGCATACCGGTGGACGTGCTCCATCTCAAGATAGCCGAGCGCAAGCTCTGGGGCCAGATGGACAAGGTACTCGAGCGGTTCGAGCAGGCTCGTGCACAAGGAATCAAAGCGACTGCAAACATGTATCCCTATATCGCCGGACAGAACAACCTCTCCGCCCTGGTTCCACCAGAGGGCTGGGAAGGCGGCAGGGAAAAAATGCTCGAGCGCCTGCGCGATAAATCCTGGCGGGAAAAGTTTCGGAAGACCCTCTATGCCGGGGGGCTGCCCGACTGGTACAACCACTACAGCTCGAGCGCAGGCTGGGAAAGCATGCTGATAGTCTCAACCAGGGCGGAGAAAAACCGCCACCTGGTCGGGATGACCATGGACAGAGTGATTGCCGAATATCCGGGAAAAGAGCCCACGGATGTGCTCTACGACCTTCTGCTCGAGGAAAACGGCTCCGTGCCCACGATCTATTTCCTGATGACCGAAGAGGATGTGAAAACGGCAATGGCATCGCCGCTGGTTTCTTTCGGCTCGGACGGCGCCGCAGTCAAACCAACCGGCGTGCTGGGAGAGGGTAAGCCCCACCCGAGATGGTACGGGACATTCCCGCGGATTCTCGGCAAGTATGTGCGCGAGGAGAATGTCCTCTCACTTGAGAGCGCGATCCACAAGATGACCTGGATGAACGCTGAAAAAATAGGTTTGCAGAACCGGGGGCTTATCCGGGAGGGCATGGCAGCTGATCTTTTCCTGTTCGACCCTGAAATTATTATTGACCGGGCCACTTTCAGCAACCCGCACCAGTTCCCGGTCGGGGTGGAATACGTGCTGGTAAATGGTACAGTGGTGCTCGATGAAGGTCAACACACCGGGGTCAGGCCGGGCAAAGTTCTTTACGGTCCAGGTAAGAGCGGTTAGTGTGAGGGAAGAGTTGTGGGGGCGGGCCGGCATCCTTTTTGCAAACCTGGTTGCTTGTTTTCCTTCAGATGAGGATTTTGCAAAAAGGATGCCGGCCCGCCATGTAAATCCCCTCTCGAGAGAGGTAGCCGCGCAGCGTCCGGGGTATTGTACTCCCCTCTATTAAGAGGGGTGCCTGCAAAGCAGGCGGGGTGTGTACTTCCCCTAAACCAGCTTGTACTCTCCAGGTCTCGGCAGGGGACGCATCGGAAGAGGCCCGAACTTGAATGTCTTAGGCACCAGATCCTGCTTCGAGGACATTATCTGCTCCCATTCTAACAACTGACCCGAGTAAGCTGCCTCACGGCCCATAATCGCGGTCAGCGTAGACTCGGCGATCCGGCGGGAATCATTGGGAAGGTTTCCGCTGCGGATACCCTCCACAAGATCTACCTGCTCCTGCTGGCGGGAATCTAACCTGCGCTCCCTGTAGATCCACCTGTTCTCGCCGGTGATGTAAAGCCTCCCATCCTGCTCCATTACCGCTGTACCTTTCGTGCCGACCATTTCCACAGCCACTTTCCTGTCTGTGTTGTCCCACTGGCGGCACATGCTCATCATGTGAATCTCGCCCCCGTAGTCGTAGTCGCAGACAAAATGGTCATAGATGTTGCCGTATAGCGGCTGGGTTCGCACTGCGCGGCCGCCCACCGAGAGGCATTTCTCCGGCAGGCCGAGCAGCCAGTTGACATTGTCCAGATCGTGGATATGCTGTTCTACAATATGATCCCCGGAGAGCCAGGTGAAATAGTACCAGTTACGACACTGCCACTCCATGTCGCTCCACCCCGGCTGGCGCTCGTATTTCCAGAGAAACCCTGTATTATAATAGCAGCGTGCAGCCAGTATCTCGCCGATCTGACCATCCTGGACACGTTTCACTGCCTCGATGAATGCTGGATCGTGCCTGCGCTGGGTGCCGGCCATTACCGCCAGCCCTTTCTTTTGAGCCAGTTCACCTGTTTCGATAAACTGGCGCACCCCGGTCGGGTCAACAGCTACCGGTTTCTCGGCGAAAACATGCTTGCCCGCCTCGATACATGCGGCGAAATGGATCGGCCGAAAACCCGGAGGGGTTGCCAGCAGCACCAGGTCAACTCCGGAGTCGATCAGCTCCTTGTAAGAGTAGAAACCCGCGAAACAGCGGTTTTCGGTGACCTCGAAGCCTTTTAGCGGGCCGTCTTTTCGGTTGGGGTCGCTCAGGTTTTTCCTGCATTTTTCCACGCGGTCCTGGTAGAGATCGGCCAGGGCCACCAGGTGAATATTGGGCCCGGCTTTAAGAATTTGTTCGGCGGCTCCTGTTCCCCGGCCACCGCAGCCCACCAGTCCCACGCGGATCGGGTCGGCGTTCTGTCCCCAGGCATTTCGCAGAACTGAAAATCCGGCAAGCGCACCGGTGGCGGCAACCGCTCCTGTCCTGAGAAAATCGCGGCGGGTTTGACCGGGTGCCTTTCTGGTTTCATTCATCAGGCCCCTCCTTTTGAATTAGGACAATAACTTGCAGAAAGTTTGCCGTGGCACTAAGAAAAAATTCTAGAAATTTTTTTTAAAGCAGTCGGAAAATTGTTGAAATTGGATGATTGATAAATATGTTAAACAGTTTCCGAATTCAAGGATTAACAGAACCCCTGCGAAATATTCAGGACAAAATATTTCTTATTTATTTGTTGCTCATTGTTTTATTATTAAATCTATCGGAGTTCTGGTTAAAATCTGGCTTAATGCTGTAAAAGGAGGTAGAATGTTGGATAAGTGTAAAAATCGCCGCTTATTACTGCGCACGTTTGTATTTGGGGTTTTCCTAGCCCTGGCCAATTCATTCCTGTCCGGCTGCGGAGGGCCATTGGATGAGAAGGCTGCCGGACAACCGGAGAGGAGGGTTCAGCCAGCCCCGGGAAGCAGATTCATGAAAGCGGAGCGCCGTTGGTCCAAGATCTACGGCAATGCGCTTTATGAGTTGATCGAGGAGCGCCCGCTGGCCTGGTTGCCTTTTGGTGTCATCGAAAGGCATGGGGAGCACCTGCCCTGGGGTCTGGATGGCGACAAAGCATATCTGATCTGTCTGCAACTTGCAGATAAACTCGGTGGGGTGGTTCTTCCAGCAAACCACCTGGCCGGGATTCACGGCGACCGTCGGCCGGACCAGGATGAAGAGGAATTCCGCAAATCCCACAAGGCAGTGGGAGATTTTATGTTTACGGAAGGTTACTTACGAAGATTCCTTCTCGAGGCTTATGACGGCCTGGCGAATATCGGTTTCAAGGTGATCGTGGCTTACTCCGGCCACTGGCCTTCGATCCAGGCCGAAATCCTCCTGGAAACCGCGGAATCCTATACAAAAACCGGTCTTGCAACCGTGATCCCGTTCGGGGAGATTATGGCCTGCGGCGAGGTTGACCATGGCGCCAAATGGGAATCCTCGATCTGGATGGCCCTGGTGCCCGGGGGAGTGAGAATGGATACGATTGTTGATTACAAAACAGGCGAATCCGGCTACTACCGGGGCAGTGAAATCCGCAGCGAGATCTCTCTGGAGTTCGGCGAAAAGGCGCTGGCAATGATCGAGGAATATCTGAGCGGGAAGATCGAAGAAGCGTTTAAAAAAGAAACTCAGTAGAGGGGCTGTGAAAAAGTATTTTCACAAGCCCCCGATGATGAAATCTGTTGCTTTATTGGCTGTCAAGGGCAAGTAAATTAGCCTTCGGCTGACCCTTGACAGCCATTATTCCCAACCTTCAATGGTTTTTCACAAGCCTCGTAGTGTCCGGTAAAAATGGTTTACGAATTAAGAGTTGGTATTATTTAAGGCAGTTGCATAGAGATAATGCAAAATGGATTGATGAAAGGAATATCTTTATCTTTCTTGAGGTGCACGGATTCTTAAGCGGCCGCAGGCCGCCTGATCAGGGCCGCATGTTCGAGAAACTCCACTCCGAGCGTGTAAAGGCCGGGTAATTTCCATCTCAGGCAGAGCGAAGCAACACCGGTGGGCATGCCATTGATTCGGCTTGCGCCAGGCAAGCCGAATCAGGCGACCTCGTAAGGAGCGTGTTTTTACCTGGAAAACAACAAAGGATATAAAAGCCATATTGCTATTCGAGTTTGCACCCCCGAAAAAACTTTTGGTTACTTTTGGTTACAAAAGTAACATAAAAATAATCTTTTTCTTTCTGCCTGTTAGTTAAACGGAAAGTACTAAAAGAGAGTAAAAAATTATAATTCGGAAGGTGAAAAAGATGGAAAAAATAACAGTGCTTTTGCCCCTGGTTTTCTCTTTCCTGCTCTGCTGCACCAAGCCCGTGCAAGAAACAGCATCCGCAAGAACATTCCCGATCCGCTTCAGTGCGATTGCAGACTCTGCTGAGTCAGGTGTCAACATGCTTTTTGTCACCTCACCCTGGAACCCGGACGAGTTCATGGCCCTGGATTTCCCGGAGCACTGCTGGGGCAGTAACTTTTCCGGGGTGAGCACTGATACCCGCAGTGGGCCGAAACCAACCCGCTGGCGTTTCAACAGTGATTCAACCAGGGCAATGTACGAGGTTGAAGCCGCCGATGGCAACCTGTTCCGGGCCGAGGCCGTCTCCGACAGCATGGCGGTCAGGATGTCAATCGAGATCACCAATAACACCGGTCAGCCGATTAAGGATATCCGGATCCTGGTCTGCACCAGGGCTCACGAAATGGCCTCGTTTGTGGACACGAATTACGCCCTGACTTACGTGGCAGTTGAGAATCAGCCGGTGCGCTTCGGTGTAGAGACCACTTTCCACGGAGAACTCCCGCCGCGGATGCCCCCGGCATGGGTAATGAATATCAAAGGAGGTATAGACAACAGGACGGTCTCTGATATGGGCTGGTTCAGCGCAGACTGGGGCCGCAGGATGTTCAGGATGGTAGAGGAGAAGGCAAGCCCGGCATTGATCGCAGTTCAGTCGCGCCAAAACAGGAACCGCTGGATTGCCACGATCTGGAATCCCTCGCGGGTGCTGTTCAGTAATCCGCATATTCCTTGTATCCACTCGGACCCGGTCCCGCCCGATTGCCCGCCGGGTGAGACCACCCGAGCAGACGGTGTTGTCTTCTTCCATCACGGAACCTGGGAAGAGTTGATCGAGCGGGCAATCGCCTGGCGCGACGGCTGATCCGGCTATTCTCTGGCATACAGGCCTTTGTAGTCCGGCAGTTGAAGGCCCAGGCTTTCGGGTCCCATTTCATAGAGCCTGGTCCAGACCTCTTTCATCTGTTTTTCCAGGCGCACGCTGTTGCCGGCTCCCAGAGTGTATGTCGGGTGCAGCCTGAGGCAATGCACCAGGGCGAGAACCGACTCGTCCATTCTGCCTGCCAGTGACAGGTAGCAGGCTCTTCTGTAGTGCACCAGCGCCTGCTCTGGGAACTCGGCTGCGATTTTATCAAGTTCTTTCACAGCCTCGTTCGGGTCCCCGGCGCGGATGGCCCAGACCTTTTCCATGGCTTTGTTATAACGGTATATCCTGCGCACCTCCCGCACCGGATAGGGGTGCTCGTCAACCCGGATGTCCCACAAATGGAGGACATAGCCGTAACGGTCTGGCTCAGTGCCAGAGACCAGCAGGGCAGCGGACTGCCGTCCCCGGGCATCCCCGCCGGCAGCCATTCCTGCCTCCAGGGCGCAGATCAGCCTGTGGGAAAGCTCTCCTTCCGTGTTGGAGAACGTCTCTCCCATGGCCTCGAGCACCTGCTCGCCGTCGAGGATGTTTCCCTGGACCTGGTAGTTCTCACCTCGAATGATCCCGGCATAGGCAGGATTCCACTTGCCGCGCCACCCGGCAGAGCACCCGTGTTTATCTATAATGCCCAACTGGCGGCTGTCAGGGTGATCGTCCTGGGCCACAAGCTCTGCCACCACCTTCTCCGGGCTAATTTCCTTTTCCAGAAGGTTCAGTGCGCGCGGCCCCCAGGCTGCGTTTGTCGAGGCCTGGGTGCACACTGCCCCCACTCCGGCTCTGACCCAGGAAACCCGGTTGCCCACCGCGATCGCCCGCGAGGTCACAGCCGCTCCGAACTGGCCGGTTTCCGGGTCATAAGCCACTATTGAAAACGTGGCCAGGGCCGGTCTCCAGGCAACAAAGCTGAATCCAGATATTAAAGCAACTAGAAAAATTAACCGCCTCATCTGTGGCCTCCTTTGAGATAGAATGGATTCTTCCCGGCTGGTTTTAAACCTCGATTTTCAGAAATCAGCTAGCAGGTGGATTTAACCAGGGATGAATTCACCATGATTGACACGGCGATCCCTTAAGTTTATAAATTAGATCAACCGGGTCATTGCCACAATAAATTTGCCTGATTAAGGAGGAAGGGGTGCGACAGAGAAAACCGGTTTCAAGAAGGAAATTCATCCGTGAAACCTTGTTGGCAAGCGCAGCCCTCGCAGTGGGCTCAAGGGAGTTGTCTTCTTTATCGGTGAGTCAGTCAAAGCTCTGGAGTGAAGGCATCGCAGCAAAATACCTCAATGACGAGGGAATCGAGAACGACCCGGACGTTCTTCTTTTCGAGGGTTTCGAGTCGGAGGACTGGAGCGACAGGTGGCAGGAGATTTCGAAGAACCACCTCAGGTACAGCCAGATCGTGACTGCCCCGGCGATCGTTCTTACCGGCAAGCGCTCCCTGAGACTGGATTTCCTGCCTGAAACCGGCAAGGACGGCGCAGGCTGGATGCACCACTGGTGGGATGGCTCTGAGGTAGCTTACGTGCGCTACTATTTCCGGCTTTCAGCAGGCGGCAACTGGGCAAATCAGAAAATAATGCAACTACACGGCCACATGCGAGGCCAGCGTTACGGCACAGGCGCAGGCAACCGGCCTGCCGGCTACGACTGGTTTTCCACAGGCACGGGCGTGGGCGGTGAAAATGGTCCTCCCTGGCCGCGGGTTATCCTTTACACTTATCACCCGAACCAGATTGGAGATTACGGTGATAATGTGGTTCCCAACCAGGGTTTTCAGCCGAAAATCCCGGAGGATGAGTGGGTATGCTACGAGTTTATGATTAAGCTCAATAATATCGGCCAGGCCAACGGAGAGCAGCGGTTGTGGATCAACGGCTATCTTTATATCGAGCAGACCGGGCTCGAATGGCGCAAGCATGAAAACATGGTTATCAATGATCTGATGCAGCCAACTTACACCCACACTCCGCCTCTACCGGGACAGAGCCGGTCGATGTGGCTGGACAGTATCGTGCTGGCAAAAAAATATATAGGGCCTATCCATAGGAATAATTAATACACTTCTAAAAAGGAGAGCGCCAGATGGATTTCAGAGGCTTGCTGATCGCTGTTGTGGTTTTTTTCGCGGGCATTTCCTGCTCGAAACCAGCCGAAATTACTGAAAAACACACTTATCCGATCAAGCTCGGTACTTTTACCGAGCCGAAAGAGCGCGGCGTGACAGATCTGTTTATCCATTCTCCCTGGAAACCCCAGCAGTATGCAGCGCTCGGATTTCCCGAACATTGCTGGGGAAACAACCTGCCCAATACAAGCCACGACAGCAAGGAACCGGTAAGATCACCCTGGCGGATCAGTGAAGATTCAACAGAGGCCGTTTTCGAGCGAAATCCGCGCCAGGGAGTTCTTTATCGGGCCAGGGCCGCGGTTGACTCAATGGCGGTGAAGCTCAGTGTTGAGATTATCAACGATTCGGAGGTGGGGATCGAGGATATCCGCTCCCTGATCTGTTTCAAGCCGGCTGCAGCGAAAGGCCTTGCGAGCCGAAGTTCTGCGATGGCTGCTTTCCGCGACACCAGCTATGAAATGACCTGGTTCCCGGTGGATGGAAAACCGGTGCAGCTTCACGAAGACACCCATTACCAGGGCGACTACCCGGACCGGGGCTGGACAGATATCAGAACGAAAATAAACTGGGGAGTCAATATCAAGGGAGGCCTGGATAACCGGACAATACACGATATGGGCTGGTTCCGGGGCGACAGTCCGGGAAGGATTGTGGAGGAGGAGGCTGACCCGGCCCTGATCGCCATCCATGCTCGGGGAGATACAACCCGCTGGGTCGCTACGATCTGGAACCCGGCCAGGGTGCTGTTCTGCAACCCGCAGAACCCCTGTTTCCACTCCGATCCAGATTTCGAAGACTGCCCTGCCGGAGGAGAGACCGGAGCAGAGGGGATTATTTTCTTCCATGACGGCTCGTTCGAGGCACTGGTGAAACGGGCCTTGGCCTGGCGGGACGGGAAATGAAACCGTAACCTGAGGATTTTTTCTATGAAGGGGCGCGGCACATGCCGCGACCTCAAAGAGCCAGGCATGATATATTATGTCTGGCTCTTTTCATTTTGAGTTTGAGAAAAATTTTTCTCTCGATGTGAAAGTCATTATATTTGTTTAGAGAGATTATGCAGTATTTTGGAATTTTTTAGACAGGATATTTCATAATGCCAGCAGATTCGGTATTCGTTTTTGATTGGACTGTTAATGTTCCAAACATAATTACTTGGGTTATTGGATCAATATTAATAATCGCAGCCATTTTTCTACGAGATTGGCTTGCAACGCGTCGTGAAACTCGCTTGATAGATAAAGAAATGCAAAACTGGTTCGTGGAAACTTATATAGTTAATGGAGCCGAAGTACTTTTAGCATATGTAAGTAATATCATCATTAATAATTTAATTCACCGTAATATGCGCGCCGTGGCCAGGGGGTATCCCATTCCTGGCCAAAATATTGATCTTTCTACAATAGCTCTTAACAGAGTTCACCAGTTGATAGGTGGTGCGGCTGAACGTACTTTGTTCATTCGATTGGGCGTTATAGTATATCAGCCCGATTTTCCTTTTCCCGTCGAAATCAAAAAAGAAAAATGTGAAGAAATTGCTGGGGTCTCCGTCCGATTTGCAATTGATATCGAGAGATGTTTAGCAGGGCTAATAAATGATATAAGGGCGTTAGAAATCAAAGATAAAAAATTAGACTTTAAAGACCCAGTAAAACTTGATTCCATTTCTAAAAAGTACGATGAAGAATTTGAAAAACTCGATAAAAGAGCAGAGAAAATAATATTATCAATGGGTTACAAACCTGGGGACGCATAATATCCTAATCTGGCGGCAAGGAACTTTATAACTACATTAGAATTCCCATTTTAAAATAGCCAATGCAATATATATCGGCAGCTTTTTTTCAGTTTGAGCAAGTAATTTCCCTCGAGCAATAAAAGGGTTAGATTTGTTTAGAGAACTTATGCAGCATTTTGGGGATTTTTTGACAGAATTTTAGAATACAAACTGAATCAGTCTAATTATTGGAAGGATTTTATCATGGGTGGTGATAATAAGAAAATAGTTAAAATGTTAAAAGCAATTATAGAGTTTATACCGATGGTTTTGCCAGTATTTGTAATTCTTTTTTCGATTTACTATTTATTTCATCGTGAAAAAACAAGTATTATCGAACTTGCGGGTGAGCCTTTCCCCCTAGTATTAATGTCAGATTTAAAAGTGGTAAAATTATCAGTAGAAAATTTGCGTCAAATGTTGGATTCATTAACAATACCAAATGAGGCCAAAACAACAGTCCAATTAAACAAATTTCGCTTAGAAATTAATGAGATGAAATCTAGCTTAAAAAAGATTGAAGAAGTGATTTTAGATGATCCAGTAAAAGCTTTAAGATTACCCTTAATGCAAAAAGAATTAGATAATATTAGAGCGACTTATAGAAATGAAATAACAAATATAAGGAGTGAAATTAACCGAGTCTATGACATGAGCAAGTGGCTATTTTATATAATGATTACTATGTCCGTTGCTTTGCTAGGTGTGGCAATTACTGGTTTTTATCAAAGTAGACGAGGCTAAATGAGTGTTGCCTTCTATCGTATCCACAACAATCCTTAGGCAAGCCAGATACAATATATAGTGCCTGGCTCTTTTTATTTCGAGTTTGAGAAAGTGGTTTTCCCTGGAGGTAAAAAAAGTTAAATTTTGTCCGGGCGCTTAGACAGCATTTTGCAACTTTTTTATCAGCGCTCCAGCGCCGGAGTGTGTATGTCGTTGCGCCGTGCCTGAAACAGCACATGGCGAGTATTGCCCAGCGGCCAGGCGTAAGGGCAGGGTGGCGGATAATTGAGGTCTATATCTGCGTATGCCGTCCCGGGCCGCTCGGTGGCCTCGGCGAGCAGCTCGCCCCATGGGTCGTAGATATTGCTTGCCACATCGTAACCGCAGCTTACCATGTAAACGTGGTTCTCGATTGCGCGCGCCCGGATCAGGGTCGGGTTCCCTCCCCAGATCGGCATCAGGATTATCTCCGCACCCTGCACGGCGAGCGCCCGGGCCGGGTCCACAAACCAGGAGTCCCAGCAGATCATCATCCCGATTCGGCCGAAATCCGTGTCGAACACCGGGTAGGAATCACCCTGGGCGCTGCCCTGGTCGAACTCTCCCTCCGGGATGTAAACCTTGCGGTACTTGCCGGCGACTTTGCCCTGGCGGTTGATCAGTACGGCTGTGTTGTAAACCGCGTGTTTCTCCCGCTCACCGAGCGCTGCAACAATATACATTTTGTATTTCCGGGCCAGCTGCCCCAGCCTGTGGGTTGTCGGACCCGGTATCGGCTCGGCGATATCGGTGTATTTGGATGCTTTGCCATCAGGTTTAACCACTCCGATCAGATTGATACCCTCCCCCAGGCAGACAATATCGCAGTTCATCTTCCCGGCCTGCTCCACCGCCTTGCAGAATTCCTCCACGGTCTCCATGCTGGATGAATTTCCGCCGGGCCGGCAGTTCACTGTGGCCACCCGCACCGGCCGTTTCGGCGGATCGGGGACCTGTGTCAGCTTGATCGCATCCCACCAGACCCTGCACTGGGCATTTTGGCTGAGATAGAGATCGATACGTACTGACCTGGCGTTTTCCGGAGCGCGGAATGTGCCGCCCACTTTCTGCCAGCCATTCACCATGTCATACTCCGGTGCATATTCCCGCTGGTTGCCGATCTTTTTTCCATCCGAATCCTGCCATTCGAGAGTAGCGAATACAGTGTTGTGCGTATAATCGGCTCCATGCGCGAGAAAAGAGGCCTTGAAGCAGTAGTGGTTTCCCCCTTTTATTCCGGGGACAAGCTTTCGCCAGCAGCCCCGTACCTGGGCGTTGGAAGCCCCGTAAAGGCCCAGGCTGCCCGGGCTTCCCAGGCTGGGTTTCTCGGCAACGAAAAATTCCGGGCTGATCTCCTCCCGCTGGCTGTAGCGTTCCCACTCCCCGTCATCGGAGAACGTATCAGCCTGGAAAATAACCTCGCCTTCTGCAGGGAAAGCATTGAGCGGGTTGTTACTCAAGCCTGTAAAAATCAACAGGAGAATAGGTAAGACAATCAGTGAAGGTGTCTGGCTGATCAACACTCCGGATGATTCGGCTCGGTGGGCTGGATTCATGGTTTGTGCTCCTTGGCCTGGTGTTTTAAAAGAACTACGGCAAATATCAGCCGTAAAACAAACTACCCCGCGGCAAACCGCGGAGTGTCAAAATGATGAATTTGATGGAGACAGCCCCCTGTCTCCCCCTGTTTTTTTAAGGGGATTAACTGCTGATCCTCCGGGGCGGATTACCCTGAAGCAGAGCTTCGAGGAATTCTTTTAGACTAAAAAATATCTATTATAGTTCATTCCACCCTTTTCGCCAGAGCGATCACGGTAATTTTTCCGCAACACTTTGCCCTCATCGCGCGGATACATTCATACGAAGTGGCTCCGCTGGCGATTATATCATCAAGCAGGATCACGTTACGCTTGTTCAAATTGATCTTACACTCGACTTGGCCTTCCATTATCGACAGCCTTTTGTCCAGTGGCACTTGCTTGATCGGCGGTACCAGTGCTTTAAATCTCAGGGCATCCTTGGCTATCCTCCAATGTTTTCCTTTACTGTCAGAGCCGAGTAAGGTTTCGATTTCATCCGCCAGGGCGAACAGGTGATAGTCCTCCGGGTCCTGATCGATTTTCGGCGGAACCGTTACAATCAGTGAATATTCCCCGAGTCTGGGGTCCGAAAGAATCACCGCGGCGACACAGCGGGCAAAGCGTTCGGCATGCAATCTTTTTCCCCTCTGCCTGCCGAAACGGCCGCCGATATCCTTGAATTCCATCAAACAGCGGGAATATTCATGTTCGAGATTGCCGCAGTGATACTCTCCGAGCAGGTATATCAAATCCGTATCCAGTCCCGGAAAATCCGATATCGTTTTGATCTCGCCCGCTTCAGAAAATTTTTTGATCTTTTCCAGGGTGCTTCCCTCAAGCCTGATGCACTTTTCTCCAAAAAGCAACTGGATAGCCTCGTTCTTCAATTCCTGTAATATTAACCAAATACACTTTTAACCCGGATTATTTATAAATTTTTCGGCCGATTTTCTAAATTGTTGATTACTAGCAGGGTGTTGAAATTTCATCGCT
>CAZJQI010000033.1:0-47099 GCA_964548275.1 uncultured Gemmatimonadales bacterium
ACTTGCTTTAAATTGATAAAAGGCTATTTTTCATTCATTAACATAATTGAGTCAAGATATTATCATAAATGAATTTGATATGGGGAATGTCGGTTAAATTTTGGCGAAGTATATATTGATTCGATATCAAGGCGCTCGATTTCCGGTCGGCAAGCCTGGTTACACCCTCGATCAACTTTTAGCGGGCGTTACGGAGGACAATCTGCACTGCGAAATCGATACCGGCCCTGCGATTGGAAACGAGGCATGGTAGTCCTATGCCATATAGTTTTGGAAAACCCCAAGGTCTGAAGCAACGGAAATGGAATCAGGAAATTAAACTTGAGGAGCAACAAAATGTGGCTCAAAAAATTGTCTTTGCCCCTATTGTTGGCGACTCTAATTGGCGTGTTCATTCCAGCGCTCCTATTCGCCCAACAGGAGGACCAACTTAAACGCCTCAAAAAGCGCGTCGCCGTCTTTGAGTTTGAGGATAAAACCGATCACGTTTATCACTGGTGGACTGGACAGTCAGCAGGCCAGGGCATGTCCGACATGCTGGTCACTGCGCTGGTGAAAACCGGCAACTACCGCGTCTTTGAGCGGCAGACTCTGGAGAAAGTTATGAAGGAGCAGCAGCTCGGACTTTCAGGTGCAGTTACACCTGAGAGCGCGGCTCAAGTGGGCAAGCTCCTCGGGGTGGAACTGGCTATCGTCGGCAGTCTCACCGAGTTCGGCTACAAGAAGGGTGAGATTGGTGCCGCTGCCAAAAAGATCGGTTTCGGCCTCGGCGTGCAGTCCACCTCTGCTACTGTAGCCGCGGACGTGCGCTTTATTAGCACCACCACTGGAGAAATTCTTTTTGCCGAGTCGGTGCGCAAAGAGGAGAGCAAGAAGGGCCTCAGTGTGGATACCCGGGAAATCTCCTTTGCCAATCAGAACAAGTTTGATGAATCCATCGTCGGCAAAGCTACCCGTGCGGTCATCGATGATATTGTCAAATTGATGGGTCAAAAGGTAGAGAACATCCCCTGGTCCGCGAAAGTGATAAAAGGTAACGGCACCGTATTTATCAATGTCGGTGCCGAGGCGGGTGTCCAGGTCGGGGATGTCTTTGTCGTCTACCGCAAGGGCGAGGAGCTGATCGATCCGGACACCGGAATTTCCCTGGGTGCCGTTGAGTCGAAGATTGGTACAATTGTAGTGGCCAACAACAATATCGGCAATGGCAAGGCCTCCCAGTGCACCGTCAAAGAAGGCTCCGGTTTCCAGAAAAATGATGTCGTTCGGATCAAGTGATCGGTTCAAGTGAAACCGACGAGACAAAGGGTTTGATCGACTCCAGGAGCATGGTCGTAGGCGGCCCTGCCTGACAGCAGGCAGGTTAGCCATCTTTCACCTCTGAGGAGAAAAGCTGGGGCTCGCCAAGTTCTCTTTTTTCTATGAAGCGGTAGTGGGCGGCGTATGCTCCTCTCCGGCTATGGGTACAGACGGCACGGTGTATGTGGGATAAATAACGTATCTTTTCAATGGAAGACACGGTTTTTCCAAAAGTTAATGTCTAAGGCCAACTGCCTCCACCGATTGGGGAATTGGCCATAAGGGAACTAAACCGTGAGCCAGATCGTTGGCCTACGTCCAAAACTCGCTGTTTTGTGGCATTTTTCGGCCCTGTCGAGCCTGGATCGACCATAATCCCTTTTGCACCAGACCATCTCCAGATTTGCCCTCACCCTTTCCCCAGGTTTTTTCCTGCCGGTGCACCCTACCCGGCTCATTCTTCAATCCATACAGTACTCATACAGTTCAGCCCACTTTTTTCCCCACCAATTTTACTCACCCCCTTAAGGAACCCCCTCCAGAAGATTTTTATATACGTCCCTAAAGGGATTATAAAAACCGTCTTCCTGTAAGAAAATAAACAAAAGAAGATACGGCCTTTTTCTTTTGAAGGCCTGAACTGGACAGCAAGGTTATTTGTCAGGGAGCGCAGGCACGGAAAGCCGCCTTAACCATGTTCTCCTTTTCCCGTTGTCATTAAAGGCCAAAAAGCCAATAGCTTTAAACGGTCCAACCTTGTAAAGAAAAAAATCATCCATGAATAATGAATAACTTTTCGATTCTTTTTGCCAAATTTTTAGAAACTATTACAATAATATGGTGTAGATAAAGATAGTGTAAATTTACTCTCTGAAAAATAAACCTCTTAGAACCGGGGTCTCCGGAGCTGAGCTCCATCGGCAAACACTAACCGAGGATAAAACGGGAGATTCAAAATGCTGCGTATCTTGTGGGTTTTACTATTCGCCGCTTACTCTTCAATCTTAGCAGCGGAGAGATTAGGAGAAATACGTGGAACTGTCAAATCCGAAGAGGGTGAGAGTCTTGAAGGGGCCCAGGTTAAAATCAAAGATTCAAAACTGGGAGCCCTGGTTGCCGAGGACGGGCAATTCGTGATAAGGAACGTTCCTGCGAGCAGGCACATGGTAATAGTCTGGATGACCGGGTATCAAAGCCAGATGCAAAAGGCTACGGTTTGGCAAGGTGCGACAATCCAGCTTGATTTTACGCTCAAAACCAGAGTGATCAGCCTCGAGCCGATAGAGGTAAGAGGCGAGGCGCTCCCGAGACCAGTAACCCCGATGATGGTTGAAATGGAGTTTGAGAAAATTCCGATTCCTGTAGAAATCATCACTGAAGAGGAAATCGAAGAGATGGGTGCCCTTACGGTAGCCGATGCACTGATGGAATCCCAGAGCCTTTACTTGCAAGGGGACTCGGAACGCGCTTTGGCGGCTAGCCTGAGAGGACTCAGGACCACTCACACCCTGGTTTTGATTGACGGGAGAAGGGTGGCTGCGGGTTTGCGGGATAATATCAATCTCGATGATATCCCGACCTCCATGATCGAGCGAATCGAGATCGTGAGAGGACCGATTTCCGCTCTTTATGGCAGTGATGCCATAGGCGGGGTGATCAATATCATTACCAAGGAGCCGCCTGAAGAAGCGATCGCAGGGCTAACTGTTAATTATGGGCAAAGCAAGTATGGAGAGGCTCAAAATCCTTTTATCAAAGGCTACATGGCAGAAAGAACAGGTGGATTCGGGTATTCGCTTTCAGCCAGTGTCGATCGAAAGAATCAGTACGACAGGTACAAAAACACTACCTGGACAGACGGGGATAGAAAGAGATTCAGATCGGGTTCCGGTCTATTCTCGTTCGATCCGATTCAAAATCAACGGTTTCAGGGAGGTTTTGATCTCTCATATGTTGAACGAAAAGGCATCAGACCATTCTCATGGGGAAACGCGGAAAGAAAGTCGATCACTCAGAGAAAGTCATATTTCATTGAATACAAAGGGAAACCCTGGATACAGTCAGATGTCCTACTCAGAGCGTATCAGTACCATTTTGAAACCGATATCGATCTATTCCCCATAGTCTTAGGCCCCACTGTCAACCCGTTCACCCAGTCTGAGGAATCTTATCAGCTGGTCCAGGATCTGAACCAAGTCGAAGGGCGATGGAGCCGGTCATTCTTTTCCAGACATACGGTAACAATGGGCGCAGAATACAGGTTAGAAAACAGAAACGACAAAAAATCGAAACACGAGGTGGGCAACGGCGCCTTATTCTTACAGGATTTATTCCAGGTTTTCGACCCTTTCCTGCTTGTGTTTGGAGCAAGATATGACAACCACTCCGACTTTGGCACCACGTTGAGTCCAAAAGTGAGCCTGACCTACATGGTGCGGGATAACTTTCGTATCAAAAGTTCCTATGGGGAGGGAATTCGGGCTCCCAGTATCTTTGAGCTTTATATCGAATCCCCGACTAAAGAGAGTTTCATACTGCCCAACCTCAGTCTTATACCCGAAAAATCGGAAAGCTACGAATTTGGAATCGAGGGTGATTACAAGAGATTCTCTGGTGTAATAAGGTTTTTCAGAAACGATTTGAAAGACATGATCAATACTGTTCAGGTCGGATTGGATACTCTTTATGCACAAAGAAAGGGCGGTGGGATTGACAAGAAAAAGAAGCCCTGGATCCGTCCGGTCCTACAGTATACAAACATCGCCAAAGCCATGACCCAGGGCTTCGAAATCAATGCATCTATTAAACTGCCCAAGGGATTCGTTCTCTCCGATGAGGCCTCTATCCTGGATACCAAGGATAAAACCACAGGATTGAGACTTTTCAATAAACCCGATTTATTGAATAATTTGAAATTAGCCTATGAAAATCCGGTTCTTGGCATAAAAGCCAATCTAAGAGCAAGTACCGTTGGCAGCCGGCAAATATCAGATATTTATAAGGCTGAAGGTTACACTTTCATACATTTGTACGCGTCTCAGAAGCTATCGAAGTCAACTGAAGCCTATTTTGGTATCAACAACCTTTTCAACAATGATCCCAACGTTTACGGCTATCTGGAAGGAGCAGGCCCCCCGGGCACCTTTTTCTATTTCGGGCTGACATTCGAACTGAGGGGAGAATAGAGGCTGGGAAAACACTGATAATTATGTTCAATTCAACTGGATTACCGCTTAACACAGGCAAATAATGATATTACTGCACTTTTTTATACAAAGGATGGTAATAATGAACCGGATCAAATCTCTATCCCTTTTGCTTGTCCTTTGGGTGATCTTTTTTGCCTGCGGTGAAGGCAGGCAGGATCCCACAGGGATTGATGAAGGAAGCGGGCTGACAGAAGGCCTTTTGACCAAGGGTACCGACGGCCCCAACCTTGTGGTGACCAGTACCAACTTGGATAGTGCAATCCAGACTGTCAACGAGGCGGTTTTCGCTGCTCTCCCAAAGGCCGCTTATACTGTAGCTCGCGATCCCTCGATAACAGAACCCGTTCGCATGATGGGAGATTATAGCGGGTATGCAGTAGTCGATGGCTCGGCGACTATGGTGGGAACGTCCATGCAGTATGACCTTAAATTAACGTATTACAACTATTCCGATGACGGTTCAATCTACATTGGGGGCAGTTTGCAATACTCGAGCTCCTTTGTTAATCAAGGGGTATTAAAAAAAATCGTTGACGTTAAAGGCGAGATAAAATTCGCCGGTCCCTACACCGGTTTCATAAAATACAACAATTTCCTGTTACCGATTGACGGTGGTGAGAATTTAATAAGTATCTTTGCGCCAAATTCGGTTCTGGTAGATGTCCTCCGCGGCGGCAGTGTCACTGTCAAATCCGGAGACAATACGTTCGCATTAATAAATCCATATCCGGTCCCCATAACAGCTCTTTAGTGATTCCAGTCAATAGCTACCCCTCTGAGGTGGCTTGATTATGATCTTACTTTGTATCTCTTATTTTAATCCACTTTTAATTCAAACATACCATTTCCAATCATAATCTCTGCCTGCAAACCTTAACAGGACGCCTTTTTGTCCGACCTGCCCGCGCAATATTTTGAGAATTTCTAAGCCCTAATGAACTACCTCCCGGCAGAGCTGCGGGGTATCAGTGTGATCTGTGTGTGAATCCCTGAAATCCGTGATCCCGATTTCGGGTACCAAACCCCAACTTTATAACATAACACCCCCCTGTCTCCCCCCTTGATAGGGGGGAATTGAAATGAATCCCTTGATCGGGGGGAATTTGGAATAAACGCCCTTGTTAGGGGGGAATGGTGGCTCTCAAGCACGATCTGAAATAAGATCGCCAGGTTTAAATCCCCTTCTTTCCGAATTGTGAAGGATGAAAATAAATATTTTATGTGTCACACGGCAACTTACTGAAACAAGGATAAAACCATCAAGCAACTTACCCCGAACCAAAACCTCGGGGAATTCTGTTCAATTAAAAGCAAGGAGTAAGGGATGCGGATTATTTTCATGCTGGTCTTGACAGCTTACAGCCTGAGCGGTTGCGCCACCCGTGATCCTGAACCGGAAGGAGCCCCGGCCTTTGAGGAAATCCTTAAAATTGACCTTCACGCGCATATTTTCGAGTATATACCGGGGTTTGCCGAGGTATTAAGCAGAAATAAACTCTGTCTGCTCAATATCTGTGTCCCGGGGAGCGACCCGGTGCAGATGAAATGGATGGAGGAGACTGCGGAACTTCTTTATCAGATTCTCCGACCGCATTATGTATGGCACTGACATCGGACGCGTGCCGGGTAAGCCGAATCAGGCGAGCTCATAAGGAGCGCCTTTTTACCTGGAAAACAACAAAAGATATAAAAGCTGTATTGGTAGTCGAGTTTGCGGCCCGAAAAAACTTTTGGTTACTTTTGGTTACAAAAGCAACATGAAAAAATCTTTTTCTTTCTGCCTATTAGTTAACCGGACAGTGCTGACTTACACTCATAATTATTTAAATATCAGGTGATTATCTATTTATCCAGGCAGCCAGGAAGATTATTGTCATCGTTAAAATTTCAGACAAACCTATAAATTATAATGTGCAGTATAAATCCTTGACAGAAAATAATTTCTATGCTATATTGGAATTAGATTCTTTCTATCAGAAAGTAAAGCATGAGGTCTATTATTTCGCTCTGCTATTCAGTCGTTTCTGTTTGTTTATCTGCTTTTACAATTGATTAAAAATTCCGACCATCAGCTTATTTTTTAAAAGCTTTATAATATTTCCTTAATTTGTATTAATAGACTCACCTGCTTGTTGATTTAGATTCAGCTTGATGATTTCGGCTCAAGTTTTTAAACCAGAAACCCTTAACCAATCATTGCCATCATGGCTGTAAGTCCCAGGGGTCTCCGGGTAATTAACCGGGCCGAAATGCTGAATCTTATCCTAACTCACGGATCAATCACCAGGGTAAAGCTATCCGAGCTTACCGGTCTGAACCAGAGCACAGTTTCCAAAATAGTCAGCCAGTTGATCGATGAGGGGCTGGTGTATGAGGCAAGCCGGGAAAACAGCCTCATGGGCAGGAAGCCGCTAAATCTCAAAATAAATGCAAAATATCGTATATACGGGCTTATCGACGTAGCTCTCTGGACCACAACTCTGGCGGTTTGCGATCTCAGCGGAAAGATGCTGGATCATAAAGAGTTCAAAACCACCGCCGGCAACGCAAAGGACTTCTTTGACCACTGCTCGAAAGAACTTTCCCGGATGATAGCACCCTTTAGCGAACCCCTGGCCGGTGTTGCAGTGATTGTCCCAAGTCCGCTCAATTCTCATACAGGATTCATGTACTACAATAAGACCCTGCAATGGAAGGAAGTGGATGTTAAGGGAATAATTTTCAGAAACTTGGACTGCGAGGTTCTGGTGGAGAATGATGCCAGGGCCGCAGCACTTGCCGAACTATGTTTCGTTGATCATGTCAACGAACTGTCTAATTTCGTCTATATCCTGGTCTGTGACGGGATCGGCACCGGGATCGTGATAGATAAGCAAATTTATTACGGCGCTCATTCCCTTAATGGGCAGTTTGGTGCTGAAGTAATCAAGGTTAACGGGCGCTGGGAGAACTTTTCCGAGGAAAGCACCTGGGAGGAAAATGCCTCCGATCTGGGCGTGACCAACCGTTATTGTGAACTGACCGGTACTGCTCTGGAACATGACACTGAGCAACTTATGCAGCGGATTATCGACCTGGCCCACAGCGGCGACGAGCAGGCAATTAAAGCGCTGAAAGAGACCGCGCACTATCTGGGCGTCGGTATTGCCAATATCAATAACGGGCTCGATCCCGAGCGGATAGTTGTCAGTGGAAAGATATGTCAGGTCTGGGACCTGATCTTTCCCGTATTGCTCGACCAGGTGAAAAGCCAGACCAATTACCAGGTGGTTCCGCTCGAGGAACTGATCATACCGAGTTCGTTGAACTCAGCCACATTCGAGGGAGCCAAAGCTTTAATCCTTCAGAACCTATTCGGCAGCCAAAAGAGTCATTCCCGAAAACCTTCTCAAGAATCTTTGGATCCGGGGGCGCCAGGGCTGAGAGTATTAAGAGTATAACCGGCAGACTGATCAGGCTTTTGCAAATCGATCCGAAGAGAGGTTAAAGCTAGGGGGAAGTAAAATACAAACAGTCGAGCATGAATATTTGAGAATTGGGAAACTGACTTGCAATCTTTTAGATATGTTCATAAAATTAGATATATTTCCAGATTAATTCCTTAGCTTTATCGCTCTAATCGATTTTTCTTTCTATGATTCAACAGAGCTGTTCGAACATTCCAACAGTGTGCGCGGAAGATTCGATATCAATCGATCCCGCGATAAGTCGAGGCCTTAACCTCTGAAACGGCTCTGTTGAAAGCGGTCAACTTAAAACCATCTGAACAAAGGAGGTCAGCCTATCAGGTTTAATACTGTACAACGTTTTTTCTTGATATTGGGATAAGGGAAAATCTATGACTCATTAAGTTCGCTTGATTTTTCAAGTATCAAGAAGATCCTTAAGGAGGATCTATGTCCAAATTTACAAGGTTTTTCAGATTACCGTGCTTGACCGTAGCCCTCGCCACTCTTGTCTGGTGCGTGACAGGTTTTGCCCAGTTGAACACCTCCAAGATCGAGGGCACGGTTCGAGACCAGGACACCGGCCAGCCTCTGGCGGATGCCCAGGTGGTTATCGAGGGAACCCGGCTGGGTAATGTGACCAATGCCGACGGCTACTATTTCATTCTTAACGTGCCGCCAGGCCGCAGGTCGATAACATTCACCTTTACCGGATACCAGAAAACCACAATCGGAGACCAGCTCATTCTGGCCGGTCATACAGCAACCGTGGATGCCGCTCTGAGTTCCACCATTGTAGAGCTGGGCGGCATTACTGTTGAGGGCGATGCGGACGTGCTGCTGCCCAGAGACCAGACTGCCTCCAAGCAGCGTATGACCGCAGAGTCGATTGCCGAGACTCCGGCCACCCGGCTGGAGGACATGATGGTCCTCGAAGCGGGTGTGCAGACAGGCGGCGAAGGCGCGTTGTCCAGGGGCTTACGCATCCGCGGCAGCCGCCTGGGCAAGGAAGCCATGGTTGTGGATGGGGTTATAGTGCGCAACTACACTGCCAACCCGTTCCGCAGCGGCCTGGGCTGGGTATGGGAACAGGAGGAAGGCTCCCTGGGTGAGGATACGACACCACTTGAATTCTCTACAGGTTCAGTGGAGGAAGTCGACATCCTTACCGGAGGTTTCCAGGCCGAGTATGGAAACGCCCAGTCCGGTATCATCAATATCGTGACCAAGGAAGGCACCCCTGACTGGAAGGGTAACGTCCGTTTCGTCACGGATCAGCAGAACCCTCGTACTTCCGACTACGGGTACAACCAGTTGATGACCAGCATCGGCGGCCCGATCCCCGGCATTCGGAACCTTTACATCCACGGTTCCGGAGAGATCCAGGGCAGGGCCGACAGGCGGCCGACCCATGCCGACGAAGGCTTCCGGGGAGTGAACCAGGACTTCGTGGATCGCCTGAATCATGCAGTACGCAACGACATAGTTTTAGGCAGAATGGAACCGGTCTTTACCCTGGATGATTTCAAGACAGGGGCCGAGTTTTTCGCAAGCAAGAGCGGCAAAAGCGCGGCGCTGTTCTCGCCTTCCAACCCGGTGCGCCTGCCTGAAAACTGGGGCGACAGGACCCTGGCTTCCAGCAAGATCACTTATTACCCGATCAAGAAACTGAAATTAATCGGGTCGATCAACTTCTCCAGGAACCAGCATTCCTATCCAGCCGGAGATGACGGGAACTACTTTCTGGACGGGTGGGTCACCGAATCCACTCTCCCGTCTCGTAACTGGGACGCGGATGCGCCGGATACCACGGCGTTCGTTCCCCAGGCATACGCCAGGAGAACAAAAACCACCAACCTGCTGCTGGGTTTTAACTGGGACTTTCTGCGGACCGCCCGGCGCAGCGGGGCACTCCAGTTCCGTTATTCCAGGTTCAGGAGCCAGGACATCAACAGCTCGAACCCGGCGGACAACTATATCCGCTCAGAGGAAACTTTCATGGGCTGGTCCCCGCACGATGTGCTGTTCGAGGTCGAGACTTTTGCGCAGGAAGAGTTTACAATTGAGAGAAAGGTTAAGGATCAGGTTATCACCTATAATAAAATGGGTGCGAACCTGCCCATAGAGGGTAGTCCAGAGGCATATCTGGAGTTTGCCGATGGAGAGGGCCCCTGGAAGCGCAACTGGTATTACGAGAACCCTTTCCGTGCTTACAATGATGAACAACTCTACTGGCTGACTTACCGCTACTCCAGGGAGTGGCAGAACAACTACAAGGTGGATGCCGATTTTCAGCTCGACCGCTGGAACCGCGCCAAGGTCGGTATGCAGTACTCCAGCTTTGATAACAATATGTTCGAGCTGCACAACATGGCGCGGCGGCGCGATGTGAACAACGAGTTCGAGTACGGTCCACAGATGTACGCTTTTTACCTGCAGAACAGGACCGATCTCGGGGACTTCGTTTTCGATTACGGCATCCGCTACGACAGATTCGACCCTGCTCCAGACCCTCTTGACAACTGGGGCTATCGCTCCGGGGACCAGTGGAGTGAAAGGATTTTCCCCAAGGTCATAAACGAGTGGTCGCCGCGCTTTGACGTGGGCTTCCCTGTGACTGACAAGACGAACCTCAGGTTCTCCTACGGGGTTTTTTCCCAGTTGCCCAGCATGAGCTTTATTTACACCGGCAGCAACCCCGGAGACCTCGGGTACGCCCGGACCGATGCGTTCGAGGCCGGGATGAGCTACCTGATGACCAACGACATGGTGATCGACCTGGCGGCCTATTACCGGGATGTAATGGGCAATGTGGCCAGCAAGGAGTTCTTCCGCGATTACGAGCAGTGGCACTCCGGACTCAGGATTCGCGGCTGGACTGATGGCTTTACCAACCGGGACGACGGGAACATCAAGGGCTTGGACTTTACAGTGCGCAAGCGTTTCTCGAACAACTTCGCCTACAATCTGATGTACACCCTGCAGTTTTCCCGGACCACTGGCAGCCGTTACAACACCACCGAGTATTGGGATTTATTCATAGATCCCTCCACAGGCGAAACATACAAGCCGCCTGATGAGATCCGCCCGATCGAGGGGGACGTGACCCACAAGATGACGGCCAATTTCAACTACCTGTTCCCGGATGATTTCCAGGCCGGAACGATTTACAACACGATCCTCAAGAACTTCAGAGCCTATGCAGTCTTCAACATGCAGAGCGGCCCGCCGGCGTACGACAGAGTTACTTACAATGTAACCAATCTCGAGCACCTGAACGCAGCGGAGAACATGACCTGGCTGACCCGCCGTAACGACAGGCCGATCGGCGGAGTGAACTATTTCCGCGGCCGCTGGAGCTATTTTCTCGACCTGCGCCTGACGAAAAGTTTTTATATCGGCAGGGCCAGGAAGCTGAGTTTCTACACGGAAATTCTCAACGCGCTCAACAACAAGCTGCCCACGCCGTACCCCTCCGGGTATAACTATCAAAGCTATTATAGGAGTCCCATGGGCGGTGTGGAAACCGAATGGAGCGACGACTTCGGTGACCTGAAAAAGGCCTGGTTCCAGTGCGACTTTAATGGAGACGGTGTTTTGAGCCTGATGGAAGCGGCCAAGGGCAACATTGCCAATAGCTTCATGAACAACACCATGGACAAGAGAGCCTATGGCACTGCCCGCCAGATATACCTGGGCGCGGAATTCAGCTTCTGATTAAGCTCCGGCGATTATCTAAACCCTGTTGATCTGTTTGAATGCTGAACAGACAATTTTCAGGAGATAACTTATGCTTGAAGAGAGAACCTTTTTGATTAAGCTCGCTGTTGTTGTCTTGCTGGCGGCCCTGGCTCGACCTGCTTTCGCGGAGATGAAAAGCAGTTACACAGCTTCAGGCAACAACGTGGGAGTGGTTGTACGTACCAACAATTACGGGGGACCCTTAAGTAGCAATCAGCACCAGTTCCCCGCCGGGTTGGGAAACTTTTATTCCGCAGGAAGGTGGACCTGGGGCGTTCACGTTGCCACGGACCGTAACGGTGACGGTGTGGTCAATGACACGCTCAGTATCCTTTCCAGGGCAGGAGAGGTTGTTGGCGGCGTTAACTCCCTGGAAGCGATCGACTTGATAACCTCACTGGCAGAGGCCGGCGAGAACATGGAAAGCGCTAAATCCAGAATAGAGAACAACCGCCTCTATGTTTCCACCGACCCTGACGACCTTGCGGACTGGCCGCCAGAGTTCCGCGAAGGCCGCTCTGCCAGCGGAGCGCCGATTCTCCACGGCGCGCAGACCATTGCCAGCCGTTTCGGCGACTGTTTCGTAGAGACCGGTATAGGCCAGTCGGTTGAATACCAGTTCTACTTCCTGAACTTCGGCGAAAGCAATAACATGATCTACCTGCACGTATTCTTCCGCAACATGTCGGAATACGTCAAGTGGCACCCCAGCCCGGACGTCAGGGAGGCTGTGGCCAACACCCCGGACGGCCAGATCTGGTATGGCATGGAGCAGTGGTATGCCACTGCCAACGGCTTCAGGATCGGGGAAAGGGACGAAGCCTGGGCATACTACTTCCCCAGGCAGATTATCGTGCAGGCGGACCGGGACGGCTCGGAAGGGAACTTTACCGGCCATCCCGCGGCAGTGGCCTACTATCAGAGGCGCAATCCCAGCTTGAGGGATGAAACCCTGAAAATGACCAACACCTGCGCCCAGGGGTGGAACACCGAGTTCGGGTTCTACCCTGAGGAACCCATGGAAAGCGGCTATAGTATGAAGAGGTGTTACCGCTACGGGCTTGGCAAATGGGCCCCTGCGGGACCGTTCTATGGCGCGGAGGCCTCAGATGGTGAATACGCCGCAGTAAGCCCCTGGACCGGCAAGACGCTGGATGGCTGGCCCGGTGTGCTCGAACCCGAAGACGACCGTTACGAGCGGTGGATCTGGGGCGAAAGGAACGCGAACAACTCCTACAACTACTGGTCGGAATTCCACGACGTGGCGCCCCAGGATTCGTTCAGCCTGGATGCCGCGATCATGTTCGTGTACCTGGATCCGCCGAATTTCGGCTTTCCCAGCTCGCAGGATCTCGCCAATATCGACGACCCGGACGTGCAGACAGCGCTGACTCCTATACTGGACTACGCGGATGTGGCAGACATTGTGGCTGAGGGTGGTTTTATCCTGCCCGAAACCCCGGCACCCCCGCCGCTGGTCATCATCCCCGGGGACAGGCAGGTAACCATCACCTGGAGTGATGTCAACATCAACACCCCGGACGCTTTCTATGGTTTCCTGCAGGATAATCCCGCGCTGGATCCGGACGGGGTGTACAAGGAATATGATTTCGAGGGATACCGGCTTTACCGGAGTTTCGTGGGA
Organism: uncultured Gemmatimonadales bacterium; assembly: GCA_964548275.1. Lineage (GTDB taxonomy): Bacteria > Gemmatimonadota > Glassbacteria > GWA2-58-10 > GWA2-58-10 > JAUVUV01. The sequence continues at coordinate 13,341 of CAZJQI010000033.1, forward strand.
CCCGGTGACTCGCATTCGGAGCTGCTTCTGGATTGCAGCATATCCGACGGCAACCTCCAATTCTTCTGGAACGACGTCTATACCAAGGACGAGCCGCTCAACCGCATGCGCAACGGCATGAAAGTCTGGTATGCCCTGGTGCCCTACGACAGTAACATCAATCCGGCCGACGGCTCTAGTTTCAGCCTGCCGGATACCACCAGCGGCAAGGCCTGGAACAGGCCCGGCGGCGGGCTCTTTACCATCGAGCCCCGCAGCGAATCCAGCGAATTCAGGGCCGCAAGCTGGGACGGAGTGGCTACTTACCTCGGCCCGGCAACAGTAGCGGAACCCTTTGTAGAACTCGTCGGTCATCCTGTTTACGAATATGTTGAATTGGATGAGCCGGATGAAGAGGGTAACACAATTGATACCTTAGTCTCTGGTGTGCTGGACGAAATTCCAAAATGGCTTGAGCCCCCGCTCGAGTTCACGTTCGAGGTGGTGAATAACGAAAGGATCACCCAGGATTTAAAGCTTTATGTAGCCTGCACAGGGATAGAAGTTGACTGGGGATGCTCTATCTGGTCCAGGCCTATGAGGGTGATGTCCCTGCTGGACTCCGGCAACAACGTGATGCATACAGCCTCTCCTTTTTCACCCCGGGATGATGCAGAACTCATCTTAATGAACCCTCCGGACGCTGACGGGGTCAACTATGCCATATATATGAACTACAATCACATTGGCCCGGTTGCGGGGTGCGGATCACTCACTAACCTTGTGTATACCAGTGCTGATCGTGGCGGCTACACCGGAGGAGAAGTCACGGTTCCCTACTCCAAGGGCTGTAAACCGCCAAGCGAAGGCATTGGCAACAGGCCCTCGATCGGCTCCTGGATTCGTAATGGCGGGTTCGAGGTGACCTGGAAGGCTGCAGGAGACGACATGACAGTTGAGGTCGCGGACAAGACACACGGCGGCTCAGTCGCATTCAGCCCATATCCTGATGACCTGGGATGGGGATTCATGCCCGGCGGCACTTGGGGAACCTGTGACCATCCAGACGTGGATTTTTTTGAGGAGATAAAAGATGGTGTTCCCCAGGCAGAGCGCGAAAACCTGATGTTGGATAAGATTCCCGCTGTCAATACGGAAGAGTTCGCACTCTGGCTCAACGGCATAGTGTGGGTCCTTGAGGATATAAGTGCCATGCCGTTGGACGGGACAGTGTTCACTATCACCACTTGCTTCGGCGAATGGAACGAGGATTATACTGTTTTCACCCAGTATGCTGACCCGCCCTGGGTTGGCGACAATTGGCAGCTCGATATCAAGGCTTCGACAATGAATCCCGAGGATGTGGACCTGACCAAGATTATGGTGGTGCCCAATCCTTACCTGGCCTCATCGTGGCTGGACCTGTCTCCCAATTCGCGCAGGATCGAGTTCGTCAACCTGCCGAGTAGCTGTACTATCCGGATATACTCGCTGGGCGGGCACCTGGTGAACGTGCTCAACCACATCGGCGCCAACCGGTTCGGCTGGGGTAACTACTCGGACTGGGACCGGCTGGATCCGGACAACAATCCCAGGGAGTTTACCGGGCATGACAACCATGGCGGAACAGAGCCCTGGAACCTGAGGAACCGCTTCGGCCAGACCGTGGCCAGCGGCCTGTACTTCTTTCACGTGACGGACTATCGGGGAGAAACCTATACCGGCAAGTTCTACATTGTGAACTGAGCCTGATGGAGATCGAGATGAATTTTACTGGTATTGCAAATTTTCCCCGATGCATAATTGGAGGTAGTTTATGTTAACGAAAACGGCCATACGTGCCTTGTTAATCGTCGGCCTTCTCCTGTCGTTCGTCACTCTCCCGCTTTTAGCACAGGGAGTAGCACGACAGGGGTACAGCGGTCTGGACAAGTATCCCACACAGGGTACTCCTGAGGATGCTTCCTTTGTCGGAGTGCGGGCCGCGGAATTTCTCGAGATTCCGGTCGGAGCCCGGGGCATTGCCATGGGCAGCGCTTACTCAGCCGTAACCGACGACATCTCTTCAATCTGGTGGAACCCTGCGGGACTCGGCTTTCTGGAAAACCGGGAAATAATGGTAACCGTGGTGGATTACACCCTGGACCTGGTTTACAGCTACGCTGCCGGAGCAGTTCCTTTAGCTGACGGCAGCATTGTTGTGGGCGGCTTTTTCGGGTATCTGGATATCCCGGAAATGGAAATGACCTCGATTACCCAGCCCATGGGCACAGGGCGTACTTTCAACGCCTATGATTACCAGATGGGCGGCTCGGTTGCTTACTCCTTCTCGGACCGCTTTATCGCAGGAATCAACCTCAAGTACGTGCACCAGGACTTGTTAAGCAACATAGGCGGCAGCGCATTCGCCATGGACGCCGGTGCGATCTACCACACCGAGTTGGCAGATCGGGAAATCAGGTTCGCTTTCGCCATCCAGAACATGGGCACCAATATCAACATGAGTGGCCCAAATCTGCTGTATGAAATCCCTCCTGAGACGTACGGCGGCTCGATTCCTTCCGGCTACGGGGATTGGTCCGTGGATAAGACGGCTACTTCCCGCCGGGCGAACCGCTGGGTCTCCCGCCAGACACATACCTACCGCCTGCCTACAGTGGTCAAGCTGGCGCTGTCCTACAACATTGTTACCAGTGAAAAGGCCAACTGGCTGGCAGCCGGTGAACTCTGGCGCAACAGCAACACGCCTCTCAGCTACGCTACCGGAACCGAGCTGAGCTACAATTTCACCCCGTATATGTCCGGAGCGCTGCGCATGGGCTGGCTGGTCCAGAGCGATGAGTACACCAAGGGCGCCGATGATTTTGGCTACGAGTATTTCGGCGATGATCCCTCCTTGCGCGGGATCAGCTTCGGCGGCGGGATCATGCGCTCCATTGCCGGCAGGACGATCAATTTCAGCTACGCCTACCGGAACAAAGGAAGGCTCACTGCGGATAATTTCTTCACCGTTACCTTTGGCTTCTAAAAGGCAACTGTGATCGAACGCTAACCCTTACCGATCTCCCGGTCCGGCCTTTGCGCCGGGCCGGGAGATCTTTTTTTTCATGCTTCATCTCCCCCTCCCGATCGGTCTGATTAAATGTTGTTGTCTTGAAACCTCCTCATTCTTAAATTCTTATCAGTTTTTTATCAGCCACCGAGGGAGGGGGCGGCGTCTGTGCGACTGTTGTCGCACAGACCGTTGCGCTTTTGCACAACGGAGCGCATTTCATGCGCCCGCCGCCCCCAGGTCCCGGGGAAACATAACATCTTACTAATCTATGAATAATCCGGGCTAAGAAAAAAGTAAAATCCCGGCCCCAAACAATTGAAATTTATCGTGGCGCACAAAGAAAAAAGAACCGGACCACGGCCCAGGATTCGTCTCGGCCTTATCTCGCTGGCAGTTGGCCTTGCCGCCCTGTTCGCCGTTGCATGCACCAGCAACAGCCTGGGCCTTAACTGCGATGAGCCCAATTACTACAATTCCTGCCTGCAGCAGTTAGCCTGGTTCAGGCAGGCGTTCGAGGACTTTTCAGCCGGGCGCTGGAGCGCTCCTTTCAGCCCTGAAGTGATAGACCGCTACTGGAGCTACCAGCCTATTTTCAATGTTCATCCCCCTTTCTACAAACTGTGCAGTTCTTTGACATTGGTCCTTTTCCAGGGCTGGCTGGGACCCATGGACGCCTTCCGCCTGGCCCCGGCGATAATGTTCTCCATACTGGTGGCCCTTCTTTTCCTGACTGTCGGCCGCCGCTATGGGATTCCCGCGGGACTATGGGCTGCCGGGGCTTTCGCTATGATGCCCAGGGTTTTCGCTCATGCGCACTTCGGGTGTGCGGATATGCCCCTGACCCTGTTGTGGTTCGCCTCGGCGGTGAGCTTTTACCGGGCGCTCAAGTCCCGTGGCTGGGCACTCGTTTTCGCCCTGGTCTATGGTTTGGCCCTGGCCACCAAATTTACCGCCCTTGTCATTCCCTTGCCGTTGGTGCTGTATGTCCTTCTGTTCCGGCGTTTTTCCCGGGCAGCCTGGCCTGTGGGCCTCGCCCTGGTTCTCAGCCCCCTGGTCATGGTCGGGCTGAACCCCCAGTGGTGGCACAGTAGCCTGGAGCGCCTTTACTTCTACCTGGTCGACAGCGCAAACCGCTCGGATTACCTCTGCATCCCCACTTACTATCTGGGTATCCAGTACTACTTTTATCTGCCCTGGCATCACAGTTTTATCCTTACCCTGTTTACCGTGCAGCCGCTGGTACTGGCAGGTTTTATCTACGGCTTCTGGCGCACCGCGCGTCATCTCCTGGCCGATCCCTGGATGAGCCATATCCTGCTCCACTGGCTGGGCGTAATGTTCATTATGATGCTTCCCAGTTCCCCGGGGCATGATGGAGTGCGGCTGTTCCTCCCCTCCTTTGCCTTCCTGGCGGTAATTTCGGCCCTGGGATTCAAGGATTTCGTCTCCCGCGCCTTGCCGTGGGTCCTCAAGCGGATACCGCGAGCCGGGCAGCGAATTCGAAAGACATCGGGCGCCTGGCTGCTGCTGGGCGCGATGCTGGTTCCCTCGGCAGTAATCCTGGCGCGGGTGCACCCGTACGAACTATCTTACTTCAATTGCCTCGCAGGAGGCGTTTCCGGCGCCGAGAAGCTGGGGATGGAAACCACCTACATGTGGGAAACCTTCAACGATACATCCTGCGCCGTGATCAACCGCACCCTGCCAGACTCGGCCGGGGTTTTCACCATGAACAACCTGCATTTCCAATTTCTCCAGCAATCAGGGAAAATCAAGCCCTCGCTTAAGTTTGACAATGAACGATTCGATTATATACTGCAATACAATCGCCAGGGAATGTTTACCGACCTGGACCGGGTGCTTTTTCGCAGGGGTACCCCGGTGGCTGAACTCGAGGTGGATGGGGTGAGGCTTTTCGCTCTTTTCCAGTATCCCCGGGTCCTCGAGGAAATTCTGGCCCGCCTGGACAGCACCAAAGGCGCAGAGTCATTTTACGAAAAGGCGTTAGTTTACCATTGGACAGGCAGGCCCAACCGGGCTTACCTGGAGCTGGTAAAATACCTGGAACTGGAGCCCGGGGATTTCGACGCAAGCCTGCGGATAGCTGAATATTTACTGGACAATGACTCTCCCGACATGGCGCTCGAGTACCTCAGGCGGGCGAATGATATCGAGAAGGACCCGAAGATCTGGTACTACAACCTGGGATTGGCTTATTCCCGGCTGGGGAAAATACAGATGGCAAACGCCTCTTTTCGGCAGGCCCTCGAATCTCGCACTCGCCATTCCGCTCCCCTGTTGATCGATGCGGATATCCATTACCGGATGGAGAGGCTTGAGGAAGCGGCCGGGCTGTATGCCCGGGTGCTGCGAGGCCACCGTTCCGATGAAATCGCCTGCCAGATGCTAGGTTTGATAAACCACAGGCTGGGAAAGACCGAGACGGCAAAACATTATTACCGCAAGCTGCTGGATTTAACTCCCAGGCACTTTGAAACCCTGTACAATCTGGGTCTTCTCGAAAGCGAACAGGGGAATCCGGGCCTGGCCGAAGAATATTTTACCCGGGCTCTGGAGGCAAACCCCAGAAACCCGGCAGTCAATTTCCAGCTTGGAAAATTGCTTGCGGAATCCGGCAGGAGCGGTCCAGCAGAAAAGCATTTCTGGATTGTCCTGGAGGAAAACCCGGATGACGTGCAAGCACATTCGGCCCTGGCGAACCTCTTTCTGGAAGATTCCAATCGCCATGCCGAGGCGATCGAGCATTTCCTTATCCTGGCCCGGCTGGACCCAGAAAGTGCGGAATATATCGAGCAGAACTTTATCCAGCCACTCCGGGAAGAGCTTGCCCGAAAGGGAAGGACACAGCCTTAAGTCATCCAGGCCGGTCGGCTTGGGCTGGAGGCGCTCCACGGCAACCCGAACTGACCGGCCCCTCATTGAACGATGATGATTCTTTAACTACTACAGCCCGTAAGGAACTGTCCGATCTCAGCCAGCGTACAAGTATCTTACAACTCTTATCAGGAAAGGAAACCACCATGCGCTTTTCCAGTCCGGCAATTATTGGAGGATTATGTTTAATCCTGTCAGGCTGTCAAGCGGCAACTGCAAACAATAAGAACGAGGTGATGGAACAACCGATGGCTAAAATCATACCCCATAGATTGGAAAAACACGGGCACGTTCGGATAGACAACTATCACTGGCTCAACCAGCGCGATAACCCCGGGGTGCTCGAATACCTCCAGGCGGAAAACGAATATACCAGTAAAGTGATGGCCCCTGCCAGAGACCTTGAAGAGAAGTTATTCGAGGAAATCAAGGGGCGGATCAAGCAAACCGACATGTCAGTGCCTTATAAGAAGGACGGCTACTACTATTACACACGCTACGAGGAGGGAAAAGAGTACCCGATCTACTGCCGCAAAAAAGAGTCTCTGGAGGCGCCGGAAGAGATTATGATCGATGCCAATGTCCTGGCCGAGGGGCACGAGTATTTCGCAGTCGGCGGCTGGGCGGCGAGCTCGGCACAGGATATCCTGGCCTATGCCACTGATACCCTGGGACGGAGGATCTACACGATACATTTCAAGAAACTCACCAGCGGTGAGCTCCTGGAGGATATGATCCCGGCAGTAACCGGCAACGTCGCCTGGGCTAACGACAACAGAACGTTATTCTACAGCAGGCAGGACCCGACAACTCTTCGCCCCTACCAGATCTATCGCCATGTTCTTGGCACGGATACGGCAAAGGACAAGCTGGTCTACGAGGAAAGTGATGAAACCTTCTCGGCATATGTTTTCAAAACCAAGTCGAAAAAGTACCTGATGATCGCCTGCCACCAGACACTCAGCACCGAATGTCGATTCCTCGAGGCGGACAGCCCGGACGGCGAGTTCAATCTCATTCAGGCGCGGGAAAGAGACCACGAATACAGTGTCGACCATTTCGGGGACAAGTTCTACATCCGCACCAATTACGGGGCAAAGAATTTCCGGCTGATGAAAACCTCTGTCACCCAGACAGGCAAAGAACACTGGCAGGAGGTAATCGGGCACCGCGACGACGTTTTTATCGAAGGGCTCGAGATTTTCGCCGACTTCCTGGTTCTCGAGGAGCGCGCACGCGGGTTGATCAACCTCCGGGTCATTCCCTGGGCAGAAGGCGGGGAACATTACCTCGATTTCGGCGAACCCGCCTACCTGGCCTATATCAGCATCAACCCCGAATTCGACACACCACTGCTGCGCTACGGCTACACCTCGCTGACCACCCCGAACTCGATTTTTGACTACAACATAGCCACCCGGAAAAAGATTCTGCTGAAACAGGAGGAGGTGCTCGGCGGTTTCGATTCCGGAAATTACCGGACCGAGCGCCTCTACGCACCTGCAGCCGACGGCACCGAGGTCCCGATCTCGGTTGTCTACCGCAAGTCAGTTGTAAAGAACGGCGACAACCCTCTTCTGCTCTACGGCTACGGCTCCTACGGCAACAGCAGGGATGCCAGTTTCAGCTCGCCGCGCCTGAGCCTGATCGACCGCGGGTTTGTCTTTGCCATCGCCCATATCCGCGGGGGGCAGGAACTGGGCCGGCAGTGGTACGAGGACGGCAAGCTGTTGAAAAAGAAAAACACGTTCACCGATTTTATCGCCTGCGGCGAATATCTGGTCGCCGGGAAATACACCTGTCCAGAGAAACTATTTGCCATGGGCGGCAGCGCGGGCGGCCTTTTGATGGGCGCGGTGGTCAACATGCGCCCCGAATTGTTCAAGGGAGTGGTGACCCGGGTGCCCTTTGTCGATGTGGTGACCACCATGCTGGATGAGAGCATTCCGCTGACCACGGCTGAGTACGATGAGTGGGGCGACCCGAACAGGAAGGAATACTACGACTACATCCTGTCCTATTCGCCTTACGACAACGTGGCGGCCAAGGACTACCCGAACCTTCTGGTCACAACCGGCCTTCACGACTCCCAGGTCCAGTACTGGGAACCTGCGAAATGGGTGGCCAGGCTGCGCGCGCTCAAAACCGACTCCAACCGGCTGCTGCTCAAAACCAACATGGAGGCAGGCCACGGCGGGGCCTCCGGGCGCTATAAACGCTACCGTGAGACCGCTTTCAATTACACTTTCATTCTCGATCTTCTCGGGATCAAAGAGTGATGAAACAAATAAGATTCTTCTGATTTTATTCCCAAGGGAGTTCTCCGATGTGCAAAACCGCTGCCACGCTAATCACCTTGATCTTTCTTCTGCCTTTACACGCCCGGGCAGAGGGAGAAAAATTTCCAGTGGAGCCTTATCCTGATAACGTCGAGCGCGAACAGGGCGATAACGGCTTCTCCCGCGGCTTCGGAATGACCAACCACTCCTATTCATTCGACTGGTTCGACAGCCACATGCACCTGGCCTGGAGCCATTTCCCGAACGTGCTGAAGGATCAGCAAATCCAGGAGGTGGTTGACCGCTGGTTGGGGCTGGTCGGCATTTACCACTGCAAGCGGATGATCCTGCTCGACCCCTACCTGGCAACAATGGAATGGGCCAAAGACGATCCGCGCGTGCATGTTTTCTGGTGGATGACCTGGGACCAGGAAGACCAGTTGCCTGAGATCAAAAGGCGGGTAAACAAAGGCCTGATCCAGGGCTTGAAACTTCACACAGGCGATTTCAGAAAGAGGCAAGACCCGGATTACCGGGTGATGGCAACCCCGAAATGGCACGAGATTTACTCTTATTGTGCACAGGCCGAACTGCCGGTGCTGATCCATGTCAACGAGCACTGGGGCGACCAGCGTTATACATACGGCAGGGGCTCCAAGGAATTCTGGGCAAGGGCCGGTTACACCAACCAGAAGCTTCTGGACTATTTCCTCACAGAGCTGGTGGCCAAACACCCGAAAGTAAAATGGATCCTGGCTCACATGAATTTCCAGGGAACCGAATCTCTTTCCGCACTGTTTGATAAATACTCAAACTTATATATCGATACCAGTATCGGCATGTTTATCCGGGAGTTCGATTACCTTACGCCAGAGGAGATCAAGCCTTACCGCGAGTTCTGTATCAAATACGCCGAGCGGGTGATGTTCGGCACCGACGGCTTTGCCTACCATCCTCTGGAAAGCAAATATCCAGGGCATGTGCGCAACTGGTGGCTGCCCCATTTCAATTTTATCATGCAGCTTCGCCTGCCCCAGCAAACCCTGGATAAAATCACGCACGGCACCTGCGAAAAAATGCTGGGCAGGTATTTGAAAAGGAAGAAAAAGAATTGATTGCTTGCGGTGAGCTGGCTTTGCTGTGTTGAAAATAGAGGAGACTGACAATGCATGGAAAAGTTTGTGAAATTCTCGATATCTTCGAACAGATAGCCGCCATTCCCCGTTGCTCCAAGCATGAGGAGAAAATATCGCAATGGCTTCAGAGCTGGGCGCGCGATAACGGTCTCCCGGTGCGGGCCGATGAGGCCGGAAACGTGGTTATCGAGGTTGAGGCGAGCGAGGGTTACGAAAAGGCGCCTGCTGTGGTGATCCAGGGGCACATGGATATGGTGTGTGAAAAGACCCCGGACTCGGCCCATGATTTCTCGAAAGACCCGATCCGACCCATAGCGGACGGGGAATGGCTGAGGGCTGATAAAACCACACTCGGCGCGGACAACGGTATCGCGATCGCCATGGGCCTTGTCATGGCAACGGACAAAGCAGTGTCCCATCCCTCACTCGAACTTCTTTTTACAGTGGATGAGGAACAGGGATTGACCGGCGCTGCCAAGCTCGTGCCTGATTTTATCAAAGGCAGGATTCTGCTGAATATCGACTCGGAAGACGAGGGAGTGCTGACAGTGGGCTGCTCAGGCGGCAAGGAAACCAGGATATCTCTTCCTCTTTCTTTCACCGGGCTGCCGGAAGACTACCAAATTTACAGGCTCACTGTCAGCGGGCTGCGGGGCGGACATTCCGGTGTGGATATCCACAAACACAGAGCGAGCGCCAATAGAATTCTCGCCCGCCTGCTCGGTCTTCTGAAAGAATCCGACGATATCAGGCTCGTCTGGATCAAAGGCGGTACGGCCCATAATGCGATTGCCCGGGACGCTGAGGCTCGTATCGCTTTCAAAAGTGCTGACAGGGACTCTGTTGCGAAAAAAATTTCCGATTTCGAACAGATCGTGCGGAGCGAGTTTGCCGCAAGCGAAAAGGCACCATCTCTGAAAATTTCCGCACCTGAGAGCAGCACCGGCCAAGTGGTCAGCGCCGAGGACACTGCCAGGGCGATAAACCTGATGCTTGCCCTGCCCCACGGAGTTATCGGCATGTCGCCGGATATCGAGAGCCTGGTCGAGACCTCGACAAACTTTGCCATAGTCGAAATTAAAGATGATGCGCTCAAAATCCTCTCCAGCCAGAGAAGTTCGGTGATGTCGAAACTGGATGAGCTCAGCCAGCGGATAGAGGCCCTGGCCGCTCTGGCCGGGGCTGATACCGAATCAGGAAACGCCTACCCGGCCTGGGAACCGAACATGGACTCACCCCTTCTTCAGCATTGCCAAGACACTTACAAAAAGCTCTACGGCAAGGAACCCTCGGTGGAAATTATCCATGCCGGTGTGGAATGCGCCATACTGGGGGTGAAGTATTCCGGGATGGATATGATTTCACTTGGACCGACAATCGAGAACCCCCATTCCCCGGAGGAAAGGATCAATATCCCCACTATAGGCAAGGTCTGGGACTATCTGGCTGAAATTCTAAAATCATTCGGACAGTAACCAAATCCTGATAGAAAACCCGCAGTTGTGAAAGGCAACTTTGTTTTATCCTCATAGAATAAAGACTATTCTTGCATCTGGAAAAATGAACTTCCTGATATCCTGCTATACTTATCTGAGATATTATGTTAATTTGAACACCAGATTTTCCGCTATAAAATCATATCATTGCCCCTCACTGAAAAAGGAGGCGGATCATGAAAAAACTGGCGAGTGCAGTTACGATCCTGCTGCTGATTTGCTCAACTCTTAGCGCTCAAAAAAACGACTTTCGAACCGCCCACTATGTGGCGAGCACACACTGGGACCGCGAATGGTACGAGCCGTTTCAGGGTTTCCGCATGCGCCTGGTGTCCCTGCTTGACGAGGTTTTCGAAACTTTCGAGAAAGACCCCGAATTCCGCTCTTTCACCATGGACGGCCAGGTAGTGCCGATTTACGATTATCTGGAAATCCGGCCGGAGAAACGCCCTCTGGTGGAGCGGTTTGTCCGGGAAGGCCGACTGGTACTGGGGCCTTGGTATGTCCAGGCCGACGAATGGCTGGCTTGCGGGGAGTTGATCGTGCGCAACTTGCAGATGGGCAGGAAACTTGCCGCCGAATTCGGCGCCCCTGCCACCAAGGCCAGTCTTATCTGCGACCAGTTCGGCCATGTGGGCCAGATGCCTCAGATCCTCGACCAGATGGGGATGGAAGTGGCTTTTGCCTGGCGCGGCGTGCCTGTGGGTGTGGATACGGCCCTTTTCAACTGGAAAGCTCCGGACGGCACTCTCATCCCGGCCTATCGTTTCGGCACCAGCGGCTACAGCACCTATGCTTTCGAGGTACGGGAAGCCACTACCGACAGGAAGTTCGACCTCGAGCGCGCGGTCGGACTGCTTGCCGATTACACCCTTGTCGAAGCCCGACGTTCACCGGTCGGGCCGATACTGCTTTTTGACGGTGGCGATCACATGGAAATCGAGCCGGCGACCAGCGAGCTTCTTGCCAGAGCGAATGAAATACTCGAATCCAAAAGCATCCGGATCGTGCACAGCGACCCGGACAGCTACGTGCAAGATCTGCTGAAATACCGCGCCCAAATCGCCAAGACTGTTGTGGGAGAGATGCGCCGCTCCCGCCGCACAGCCGATGAGGGCCACCTGATACCGGGTGTGCTTTCCAGCCGGATCCAGCTCAAGCAGCAAAACGCACTCTGCGAGGACGAACTCTGCCTCTGGGCCGAACCTTTCAGCACGTTTGCCGCCCTGTATCTAGGCGAAAACTACCCCTCGGGCTATCTCCATACCGCCTGGAAACACCTGCTGAAAAACCACCCGCACGACAGCATGTGTACCTGCTCGATCGACCAGGTGCACCAGGATATGATCTTCCGTTTCGACCAGTCGCTCGGTATCTCCTCAAGACTCACGGCCCGCGCGCTGAAACAGCTCGCCCTGGCCGCAGCTCCCGAAGAAATGCCGGATGGCTCGATTCTGCTGGCAGTGTTCAATGCCACGGGTGAGGATATCGATGAGCCGGTGGATCTCGATATTCCCCTTCCCGGTGACTGGCCGGGCAGATTCCAGGAATTTTTCGGCTACGAGGGAAAGTTTTCATTCAAGTTGATCGCCGCCTCCGGCAGAGAGATCCCCTACCAGCTAGTGGCCCAGAGACCGGGCAGGCAGGGTTTCTGGCGCCAGCGAAAACATTTTCCGCGGGGGGACATACGCCACGTGGTCAGTGTCAGCGCTCCGCTGAAAGTGCCGTCTTTCGGCTATACCACGCTGATCGTCGAACCCGCGGACGGCCCCACGAGATACTCAGGATCAATGAGAATCTCGCACCGGGGGATCGAGAATGAATTCCTGAAAGTGCAGGCTGAATCCAACGGCACGATCACGGTCACTGACAAGCGGACCGGCAGAAAATACGAGCAGCTTCTCACTTTCGAGAACCGGGCTGATATCGGCGACGGCTGGTTTCACGGAATGGCGGTGAACGATCAGGTTCATTTCAGTACTGCCGGCACGGCAGAGGTGGCAATTGTTGCTGACGGTTTCGCCAAAGCCACGCTGCGGATAAGCCTGGAGATGAACCTGCCGAAAGAGTTCGATTTCAGAACCATGCGGCGCAGCGAACAGACCGCGGCGCTGAAAATAGTTTCCGATGTCACCCTGCGCCAAGGCTCGGACAGGATCGAAGTGAAAACGACCGTGGAAAACAACCTGCTCGACCACCGCCTGCGGGTGCTTTTTCCCACAGGCCTTTCAGGTGAAACCTACCTGAGCAATTCAGCCTTCGATGTGGTCGAGCGCCGTGTGGCCCTGCCTGAGGATAACGATATCCGCAGCGAACTGGAGGTGGAGACCCGGCCGCAAATCACCTGGACCGCTTTCGGAGACAGCCGCAGCGGGCTTGCAGTGGTTAGCCGGGGCCTGCCGGAAAGCGCGGTGATCGACACTCCCGGGCGGCCGATTGCACTGACCCTGCTTCGTGCTTTCCGCCGCGCGGTGTACTCCAACGACAACCCGGGCGGGCAGATCCAGGGCATGCATACATTTAGCTACGATATCGTTCCGGTTGCCGGGGAAATCCCGGTGAACAGGCTGTACGTTCTCGGCCAGCGGGTCAACGTGGCAGTGCGTATCGTCGACCTTCTGTCCAAAGACCTGGAACTCTCGAAACGCAGAGGCACCCTGCCGCGGGAGCACTCTTTCCTCAAAGCCAGCGGTCGGGCGGTTTTCACCTCGATTCAGCGCGACAGCCACGGAAGCTTGTTCGTGCGCCTGTTTAATCCCCACAGCACGAGCCAGAAAGTCACTCTCAATCCTGCCAATGCGCCCAACTCAGCAAGGTGTATCACTCTCGACGGTCGGGACGATACGAAATCGGCAGCGCGGCTTGCCGGGGGTACCATCGAAATCTCGCTGCCGCCTAAAAGGATAAGCACAGTGCTGATAGAATAAGGTGTCGGAATGACAACCTTTGGTGACAAACTGAATCTTCTAATCGGATTTAACGGATAATTGATCTAATTAACCCGCTATGAAAAAGGAAGTTTGCCATGTGTAGAAGATTACTGATTGCAATTCTCCTGACCGGTCTCAGCGTTGCTGAGATTGCGTTATCCTACCAGGTATTCGAGGATCATCCGCGGCTGTTCTTCCGGGACAATGCCTGGGGTGAGCGCTCGATTACGACTGACATTCTCCGCAAAAGGGCCAGGGACAGCCGCTACAGCAGATTCCTGGAGAGAATGACCCGGCGCGGTTCCTGCAACTGGGCTCTGAAAGCGGTGATGCTCGATGACACCGACGCCGCGCTGGAATGTATCGAGATGCTCGAAAAACGGAGAGGTTTCGGCAACACCACCGACGCCGGCTTAGTGCTGATGTGGGATGCAATGGCGTTCGACTGGCTGTATAACAACGCAAATTTTACGAATGCCGCGAAAGAAAAAGTCATCGCAAATCTTGCCCGGGGAGCACAGCACTGCATGGACCTTTACAAAAACCAGGGAACACATATTTTCCACACGCGGATGTACGGCTATCCCACTGGGGTGGCGATCGCCGGGCTGGCCCTGAAAGGCCATCATCCCGAGGCAGACAAGTTCATCGACTGGGCCTACAAGGTCTATCTCAGGGATCTTTTCCCGGCAAGGCAAATCCAGGACGGCACGGTCCACAACAGCATGGCTTACGGCCGCAAGTACACGATGTGGCTTGTGGGGCATTTCATTGCCGCCTGGTATTCAGCCACTGGCGAGAATCTGTGGAAAATGATCCGTGAGGAGCAGGGAGACTGGGCCTGGCGCGAGGCGCTGTTTTTAATCTACGGCGAGCAGCCGAACGGACTGCTGGTCCGTTTTGGAGATTGTTTCTTTCGAGGCTCGGAACGTTTCTCGTTCCGCGTAGTTTCCGAACGCGCCTTTGCCTATAGTGAACCGGTGGGAGCAGGCTATGTCAACTACCTTTTCGACATTCACGCCGCTGTGACACGGAACCGTATCGGCACTGAAATGGGTAGCGAGTACCAGGTGTTTCTTTACTGGGACGCTGACCAGGAGGGAACCTCACACACCACCCTGCCCGCGAGGATCCTTTTCAGCCCCAAAGGCACCGGTATGGCGTTCTGGCGCACTGGCTGGGGAGCTGACGACACATTCATCTTTTTCAAATGCGGCGACTATTTTGACAACCACGGGCATTTCGACTCCGGCCACGTGGAAATTTTCCGCCGGGCTCCGCTTTTGATTGAGGCTGGCTCCTACTCAGGAGGCACAGGAATCGACCATTATAAAAAATTCTTCCACAACTCTGTGGCCCATAACACGATCCAGATCGTGGATCCATCAGACCCGGAGGATGCCGGTTCCCAGCGATTTTACAACAACCAGACCCAGGGAATAATCGAGGAATACCTGGCAAATGAAAAGAACGAGTACGGGGATATAATTGCCTACCGGGATGAGGACGGCTGGGCCTATCTCGCCGCGGATTTCACTTCTGCCTACACGCCGGGCCGTGTAAAGCGGGTCGTGCGGGAGCTGATCTGGCTCGGTGATCGCTACCTTGTCGTGGTGGACAACATTTCACTTGCCGCGCGCGGATTCCAGCCCAGGGTGCTCTGGCATTACCCTGTGGCTCCGCTTCTTGAGTCGAAGCGTTTCACTGTTTCGGATGCAGGGGCACGGGCGGTGGTGAACGTGCTCGCCCCGGCCGAGGCGGTAATCGACACGGTGGCGGCTTTCACGGTAGGCACATCCCAGTACCCGCCCCGCAATCCCAACCCGTCCCTGGGTGCAGGCAGGGCTGAGATCAGGGTGAGGGAAACCGGTAAACTCGATTATACGTTCGTACAGGTAATAGATGTGGCAGACAATACGGAGGCGGCCCCGGCGTTTTCCCTGGTCGGCAAGGCAGGTTCGAATTTTGTGAAAATCGATCTTCCCGTGGGGATATTGACCCTCGAGGGAACTCCCGGCGCACGTACAGGACTTGATCTGGATTAAAACATGAAATCAGGCTGAATTTCAGGGATGGAATATTTCGCCCTGTCAGGTGATACCATACCTTACCCCTTCCAGGCCGACATGGGTAATGAAAAACGAACTCACTCTGACCACAGCGCCTTCTATGCTGCCGACAATGCCGGCCATTTCCTGGCGGGTAAAGCCTGCGCGAAGAGACTCCCGGTACATATTTTTCATTATCTCATCATAGCGGAAACCGAATATCCGGACGTACCATTCCAGCAGAAAGCCGGGAGGCCTTCTCAGGTCCCGGATAATAAAGCAGCAGCCCCGCTTTGTGACTCGAATGATCCCCTGCACAGTGGTCCGCGGGTCGACCAGGTGATGGAACATTGAATGGCTGTAAACCAAGTCGAAAGAGTCGTCTTTGAACGGAAGATTTTCTGCATCCCCTATGACCAGCAATATGCGGTCCTGGAGCTCCTCATCGGCGATATTCTGTCTGCCTCTTTCGAGCATATTCAGGGATAAGTCCATTGCCACGATTACAGAGGAGGGCAACTTGCGAATCATGCGGATCGGTACGTTCGTGGTCCCGGTTCCTGCATCCAGGATAAGAGGGTTTTTCGCTTTTTTACCTTTGGCAAGCAGTTTGAGACAGCGGCGGATGAATAATTTCTCGACTGTTCGAAGAAACCTTTTCGATACAATGTCGTAGGAGACAACTTCATCCCGCGAATCCATCGCCCCTGATTCCGGTATTCTTTCCAATTCTTCTTTCCCGCAAATTAAAATGCTCTGACCTGAAACCTCTGCTGCCTCATGTCATATGTAAGAGAACGCACAAGGAGGAAGACTTTCTTTCGAAAAATTTTTTCTTCAAATTTCGGAAATAAACATTATCTGTTTCCAATCAATCTTTACCATTGTTGATATGATTGAAATAGAAGCGTTTATCCACCATAAGAGTGAAAGATTTATTTTTCTTGAAGCTACCGAAGATAGACTCACAGGTTTTACCGTAATTGCGCGGATTGTTGAGCAATGTTTCCATATCAGTAATCATGGCGATGGCAAGCTGATTGAAACGTTTATAGATTACCTGCCCGGTACCCGGAACGATTTTCATCCCCAATTTTTCATATTTTTTTTGTGCCCTGGGATGCACGGCGATCAAAAAATATTCACGCGGCGGTTTGTTCAGCCAGCTATCCATAATCAGCAAATAGTAAAGTCCAACATCTATGCTGTGCAACCAGTATTCCGGGCGGATGACGAGACGAGATACCTCATATGGATGTATAGAGTTATCCAGTCCACTTGATTTTTGAAAACAGCTAACATAGGACTCGGGGAGTTGAAAAGATTCCATAATCGGGAGGGATTGGGGGCGTCTGCTTATCGATCTGATATTCGGATCGGCAGCGGTTCTGATCAGTTTTTCGATGAAAGAGGCAGTTTTACTGATTTTATCACCGCTTATAATTCGAAGCATGCCAATCAGGTCTTTTCGCCCTCCGGATACACTATATGCGCCGAGAAATGTGGAGTAAAAGTCATAGGGATCAATATCCAGGCGATCCTTGTTTTCTCCTATGAAATTGACATAGCGGTACACATCGTAGCGAAGGCGCAGGCAGGCCCTGATTTCTTTAAAGTCTTCGATTTTTTCGTAGCGGATTTCCTGGGGCTGGCCATACCTTTCTTCCAACACCGGAAGTTCGTGTTTTCCGGCCCTCTCCGGTAATAGCCGGTGTAAAATTTCGGGATTCAGGTGATCGGCAGCCATGGTTATACCTTATTGCTTGATGCCAGAGCGAGGCTCGCCTGGTTTACCTGCTCCTGAAGCCGGTTTATCCAGCGATAGTCGCAGGAGATGATAGCATGCTGGGTGCGGTTTTTGAATTCGAGAACACCTTCTTTGCCGGTGTACCCAGCATTGCGCAACATCAGGAACTGCACATCGGTAA
Source organism: uncultured Gemmatimonadales bacterium (assembly GCA_964548275.1). Taxonomy (GTDB): domain Bacteria; phylum Gemmatimonadota; class Glassbacteria; order GWA2-58-10; family GWA2-58-10; genus JAUVUV01. The sequence continues at coordinate 31,087 of CAZJQI010000033.1, forward strand.
CCTCGGTGACAAAGCCCCTTTCTTCGAGCGCCTGCCTGAGATCGGCGCACTCTCCGAATATCTCCCGAAGGCTCATCCCTTCGAGTTTGAGATCGATATCCGGCCAGAGGTAGAGAGGCTTATAAAGCACGTAATCGTATACAAGTATGTCTTGCAAAAAAGTTTCGCCCAGATCGAAGCCGAAGTAATCCTTTCGATTAAACCACGCCGAACCCGGGAACGGCGCCGGCGGGCTGACCAGCACAGAATCCGGCTCTGTTTCCTCGATCAGCTCTATGTTCTCCTCTTTCAGCCTGTGCAGAGGGATCTTACCCAGCGTGGGAGCCGGGTAGATCAGCGAGATACCCACATCCAGAGGCAGCCCTTCGATTTGCGAGGCTTCCCGCATGGCCGCCACCGTGTAGACAACATCGCTGCGGGTGATCCCCTTGTTCATCACAAGCTTATTGATATCATCGTTGGCGGCTTCCACCCCGAGAAAGACTGAGCGAAAACCCGAGCGCAACAACTGCCTGTAGGAATCGACAAGCTTTTCGTACACACCTGGATCGGCGGCAAGGGATTCCACCCTGCTAAACATGGAGTAAAAAATGCGGATCCCCTTCTCCTCGATCAGGCGGGCGATCTGGCAGGCGTGATTCAGGGCGGTGGTGGAACCGGCATAGCGAAAAATCCCGATTCCGCGCGCAAGCATCTGCTCTATCTCTTCAACCACAGACTCGGGACTGCGGACAGAGTAAGTGGGGTAGGAGCGGGAGTGGGTGCAGAAATTGCATTTTCCCCAGGGGCAGCCGAGAGATTCGACAATCACGTGGATCAGGGTTTTGCCTTCGAAATTGTCGTAAACTGGTACAACTTTCGTATTCACGTTGGATATTTCCACAGGGGAGGATTTAACCGCTCCATTGCTCCGGTAAATAACATTTTTCAATTGCCCAAGGGAGGCTTGCCGGGCAAGGGCTTTCAACAGGTCTTTTTTGGGTTCAGTCTGGCGGGCAAGGGCCAAAATCCCGGCCAGCGCCCTCTCGCCTTCACCAGCAACGGCGATATCGAGAAGACCATCCTCAAGTACTGCTTCTTTGTAAGTCGAGGCATGGGGGCCCCCGGCTACGATCAGCACCTCCGGGGCAATCTTGCGCAGGTAGCTGGCGAAATACCTGGCGGAGCGAAAGGTTTCGCCGTACCACGTTTTGACCCCCACCACGGAGCATCCCGAATTGCAAACATATTGGGCCAGTTCACGGATCATCTTCTTCTGCCGCCATTTTTGCACTGTTAACATGGAATCCTGGCTCAGTATAAAAAGCAGCCCTACCAGGCGCTTGACCATCTTGCTCCTATTTTTTGACGATTCCCTCCCGGAGAGCAGCCAAGAGGCCAGATAACCGTTGATCCTGGCCAGTATTCGCGGGGTCATTTTCTCCCACTGGCCGGTGCGAGCCCAGTCTATGACTTCCACGCTGAAACCCTGTCCCCTGATATAAGCTTTCAGAATCGCCAGGCCGTTATCCAGGAAATCGTCGCCGGGAGAGCGGCGTCTCGTGGCAATTGAGTTCCACAAGATTAAATCAGCCATAGTATCATTCCTTATTATTGAACTTTGACCACTTGTTATCCCTTATCCCCATTTTTATTCAGCCATTCAACGAATATTTTTACAAGCACTGGATCCCACATCTGTCCTGCCTTATTTTCCAGCTCTTCTATCGCCTTTTTCCTGGAGAGGGCATGTCTGTATGGCCTGGTGGAGGTCATTGCGTCATAACTGTCCGCAATGGCCACGATCCTGGCGAAAATGGGAATTTTTTCACCCTTGAGGCCTCTGGGATAGCCAGTGCCATCGTAACGCTCGTGATGGTAAAGTACCACTTCGCGGACTCCATACAAACAGCGCAAGGGGGAAAGAATTTTCTCTCCCTCCTCCGGGTGTAAAAAGATTTTCTTGAATTCATCCCGGTTCAGCCGCCCGGGTTTGTTGAGCACCTTATCCGGGACCCCAATCTTTCCGATATCGTGAAGGATACCAGCCATTCGCAAGGCCTTCTGCTCGTCTTCCGGCATCCCTGCCGCCTGGGCCAGGGCCACCGAGTAGCCGGATACCCGTTCATTATGACCCTCGGTGTACTTGTCTTTGGCCTCGATTGCGTTGGCAAGGGCAGCTATCACGTTGTCGGCTTTGGCAAGAAGGTCGTTCAGGTGTTTCATCCGGAGGAGCGATCTGACACGGGCCCGTAGTTCGGCGATATTGATCGGCTTGTTGATAAAATCATCCGCGCCTGCATCAATAGCCTTGATTTTTTCATCATGGCTGTGCATGGCAGTGATCAAGACCACCGGGATCAGGCGAGTGTCCTCGTTGCTTTTCAGTATGTGGCAGACCTCAAGGCCGTTCAACTTGGGCATCATCATGTCGAGCAGAATCAGGTCGGGCCTTTCGTTGTGGACTTTCTGGAGCGCTTCCCGGCCATCCCTGGCATCCAGTGGGGCATACCCCTCCTTGCGCAGAAGAAAAACAAGTCCGTTGCGGATCGAGAGATCGTCATCGACAACAAGCACACTTGAAGTGAAATTCTTGTTTTGTAATTTCTGACAATTCGTGCTTACCGAGATCAAATTCGTCATTATTTACTCCATCGAGCGGTTATCTCCAAGAAGACCTTTGATAATCTTTAACAACTTCTTGTATTCGAACGGCTTGGTTATGTAATAATCGCCGCCTGCCTCCATGCCTGCGTTCTGTTCCTTGAGCTGACCCTTGGCCGAGAGGAAAAGAATCTTGATCGCCCGGGTCGCGGGATTTTTCCGCAGGATCCGGCAGACCTCGAGTCCGGACATCCCGTCCATCATGACATCAAGAATCACCAGCGCCGGCCGGTGTTCGACCACCATTCGCAACGCCTCGTTACCATCAGCTGCCTCTACCGGCTCTAAGCCGACGTTTCTCAGGCACATCGACAGGCCCATCCGCAGGGCTTTTTCATCATCGACAATCAGAATCTTATTCAGGTCGAGTTCCATGCTCTGTGGCCTTTTCTTCTTCTTTCGTTATGTTTAATGAACGATCAGCCGTGGGCAGGGTGAAAAAAACCGTGGTACCCTGACCGCGTTGGCTTTCGATCCAGATTTCGCCGTTGAGCCTTTCGATAATCGATCTGCAAATAGTCATGCCCAGCCCGGTGCCCTCAGTGTGGTGGTCGATACTTCCCAGGTGACTGAACCTGTCGAAGACCTTGGGAATATCTTCTTTACTGATTCCCTGGCCGGTGTCCGTAATCATAACTTCCCCTATCCCGTCGCTACTGCTGAGCGAAACAGTGATGCTGCCGCCTTCCGGGGTGAATTTTACTGCATTGGAGATAACATTGGTCAGCACCTGGATTATTCTGTCCCTGTCACCCCACAGGCGGAACCCTTTTCCTACATTCTCGCAGATTAGATTTATTCCTTTGCTTTCTATTGTCGGGCGTATACCAGAGAGAGTATCATTAATCAATTCCTCGAAATTCAACTTTTCAAGCTTGAACGGCATCCGGCCCGCCTCGATTTTCGACAGGTCGAGAACGTCATTTATCAGGCGAGTCAGCCGCTTGCAGTTTTCTACAATCGTGGTCAGAAATTCATTCCGTGTTTCCGGGGAGTCGTCCAGCCCGTCCAGCAGCATTTCCGAATAGAGCAGTACCGAACTCAGGGGGGTGCGCAACTCGTGGGAAACCAGCGCAAGGAAATCATCCTTTGCCGTGTCCAGGGTTTTCAGGGCCTCGTAAGCTTTTTCCAGCTCACGGTGTTTTTCCTCGAGTTCTTTTGTCCTTTCGTGGACCTTTGCCTCCAGTTCACGGTTCCAGGCCTCGATCTTCTCCCTGGAGACTTTCAGCTGCCTGATCATGTGATTGAACGAACTTGCCAGTATGCCGATTTCATCTGTCCTGTTTACCGGAACGATCAGGTCGAGGTTATCCTGAGCCACCGCCCTGGTGGCATCCGCGAGCCGGTATATCGGCGCTACAACACTGCGAACCAGATAGATTATAGCCAGCATACCGAGCGAAACCATGATCAGGGTGATTATCACCGCCCGCCTTGTACCCGCCGAGATCGCCTCGTTCATGCTGTCCAGCGAAACATCCAGAACCGCGTAGCCCAGTTTTTCACTGTAGGCCGCGATTCCTCCCGATTCAAGGTTGTCCGGCGAGGAGAATATCAGGACCTCATCGCTGTCAGCCGTCTTTCGTTCGATTTCAATCAGGGCGATCGTTCTCCAGATATCACTCCGCTGGCTCGGGATCCATTTCTGCAGTTGAAGAGTGTCCAGTTCGGCTGCAAAACCGACCTGTTCGCCCAGCCGGCTGGTGTCCTGGTGCGCCAAAATCCAACCGTCCAGATCCACTATATAAGCGTCTTCGATATCGCTTTCCTTTTTCACTCCAGCGATCAGTTTGCGCAGGTTCCTCGTATCGCTGGACAAAACCGCAAGCTGGCTGTTGAACGCCATGTTGCTCGCCAGCGAGAGCGCCCTTTTGCTCATCTCCTCCATCAGCGAACTCTTCTGCCTGTTGATAAAAAAGGTGGTCAGGATAATCGAGATCGCGCTCAGAAGCATCACCACAGCCAGGATCGACTTAGTGCCCAGCCGCATATTGGCCGCTTTTTTCAACATTGACAATAACATCGTTCATCTTCCGTCTTTAACAGATATAAATATCGCCTGTTCGGCGACTTTGCCGGGAATATTGAGTCCCAGGCTGGAGGAAACCCAGTCGTTTATGTAAAGCAGCACCTTACGCGGGTGCTGAATATCAGTGCTCGGTCCTGTGCCCTTTGCCAGTCTTTTCAAAACCAGCTCCGCGGTCTGGCGGCCGATATCCTCATAGTCCACGTCAACAGCCAGGGGAGTACCGGCCATGGCGATTTTTTTCGAAACAGCCATAATCGGCACGCTGTTCTGGAAACATTCCAGGAGAATGAAGTGCCGGATATTCTGATTATAGTAGATCATCGCATCCAACGGCATCCAGAGAGCATCCACTTCCCCGATTATCTCTCTCAATGCTTGGGGAATATCCCGTTCGGAGGCGATCTCTATGGCGATAAGCCTTATACCCTGTCGGGAGGTATATTCTCTGGCACTTTGATACACGTCTGCGGAGTTTCTTCCGTAAAGGTAGCCCACCCTTCTTATGTCAGGCAAAGCTTCTTTCATTATCTTGAGCTGTTCCTCGACAGGTATTGCCAGGGTTACCCCGTAGATGTCGGCAGAACTGCTTCCAGCCAGCAAAGCCTCGAAACCATCCAGAACTGTGGTAAAAACGATAGGAATATTTTTTACGGAGTTAATCGCCGAGTGAGTGGATGCAGTCCCCACGGTAACTATCAGTTCCGGCCCGCTTTCAGTCACTTTCTGCCAGAATTCCTTTTCCCCGTCGGAACCGGCTTCGAAAACGATTTCCTCTATCGAGAGCTCGGGTTGGCTGCTTCCGAGTGAGGAGACAATCGACCTGGATGTCTGTTCGTACTCTTCCCAGACAGGGCTTTTAACCAGGACCACGCGTGCGGGTTTGGCCCGGACAGTACCGGCGGTGGCCAGGATTCCCATACCGAGAATAAGAAAATAGTTTCCGCAGATTTCAAAATATTTTTTCAGGCAGAAAAACATTTTTTTAACTCCACCTAAATCCCGAGAGGCAGTTTCAGAAAGAAAGGCTCATGCCTGCAGTGGCCCGTCTTCCCACCTTTTCACCCAGCGGATATTCCAGGTGCCGGCTGTTGAAAAGGTTGAATGCAGCGACAAATAGTTCAAGATTCTTTTTCCCCGGATTGTAGGCCAGCCTGGCATCGCAGCGGGTGTGGGAGTCGGTATCGATTGGCATGTATTCTCCTTCCGGAGTGGGTATCTCCCACCTGGTTTTACCCACGAAACTCGCTGAAAACGAGGCTGAAAGCCCTGAGGGCAAAGAAAGGAAAGACTTGAAATTCGCCTTGTTCTTCGGAGGAGACTGCTGTTCGTGAACCGTGTATTTGTTGTCCAGGTCCTGGAAACTGTAGTTGGCTGAAAATTTCAGCCAGGGAGCGGGGATCAGGTCCGCAGTCAGTTCGAAACCATAGGCTGTGGCGCTGCCCAGGTTGACATAGGACTGAACCAGTTGGCTGCCTGCGAACTCTGGAGGGCCAAGAGCGATGTAATCGCTGAACTTGTATGCGAAAACATCGATTTCCCAGCGGAAAAAGTGGCGCGGAAAATAGGTGAAACCCAGTTCGTATGTTGTAATCTTTTCCGAATCGAGATCCGGTTCGCCAACCATTTGCACGCCAAAAGGAACACCTGGTGGAGCCGGTATCGAGGTGTGGATGTAGGAATCGGTAAAGCTGGGATTGCGAAACGCCCTGCCCACAGACAACCGGAAAGTATGGCTGGGGGTAGGAGCGTAAACCATACTGCCCCGCGGGCTGAAATTCACTCCCACCAGCGGGTGACGGTCTACCCGTGCTCCGGCCAGCAAACTGACCTCCGGCACCGGCCTGTACTCATCCTGGAAATACCCGGCAATCAAATTCTGTTTGTGCTCGGTGTCGATCAAACTCGATTCGATAGTATTGAAACGGTAGGTTGTTCCATAAATAAAGGTGTGTGTCAGCCCCAGGTCGACCTTGTGCTGGGCCTCCAGGTCGAATGTATTGTAAAGGATATCCACATCGTCACCCGGAGGGAAAAATGGGTCGCTGGTTTCATCTCCCCGGTTCCAGAAAGCTTGCAGGGTAACAGATCCGTAGTCCAGATTCATCTTGGTATAGCTGGTGGTGGCCTCGAACTTGACATCCTCCAGGCGCACATTCTGGGCGATAGTGCCGCGGATCAGGCCGGCTTCCATCGAGAGCTTGGCCTCGTTGTCAAACCGGTGGTCAAGGTAAAAATTGCCCAGTGCTACATCCTCGAATTTCGTATCCGGGTCGCTGAAACTGTTCATGCGCCTTGTGCCGAGGGCTACCCGGTAACCTGTGTCCCCTTTCCGGTTTCCCTGCACGAAAGAGCTATAGAGAGTGGAATTCTCGCCGCCCTGCACTTTAAGACGGCCACCTTGAATCTGTCTCGGGGTCTTGGTGATAATATTGATAACCCCGGAGAAAGCATTTGCGCCGTAAAGGGCTGAGCTGGGAGAGCGCACCACCTCGATTCGGTCGATCTGGTCCATGACAATCGGCAGGGCCTGCCAGATCACTCCCCCGAAAAAGTCGAAATAAGTCGAGCGGCCATCGACCAGAACCAGCAATTTGTTGGAAAGCAACTGGTTCAAGCCGCGGGCATTAACCTCGGAGTGGCTCGAGCTCACTGTCATCACATCAAGGCCGGGAACCTGGCGGAGCAGTTCAGGGATTGACAGGGCACCGGAGGCTTTTATCTCCTCAGAGGAAATTACCGCTATCGTAGCCGGAGCCCGCTCGATACTCTGCTCGGTACGCCCGGCGGTGATAACTGTCTCGATAGGTTGAAAAATCAGCTCCTCGGTAAACTCCGGTTCCGGCGGTGCCGCCCGGAGTGTGATAAACGGTATCATTAACATAACTGAGGCAAACCCGGTCATCCATTTCTTCAGTATTGTTACTCTCATCACTGTGTCTCCTTTTAATTCACATTACGTTGTTCTCTATCAGGAATATTTAATCAATACCCAAGCCTTCGTTTAAGACAATTGCTGTTCTGAGGAATCAATCTCATGCGATCATTTTCCCCATCGGCTGGTGAAACTTTATTTTCTGATTAATTGGCAACATGCTCAGGAGTATAAATTGAATCTCAGGAAATTAAATTTTTTCTCTTTATTCATGAAAGCCCGGAAATATACTTGCCAAAACCGGTATCGTGGTGGCAGCTGTCGATTCCATTTTGATTTTTCCGGGAAATCTATCATCTTCGCCGATTATCTCAGAAAGCTGAAAAAAATACAAGATTTTTTTTGCAATCAACGATTAATGGGTTCGTAATTATTTTTAACTGCCCCTGATCCAAGGATCTCTTTTACTTTGGTTAAGAGTTTTTTCATATGGATCGGTTTCACCATAATATCTATTGCCCCTCGATCTTTAAGAATCCGGACATCCAATCTCTGCAAATTGCCGGAGACAACCAAAATGGGGATTTCTATTTTCAATCTTTTCATTGTTTGGATTATTTCTATTCCATCCGCTTCGGGCATGCAGAGATCAAGAAGTATCAAATCGGGCTTTTCCTTTATGATCGAACTTATTACACGAAGTGAGTTGCTCAGTTCCACGACTCGATACTTGTTAGCAACGAGAATCCTTGCAACAGCTTTTCTGAATGAATAGTCGTCATCCACGACTATAATTTTTACCTTGTCCTTGCTCATCCGATCAGCTTCTCCACATGGTCGAGCAAAGAGTTCTTGTCGAATGGCTTGAGCAGGTACTCGTTGGCGCCGTTTTTCAGGACAAATTCCCTGTCGTAGGCATCCGAATGGCCGGTAATAGCAAGAATCTTGATATTTGGATTGATCTCTTTGTTCTGTCTCAGACGGCGGCAGACCTCCAGGCCGTCTATTTTCGGCATCCTGATATCCAGGATCAGAAGGTCGGGTTTGAAATCCCCGGCCTTGATCAGAGTCTCGTACCCGTCCTTTGAAACCTCAACCTTGAAATCTTTCGACTGGGCTTTCAACAGATAGCTGATCGCATTTACTACCGTGGGGTCATCATCGGCCACGAGAATCCTCTTCTCCTTTCTGATCTCGAAAAACTCCTCGATAACCGGCATCCCGTTCCGCTCCAGAAAGCGCTGGAACTCACACGTTGTAACCCGATTCTGGCCTCCCGGGTTTCGGAATGCTCTCAGTGCGCCGCTTTTTATCCACCGGTTGACCTGCATCACAGTGGTATGGCAGTAGCGGGCGACGTCTCCAGTTGTCAAAGGGGGATCTGGGATGTTTTTTCGAGAGAATCTTCTCTCCATGGCTCACCCCGTAAGAATTAAGAATATAACAAAAATATCATTCCTATCTTACATATCAAATATAACAATTATAACAGGATTTGTCAAGGTGGTTTAAAAAAATTTGTATTTTTTCCAGACACGCTGAACGAGCCCGTGGGGGTGAGCGATCGGTCCCCTGTTCTAAATTTGTGAATTGGTTAAGAAAAATACGCTACACTATTTATGAATTCATGTACTACGTCTGGTGATAAGATGAGAATTTTAAAAATTGCAGTGAGGCAAAAATTTCTTCCCAGGACTGGAAAAGGCCTAAAATTTTCCCAGACAAAATAGCCGCGTTTCATTTTAGCTTTCCGGATCGAAATTACAAACCTTTACTTTTCCAGGCGTTTCAGATTTTCCTCAGACCTCATAACAAATTCCAATCCCTTGTTGAGCAAGGGAACCATTTTTGCATCAATCGCAATCAAAGCTTTTCCTTACAGCGAATCCCCCCCAGTTATATCTCAAACATATCATATATAATTTGTATAACATACATTATTATTATATAATTTATAACAATTATAACACTGAATTAATCCCCAATAAAATTATTTATATGCTTCTTGCGAGAGTATTTCTAATGCCTTATATATAAAGATAATGTATTCACTGTATAGTTAAGGGGGCTTATCAATCTATACTTGAAAATTATCTTATCCACCTATAGCTGAAGAATTTAAAAAAAGGATAAATATTTCCGCCTTCTCTTCCGATTTAACTATTAGAGGCTGCGTTTAATCCACACCTAATTATTTAGGAGTTATAAAAATGGGAAAGAAAGTTTTAATTTGGGACGCTGACCCTTCTCTCGGAAATGCAATTTCCACCATTCTTTCCAAAAACGGGTTTCAACCAGTAAACCTTGAAAATCCTTACCAGGTATTCAGAGCGATTGAACTGGAGCAGCCTGAACTGTCAATTATTGAAGGAGACTGGCGGCCTGGCTCCAGAATTATCTTGAATAGCAAAAATTTTCCAATGGCCCCCAATGGATATCTTGCTGTTATCCTGCCGTTGTTTGAAAATTACCCATTAGGAGAGAGCGAAACCAGCGGTATTGTGCTGGAAAACTTGAGGAAGCCGTTCGGTACGCAGCGACTTCTTTCCGGCATTCGCTCCGCTCTCAGGATAAAAGATCAGATCAAGAAAACGCCTTTGCCCTGGGAGGAATGCCTGGAGATGCGCAGGCTAAAAAATGAAGAAGAAATACTGGCCGCCTTTAAACTTCGCTATGACACTTACACTGAGTTGGGCTGGATAGAACCATCAAGTGAAGAGATCGATATCGACTCATACGACCTTAAATCTATAATTTTCGGTGCTTTTTTCCATCACAACGGCACGAAAGAACTGGTGGGTTCGATCAGGATCATCCAGAGCCAGGAAAACAACCCCCTTCGAAGAGAAATCGAAAATATCATGCGCAACTACGGTATCGAGCGCGCCGGGTTTGAACCAACAACCCTGCCTGCACTTATGTCTTTCGGTATTTCCCGGAAGGATTATAACAGTCTCAGCTCTGGATTCGCTACAACTCTCTCCGGCAATGGAACTGCCGTATCGGCTGAAATCTACGAGCTATCGAGACTCGTGATTAAACGAAAATACCGTAAAAACAGGTTCGGGATCGAACGCAGACTTTATGAATTAGTCGTAACAGATTGCTGCACCGAACAACCGCAACGCAACTGGTTTGTGATTGCTGTCCACCCCTCGAAAAGCTTAAAATACGCCCGTTACGGGTTTCACAAGATATCCAAGCTAGGAGTGAAACCCTACACGAGTATCCTGCAGCCTGCGGTGCTGATGTCCTGGGATCTCCAGCACTACCTGCTCATGTCCAACCCGTTTGCGAATAATTTGGAGCTCAACTCCCTGATCTACAGGGTGAATAACAACCTGTTGAACACCCTTCAAACTGAACCCATTTACCCGGAAAAAGTGGCTTAACAGAACTGAATTTTACCCGGATAGAAATCGATGGTTCCCAAGGCGGGGAACTAACGCAGAGAAGGCGGAAATATCCTGATATTCCAAGGATTTCCGCCTTCTCATTTCATGAATGGTGCTAGATCAATGCCCGAATATCGCCAAAGTTGGGCTTGACTGGTGTTTTTAAGAAAAATACATTCATATAAGTTAACATACCCCGCGGGAAAATTTCACGATTGTCTGGTAAAGAGACTTTTACGCTCAGAAACGAGGATAACCAAAATGAGATTAAAAATTCTGTATCCGTTTTTTCTTTTAATCCTGGCTTTTGGCTGGGAATGCGGGCCGAAAATTTCAGATACCCGTATCGGGGAGCAAGATTATATCCCGCCCCCGGAGTCTGCGGGCGGCTGGCGGAAGAACTCCGATCCATCTTTCATTCGCTCCCTTGGCCTTGACCCCGAGCGACTGGAGCAGTTCGGCCGCTACAACCTGGGCGTGCCTAACAGCACGTGGATGCCATATGCGAAATACAAAGGTATCATTGTGATCAAAAACGGCTGGATTGTCGGTGAGTGGTACAATGTGCCGGAAGCCGAATCGTTCAGGACATATATCTCCTCCAATGGCAAATCTTTCGCCATGGTCTGTTTCGGGATCATGGCGGCCGACAGCCGCAGGGGGCGAATCGAAGTGGAGATCAACGCCGAGAGCAGGGTTTACCACAAGCGATGGCTGCCTCAGGGATTTCCACTGTCCGACCCCCGGAAAGAGGATATCACTTTCGAGCAGATATTCAGACACACCTCCGGCCTCTGTCCGGAGAGGACCAAAACCGGAGAGGATGTGGAACAGGGGCGCAACGAGTGGACAGACTACGTGGACTGGATTGTGGGCCACGATAAGAAATGGCCCTCAACAAGCAAGCTCTATTTCACGCCCGGGCACCCTGAGCAATACGAGGGCAGCGAAACCTGGGGAGCCGTTTCCTGGGCATACTCGAGCGTGAGTTTCGGCCATATCGGGCTGGTTATTCAGAACCTCTACAGCAAACCGGCGAGCGATTTCCTCTGGGAGCGGCTGCTTGCTCCGCTTGGTTTCAGCGGTATCGATTTCCACGCCCCGCCGAGCGAAACGATCCGCTGGTTCAGTGCCGGGGGCGTGCGCATGAACCCGCGCAATTATGCCCGGTTCGCCTATTTCCTCCTTCATGACGGCAGGTGGAACCAGGAGCAGATCGTGCCTGAGTCATGGATCCAGCGATTCAGAACCTCTCCGCTCTATCCGAATATACGCTCCAACGCGGACGGGTATTTCGGCCGACAGTACCCGAAAGACATGTTCCGGATCGCAGGCTCGGGGCTCAATTGGGCGTTTATCGTGCCCTCGCTGGACCTTGTTGCCCTGCGGACCAGCCGCGCCAATAACGCTATCTGGGATGAAGTGGAGAAGGAATTCCTGCGCAAACTCTTTGCCGCTGTGCTGAATCGAGATAAAGACAAACAAACTACCCCGCAGCAAGCTGCGGGGCATTAAATACTTAGGAGTAATACATTAATTTTTATATACAAAATCATATAGTTCAATCTGTCCCTACGGTAAAAACCCACCTGTTTTCTTCAACCTTGCGCACGTCCAGCTCATAAGAGTGAAACCTGCCGTCCGGGGTTCGCAACCTCACGAGATAATCTCCGTAGAAGCCGCGGAAACGCACGCTGCCTGAGCTATCAGTCGAGGTGTCGAGCCGGGTCCTCCACTGCTCGTGGATCAATTTCTTGAGCCTGTTGTAAACCGGTTTCGGCCTGTACTGCTCTGTCACCAGCCCGCCGCCGGGCAGCCAGACAGCCCTGTCCGAAAGCCCCCAGAAATTGATCGAAACAACCGCCGGGTGCCCGAAACAGAGCCGGAACATCTGCTCTGCGAATTCCGCCTGTGTTTCGAGGTTCCAGGTTCCCTCACGCCAGCCGCCTGTGATCTCCTTGCCACCTGACTGGGGAGTAAACTCGGTGATGTGAATCGGGTAACCGAGCTCGGCTATGCGGTCAAAGGTTTTCCAGACCTCGAGCGGGGGGTACCATTCCTGCCGCGGCTCGTGAGCCTGGATTCCCAGGCCCGAGATCGGGGTGTTTCTCTGCTGGAGTTCTTTCACCAGGGCGTAGAAGCGCTCCCGGGTATTCTCCCGGGTGATCTGGTAGAACTCGTTGAGAATCAGGTGCGCACCCGGGTTGGCCCTGTGGGCCCACTTGAAAGCATGCTCCACCAGATCGGCATTCGTCTCCACCGGAACATCGATCCACCAGCCCCCACTTGAGGTGTCATCCCACGCCCTGGTGTTGACCGGCTCGTTGAACACGTCCCAGATATCGATCCGTCCGCGAAAGCCGCCGACCACGTTGGTCATTCGTGCTTTGAGCAGCTCCAGTGATTCCTCGGTCGAATAGCGCGCAAGCCAGGCGGGTTTCCCCGATGGCGCGGTCCAGACCAGCGGGTGGCCCTTGGTGGTGATCCCGTTGGCCTCGCACCACTCGATCACCGGCAGCAGCCTTTGCCAGCCGGGCATGCCCTGCACCCGCTCGTAGCCGGCCCAGTAAAACGGAAATATTGCGAAGTTGAAAATATCGGCGAACACCTGTTTAAAGAGTTCCGGCCTGTAGGCTGAGCCTTCCCGCACCAATGGGAAAATGGTGCAGCCGAACAGGAAATCCGAGCTGACCTGGGTGATCTCCAGGCTTGCGTTTCGCACTGGCTCGCCTGCTTTGTTTTTGAAAAAAATCTCGACATCTCCCTTGCGGTATTTTTCGATATTGGCCGCAGCCTTTTGCATCAGCTCAGCCTCGACCTGTTTAACATTGTCAGCCTGGCCTGTGGCCTGGACCGGCAACAGGAAAGCGGCGATCAACAGGGCTTGTAAAAACTTCGCCTTGATAAAAAATTTCATCTCGCGCCTCCGGGGGATGCTTGCAGTTTTACGGATAAAGGAGGGAATTGGGGATGTTTCTATTTTAATATCTTTGGCGAGTAAAGCAATGAAGGCGTTTTTCCTGGCTTTAAGAGAACCAAGGCCAAGGGGGGATGATGTTCACTCTCTCCGCACTTTACGAAGACCCGGAAAAGATGTAGGTAGTAGGTATAATAAAAAAAGGGGAAATGGAAAAAATAGGACATAAAAGATTTGGAATATAGGTATGAAGTAAAAATTATTTTTGACTCTTATGTATTTACAAAAAACTGGAGATTTTATATATTAAAGTGTATATTAAAAGCTAATGATTTCAAGATATAAGTGAAGCTCCCCGCCCACAGGGCGGAGTATTCTGCGGGATTTTCATAATTATGAGTATATTCATAAGCCACATAAATGAAGAAGCATCAATAGCACAAGTCTTAAAGGAATGGATAGAAGATACTTTCCTTGGACAGTGGGATGTATTTGTTAGTAGCGATTCTGATGATATACCCGCAGGGAAAAGATGGCTCGAAGAAATTGATAAATCTCTCGATAGTACAGATTTAATAATTATTATTTGCAGCCCCCAGTCAATTAAACGACCTTGGATAAATTTTGAAGCAGGCTGTGGATGGATAAAACGCGTTCCAATTATTCCAACCTGCCACTCAGGTCTAACTTCAAACAAACTACCTGTTCCACTTTCACTATTCCAAGGATTAGACATTGAAGATGAAAAATTTGCTGAAAAACTTTTAAAAAGTCTTGCAAAGCACCGTGGGTTTAAAAAGATACCCAAGATAGATTATGAAAAATTTAAAAAATGTATTTCTGATGCTTTGAAACAAATTACACAGGTAGAATATGTAAAAAGAGGCAAGGCGGCAGCGACCACTGCACCTAAGGATTCTATGGAAGAGATTGAATTGAAAATACTTAAATTATTTGCAGCAAATGAAGGCGAATATTTAACAGATGAGACTATCTCAAATGCTTTAAAAATGCATTTAACAAAAGTTAAATATCATATAAATAAAATGGTTTCCAATAAATTAATTGGAGATTTATTTAGTATGAGCGGTCCTACCAAATATTATCTGAAACAAAAAGGTAGGGCTTATTTGGTAGAAAAAAGCTTTATATAGCTTTTAATTTATTTTATTTTTTTATTAATCTGATTGAAAATTTCTTTCAATAGTATAAAAATTAAGTAGGCTATCCACCCCTTGCAAAACCCTCTCCTCCACCTTGACAAATTTTTCTTATCTGGCTAAGTTAGTTGCAATTTTTTGCAAATATGTAACTATAGGCCTTGGGAATCGTTTTATATTTTTACAGGATGCAGGCCGGGGAATTCGTATAGACAGGTAAGACGGTACTGTAGAAATAGGGTAATTATCTAAAGACAGGGAAATCGGAAAAAAGGGGCCTGTATTACCTGGAGGCCGCCTCTGGCGACAGAGGCGGCTTTTTTTTTGCTTTCTAAGCCCTGTTCTGGTCAATATCCCCTGAGGCAATCCAGTGTCTCGTCTAATTCAACGGGCAGGTGCCTGTGGGGCAGGAACCTGCCGAGGATGACGACGCGCCTTTTTCCACACCGAAAGCGCTGAATATCCTTTCCATGCCGGGCTGGCCGCATTTCGGGCAGGCGTGTTTTCCCTTCCCGCTCGAGGACTCCAGAACCTCGATCACGTGGCCGCAGCTCTGGCAGCGGTATTCATAGATAGGCATATCTTGCTCCTCTTTTGATCTAATTACGATACAAAGTTCAAAATACCTTAAGACTGGTTAAAATATCTGTGTTAAATATAATGTCAAATTTCTCTTTTTAGCAATATTTTCAACTTTGTACTGTCCGGTTAACTAACAGGCAGAAATAAAAGGATTATTTTTTCATGTTACTTTTGTAACCAAAAGTAACCAAACAAACGTACCGTTTGATCGCAGTGCTTTTTCCGCGGGCCAATATTGGCTGAGTTTGTAAAATGGTTAATCGCGTTAGTGATCAAACCGTAGGTTTGCGGGGTGCAAACTCGACTACCAATACAGCTTTTATATCTTTTGTTGTTTTCCAGGTAAAAAGGCGCTCCTTACGAGCTCGCCTGATTCGGCTTGAACCAGGCAAGCCGAATCAATGGCATGCCCACC
>CAZJQI010000034.1:0-46058 GCA_964548275.1 uncultured Gemmatimonadales bacterium
CTCGTTTTCGGGGGGCAGGTCAGTCATCAAGGAATGCTAACAGCAACTCAATGTCCATCTCATGATCCTTGCCTCTCGACACTGACAGGCTTACCTCTCCTTGCGCACCGAAGGCCTTGTAAATATCCTGCAATTCAGCGAACGACGGCTTAACGGTCTCGTTGTACGAGGCACAATAGTTGTGCGATTCCCGATCTGGTGTATCAAGTTCGCCAAAATGAAGTGTGATCGGCCGCGGGGCGTTGAGCCCGGCTATGTCACTTCGGTCCATCCAGTTCAGGACACCCGGGATGCAGTGGGCGGGAGCAATGTAGCAACGGGTATAAATCGCGGAAAACTATCCGAACGTACCGCTGGCGAATATCTTTCTCACACGCTCACTGAAAGCGGGATAAGCCAGCGCCAGATCGCCGCCGTATGAAAGCCCGGCCACATCCAGTGATGTAATCTCCTTAGTCCGGACAAGCCAGGTTTCCCACCTCAGTAAATCCGCCACTGTCTGGCCTATCATGGTTTGCCCGCGCAATAGCCCGTCGGTCTGAAGCGTGTAATTCCTTAATCGGTCGTTAACCCAGTAATCCAGGCGAGCTCCGCCGACACCCATTCCACCGGTGCCTGCGGCCAGATCGACCAAGGGACCAAATCCCCGGATTTCAGGACAGAGAACAATATGCCCTGCCCTTGCCAGTTCCAGGGCGAACGAATGATGGGGGTCATCTCGCAAGCCCAAGCTTGGCTCGATGCGGCTATGGCCGTGTATTGCCATTACTGCATGCTTATCCTTCGCAACTTTTTTGGGAACCAGCAGATACGCCGGTATCGAGAGCTGACTGTCGATCTGCATAATCAGAGCTTCAATCCTGATCCCCTCGCTAACCAATTTCCTTTTGCGCTTCACTGTTATAAAGGTTGCTTCAGAAAAACCCAACAAATCAGATAGCTTCTCTCTACATTGACGTTTCCACTCCGCTGGTGTGCCGGAGAAATTTCCAAACGACAACTTGCGTTCACCTGTCGCATGGCTGAACTTAAGGGTTAGTTCGGAAGGCTGAATAAAAAATGCTTCGTCAATACTCGTCTGTTCTTTACCGAAACAGTATTCCGGCCTGGCCAGCGCTGCAGAACCGACAGCCACACTTTTTAAAAAGCTACGACGATTTAAAGACATCCTTTCCATGCTTACTTCTCCTTCACAAGGTGACAGTCCAGGCATCCTTTTCATGCAAGGCACTGGAAAAGATAATATCATCCAGCCGAAGTCCAAAGCCGGGAGAATCGGGTACTGTCATGAAGCCGTCAGCCAACTGATAACCGGTCGAGATTACTCCCGGCATCTCCACGGAATCTATTTCTCCTATTCCAAAATATGGACACCCACGCCCAAATTGAGCAATATAGTATCCTCCCAGATGAGAATACCAGTTATGGGGTGCAGTGATTGTTCCGCTTTCCTCAATCACCGGCATAAACTTCAACCACCTGGACAGGGTATAACCACGCATATCCCATTGCACAACGTCCACCAGGCCGGATTTAATAAAATTAAGAAAACGCGCTTCATGGCCGGGCGCATTCTCTCCGAGGGCAATCAAGGTGCCATACCCGTTCCGGCGAAGGAACCTTTTGAAGGCGACGAAATCCTCCCTGGCCTCCGGGAAAGGTTCCTCGACCAAGAATAGATTTGCATCGGCCGTACGAGAGATTACCTCCTTCATTTCAGCCAGGGTGTAGCCAATGTTGGAGTCAATAAACAGTTTAACATCAGGGCCAATCAAATCTCGAACCGCAAATATGACATCAAGATCACGCTTTAGCCCCTTTTTTTTCTCCATCCATTTAAATCCTCGGCCAACCTTAAGTTTGAATGCCCTGAATCCTTTATTCACAGCCCATTCAACATTATCCAGGATTGGCTGTATCCCGCGGTCCGCACCAGTTTCAAGATCGAGATCATCAAAGTAGATAGAACCATCATATACGGGAACTTCTTTACAACCCCTGTCCCCGAGCATACTATGCACTGATTTACCTGTGAGTTTACCAGCTAGGTCCCATAGAGAAAAATCAAATTTAAGAAACTCCTCGCTGGTCCCATTTTCCGGGTCAAAGAGATCACAGAGATTCTTTCCGAGGATTTTCGAGGCATCGTCCTCTTTCGCTCTGGAATGGCCCCAGCCACTGATACCGGTGTTCGTGGTCAATCTGACAATCGACTCCTTGACAATTTGGCCGTGAACCCCGAGATGTGAATTCCGTCCCACTACTCGCGGTCGTTTGCCGGTTATTTTCGCAGATTCCACCTTCGTAATGGTTACTCCTTTAAAAATATTTCCCCGGGTATCAGCCGACTCTATGTTTCCCTGAGCATAACCTGTTCTGATACCGGGAAAAGACGCCAAGGTAATACTTCCCACGACTGAGCCTAGAAAATCCCGACGTTTTATTTTCATTGTTCCACAACCTCCTGGCTGAAGAGAGAACAATTAGTGACCTATCCCAATAATTTGTACCACTAAGTATGAGAGAAATCAAGCTTTGAGGTAAGCAAGCTCAACACCAGTTGTCCTTCACTCGTAATTTCTGGATTCGTTTTCAGGGGTAGATCACATTTTTTATTTATTCATTGACTGGCAATACAGAATATACTATATTATTTTTGTGGCAGGGGAAGCTTGCCTTCTTCTGTCTTTTTTTTGGCCACAGATGTTGCTCATAATATTTGGCGGCCAGCTAATATTCATTTTTCGCTGTAGGAGTGTTTTAAAATGGCTAGCGGTAAAGTAAAATGGTTCAATGAATCCAAAGGTTTTGGTTTTATTGAACAGGAAAGTGGACCTGACGTTTTCGTTCATTATTCCGCCATCAACTCGGATGGGTTCAAAACTCTTTGCGAAGATCAGGAAGTAGAATTTGATATCGTAGAGGGGCCCAAGGGCCTTCAGTCTATAAATGTTACACCCGTGATGGGATGACAGTAGCCTGAATTCTTGAGTTAACCCCCGGAAATTTTTAATCTCCGGGGGTTTTTTTATTTCGTTTCATTGCGTTGTTTTAAAAAATTCGAATAAATGCTCTCCGGCATAATAAGCCGGAGAAGTTTTATCACACTTTAAACACAAAAGACATAGTAATTGTATGGACTGCACTCTCTGTCCAGATTTAGGGGTTCATTCCAAGAGCCACAAAATTTGTTGGGGATAGTGTTGGGGATTACATTAAATCTAAATAAAAAAGGGCTTGCTATTATTAGCAGACCCTTGTCAGATAATGGCGGGCCCGAGGAGACTTGAACTGGCAACCTCCGGCTTAAAAGGTCGGCCAGAGATACGGGTTCTTTATTGACTCAAAACAGCAACTGTATTAAAGATTAAAACAGCCTTACTCGATTCTGGTGGCCGAAATAATCTGGATTTACCGGCCGATTTTAGCAGAATAATCAATCATGAATGGATCGACCGAAAAACAAATCAAGGACGTCATTCTTGACTCCATTGCTGACGGTGTTTTCACCGTTGACATGAATTGGCGAATCATGACGTTCAACCGGGCGGCCGAACGGATTACTGGTGTGCTGCGCGAAAATGCCCTTGGCCAGCAGTGTTGTAATGTTTTCCGCTCCAATATTTGCGAGAACGAATGCGCCTTGAAAGAAACCCTAAATACGGGGCACCCTGTAGTTAATAAAACCATCTATATCGTCGATAACGATGGGCACCGTATTCCCATCAGCATCTCCACTGCTATCCTGAAAGATAGCGATGAAAATGTAATCGGAGGCGTAGAGACATTTCGAGACCTGAGCATGGTTGAGGAACTTCGAAAGGAGCTACATGAGAAATACACCTTCGAAGACATCATTGGTCGTAGCCACCCAATACAGCAAATTTTCGACATCCTTCCGCAGATCGCCGACAGTGACAGTACTGTGTTGATTGAGGGTGCCAGCGGTACGGGCAAAGAACTGTTCGCCAGGGCTATTCACAATCTCTCCACCCGCCGGGACAGGCGATTAGTGACTATCAACTGTGGTGCCCTCCCGGATACGCTACTGGAATCTGAGCTGTTTGGGTATAAGGCAGGCGCATTTACGGATGCTCGACACAACAAGCCAGGACGGTTTGACTTGGCAGACAGGGGAACCATTTTACTGGACGAGATCGGTGACATATCGGCGGCTATGCAAATCAGATTGCTTCGTGTTCTCCAGGAAAAAGTTTTTGAGCCTCTCGGATCGGTTGAGCCGGTTAAAGTTGATGTGCGTGTTATTGCGGCTACGAACAAAAACCTTGGCAAGCTGGTTCTCAAAGGCACCTTCCGGGAAGATTTGTACTACCGTATTAATGTAATTCAGGTGGAGTTGCCAAAGTTGCGAGACCGGCGGGAGGACATTCCTCTGCTTGTGGAACACTTCATCGCCAAGTTTAATCGCCTTCAGAACAAGGATATTGCCGGCATGTCCGAGGAAGTGATGGCTCTATTGATGGATCATGATTATCCAGGAAACGTCCGTGAGCTGGAGAATATTATTGAGCATGCCTTTGTTCTTTGCCGTAAGGGACTGATTGAGACTCGACACTTACCGCCTTCGTTCAGGGGCAGGGAAAATCTTGGATTATCGACCGGAAAAAGAAGTGTCACGTTAAAAGCTTTGGAGGCGATACATATTGCTGACGCCATCCGCCATCATGGAGGCAACCGCACAGCTGCCGCCGGAGAACTCGGCATCAATCCCAGCACACTGTTTCGTAAGATCAAGTCTCTGGGGATCAAACTGCCGGATGGTGATGGTCGAAGCCAAAAGCGGAAGAAGTAGTGCATTATGCAATCATAACATCTTTGCTACAATTGCATTATGCAGGTTAACCTGCCTTAACCCTTGCCAGTAATTCCTTTGTAACTCCATTTCATTACTGCAATTACACCTCCTTCCATCGTCTGTCTTCTATTTGGCCCACGTTTTGCTTTTTATCTTTTTGTTATGAAAGTAGCTATTCCTACATGGTACGGCAACATCTCTCCTGTATTTGATGTCTCGAGGCATTTGCTCGTGGTGAACATCGAAAGGGGCGAGGAGGTCAGCCGGCGCGAAGAGGAAATCTGTGCAACGGAACTCATCCGCAGGGCGGAGCACATTACCAGGCTCGGTGTGGATGTGCTTATCTGTGGGGCGATTTCCTGGCCTCTTGAGAGGATATTGGTTTCGGCGGGAGTGCAAGTGATTCCGCAAACCTGTGGACCGGTGGAAGATGTACTCCTGGCATTCGTATCGGGGCAATTGACAGGGCAGGCATTCTTGATGCCGGGCTGCTGGGGTCGGCACTGGAGGAGGCGAGGCAAACGTAGCCGCGGCTAAGCTGCATTCAACACACAAGGAGGCTTTTTTAAAATAAGGGTGGTTGTTATATCACAGGGATCGGATATGGCAAGCGCGGCCGATTCGCGGTTCGGCAAAGTCAAATTCTTTATTATGGTTAATACCGATACAGGCCGGTATACGACAAATGGCAACCCGCAGAATGTTGCAGATATATGGGGTGGATTCACTAATTAACAGCAACGTCGGTCCAAAGGCGTTTTCAATACACAAGGCGGGAGATATCAAGGTCTATGTTGGGGCCACAGGCTCGGTGAAAAATGCGACTGAACAGTTCATCTCCCGCAAGTTCGAATGCCTCAGCAAATCGAATGTTGAGGGCCACTGGATGTAAGGATGTGCTATGAAAACCTTAAAAAAGGGAAGGTGGTGATATCATGCCCAGAGGAGATGGAACAGGACCGCCCACGGGAGGAGGCCGTGGTCAGGGACGCATGGGAGGGCCATCTGCGGCAGGGCCAGGTGGTTATTGTGTATGCCCAAAGTGCGGTAATAGGATGCAGCATCCTCAAGGACAGCCATGCAACCAAATGACCTGCACGAAATGTGGTACTGCAATGGCCAGAGGATAATAGTAAGATTAGAAAGGAGGTAGCTTTGCCAGAATTTGATGGAACAGGACCGTTGGGTAAAGGCCCATTTACTGGGCGGGGAAGAGGTTTTTGTGTCATGAAGCTTCCGGATGGCGAGGAGCCTGAATTCAGTTTGGGTATTACCGGAGGTGAAGAGCAACAAACAGGCGGCTTTATAGAAAAAGGAAAGGAGGTGATCGCAATGCCAGCAGGCGATAGAACGGGACCTCTGGGAATGGGTCCGATGACGGGCCGTGCGGCAGGTTATTACGCCGGCTACCCGGTGCCCGGCTACGCCAATGCGATTCCAGGAGGAGGTTTTTTACCTGGAGGCACCTACGGAGGGGCGATGCCAGCCTATGGTTCCGCGCCCTATCCTGTTTGGGGCCGACCATACGGCGGGGGGTTCGGACGTGGTCGGGGACGTGGTTTCGGTCGAGGTCGGGGGCGATGGTGATGAAGCTGTGATTTTCCCTGTATCTTGAAACTCCCTTAATAACATTGTACAGCAAAGAAAGGAGCGTTAAAATGCCAGGTGGAGATAGAACAGGCCCGGCTGGAATGGGTCCGATGACAGGAAGGGCGGCAGGATACTGCGCGGGGTATCAGGTTCCCGGATTTGTGAGCCC
The DNA here is from genome assembly GCA_964548275.1 of uncultured Gemmatimonadales bacterium. Lineage (GTDB taxonomy): Bacteria > Gemmatimonadota > Glassbacteria > GWA2-58-10 > GWA2-58-10 > JAUVUV01. Next base: position 6,576 of record CAZJQI010000034.1, read on the forward strand.
TATTCCGGGGCGGGGTTTTGGGGGAGGGGGCCGCGGAGGCGGCCGCGGCTGGCGCAATTGGTATTATGCCACAGGCCTGACAGGCTGGCAACGCGCAAGCTTTGGAATGCCTGCTTTAGGGAGCCCTCCGGCGTATCCATTACCCTACAACACCCAGACGTTTGCCCCGGGCATGACAAAAGAGCAGGAATTGGACATGCTCAAGGGCCAAGCCGAGTATTTCGAGGACTCCCTGGAAGGGATCAAGAAACGGATCGAGGACCTCGAGACAAAGGCCGAAAAGTAATTCCAGAGCAACTGTAGTGTCGCGATAACCGGGGCGGTGCATCCCGCTATACACCGCTCCGGCACGGCTAATTTCTTGAAAGGAAGTTTTGCCATGAAGATAACTGTTACAGCTACTGAAAACCATTTGAATGCGAAAGTAGATCCCAGGTTTGGCCGCTGTCCATATTTTCTGATCGTCGATACGGAATCCATGGAGTCTGAAGCCATTGAGAACCCAAATTTAGTACTTGGGGGAGGCGCCGGCATCCAGTCGGCTCAATTGATGGCGGAAAAGGGTGTGAAGTTTGTGCTTACTGGCAATTGCGGACCGAATGCCTATCAAACTCTTTCCGCTGCCGGAATCGATGTAATCGTCGGATGTTCGGGTATCGTCAGAGATCTGGTCGAGCAATTCAAAGCAGGACAGCTAAGTGCTGCAGAAACGTCGAATGTAGCAAGCCATTTTGGTATGACCGACACGCCAGAACCTTCCCGGGTTGAGCCAATGCCACCCCAACAATTGCCGATGACTGGGGGTGGAATGGGGATGGGCCGCGGAGGCGGGCGTGGCATGGGCAGAGGCATGGGCCGCGGAATGGGTATGGGCGCCGGCTTTCAAGATACAGGTATCGCTGGAGCTCAGCAACCACCCACCAGAATCAGCAAGGAAGATGAGCTGGCCATGCTGAAACAGCAGGCAGAGGAGATAGCACGGCAAACACAGCAGATACAAGAGCGAATTCGGCAATTGGAACAGGAAGGCTAACATCATATTTTTGCGCCATTTTGAATCTCGGATTGTTTCAACGAGTGATCCCACAATGAGAATGAGGTACCATGAAGATCGCTGTAGCAAGTGGTAAGGGCGGTACCGGTAAAACAACTGTGGCCACAAACCTGGCCTACGTGGCTTCACGTAATGGCCAAAGCGCGGCGTACCTCGACTGTGACGTGGAAGAGCCCAACGGCCACATCTTTTTGAAGCCGGTAATCGCAAGTAGCAAACCGGTCGGCAACTTGATTCCCACGGTGGACGAAGAGAAATGCAACCATTGCGGCAAGTGCGGCGAGATTTGTCAGTACAGCGCCATAGTTTGCATCAAGGAAAAGGTTCTGGTCTATCCCGAGCTCTGTCATGCTTGCGGCGGATGCTCGCTTGTCTGTCCGGTTGAAGCCATTACCGAAGTTTCCCGGGAAATGGGAAAGCTGGAAACAGGCCAGGCCGGGCCGATCCGGTTTGTCCAGGGATTGCTGAACATCGGTGAGGCAATGAGCCCGCCTGTGATTAAAGCGGTTAAAGCGTTCGCCCCAGAGACAGACCTTGTGATTATTGACGTGCCCCCGGGAACTTCCTGCCCGGTAATAGAAAGCATTCGCGGCTGCGATTTGGTTTTACTTGTAACCGAGCCAACACCTTTCGGACTTAATGACCTGAAACTCGCCGTGGAAATGGTCCGCGCCTTGGAACTCCCCTTCGGGGTTGTCATCAATCGCGCAGACATAGGCGATCGTGAGGTTCAGCAATACTGCCGTCAGAACCGCATCAAGGTATTTGTGGAGATCCCTGATGACCGAAGGATAGCCGAGGCTTACTCGCGAGGTGAAATAATCTGCGAAGCTTTGCCGGATTACGAGCCACTCTTTGCCAGGCTGCTGAGGGAGATCACTGAAGAGGTAAGGATAAGCGCGGGATAGAAACAAACAAATGGTTTTCGCCCGATTGTAAAATAATTTTTAAAGGAGTTAAACGGATGCCATGGGTGAATCAGGAAATTTGTATTGGCTGTGGTGTTTGCGTTGCTGAGTGTCCAGTTGGAGCAATGACGCTTCAAGATAGCGGTAAAGCCTTTATTGATGAGCAAGAGTGTATTCGATGTGCTAAGTGTCACGAGATTTGTCCAGAGGATGCTGTTCGTCACGACAGTGAGAGAATACCTCTAGAAATAGCAGCCAATCTTGAAAAAACCCATAATCTGCTGAAACATTTCAATACACCAGAAGAACGAGAGGCTTTAATAGGTCGCATGATAAGACATTTCAACAGACAGACTAAAGTAGCTGAGCAAACGATTGAACAACTTAAAACTTTAAAAGGGGATCTGATGAAGTGAGTTTGCTCTGGGACCAAAATTTTGCCTGATTTAAAACAGAGCAATGGCGGTAATTCTAAGGGAGATAAATAATGGTAAAGGAATTGGTTGTCATTAGCGGCAAGGGCGGAACGGGTAAAACTTCTGTTGTGGCTTCATTCGCCTCGCTGGCTGAAAATGTTGTCCTGGCGGACTGCGATGTGGATGCGGCTGATTTACATCTCATTCTTGAACCGAAGATTATCAGGCGGGAGAAATTTTCCGGCGGCTCTCGAGCGCGAATTATAGAGGATCGTTGCACCGCCTGCGGAAAATGCAAGGAAATCTGCCGTTTTGACGCCATTTTCTACAACGGTCCGGGGAATGGAAAGCCCGGCAAGACCTTCCGTGTTGACCCAATAGCCTGCGAGGGCTGCGGTGTCTGTGCCTATTTCTGCGCTGAAAATGCAATCGAGTTCAGCCCGGCGGTAAACGGTGAATGGTTCATTTCCGACACTCGCTATGGTCCAATGGTCCACGCTAAACTTGGGGTGGCTGAGGAAAACTCCGGAAAGCTTGTCAGCATAGTCCGCTCACAAGCAAAAAAAATCGCAGAGGAGCGGAAACTCGATTTAGTCATTATCGACGGTTCACCGGGTATCGGCTGCCCGGTCATTGCGTCGATCACCGGGGCTGACCTCGTGTTGGTCGTTACTGAACCGACGTTGTCGGGGATTCATGATTTGGAAAGGATATCGGTGCTAACAAGGCATTTTAATATCACTACCGTGGTCTGTATCAACAAGTATGACCTGAACGAGGAACTGTCCTCGCAAATCGATGCCAAATCGGCTGAGCTAAATGCGCGTGTTGTGGGCAAAGTATGTTATGATCCAGTGGTGACCAAAGCACAGATTATGAGGTCAAGCGTTATAGAATACACCGGAGGCCTGATCTCCCAGCAAATTAAATCTCTTTGGCGTCATGTGATCTATTCACTGGGTTAGATTAACAAGGTAGGCGGTAGATGCAAGCTCTCTCGCAAGTTCTACTGAACCATGATCGCTGTTTTGCCTGCGGATCTAAAAATCCCCGTGGTCTCAGGGTAAATTTTATGAGGGAAGACGGCTTAACCACAGGACATTTTACAGTTCATGAAGGCCTGGAATCTCTGGGAGGTATTACCCACGGAGGAATCCTGGCTGCACTGATGGATGCGGCTATGGCCCGCTGGTTGTTTGATCGTGACATAGTAGCTTTGACAGCGACCCTGAATATTCCCTTCAGGATGGCAGTTTCTCCTGGCCAGAGGCTGTTAGTAGAAGCAAGGCGGAAAAGCGAGCGTGGCAAGCGCCATTACATGGAAAGCAAGCTGATTAATGAAGAACATCGGGAAGTGGCAAGTTCGGAAGCGGTTTTTTATCAATCGACAATTTAGCCAGGCTTACAGAAAAACTACCGAATAAATAAAGCAAAAACAAAATATAAGGCCTGTTAACTGTCTACGGCACAAAATGCAGACTCTATGAAGTTAATTAGGAGCCTCAAGCTCAGGTGGGATCAAGTGGACGTGAGTGATAAAAAATATTAAGAAAACGTGGTTCTTTGATTGTAAAACAGTAATCGAAACAAGCCGAAGGGGTTAAGATATGAATAGGAGCGGAGCTCGAAGTTTTGGTCGTGGCCGAGGTATGGGAGGAGGTCGCAGTATTAGACGAGGCAGAGGTATAACAGGCGGTATGATGAGTGTGCCGCAGACTACCCAGTCTCCACCAATCTCTGGGATTACGCAACAACCATTTATCAAGACAACTCCTGGAGAAGAACTCCCAACCCTCAAGGCCCAAGCCAGGGATTTAGAAAGACAGCTCCAGGCTATAAATGCGCGCATCAGGGAGTTAGAAGAGGCCGGAAGGGATTTTGCCAGGATCGCCTTTGTGGATTCGGATAGGTGCACCGCATGCGGTGTCTGTGTAGAAGTTTGTCCCAATGGCGCTATTAGCATTGGGGAAATCGCCTGTATTGATCAAAGAAAGTGTATAGGGTGCGGACGCTGCATTGCTGAATGTCCCCAGAGCGCTCTTTCGTTGAGAAAAGCCTGAAAACACAAAAGCTATTTGTACCAACAGGAAATGTCTTTGGGATTCGCAATCGCAATGGTTGGTGTGTTTGTAATTGCCGCTCTAATGGCTATGACCGGCAGAGGAGGTGGTAATTTTTACGTACCTTTGCTGGTAGCTGCAGGACCTCCAATGCTTCAGGCGGCGACCACAAGCCAGTGTATCCTGTTTTCAACGGCTGTGGCAGCTTCGCTGGTATTTCAAAAAAACAGGATAATAGACTGGAAGCTTGCAATGGTAATAGACCCACCAACGGATATAATGGCCTTGATAGGTGGATATTACGCCCATAAATTCTCAGGAGATATGCTCAAGCTGGTCTTTGCCGGGCTTCTGGTACTTGCGGGCTTTCTTATGCTTCAAGCCATAAAGGAGCAATCTATTTCCCGCCGTAAAAGATTCGGCTTTTGGCGGCGAAGGTTCGGAAAGTACGAATACGTGGTGAATCTTTGGCTGGCATTACCGATCACTGCAGCAACGGGCCTGGTTGCCGGAATGGTAGGCATTTCCGGCGGCTCTTTCAAGGTTCCTCTGATGGTTCTGGCCTGCGGTGTTCCCATGCGAATAGCTGTGGGTACATCATCGGCAATGGTTGCAGCTACAGCCCTCATGGGTTTTATAGGTCATTCGGTGGCCGGTGATTTTAATACATCTTGGGCAATTCCGATGAGTGCTGCGGCGGTGTTTGGCGGTCTCGTGGGCAGCACTTTTTCGTTGAATACCGAGCCCAAGAATCTGAAGAAGATATTTGCCTACACAACTCTCGCTGCAGCTGTTTTCATGATCCTGAACTCATGCCTCTCAGTGGAAGATTGAATGTAAATAATAAAAGTTCGATTTCAGCAGAAAATAAAAATATTGCCAAAGGATTTAGTTGATGAGAGAAGATCTGACTATATATTGTGCTTCATGCGGAAAGAAAGATTGCCGTAATGGTAAGGACTGCTTCGGCAGGGCTGATCGAGACAAAGAGATATACACGGATGAACGTATCAACTGGCTGCATAGGGCGGCATCTGCTATCGAAGCCCGTCATTACTGCAAAGAGCCCAGGCTGCGGGAGGTGCTTCTGCTCGCCAGGGAGCTGGACTGCCGTAAGATAGGGCTGGCCTTTTGTGTCGGGCTGGAATCTGAGGCCAAAATTATCGCCGACATTCTATCGCAAGAATTCGAGGTTGTCTCCGTTTGTTGCAAAGTCTGCGGAATTTCTAAAAGCGATTTCAACCTGGAGCAAATCTCTTCTGAGGAAAGTAATGAGGTGATGTGTAACCCGGCAGGACAAGCCGAACTTCTGAATGAATCAGGAACTGATCTAAATATCCTTTGCGGGCTGTGTGTTGGCCATGATGCTGTTTTCAGCATGAGGTCAAAAGCTCCTGTTACGACGCTGATTGTCAAGGATCGCGTTTTGGCGCATAACCCTGCCGCTGCAGTGTACAGTCAATACATTCGGAGAAGAATGTTTAAAGATGATGAACGTCTCCAAAAAGAAAAAACTTAGATTACGAAAAGAATTGAAGCGTAGACCGCTGACCCTGTGGCTTTATCCGGATTCTATTTTACGGAAAAAGGCCAACCCTGTACAAATATTCAATACCGTGCTGAAGGATTTCGCCAACGATATGCTGTTTTTCATGAAGCAGCACGAGGGAATAGGGTTGGCAGCCCCACAGGTAGGGATACTGCAACGTATCTTGGTCGCAGATATCGGCGAATCTCCGATTTGTCTGGTGAACCCTGAAATAGTCACCGGATCAGGCACGGAGAACATGATCGAGGGTTGTTTGAGCCTGCCGGGTTACGAGGTTGATGTAAATCGAAATACGTGGATAGAAATTCGAGGTAAAAACCTCGAAGGGAAAAGAATTGTCAACAAGGTGGAAGGTCTGATGGCTCGTGTCCTGCAGCATGAAGTTGATCATTTGAACGGGATTCTGATTTGTGATTATGGAGAGTTATTATCAGAACACGAGGGATTCCAACTGTTGGATAAAGAGAGTGAACACGATGTTTAAAATCATTGGGAAAGAACTCAAGGCCCATGCTCCGTTCACTGCGGTTGGAACTCTAACCGGGATAATAATCATGGGAGTCATTGTGTATGTTCAGGTCCCTCGTTCTTTGTCAACAGCGCTGTTTTGGGGATTTCACCCATTCCACGTCGTTCTAAGCGCCTTGGTTACCGCCGGCATGTACAGGCTCCACGGCGAGGGTGTGCTTTGGAGAACCATCCTGATCGGTTATTTCGGCTCCATAGGAATCGCCACACTGAGCGACTCCATCATCCCTTACCTGGGCGAATGCCTGCTGGGGTTACCTGACAGGGGCCTTCACCTCGGCTTTATAGAGAAATGGTGGCTGGTAAATCCCATGGCGGCTGCTGGAATTGCCATAGCTTGTTTCTGGCCCAAAACCAAGTTTCCGCACGCTGGCCACGTTCTTCTCAGTACCTGGGCTTCGCTGTTTCACATGACTATGGCCTTGGGATGTAACTATGATTTGCTTACAGTGAGTCTCATAGGTGTTTTCCTGTTCCTTGCCGTGTGGATTCCCTGTTGCACAAGTGATATTGTATTCCCACTCCTTTTTTCGAAGGAGTAGAAGGTGAAAAAGTATTTCAAACAACACCGAACAGGAGGATTTCTATGCCGATTTTCGAATATCAATGTAAAAAATGCGGCCATGTGACTTCTTTTCTGGAAAAGGCGGGAACCAAAGGAAGCCATGAGTGCGATAATTGCGGCTCCACTGAAACTGAGAAGATTTTTTCGAGTTTTTCCGCAGGCCGTGCCTCATCATCCTCAACAGACAGTTTGAGTTGCCCTACAGGGACATGCGATTTGTCCTGAAGCCGGGCACTGATAAGTCTTTTGCCGGGGCTGTCGCAGAAGGCCAGCAGGAGAGGTAGCCAGGCCTGGAAACACAAAACGATGAGAAATTGCAGGTGCTATCTCAGGCCTAAAAAGGGAAATATATTCTTCAGGTTTTTCCTTTTGTGTGGTACTGCGAGTTTTACCGGCTGCTCCTATCTGGTGATATGAGTTCTTCAGCTCTGTCGGGATAAACCTGAATGAGATTTCCTTTCCACTGGAGGGGGGAATATGCCGCATAGCTCGCTACCGGATAATTTTTATGATATTATCACTCCTCGCCTTCACCGACGGATCGGTCGCGAGTTGCGTCTGGCAGGCCGTGTGCTCGATTTGGGTTGCGGTTCGTGCGAGCTTGTAAGCTTTTTGGCTGAAACCTATCACATTGATGTCACTGGCGCGGACATCTCATCTGACAGCTTCCCTGAGCGGTCTCCCTCCGCCGGGGAGGAGCAAATACGCTGCATTCGTAAAGATGCAAAACACCTGGATTTCATGGCGAAAGAGAGCGTAGATGCCGTGGTAATCAAAATGGCCATGCACGAAATGGAACACCCGGAAGCGATCCTGCGGGAGGCCTACCGCATCCTGCGGCCGGGGGGCGAAATATTAATCGTTGACTTTCCACAGGATTCGCTGGCTCAGAAGATCTGGGATGAGAACTATTACAGCCCCGCAAAGATCGGGAAACTGCTGGCCGAAGCAGAATTTTATAATATCCGGGTCCGCCTGATCGAGCAGGGACAGATAATCTGGGCGCGGGGTTTTCGACCGCCGGCAAGGGGAAGTTAAGCTTATTTTCGAACAGGAAGCCGATAGTCTCCAAGTAGGACAGGCGGTTGAAACAGAGGCGGTGGCCGAGCGCATTGAACTTCTTGCATTAGCTATCCGCCAGCGGCTCTCAGCTATTGATCCGGTGGAGTTCAGCTATTCCGCTCAACTCTGGCAGACCCTTTAAGATTGGCATTCCAACCAGGAATCCGCCAGGCGTAGCAGTAACAGTTATTGGCTTCTGAGTGAATCAAACGATGGATAACCTCTTTAACCTGTTCCGGGATTCAAGCACAAGGAGATTTTATTAAATGACTGAAAGAAAGAGTAAAGTTGAAAACAGCCGCTATTCAGATATCCTTATTATTGGCGGAGGTCCCGGTGGTATACAGGCTACTCGGATGATCAAGTCGCATAGTCCGGAGACAGAGGTTACGGTGTTGCGTCCGGAATTCTACTCACTGGTTTACTGCGCTATTCCTTATGCTATTGAAAGCCTTTTCCCAGTGGAGAAAATTTTCAAGAACGATGAGTTGATAACCGGTGTTGGGGGGCGTCTCATTCGCGAAAAAGCCGTTGAAGTCGATCTGAAGAAACACCGGGTTGTACTCGCAGACGGCAGAAGCATCGGTTTCGGGAAACTTCTTATCGTTACCGGGGCAGTTCCATTTAAACCCCCAATGCCTGGGATCGATCTAAAAAATATATTCACAGTAAAAACCATTCAAGATACCAATGAGATTATCAAGGCTATCCATGGAGAAGAGGACTGTGATAGCGATACTCGGTCAAGATTTTCTAATGGTGCAAAGAAGGTGGTTGTAATCGGTGCGGGAACAATCGGTATAGAACAGGCGCTGTCTTATTTGACGCACGATATCGAGGTCCATCTGGTAGAAATGAAGAAGTACCCGCTTTCCCAACTGATAGATGCGGACATGGCGAAACCGATTACTGAAAAGCTGGAAGAGGCCGGGGTGAATCTTTACTTAGGGACTCGATTGGTTTCTTTCCAAGGCAACCAATCAATATCAGGCGTGAAGTTATCTGACAGTAAATCTATCGAATTGGAAGAAGATCGGGATTTTGCGGTTGTCTCTATCGGTATGCGTCCGGATATAGATCTTTTTAAGGACACAGGGTTAGAAATCGGCCGAGATGGTATCATTGTAGATAAATATATGCGTACTAACATAGACAATGTGTGGGCTGCCGGGGATTGTGTTGAATTTCATTCGGGTATTGACCACAACACAGTGGGAGGAAAATTGGCCACAAACGCCGTACCTATGGCGAAGGTTGCAGCTCTTGATATGCTTGGCAAAAAGGCCCGGTATTCGGGATTTTATAATGGAGCGGTAACCCTGGTTAGAAATCTTCGGGTGGGTGGTACTGGTTTTACTGAAAGGTTTGCCCAGGAGCGCGGTTTTGATGTTTATTCGACATTCGGTAAAACCTTAACTCGATTCCCAATGATGCCTGGTGCCGGAAAAGTACAAGTTAAACTTATTTTCGATCGAGAAACCGATCGCCTTCTTGGGGGGCAAGTTATAGGAACAGAGGCAGTAGCCGAGAGAATCGATCTTCTTACACTGGCTATCCAACATCGGCTCACAGCCTATAATCTGGCGGATTTGAACTACAGCGCCCAGCCCTGGCAGACTTTCTTTCCGGCCAGGAATGCCATCGTGGAGGCCTCGATGAAAGCAATCGGCTTGGTTTGAGGGTAGCAGCATTCGTTCATGTGATTCTTTTCAAAACCAGAATCGGGCTTAAGCTATGCTTTTTGTTGCGGAGGAAAAGGATTGATAAGATGGTTAAAACATCAGCAAGCACGTTTGATTTTTCAAGTTTGGCAAAAAATTATGATCGCTGGTATGACACCTTGGTGGGAAAGAGGTATGACCGTGAGGAAAAATCAGCCGTCCTCCAGTTTCTTCCACCGGCAAAACCGGGCGATCGGCTCCTGGAGGTGGGATGTGGTACCGGACATTGGAGCCGATTTTTCTCATCGAAAAGGTATGAGGTAATCGGTGTGGACATCTCCCCTGAAATGATCGAGGCCGCCTGTTTGCACAATTCGCCAAATTGCAGCTTCGAAATCGCCGATGCCTACCGGCTGCCTTTCGATAACGACTCGTTTGAGGTTGTCGCTTCGATGGCGATGCTGGAGTTCGTCTCAAAGGCAGAAGCTGCTGTTGAAGAAATGTTACGCTGCACAAAACCTGATGGCAGCGTCATCATCGGCACGCTCAACAAGCTAGCCCCCATTAACCGCGAGCGTGTGGTCAATAATAAAGAACCCTATGCTTCGGCCCATTTGTTTTCCCCGGACGAGCTGCGTCATCTACTGGCTTCGTTCGGACCGGTCCGGATCCGCGTCTCTGTTAATGAATCGAAGCATAGGCAGGTGAAGCCGCTGAAAGATGTTTGGGATAAGTTCGCGTTACCATGGAAACAGTCCACCGGCGCATTTATCGTTGCGGAGGTGCGTCCATGAAGATTCAAGCAGAAATGAGTTTATATCCGTTGCGTACGCTGACACTCGCAGAGCCGATTGAACGTTTTGTTCGGCATCTTCGCCAAAGTAATCTTGAAGTTGAGATGGGAACAATGAGCTCACGTATCAGTGGCGAGTGCAAAGATCTATTTCATGCATTAGGCAGTGCTTTCGAAGATGTCGCCCATGAGGGTGAGATGGTCCTTACAGTCAAGGTTTCCAACGCTTGTCCATTGAGTGAAAAAGAGGACAAAAACTCGCAAGGCAATTCTTTCAGTTAATAAGGAGCACGTATGGGCAGCAAACAGCCACCTCAGCAACAAACTCAAGCGGAACGGCAAATAGAGGAACAGATCCTCCAGGGCCGCATGCGGGACATTCGCCTTAAACTGTTGGTTCTTTCCGGCAAAGGCGGCGTGGGCAAAAGCACGGTTGCCGCAAACCTGGCGGTAGCTTTGGCAATGGAAGGGAAAAAAGTCGGGCTTCTGGATGTTGATGTCCACGGGCCAAGCATTCCGAAGTTGATGGGGATAGAAAAAAGTCGGCTTGGCGGCGCAGGACAAGTGATATTTCCAGTTGAGACAAGCGACAAACTGAAGGTCATGTCGATCGGGTTTATGCTTCCCGAAGCTACCGATGCGGTTATCTGGCGAGGGCCACTAAAGTTCAATGCAATCCGCCAGTTTTTGAAAGACGTCGCCTGGGGTCGATTGGACTACCTTGTAATTGACTCTCCACCCGGGACAGGGGACGAGCCTTTGTCTGTAGCCCAGCTCGTTGGTTCGCCGGCCGGTGCAGTTATCGTCACTACGCCACAGGATGTGGCTATTGCCGACGTACGGCGGTGTGTTTCCTTTTGCAACAAACTTTCGCTTCCGGTTGTCGGGATTGTGGAAAATATGAGCGGATTCGTTTGTCCGAAGTGTGGTGAGAGGATTGATCTTTTCAAATCCGGCGGAGGAAAGGCCCTGGCGGTGGAGATGAAGGTTCCGTTTTTGGGACGAATCCCCATTGATCCCCAAATTGTAACTTCGGGAGATGCCGGAATACCCTTTGTTGATAAAAATACTCATTCAGCGGCGGCACAGGCCTTTTCAAGTGTCGTGCAAAAAATTCTTGGTTTTGATAATCAGCATGACAGTACAGTCGAAAAATAGAATAAACGTAAGGAGGATCGTCGTATGAAAATTGCCGTTCCCTTAGCAGCAGGACGTTTGAGTATGCATTTCGGTCACTGTGAAGAATTCGCAATTCTGGAAGTCGATGAACAAACCAGGGAAGTTTTGAACAAATCAGTGCATCAGGCGCCGTCTCACGAGCCGGGAGCGCTTCCTAGCTGGTTGCACGAGCTGGGCGCCAATGTGATTATCGCCAGCGGCATGGGCCAGCGCGCGCAGCAGCTATTTGTACAGAGCGGTATCGCCGTTGTCGTCGGCGCATCGGCGGAGGCCCCTGAACAGCTTGTTTCAGCATACTTGAATGGGACATTGCAAACAGAAGGCAACATTTGTGACCACTAATTTTATACGTATCACGACACTAGTTGAAAATACCGCCCGCGGCCGCAGGATACTGGCAAAACATGGTCTGGCGGTAATGACTAAGCTGCGGTCAGCCTTTCCGGGAAAGTGTTTACGCTGCACGGTGGGTACGTCGATAAAATTCGAGGTCTCATAAACCATGAGCAGTTATCTCCAAACGATACGAAAGTTGGTAGGATCACGCCGCATTTTCTTGCCCGGTGTACGAGCAATTATAATAAACGAATCCGGAGAGGTTCTTCTCCAGCGCCGGACGGACACAGATCACTGGGGTCTTCCAGGCGGATCAGTGGAGTTGGACGAATCTGCTATCGATGCCCTCAAACGCGAAGTATCCGAAGAGACATCATTGAAAGTACTCCAAGCCGAGCCGATGGCCTTATATTCAGGACCGACCCAGAGGTTCGCCTATCCCAACGGTGATAAAATACAATGTTTCGCGCTTGCCTTTATAATACGCCAATGGGAAGGTCAACCTCGGCCCGACGGCGTGGAAGGCTCCGAGGTTCGGTTCTTTTCGCTCTCACAACTGCCGGCAGACCTTCATCTAATTCACAGGCAGACGCTCGAGGACTACGGCAAGTATGACGGAACGTTTCTTTTAAGCTGATAGTGATCGGTTCGATCACAGTAAAGAAATCCTGTTCAGGAGTAGTAAATAAATGCCTAAATTGGTAGAGACTGATATTTCCAAAGCGATTTTAAACGCGTATCACGAAAAACTATCGGAAAGGATAGTAAGCGACGTTCTTATCATTGGTGCCGGTCCATCAGGATTGACGAGTGCATTCTACCTCGCTCAGAAAGGCCTGAAGGTAACCTTGTTGGAAAAGCGGCTTTCCCCTGGTGGTGGCATCTGGGGTGGGGGTATGGCAATGAATGAAGCGGTTGTCCAGGACGACGTATTGCCTTTGCTGGATAAAATTGGAATCAGACATGTAACCAGACAAGGGAACCTGCATACCGTAGATACAATCGAGTTAGCCGCTGGTCTCTGTTTAAATGCTGTTAAGTCTGGAGCCTTGTTATTTAATCTTATGACCGTTGAGGATGTGTGCGTCCATCAGGATCGGGTTACCGGCGTTGCGGTAAATCGTACGGAGATTGCGAGGCTCCTTCCGGTTGACCCAATAACGTTTGCAGCAAAGGCTGTCGTAGATGCTACAGGTCATGAAGCAGTTGTGGTCGAAGCTCTTCGCAAGCGAGGGTTGTTGGTAGATTCCACTGTTGCCGAACAGCCTGGTGAGGGCCCTATGGACGCAACCTCAGGCGAGGAGTTCGTGGTCAAAAGGGTTGCCGAGGTTTATCCGGGGCTTTGGGTTGCAGGAATGAGTGTCTGCGCAACGTTCGGCGGGCCGCGCATGGGACCGATTTTTGGAGGAATGCTTCTTTCCGGTATGCGCGTCGCCGAACTTGTTTCTTCCCGTCTGGCTGAAAACCGCTAAAAGACGACCAAGGTGAGGAATGAAAATACTGCATGTTTTAGAAAAAGAGACCGGGGAGCAGTGGACGGGTGTCGTATTCCACCACAAGAGCACGCCGGCCGGCAATTTGGCTTCCCGGCCGATGCGCTTGTGTGAAGCTATTGCCGAGTCCTATGCCCAGCCATTGATTCTCCCGTCGGAACTGATCGAGTGTCCCGGTGCACACCGGAGTCTCGCTCTGGGTTGGTTCAACAGCGATGAGCTGGCCTATGAAATATCCCAAAAGACAAACATGCCCCAAATAATGGTAAACCGGGCTGTCAAGAGCACACCTTGCCTGAATTTTCCAATAGCCGCTCTCACTCTCGGGAAGTTGGAAAGCCCGGATGTAGTGGTTTCTTACCTTCGCCCCAATGCTGCTATGAAAATCATCCGCCGGTGGCAGGAGGTTAATGGCAGGGAAATAGCCACAAAGCTGTCAACTTTTATGGCGGTCTGCGGCGGCGTGGTAGTGAAAGCACACAAGCTCAGGGAAATCTGCTTTTCATTTGGTTGTCCAGATTCACGTAAGTACGGAAAAATCGAGGATGACAAACTTATCATCGGTATGCCGTATCAACTGGCAAAGCAGCTGTTTGAAAAGGGTTAGAGCCATGCCTACGTATGAGTATGAGTGTGAAAAGTCGGGGAAATGCTTTGATTTTTTTCAGAAAATGAGTGATGAACCGTTAAAGACTTGTCCTAAGTGCGGCGGCCCAGTTCGTAGATTGATAAGCTCCACAGCTGGGTTAATCTTCAAGGGTTCCGGTTTCTATGCCACGGACTATGGAAGAAATAGTACTCGCAATACTCCGGCCTGTGGAAACGATAAAACTTGCTGCGGTCGGGATATTCCATGTGATTCTCCTCCGTGCAAGGAATAAAAATAGAAAAAAAGAAAATCTAATTCTTTAGGATTAAGCCTGAAGAGGGCGAAACCTGACTCCAAAATCCCAAAATCAGGCTTACACAACGTCTGTTAACTTTGATATGGGAAATATCGGTTAGAATAATCCCCGCAAAATCAAAAGAATGCCGAACTAACGCATATCAACTTTTGATATGGAGAATATCGGATGAAAACAATTCGAAAATGTTTATTTCTGATAATTTTTGGCGTGTTTTCGGGGAGCGCTGTAATAAAACCAACAGATTCTTATAGTCAGAACGCAGTCCATACCTCTAAAGTACGTTCGATACATGAGCAAAGACAGGCTCCGAAAATATTGGACGGAGAGCTGACTCTGGATCGAGCTATTAACATCGCTCTGGCAAACAACCCTGACATCAGTGCCGGGACATGGTCGATCCAGGCAGCCCGGGCTCAGAAGGACATGGCAGTTGCTCAGCGTTGGCCGCACCTTCACAGCGTTGGAAGATATGCCAGTTTACTCTACGATCAAATGTTAGTACCGCGACGATCCCCTGGGGTAGTAGGAACATTCAGCGACGAAATTATCTCCGGGGACCTGATCGTCAACATGCCCATCTTCACCGGAGGACGTATCACAAACGAGATTAAGGCTGCTGAGCTGCTCTGGGAGGCGGAGGAGTATAGTCTTAATTGGACGAGCAAAGAACTGATTTTCAATGTTTCCAGCGTCTTTTACACGATCCTGGCCCAGAGGCGGGTTATTGAATCTCTGGATTTTTCACGCAAGGCGATGGAGGAACACTGTGAGCGAGTGACGGACCTGATAGCCGTTAAAAAGGCGGCAAGGGTAGACTTGCTCCGAACAGATGTGCGGCTTGCGGACCTAAACCAAAAAATGGTTCGGGAAAAGAATTTTCTGACTATTCAACTTCGCGTGCTTGCCAATTTGTTGGGGATCGGGCAGAGCAAATCTCTTGTCTCAGTTAAGGGAGAATTAGATCTAGGCAGCGGGAAAGAAAACGTTGAACGGGATTTGGCTAAAGCCTACGCAACCAGGCCCGATTACCAGGCTGAACGGGTGAAGGTTGAGTCCCTGGTCAAACGTCTGGATGCAGCTCGCGCCGTCCACTGGCCCGCGGTATCTCTTCTCGGTTCTTACGGCCGAAGATGGTCTGCGGGTTCTTCTATCAGCCAGCCCGGGCGAGATAAGACGTCAAATATCGGCCAAGTAGGGGTGGTGATAAATGTTCCGATCTTTGAGGGGGGAAGGGTTGAAGCCCGGGTAAGGCTGGAACAAGCCAATCTGGCCGCGGCACGTGAAGCTCTACGTAAATTAGAGCTTAAGATTTGTCTCGAGGTGGAAACCGCCTCTCTCAATGTAACTTCCAATCGCGAGCGGGTTCGGGCTACAGAGAAAGCCATTGAACAGGCCAAAGAATCTCTGCGAATCGAGCGGGAAAAATATGACCTGGGAAAGGGCTCCATCACCGATGTCCTCGATGCCCAGTCGTCGCTGCTCGAGGCGCAAATGAATTATTACCAAGCCCTGGCCGGGTGTAACACATCTGTTGCGCAGTTGCGGCTGGCTCTTGGAGAGGAACCATGATGAAACGACACCTGAACAAGATTACATTTGGTACCCCAGGCTTTACTAACACTGGGGTTTCGCTTGTAATCATGGGCGCAGTTATTGCCCTGTTCACGCTCCCCGGATGCAGTAACAAGGACGGGTCGAACATGCAAAAAGACAAAAAGCCGCCTGTAGTAACAATCGAGGTGGTGAATCCGAAGACAATCGCCAGGATGATTGAGCTAACTGGGTCCGTCGAACCAACCAGTATTGCCCGTATAGCTTCTCCTGCCGAAGGACCTGTTCGCAATTGCACGGTCCGGGAAGGAGATCGAGTCAGACAGGGTCAAGTTATCCTTACAATTGGTCGTAAACGGGCAGCCGAGGCACTGGTGGCCTCGGTACGAGAGGAGTTGGCGCGAGAGGAGGAAGAGGCCCGGAGAATAGAGCAATTAGTGAGTTCAGGCGCGATACCCGGCGAGCAACTCGATGACGTTAAATTACGTGTTTCCCGTGCCCAAGCGAAATTAAGCCAGGCCAAAGAAAGCATCGAAGACTACCGGATCAAGGCTCCGTGGGCAGGACTTGTTGCAAAGGTTTTCGTCACGGACGGCGACTTCGTTGCGCCTAGGGTACCCCTGGTAGAAATTTTTAATCCCAAAAGCCTTGTAATCAGATTTGCTGTCCCGGAGAAATCATCTCCAAACATAAATGCCGGCATTAAACTGCTGGCGAAACTGGATGCCTACCCCAATCGAAATTTTAATGCCATCATCACTCGAGTGTATCCGGAATTGGATCGCGGCACGCGAACGCGAACCGTGGAAGCGAAAATAGTTGACGATGTGGCGCTTTTCCCTGGTTTGTTCGCGCGGGTATCGATCGCGATAAAAACGGAACCGAATGCCATCACCATTCCAGAAAACGCCCTTCTGACTAGTCCCCAGGGAGACAAAATCGTTTTCATTGTTGAGAACGACAAAACATCTTTGCGAATGGTAAAAACCGGCGTTGAACAGGGACATCGCATTCAGATCCTGGAAGGGATCAAGGCAGGTGAACTTGTTGTAATCTCCGGTAATGAGAACCTCAACGACGGCATGAAGATTCAGTTGGTCAAGCCGTAACATTCCACCCAAACCGGTTCGCAAGTTGCAAGGTAAGTCTCGATGAAAATCACCTCAACCGCCTTAAAACGCCCGGTAGCAGCCACGGTTCTTGCTATTGCCATATTTGCAACCGGCTTCTTCAGCCTTACGCAACTGGATGTCGACTATTTGCCTGATATCATCTACCCGTTGATCAAGATCCATATCTGGTGGCGTGGTGCTACCCCGGAGGAGATAGAAACCAATATTGCCGAGCCGATCGAGCGTGTGCTCGCAACGGTGGACAACCTCGATTACCTCGAATCATCCAGCATTGAAGGCAATTATACATTGCAGGTCAACTTCCGTTACGGTGTCGATGTCGAGGAGGCTTTCCAAGATGTAATCTCGGCCATGGGACGTGTGGCGATAAAGCTTCCTCCTGATATGGATCCACCCGTGATCATCAAGGCCGACCCTTCTCATTTGTATATAATGCAGGTGACAATCTACTCCGACAATCGGGACCTGGTTTGGCTTCGAGAATGGGCTGACAACTGGCTTACTGATCGCCTGACGACAGTGCCTGGAAACGCCGGTGTTGAGATTGTGGGTGGGCTGGAAAGAGAGATCCGGGTCCACCTCGACCTGCAACGTCTGTCTGCCTATAAACTGACGCCTGAGAAAATCGGAAAAATACTTTTCGAAGAGAACCGGGAAATGTTTGCCGGACGGATTACGGTTGAGACTCGCGAGGTAATCGCCAGAACCATGGGCGAGTTCGAAAGCATTGAGGAAATCGAGAATATCATCGTTGCGCATGGCCTGCATGGCGAAAAAGTTTACCTGAAGGATGTTGCCTCAGTCGAAGATTCGCACGAAGAGATTCGGGTCATCACCCGCTTTAACGGCAGACCTTGTGTTAAGTTAAATGTCTTGAAGCAGGCGGAGGCCAATACTGTTAAGGTGGCGGCGGCAGTAAAAAAACGTCTTGATGAATTGCGCCGGGATGTCCCTGATGACGTTCTGTTTGGTTTCGTAGAGAACCAGGGCGACTATATCATGGACTCGATCAAGAGTGTGCGGAACTCCGCTATCTTGGCCGCTATATTGGTTATCATCGTGATCTATCTCTTCCTGGGGCGCTGGCGCCAGATAATAGTAATGATGGTTGCCCTGCCAATCACATTGCTGGCCAATTTCTTTGTAATGAAAATAGCCGGGTTCTCAATCAACTTGTTTTCCTTAGGCGGTCTTGTTGTGGCGCTGGGAGTCATTCTTGACAACTCGATAGTCGTGCTCGAAAATATTACGCGCCTCAAGGCCGAGGGAAAGACAGATTATACTCTGAGAGCAACCGCTGAGGTCGGCTCGGCAATTATCTCGGCAACCCTTGTTTTTCTGGCGATTTTCCTGCCGTTCCTATTCATCCCGGGTATGGCCGCATTACTTTTCAAAGAACTTGTGCTGGTGATCGCAGGCATTGTGCTCATCTCCCTCGTTATTGCTCTCACGCTCACACCCCTGTTAACTGAACGATTGTTGCGAGCGGAAAGGGCGGATCAACCTTCCCTTGCCCTCAGAGACTTTGATTCCCTGATCGGTAAAATAAGAGGCAGTTACTCGCGCCTGTTGCGTCTTTGTTTTCGTGTAAAATGGCTCGTGGTCATTCTCACCGTAAGCATATTTGCCGCAGGACTATGGCTTGCCACACGTGCGGGTTCCGAGTTCTTGCCCACGGTGGATGACGGCCGAGTGATGGTTAAGGTAAAAATGCCCAGCGGAACCGCTGTCAGCGAAGTGGACAGAATACTGGCTCAAATTGAGGAAAAGCTCCGGGGAATTCCCGAGATAGAAAGCATTTTCACACTAGCCGGAGGAAAGGTATGGGGGCTGTACACCTACGAGATTGCCAATGAAGGGGAACTCAATATACAACTCGTGCCCAAAACCAAACGCGGAATATCAACGCAAAAGTTTATCGAGAAGATCAAACCCCTGGTGAAATCGGTTCCCGCTCCGGGAGGTCAAATTCCCATAATGCGAATGAAAGTAAAGGGCATCCGAAAGATCGGGGAGCAGGAAGTAGAGGTAAAGGTAAAGGGGACCGAGATCGTTCCCCTGTTTGAATTTGCCAAGAAAGTGGCTGGCAGGCTGAATGAAACCTCGGGCATTACCAATATCAACTTATCCATGGACATGACAAAGCCGGAGTACAGGATCTACGTTGACAGGACCCGAGCATCCGATATGGGGATCTCCGTTAATAAGGTAGCGTCCACACTTCGGGCACTGGTTCACGGGGTCGTGGCCACACAGTACAGAGAGGGCAGCGAGTACTACGATATCCGGGTGATGGTTCCCGAAGCTCGGATTACCAGCAAAACGGACCTCGAGAACCTCGTTCTCGAAAATGATCGCGGAGAGTTGATCTACCTGTGGGACATTGCTGAAGTGCGTCGGGCGGTTGGGCCGGTGGAAATCGTCAGAGAGGACCAGGTAAAGCAAGTAAACGTTCGCGCCGACGCAGCGGGTATCAGTGTGGGCGAGGCTGTTGCCAGCGCGGAACAAGTGTTAGTCGATATGGATCGCCCTACGGACGTTGAATACGAAATGGGTGCTCAGGCGCAGATGATGGCTGAAAACCGACGGACTATGGGCCTTATAATTTGGTTCGCGGCCCTGTTCGCGTATGTCGTTTTGGCAATTCAGTTCGAGTCATTCCTGCTACCGCTGCTGATCATGGTGAACGTTCCGTTCGCTTTGGCCGGATCATTTCTGGCGCTTTTCATAGCCGGTACTCACATAGGTGTTACCGTGTTGATAGGTCTCGTTGTGATGATGGGCTGCATCACTTCGCAGGGCGTGGTCCTTCTCTCCCTGGCGGAGGAGTATCGAAAGGACGGACAGAAGCCTTTGGAAGCAATCTTACGCGCAGCTCCTATCCGCGTCCGCCCAATCCTGATGACACAGTTCACAACAGTGGTGGGCTTGGTACCCCTGGCCTTGAACCTTGGCGAAGGTGGGGATATGCTCAAGCCGATGGCAATCGCGGTAATCGGAGGGCTTCTGTATTCATTGGCACTTACACTTATATTCTTGCCTACGGCTTACGCCTTTGTTCGTCGTAAATCGTAGGCTTGGGTGGCGCGTCTTTTCCCTGTCATTAAACGGGGGCCGCATTTAATAGGAAAAATGTAAGTTAAAACCCTCTATATATTTTAAGGTTCTTTCCTGGCTTTGGTTTAAGGTTACGTAGAAGTCTATACTTTTTATATCCTGAAATATTTCGCCAGTGTCTTGAATTTTGCCAAATTCTCCAGTTATGTGAAACAACCATGATTTTAGAATTAGTTCAAATCCTAGATTGGCCAAATAACCAGCCGAATCGAAATATCCCAACCCTTGTTTTAAGAGAAGCTTTGCGGTATCTAAATGGTTATATCCAAATTAAGATCATACCGGACCTATTGTCTGTTTGACGATAAGATTTGGGGATACGGCCAACGTTTCGAATGGAGTGAAAGGAGTAACAAAAATGAAGTCCTATGTTTTCGGGCCTGTGCCTTCACGTCGGCTTGGGCGCTCTCTCGGTGTGGACCTTATCCCTTTCAAGACATGCACTTACGACTGCATCTATTGTCAACTGGGCCGAACCACTCAGAAGACAATAGAAAGGAAAGAATGGGTTCCGCTAAATGATGTCCTTCGGCAGTTGCAAGAGAAGCTGTCGACAAAACCGGATTACATTACGCTTTCCGGTTCGGGTGAACCGACACTCTATTCCAGAATCGGAGAGCTCATTGCGGGAATCAAGAGTATGACTGAGATTCCTGTCGCCGTACTGACCAATGGATCTTTATTCTGGGACCCGGATGTCAGATCAACGCTTATGGAAGCTGATCTGGTGGTGCCTTCATTGGATGCAGGGGATGAGGAGCTTTTCGGTTACATAAACCGTCCTCATGACAGTATCTCATTCGATCAGCTTGTCGAAGGCCTTCTTAGATTCCGCTACGAATACTCAGGCCAGTACTGGCTGGAAGTGTTTCTTCTGGGAGCGACAACTCCCTTAAACAAAATCGAAAAAATAGTTGAGATCACCTCTCGGATCAATCCGGATCGGGTACAGTTAAATACGGTAACTCGTCCACCTGCCGAGGAATTTGCAACTACAATCCCGGATGAACTCATGCAACATTTTGCAGAAATGTTTGGCTGCAATGCGGAGGTGGTTGCGGATTACCACGACACGCACCAGCAGAAACAGTTCACCGCCCTTCGTCGGGACGTACTCGACCTCCTGCGCCGTCGTCCATGTTCGGTGGATGATATTGCACAAGGGCTCGGAATGCATCGAAATGAGGTGGTGAAGTATGTGACAGAGCTGGTCGAGGAAGGCAGCCTGAACTACGAGCTGAGCAACGGGAAACTTTATTACAAGTACAATACAAGAAAAAGCGATTCCAAAAAGGTCTAACCCGGATTATTCGTAAATTCTTCGGCCGATTTTCTAAGTTGTTGATTACTAACCAAAAACAGAATAAATCGAGTTAGATAAGTTATTATTCTTCTTTTGGTGGCAAAAGAAGCAAAACCATTTCTTTTATAACTAAAAGAAACAAAAGTTGATTCTGAATCTGTCTCTTTTACTTCGCTTTTTGGAAGGTTGCCTCGTGCTCAGGGTGTGCCCTGAGCACGAAAGGCATGCCGGATGTCGGAGTATCTATCAGGGCATGGATGGAAATTGTTTATCATCTACACGCTGCCCATTTTATGTACCCCAGCCACGAGACTTCATTAAGCGTGGGGCGAGACATGCCTGGCCTTATTCGGGCGACCGACCGGTCGCCCTACGTACCTGGAATTATACTTGATTGAATAATTCCAGTTAAATAAAGGTAATACTACCCTAAAAAGGAACCTGTCATGGGCTCGGGCGATTTATGAATAATTCAGGCTAATTAAAGCTGGAAAGAAAGCTATCTTGGCCCCCTGAGATAGTCAGACAGAGTTTAGTGTAGTGCTTGGGGTTATATCAGATTCCTGTTCGGAGCCGAGGCCGTAGGCCGAGGTGGAGAACACTGTCGCTTTGCTCGAGACTGTACAATCACAATATGAGTCCAGTTCAAAGTGGAAGAAAAGCCCAAAGTCGGATTCATGGCTATCACCTGCCCCGGTTTTAAGAGGCCGGTACCGAGACCGGCGAGACATGGATTCAGATGAAAGACGCCAGAAAATATAATGGCTATATACAATGCTGTAGAGAAGTACGGAAAATATGAAAATGGAGGGAATAAAGATGATTGAAAAAGCAAAAGTATACAGTATCTTTCTTCCTTGTTATTCCTCGAAAAAGGACGGACTTTTAGTAAAATTGCAAGGTGAACTTGACGATGTAGATTTTGTCGGTTTCGATGAGTTTCCAGATCAAGATGAAGGAAGTATGGGGGGAAGAAAAGAAGCGTATCAAAATATAAGAAGTATGAAAGATAAACTAGATGGGATTCTTATATTTGGTGGATATCTCGACCATGAGCTTAACTCATTTGGATTGCCGGTTGTAATGGTAAGGTCTCTCCTTGGAATAGGAGATTGGGAGAAGGGCATACTCGGTTTTTATGAAGGCGAAAAGGTCTTAACTACTTCTTTATCTGATTTTGATAACTTGCCTCAGACTTCTACATACCGGCTTGAGAACCTCACTAGTAAGATTGAGCTAATATCCGCTCTAAAGAAAGTTAAAAATTCAAGATTATTAGTAGTGCAGGAACCAGAAATCCTGGGGAATTACGACATACCGGGAATGGATTTTCACTCTTCTCTGCCTAAGGATTACAATAAAGTCTACTCGGAAAGACTAAAAGAGATGGGACCAGAAGTGAAAAATGCGAGTTTGATTGAACTGAATGAAGAGATAAAGAAAGTAGATGAAAGTTATGCAGAGAGAACTGCTGATATGTGGATAGATGAAGCTAAGGAAGTAAGAGAGACAAATAGAGAGGAAGTGCTGAAAGTAGCAAGAATGTATGGGGGTATGAAAAGGTTAATGGAAAAATATGATGCAGATGGGATAGCTATCAGAAGTTTGGTTCCTTGGGTAAGAAAAATGATAAACGCTACACCTTGTCTAGCAAATACTGAGTTAAATAAACAGAATAGAGTTGGAGTATGTGAGGGACTAGTCAATAACGCTATTACTGAAATGTTTGGCATCTATATCACAGGAAATCCAAGCTTTGTTGGAGATGTTATTGGTATAGATAGGATTAACGATACAGTCACATTTGCCCATTGTCAATGTCCGATAAATCCGCATGGAAACGATAAGGTACCTTATGTCATAAGAAGCCATGCTCTGCAGAAGCAGAACGAGATGCTACCGGTTGATTATCCTGAAATAGGCCCCAATCTCAGTGCAGTCGTTCAAGTGGAACTTCCTACAGATGAGGTTGTTACAGCGGTGAAATTCAGCCTTTATAACAAGAAAATAGGAGTCAGCACTGGCTTAAGTGTTTCAGGAGAGGAATTTTACAGGAATTTTGAGGATATACTTTGCAGGACTAAGCTTGTCATGAAAACTAACACAGAAGCGTTTGAAAGGAATTATAATACCTCTACTCTCGGAGTTCATAGGAATCTTATTTATGGTGATTATAGGGCGAAGATAAAAGATCTTGCTACCTTGACTGGCTTTGAGATTGTGGAAGAAGATAAATAAGATTATTGGTGTATTCACTTGACGCCGGTAGCTGTCAAGCACTTTGAGACAGCATTGACTCACAATTAGAGAGTATTTTTTCTGTAGAGGTTGTTTTATCTGGAGGAGTAAACCAGACCCGTTAAAGAAGAACGGGTCAGAATAACTGAAAACCAAACCGTGGAAATTCTCCCTGAAGCCGCTTGAATCCGTCTTGACTTTACGGGGTCACCTCAAAGCCGGATTAGAATAGCTATAAATTTACAGTTTACGTAAAAAATGTTAAAACCTTTCAGAGATAGAAGAACAGGGGCGATTCTAAATGTTACATATACTCTGCGCATTGTTATTCATAGCCCTCTTTTCCCTGCTGGGAGCAGATGAATTCGTAGAAATACACGGAATCGTTAAGTCCGAGCGTGGCGAGAAGCTCAAAGGAGCTCATTTTTTAGTTATCGATAAAAATAATTTTCATCTGATTTAGCTTGGAGGTGTTTTGATGAACAAGTCAAAGGCTAACTTCATTATTGATGTCTTGATGTTTATCATTATGATGGCCATGGCCGGCCAAGGCTTCCTGTTAGAATATATTTTGGTACATGGCAGAGAAGTGCTGGGAAAATACGGCCTTAATGCTGATTTGTATTTCTTTGGTCTGGATCGGCATGGATGGGGGGACATTCATCTCGTTCTTGGGTTTGTCTTACTCGGTTTGCTTGTCCTGCATATAGTTTTGCATTGGCAAATGATTTCTGTAATGTACCGGAGGTTGATTACCAATTCAAAATCGAGAAAGATCATCACGCTGCTTTTTATTATGATAAACTTATTGCTGATATTTTTCTTCCTGTTATTCAAACCTGAATTTCGAGAGTTTGAAAGAGGTATGGGTAGGGGCCGCAATACTCTAGACTTGGAGCATAGTGGCTTTGAAGGGAAGCGAGTGGAAGAACCGGAAACTAAAAGGCAGGAAGTTAATGAGGATCATCAATGTGAAGGTGATAGTTCTATTGAAGTCACGGGAAGTTTAACCTTGGGCATGGTATCAAAAACCTACAACGTACCCCTTGATTATCTAATTCAAAAACTCGGACTGCCTCCAGAAACATCCTCCGCGGAAAAGCTAGGATCGTTACGCAGAACATACGAGTTTAAAATGAGTGATGTTGAAAAAATTATTCGAGATTATAAAAAGGGGAAAGAGGGGGCTGAGGCTATGATGGATAAAGAGCATACGGCCCCGTCGAGTAAAAAGGCATCAGAGCCCGGGTCAAAATTAAACAGGGCCGATGCGGAGCAGGATCGCCAGAGCGGGAGATCGATCGAGATCACGGGCAGGTTAACATTGGGTATGGTATCGAAAACATATAATGTACCCCTTGAGTTTCTTATTCAAAAACTCGGACTACCCCAAGGAACATCTTCAGCGGAAAGGCTCGGATGGTTGCGAAGAACATACGGTTTCAGGATGAGCGATGTTGAAAAAATTATAAGACAATACCATGAGTTACAATAAGAAGTTGTCAGGCATATAGGTTAAAGTGGCATGGAGGCTGTTCGCAACTTCGACCTCAATTCCACGATCGGGGTCAGAATAAACCGTATTCGAGGCGGGCCGGTCAGGGTTTTATTTGCCAGGTCAACCAGGGATTGTAAAAGTTTCACAGAGCTTTTCTCATGATAAAAGGCAATTTAGAGTTAGACTTTCAATGTTTCAATAATTTTGCCCTCAATAATAGAAGCGAAGACTGTAAAAATGGACAGGATTATAACAAATTTTACTCCAAAATAATAGATCATTAATGGCAGTAGAGGAATTTTAACAGCTCTGTTATAAAGAAAGACCGCGGCCAGAGCGTTTCTCATCCCATGTTCCCGAAGGTCTTGCAACAAAGGATACCATAGGTAAATCGGGCCGTGGCTAATTATCCCGGTGAAAATTGCTAAAATCCATCCCTTTAAGCCTGACTTTTCACCCACATATCTGGAGATTTTATCAGGAGTTACAAAATAATTCATCGCCCCCATGAATATTATCACTAAAAGTAGAACCGGAACA
This sequence comes from uncultured Gemmatimonadales bacterium, assembly GCA_964548275.1. Lineage (GTDB taxonomy): Bacteria > Gemmatimonadota > Glassbacteria > GWA2-58-10 > GWA2-58-10 > JAUVUV01. The sequence continues at coordinate 32,468 of CAZJQI010000034.1, forward strand.
ATCCGGATCAGCAAGATTGCACAGTTTTCAATAGAATTAACTGTTGCCTGCGGCTTGAACACATACAAAAGAATATAAAGCAAGATCACGCTTAATAAAAAGAATTGGTTAAATGAAAATCCTTTTTTTTGCTTTTTCTTTTCGTTCATGGTAATATCCTGAAAGTCATCACTATAGCTATCGAGACCAGAATTGCCAGGATAAAGCTCAGAACATTTCTGGCAAAGGCGAATTTTCTACCGAGAATAGCCGCCTCTGCAGGATACTGGATTATACCCACTGTCACCCACGCAACAATGAATGCCGTTACCGCAAAAAGGCTAACTCCATGATCAAGAAGTTCTCCACCTATTATATAGCTATTAAGGGCATTTCCGGCAGATATGCTGCCGAATAAAGTCCCGATCAACGAGTCGCGAAACATTGCTCCAGTGAAAACTGAGGAAATCATCTCTCTTGATAAAAAAGTCTGGAAAAGGCCGATCAGCAAAATAACCCCAAGCAACATCGATGTGGATTGCCAGAATTTTTCACATGGTTTCAGAAAAGAGTTTAAAACACTTTTTCGCTCTTTTCCTGCTTTTAATGCCGGGGACGACACTTATGGTCTCGCGGTTATTTTTGTGCAACAATTGGTGCAGTAACTGAGGATCAAATCAAGCAATATATTGAAGGTCAAGCATATTGCTTTACAATTATCCATCCTTGCTAACTTATTGAAATTCAAAGTAGAAGCGCATCCATTCTGCATTTGCGTTTTTTCACCCCTTATCCCATAAATCCCATTTGCCCCATTAATCTCATAGAATTTGGCACATATTGGCACACAAGAGATTCTTGCCCCATTTAAAGTGAGTCTCTCTCATAATTTCTGAACTCATTTTCTGGGAGCAGGTCATTTCCCTATGAATTCGGCCCCTCCACTAACCTCCTTATTCTTATAAAGTTACCAACCCTGCCTTTTCAAATCCTCTAATAACAGACATTTGAGTTGAATGTTATACGGCCGCTCTCTTTAGCGAGTCTGTTTTCAACTCAATAGGCTACGAGCTTCATCAAGCATCGAGCGCAGGGGGAGCCTGCGCTTGCAGACACTCTCGCAGAGTTCGATATCCCGCTCGGTGAGAGGATTTGACTTGAGATCGAGCCTGGCGTATTTCGAGCGGGCATAGTCGTTCAGGCCATAGTCTTTATAATACATCCGGTAGCGCAGGATGCGGGGAATGCTTTCTGCTGCCGGGCAGACCCCGGTACAGGCCGCGCACATGCTGCAGTAGCTGCCAACTTGAGCTGCCCAATAGTGATCCTCGAGCATCATGTCGCGATACCCCAGCTTTGTCTCGAGCACCTCGCGATAGCTGTCGACCATCTGGAAGCTCGACATTGAGGCAAGCACTGTGTGCGCATGCTGAGGACCGGTTATCGCGCTGCAGAGCGAAGCTGCGGTCTGAATGTCGAATCCCGAGGCGGCACGGGAAACATTTTTGGGCAAACCTTTCATAGCCATAATCCCTATACTTGCTTCATTGGCAGTTTTGGCCGCGGCTAAAAAATCAGAATTCCTGGCATTGGAGTAGCTTAACAGGGTAACATCGTAGTAGCCCAACTCGCGGGAACGGTTCAGGATATCAGCCATGTTCTTGTGGCAAGCGTAACCCATGAATCCGCACTTACCGGCCTTCTTAGCCTTCTCGAAGTTTTCCGGTACACTGGAATCGTTAATCGCCCCAAGACTGTGCATCCCCGGAACGAGCACGTCCACGTAATCGGTGCCGAGTACCTTGAGGCAGTGATCCAGATTTTCCGGGCGTTCCTTGAGAGCGATAACCACTTTGTCGCGCAGGCCCTTGTTCTGCTTGAACGCGGTTCCGAAAGCCTCCATGCTGCGACCGTTCGAATATCCGGGCGCGGTGTGAATGAAGTTTATCCCCTGGTCGATAACCCTCAGGAGCACTGGCGGTTCGCTGATAAGCATCCCACCGAAAGAAATCTTGGTCACTTTGAGACCGGTGCGGCCCAATGTCGCAGCCGGCAGGCCGTTTACAGTAAGACTGCCGCTTTCAGCCGCTACGCTGCTGAATCCGGCTCCCAGGGCGGCGGCTGTGCCAAGGGCGACCCCTCCTGTTTTCTTCAGAAAATCCCGTCGGTTAATCATATCTTTGCTCTGTCTGCGATCCGTTCTGTGAGTCACTTATGCCTCCTCGTTAAACTGTCTGGTAAGGTGCCAGGCAAAATAACACAATAATCTAATATTTTTTATTCAAAATTGCTATATACTATCAGTTTTCTCCGGTAGTGGCCCTTTAATTTCAAGAAGTGTAAATTTCTCGGACCACTTTTCGCTAGTTAGCTTCAACAATTCCAGCAAAGCAAATACATCTACTTTAGCACTCTTGTTAATACCACCTTCTGCCGCTGCTCATCCGTGGATTTACAATATTGCTTAGCTCGGAACCAAATCTGTATCTGAATCCTATAGAAAAACGGTAATCATATTGAGTAGCAAGTTGTTTAATACTGAGTAAAACATCTTCTTCCGTTGCTTCTTTTTTAGGTAAGGATAATTGGTCTCGTATCATTGAGACATTTCCGTTGAAAGTAAGAGAAAATCCCTCAAAAAGTGTCCACTTGTTCTGACGACATACATTGTGCAGCCATGAGTTATTGCTTAAGTTAATTCATTCCTTACCCAGTAGGCAAGTCAACTAATAAAAACGACGAGCAAGGGAGTTTGAATTATGCGCCAAATTATTTTTTTGATCATTCTGGCCTGCGGCGCGGCACACGCCGGAGAATTGAAACTTGTTTGGTCGGATGAATTCGATTACGCAGGACTCCCGGACAGTTCCCGCTGGAATTACGAGGGGGGGTTCGTGCGGAACCGGGAGCTTCAGTATTACACCAAAGGACGAATACAGAACGCAGTTGTTGAAAACGGAATGCTGGTTATCGAAGCTATTAGGGAAAAATTCAAAAACCCACAATATGATTCCGCCGAAAAAACCGAGTGGCGTAAGAGTCGGGAATTCGCCGAATATACATCGGCCAGCCTGACTACGCAAAAGAGGGCGAGTTGGAAATATGGCCGCATCGAGGTCCGGGCCAAGCTGCCTGCCGGGCGGGGCATGTGGCCTGCGATCTGGATGCTGGGGGCAAATATCGACCGGGTCGGCTGGCCGGCCTGCGGAGAGATCGATATTATGGAATACGTGGGGTACAATCCGGACACAATTTACGGCACCGTGCATACGGAAAAGTTCAACCACGTGAAGAAAACCCAGAAAGGATCAAAAACAGGCCTACAGAGACCCTGCGAAGATTTCCATCTTTATGTGATTGAATGGGACAGCCGGAAGATAGATTTCTTTGTAGACGATAAGAAATATTTCACTTTTGCTAACGATGGTACCGGTGTAGAGGCCTGGCCCTTTGACTGGGAGCATTATTTAATACTCAATATCGCTGTGGGAGGGTCATGGGGCGGAGCACACGGTGTCGATGACGGTATTTTCCCACAGAGGATGTGCGTAGACTATGTCCGGGTTTATCAAAGGAAATAAAGCCCGGCTGACCAGTTATGCCATTGAACGAACCGGTTTGATCTGAAATTTCCTTCATTCCTCCAAGCTGGCAGACTTTTGTGTCGCAATTTGGAAATGGCGACTTACGACCGGTGATCGGTATCGACTAATCCCAGGGAATCCTCCGCAATCCACCTGTATGCTTAACATTTTGCGAACCAAGAACATAATTAGAGAGGGTCTATGTACAAGTTTGTATTTAAGATAACGCTCATTTTTGCCCTTACCTCCTCAGTTTGTCCTGCCCAGACCAACAATGCGATATTCGAGAAAATGGTGGGTTCCGAGGTGGTTATGGATACCACCTTCAACGCGCAATTCCTTCAGCGCAGGCCGAACCAGAGGTTCGCGGTTGACTCTGATAAAGATGGCCGGATAGATATGATTTACCTGATCGATAATCAAGAGAAGCATCAGGGAAAACGCGCGCCGTTGCTTGTCAAGATCGTTGACGAGGATGGAGACATGTATTTGACTGGCGAGGGAGACCTGGACAGCGACCTTTATGTTGCAGACTGGTATGGCGACGGCACTATAGACCGCGTGGTAGACTATCTTGACAAGGACAGGGACAATGATATGGACGAGCAATATCTATATCAGTGGATCTCGGAGGCATATCCGTATTTTACCCCTAGGACTTACGGCGGCAAAGCGTATTGCGCCTCTTTTACCAGGGATTACGGGGATGACAATCGTTTGTGGTATCACACCAACTATGAATACAACCAGAGGTTAACCCAATGGCTGACCGATTTCAACGGCGATGAAATGTTTGTCTACACGTTTTACTTTGATTTCGAGGCGAACACCTTGACACCTGCCTGCGAAATAGCTTTTTCATTCTACGATCTCGACGGCGACTCGCTTTCCGAAGAAGCGGTTAGGTTCGAGGGCGCGAAACTGGTTGCGGAAAGCCTTCGCTACAGCATGGATATTGACAATGATACACGTGCCGGCAACAGACATGACTATGATTTCTCTATCACCAGCCTGGGGCCGATTGTTCTACCGGACAGCAGCTGTACCGGGCTTGATATGCGAGGGATAAAAACTGATCCGGTCTTTATCTGGTCAGAGATGCGCCAGTTCGCCAAAAAGCAGAAATGGGGAAAAACCCTGCTGACCTGGGACGAGAATGACAACAACATCGATCCACGACCCGGCAGCATGCCCAATGAACGATGGGAAGGCATACTCAACCACGGCAGCGAATTCATGCCGCAAGTAGGCGGGCCATCCTGCGGTCCCTACAACAAGCGTAATGAAATAGACAGAGATCGATCCGGAGAATTCAGGTTTTATTATTCTCCTGTGGATCGAAGATTTCACCTGCTGGGCGCTGAAACGGGATGGATCAATGTGGACTATGATTACGATGATATACCCGATATGGTTTTCCTGACCGAGGATACAGATCAGAACGGATTATTTGACACCTGGAAGTACGATATTGACGGTGACAATGACTTCGAGCGCATTTACAGGGTGCCTTGCGATACCGCAACTATATATCCATTTGATTACAAAACGCTGCACGAAGCTTATTTGCCCGTGTTGAAAAAAACGATAGACGATAACCGGCGGCTAATTATGACTCTGAAAACAGTACTGGAAAAAATCGGGAAAAAGGATACTGTTGATCCCGTGGAAAACTACTTCAACACTAAGTTGATCGAATACGGGGGCAAATTTCGCCTGGGAGAGAAAATCAAGAACAGTTCCGAGGGGAAGAGATACTATTATGATCTTATCAGAGAACGCTACTGGTGCAGTTTTCGCGATGCAGCATCCGTTCCGGAGAATGCGAATTTTCTACAAATCGTGGAGGCATATGAAACGGGCCAGTTCTGCAAAACGGCCCGTCTGTTAAATGAGTTCTATCTCCCTGGAGGTGCCGAGGGGCGGTGATAAGCCAGGGTTGGAGAACCGGAAGATGATGATCTGCCCCCAAAAGTTGGTCCAGTATTTAAGTTAGAGATTGGATCTTTGCCGCTTTGCCGGCTGGACATAGGGAAGAAACCCAGCAGGACTTCCAGCAGGGCGATCAGGACAATACCCATTATATAGTTTGGGTTTGTTATGGGTTATACAGTTTTATTTACCTCAAAATTTCTCTTCAAGGTTAGAAATAGGGTTGGAAAATAACTATTACCAAATAAAAAAGGGCTTGCCGTTTTCAGCAAACCCTTGTCATTCATGGTGGGCGATACTGGATTCGAACCAGTGACCTCTTGCATGTCAAGCAAGCACTCTAACCACCTGAGCTAATCGCCCGTTTTTCTGAAATCTAACAGTGGAGCCGGGTTTTGTCAATTGTTTGAGTTCTGATAATCGCATAACTGTTTATCATTGCTGCGATTTCAGGTGGAGGTCTTTCCCGGGCATTACGGATTCCGCCTGCCGGTTTTTCACATCAATCAAGACCTCCTCAGCCAGCCGCTGGCCCACCTGGGCTTCCTCATCGACAACCGTCTCGGCACCGGCCATAAACAGCTCCCATTTGAAAATATGGTACCGCGAGCGGACGAATATCCTCACCTCGGGTGCCAGAGATTTGCAGAGATGGATGATATGGCGCACGGCATCCGGATCGGGCAGGGCGATCACCACAGCCTCTGCCTGACGGACCCGAATGTGCTCGAGCACATCAGCCTGGCGGGCGTCTCCGATATGAAAGCGAAGGCCCAGTCCCTCGGCATACTGTGCATTGCCCGGATTGATATCAAGCACCATAATCTGTTTCTCGCAATGCGGCAGGAGAACCTCTGCTACCCGCTGGCCGGCCGGGCCGAATCCGATAATCAGAATCGGCCGCAGGATAGAAACAGGCTCGGTTCCGATAGTTTGGATGATGGGAGGAGGCTTGCGTCTGCGCGTGCCGAAAAGGGGCCTGAGAGATTCGACCCGGCTGGCCAGTGCAGGCGCTACGGTGACCAGATAAGGCGTAACCAGAAGAGTGAGTACGGTAACCGAAACGGTCAGGCGGAAAAGGTTATTGTCGATAATCCCGGCGAAATTGGCGATTTTGGCCAGCACGAAAGAGAACTCTCCTATCTGGCAGAGGCAGACGCCGGTGGCCAGGGCTATACCGCTGCTGAAACCAAGTAGGCGGACGATCCCGTAAATAATCGCTGTCTTGGCGATCATGACCAGCAGGAACATGGAGAGGACCGGAACGGGATTCTGAAAGACCCATTGCGGGTTGACAAGCATGCCGATTGCCGCGAAGAAAAGCGTAACCAGCAGAGTCCGCAGCGGAGAGATGTCGGCGCGGATTTGCGTGGCAAAAGGCGATTCGGCAAGCAGCAAGCCGGCCAGGAAAGCACCGAAAGATGGGCTCAGGCCTACTTCGTGAGCTGCCCAGGCTGAACCCAGAGCCATTACAATTGCAAGCAAGATGGGCAGTTCGCGGTTACCCGACCAGCTTCGAAGGTTCAGCAGCTTGGGAACCAGGTAGTTGAAAAGAAAGAAAAATACAGCGAACATGCCAAGGCCCAGTACCACTGTGCGGCCAAGCAGAAGAAACGACTGAGCCGGACTGCTTTCTCCGCTCAGCGCCAGGATCGCCAGCACCAGTGGAACCACGGCAGCGTCCTGCAACAGCAGAATGCCTAAGGAGTTGCGTCCGTAAATGCTTTCAAGCTGTGTGTTTTTGACCAGCAACTGGATCACGCAGGCAGTGCTGGACAGGGAGATCATCATACCCAGTGCAAAGGCCGGTCTCCAGTCCATTCCGAAGGCGTATGACACGGCGAAACCGACAATTATAGTCAGCACCACCTGGGCCGTGCCGCCGAGATAGGTAATCGGCCCGAGCCTGACCAGGCGCTTAAGAGAAAATTCCAGCCCGATTGAGAAAAGCAGCAGGGTCACTCCCAGCTCGGCGATGAAAGCGACATCCTCCGGGGTTCCCACCCAGCCCAGAACATTTGGCCCTACCAGCATCCCTGCGATCAGGTAGCCCACAAGCGAGTTTTGTTTGAGTCCCTGTGCCAGAGTACCCAAGGCCAGGGCTGCACCAAGCAAAATCAGAATATCGAGAAGTCCGGACCAAGCTTCCATCGGCAGATCCCGTAGGCTCGAGTTAGCGGCAATGCAGAAACATCTAATTCAATATAAAGATGGTCGAGAGTCAATCGCAAAACAAATCACGGATTCATTTTTTCCAGCCCGTGGAAACAGAGAGGGCAGAAACGGTATTCGGGCAGGAGCGGACCCTTGCAGGAGGGGCATGGGCCGGGCTTATCCGGGTGGCCGGATTTTGGTACAGACAGGCCTGGGGCGGCAAGATGCCGCTCGGAGACATTTTCGAGAAACTTCGAGGCATTGTACTGTTCAGTGATCAGGAAAAGCCTCTCGGAGGCCCGGGTCAGGGCGACATAAAAGATCCGGCGTTCCTCATCCATGCGGTGCAATTTATGAAAGGGCAGCAAAAGGCGCATGATCCTGCCCTCTTCCCAGATACTCGGAAACCCGCCCCTTCCTCCAACCAGTGCCCAGAGGAAGACCACCGGCGCCTCGAGGCCCTTGGCCCCGTGGATTGTCTCATGGCGGACTTTCAGTCCTGCCTCGCGCAAGGCCTCGAACAGGAGGCGGAAACTGGCGCTGCGTCGGTAGAGAATCAGGATGTCGCCAGGGCCGTAGGTGCCGTCCTCGACAAGTTCCCGTAACCTTTCTATCACATAGCCTAGTCCATCCTCATTCAGCCGCCGCGCGCGGTAGAGGACAACCGGTTCGATACTCCGTTTGAGAGCAATCGAAGGCTTGTCTCTGTACTCGGCGCATCTTCGGATCGAGAAGTTGGCAAAATCGACAATCGGGCCGCCGTTGCGGTAGTTGACCCGCAGGGGTAGAACCTCAGGCGAGGAGAATTCTTTCTCGAAATTCAGAATGTGGCTCACCTCGGAGCCGCGAAAGCCGTAGATGCTCTGCCAGTCGTCCCCGACACAGGCCAGACTGTTCTCAGGGCCGACAAGTTCTTTGAGCAGCTCTACCTGCGGCGTGTTCACGTCCTGGTACTCATCGACCAGGATGTACCTCCATCTGGCGCGGTAACGGTCGCGCAGATCCGGGTTGCGGCGGAACAGTTTGATGGTCTGAAGGATCAGTTCATTAAAATCAAGAGCGCTTTCTGAGCTTAAATTTTTCTGGTACTGTTCGTAAACTCTCAGAAAAAGCGAATAAAACGATCTGGTGCGGGCGTGTTTTTCCTGTCGTACCCGTTCGGCGAGGTCGGCCGGGTTGACCGAGTGGTTTTTCATCTTGTCGAGGATTTCCTCGGCCAGGGAGAGAAAGCTTTTTAACGCCTCAGGGTAGCCAGACTCGGAGCTTTCCAGTGTGTCCAGGTCACCTGGCTGGCTGCTGGCTTCGCCTTGCGGAAAGACCTCGGGCAGCTCATGGATCAGCCGCTTCTCCAGCACCGGGAAATCGAGCAACTGGTTCCTTTCCACCTCGATCAGGCGCACTCCCTTGGCTCTGTATTTCGCAAGCTTCGCATCGCGCTCTTTCTGCTGCCTGCCGGAGAACTCCCAGACCTCCAGGTAGGCATCCTGCTCTGGAAGGTAAAAATTCGACCTGAACAGGGGCTTGCCCCAGTACACCGGCTTGTCGTAGAGATAGGGAATCCCGTGTTCATAAAGCCAGTTGGCGATATCCCTTTCCGCATAGGAGCGCACCCGTTCGCCGGCAAGTGTGGCAAAGTTTTGAGGCCGGGTGTCAAATCCTGCGCCGAACCGGTCGGTTTCCTCGGCCTGGATCATATAGTTCCAGAGGTAGCGTTTGAATTCGATCCGGAAATCAGGCTCGGAGAAAAGGATTTTCACAGCGTGGAGAAGCAGCTCGCTCTTGGTCTTGAGAGTTTTGCCGCCGATCTGGGCCGGTTTGCCGCTTGGCAGGGTTTCGGTGACAACGTGAAATGGCTGGTCGAAAAGACGCCGCCAGTGGCGGCGCAGAATGAGGTAGCAAAGCGAGTGGAAGGTGCGCACTGTGATCCGGGAGATATTTGGCAGGTTACTTCCTGTGGTTATTCCGGCAGCGGGTTTCTCGGCGAAGGCGGCCAGGCGGCGGGACATTTCCCTGGCGGCGTTGCGGGTGAAAGTGATCGCCAGGATCTGCTCCGGAGCTGCTGCGCCTGAGCCTACCAGGTGAAAGATCCGGCGGGTGATGACAAAGGTCTTGCCACTCCCCGCCCCGGCAAGCACGAGCAGGTGTTTGGCCTTGCTTGTCACTGCGCGGAGCTGGTCCGGATTGAGCCCCTCGAGGAATTCATTCATTGATCGGGGTTCCGAACAGATTGGATTTAATACAGGTGCAATGCATGAGACTCCGGTTTCGCAAAATGTAAAATGCTGTTTAAAAATTTCGAGAATGATATACAGGCGCCTGGAAAAAATTTAATCCTTTCCCTGATAGTTTCCGGACTCGTTTTCGTGGGTCAGGTCAACAAAAAGTAACGATGAGTTCCCATGGCATTGCAGAAAGAGGCGAAAACTACAGAGACGGGTAACCGCATTGCCGGGCTGAATATAGTTCTATTGGAAACATTTTTGACAATTATAGCGCGAGGCCTGCAATGCGCCCGGAGGGTTGCCGGTTTTACATTTGTCCCGAACTTCCCGGGTTCGATTCGCAGGAAGTTGTCGTTATCAGCCGAGATAGTATGGAAATTGTGTTCGAGTTTTTTAAAGAGTTGATTTCTGACGGATTTACATCCACGATTTCCTTTTAAAATAAGCTAACATCGTCACGCCGATTAAACCCATCAGCGTAAGAGCAAAAGGATAACCCATTTCCCAGTGCAATTCTGGCATATTCTCGAAGTTCATTCCATAGATCCCGGCAATAAAGGTAAGCGGGATAAATATCGTAGCAATTATAGTGAGCACTTTCATCACCGAATTCATGCTGTTGCTAATGCTGGAAAGATACATGTCCAGCATCCCGGATAGTAAGTCGCGGAATGTCTCGATAGTGTCGATAACCTGGATTGTATGATCGTAAGCGTCTCTGATAAACGGTATTGTTTTGTCGTTGATCAAGTCGAGTTCCTCTCTCTGCAGGCCTCCGACAACCTCTCTCAGGGGCCAGACTGACTTGCGCATGAAAAGCATCTCTTTTTTCAGGTGGTAAATCAGACTGAGAGTATTTTCCGTAGGGCTCGAAATCAATTCCTGCTCCAGATCTTCCAGGCGGTCTCCGATTTTTTCAAGGACGGCGAAATAGTTATCCACTATGGCATCTATCAAGGCGTAGGCGAGGTAGTCGGAGCCCATCCTCCGCAGGCGGTTTTTACCCTTCCTGATCCTTGCGATGACAGGATCGAACACATCGCTTTTGTGCTCCTGGAAAGAAACCACGTAATTTTCCCCAAGAATCAGAGACACCTGGTTCGCCTCGATTTCATCCTTTTCCCGGTCATAGTGAAGCATTTTGAGCACTATAAAAAGGTAGTCCTCGAAATTTTCCAGCTTGGGGCGATGATCGGTGTTTACTATATCCTCCAGCACAAGCGGGTTGAAATCGAAATGCTTGCCCAGTTTTTCGATGTTTTCCACGTCGTGAATTCCGTCCAGGTTGATCCAGGTAGCTGTGGTCTTTTCTTTATAGGGAAAGCAATCCTCGATTTTTTTAACCTCTTTCTCCTCGAGTTCTGTTTGGTCGTAGTCAAAAACCCTGATTCTTACGTCATACGCCTTCTTTTCGCCCACGAGCATCAGGGTGCCCGGCGAAAGGCCCTTTTTCTTGGAAATCTTTTTAATGAATTTGGAAACCATCTCTTCTCCCTCCGGTTTAATGATTATTCCAACTATCGACTGGACGCAAGCCTGTTTTTACCGGCCGTGGGGTAGAAAATCAAAATCAGTTTTTAGCGACCGTAACCGGGAAGGGGTCGGTCACACTGCCGGTGTAAACTGAAATGTGCGGGAATGGAATCTCGATACCCTTTTTATCGAAAGCCACTTTGATATCCTCTTTGATACTGTTCATCACAAGCAGATAGTTTTCTTTCTTAATCCAGACACCGAGCAAAAGATCGATTGAGGAATTGCCATAGCCTTTGTAAACAAACAGGGGGGGTGGTTCTTCCAGACACAGCGGATTGCGGTCTGCCACTTCCAGTAATATATCCCGTACTTTTGCAATGTCTTCCTTGTAAGCTACACCGACCTCGACATCTATGCGGCGAATCGGATAAAAGGTGTAGTTTGTGACCTGGGTCTTGATCATTTCCTCATTCGGAATCCGTACGAGTGCATTTTGAAATGTCCGCAGTTTAACCGATAACAGTTCCATTCCGTTTACAATACCCACCGTTCCTCCCACCTCGATCACATCCCCGACCTGGAAAGGACGGTCCGCAAGCAGGAACAAGCCGCTGATAATGTTTGAAGCGGATGTCTGTGAAGCAAAGCCTACGGCTACCGTCAGTATTCCGACTGCCCCAAGCAGAATTCCCAGATTAAAGCCCAACTCTCGGAGGGCTGATACGGCAATCAGTGTTAGAATCAGATAATAGCTCATTCTGGAGAAAGTCTTAGCCTGCTGTGGAGATGTGCGTTTTTTTAAAACTTTTTCAAGATAAGAACAAAAAACCTTGGTGACGATTATTCCTATCACCAGGATAATGACAGCACGGATCAGCGATACTATCCGTTCGGGAGTTAGAAAATCGGACAACCATGATAGCGATTCAGCCATTTTTATCTCTCCTTGTTTTAGCTGATTAAACTTTTCAAAGCGCGGGACAGGATATTTTTTTCCGCTTTTTTTCTTGGCCCGCAAATTAGTTTTGAATTTTTTGCCTCTTTTGGAGCGCCTTTTTCCAGTTCTAAAGAGACCTTGTTATCTACCCCGGTTTCCAAGGTGGTAGACTGTGTCCAGAAATATCCTTCCTCAGATTCATAAAGGGATAAATTGTGGACTGGAAGATTCAGCCGTTCTAAAAAAATCGATTCTTTGCCGTGATTACGAAGTAGAACCAGAGTAACGGCGCGGTGAGACCTGAATCTGATATCTTCAAATCTCAAGCGCCCGTAAACCCGGCTGGCATAACACAGTTCTCCTTGGATCGTGGAGGGTCCAAACCAGGTATCGGAAGGACGAAAAATCGGAGCATCCTGCAAAACTATCAGGGGATCACCGGTTTCGATACGCACCCACAAAGGAGAACTGACATATAATTTAACCTCCTGGTTTGGTAGTACGTGAAGTGGTATTTCCGTGCGTATTACTACGGAACGATCTGCTAAGGTGGGGGTCAGTTTTAGCGTGCTATTGGTTTGGCTTATGCAAAATCTTGTCACTTGGGCTTTAGGCCCGGGTTCCTCGGATTGCGCTACCGGTAGAGCAATCTCAAGATAGTCTTCCGCTGCCTCAGCCGCTGTAGCATAGGCCACAGTCCATTCATTTCTTAAATGGCTGATTGTAAAAATCGCCGAGCCTATGCACCAGCGCCTGGATTGACCCTCGGGCAAGGAAAAAGAACCCCACCAGACTTGTTTTCGTGAACTGTTATCTGTCATAATCCGACCTCCATAGAGTAATTTTCAAAATCAGGCATAAATTTCCTTGTTTATTATATAATAAAAAATGGCCCTGACTTGAAGAGAGCAAATGAAAAACCTATAACTCTAAAAGGACAATGAGAAATAAACAAGCAAAGCGCTCAGTACTTTCCGAGGCGAAATCAAGGCCTGCGGCCAGTTGTTTTTCCCGGCACTAAGCGGGCATAGGCGTTATTTACATTTCCCATTTAAATATATAATCAGTACTGTCCGATTAACTAATAGGTAGAAAGAAAAAGATTATTTTTTCATGTTACTTTTGTAACCAAAAGTAACCAAAAGTTTTTTCGGGCCGCAAACTCGACTTCCAATACAGCTTCTATATCCTATTTTGTTTTACCAGTAAAAACACGCTCCTTACGAGGTCGCCTGATTCGGCTTGTCATAGACAAGCCGAATCAATGGCATGCCCACCTGTCTGGCTTCGCTCTGCCTGGGATGGAA
>CAZJQI010000035.1:0-46051 GCA_964548275.1 uncultured Gemmatimonadales bacterium
AAAAACTTGAAACACAATATATAGTAGTAACATCAGCTAAGGGGATACCCCTATAAAGTTTTTTCAATCGTTTTGTTAATATACTGAAAAATAGTATCTTAGATTTTGTTGTGAATCCGGGAAGATGACTGGGATACCAGGTTGTAAAGAAAGGATTCCCGCCAGCCCATGGAATTCAGGTAGCTGGACGAAAGGGGGAGATGTTCAGTCGAGACCGTATTTGCGGAGCTTGTCCCGGAAAGTAGAGGGTTTCATTCCTAGATTTCTTGCCGCTTTGGTTTTATTTCCTTCGTAGGTTCTCAGGGAGCACTGCAGAAGGTCGCGTTCGGCGGCTTCGATTGTGGATTTGAAACCGCCCGGCTGCAGTTTGACAGCGGAAAGATTATTGGTGAAATCGAGGTGCTCCACAGACAGCCTGCCCCGTCCGATGATATACGCCTGTTGAAGCATGTGGGAGAGTTCACGGACATTACCGGGCCAGCTATAGCTTTGAAGGTGTGAAATTACTTTATTGGGAAGTTCTGGCGCACCGTCGCCTGCAAACCTTTTCAAAAGATGCGCAGCCAGGTTGGGGATATCCTCGAGGTGATCTCTGAGAGGAGGAAGGTGCACCTCGATAACCTTGAGTCTGTAATAGAAATCTTCCCGGAAAGTGCTCTCGGCGATTATTTTTGTCAGATCGACCTTGGTCGAGGCGATAAACCTGACATCGCATTTGATCTGGGTTGTCGAACCTACCCGTTCGAATACTTTTTCCTCGATTACCCGGAGGAGCTTGACCTGCTCGGAGAGCGGGATATCGTCAACATCGTCAAGGTAGATCGTGCCGTGTTGGGCCAGCTCGAGCCTTCCGCTGCGGCGGTGGTTTGCACCGGTGAATGCACCGCGCTCATATCCGAACAGCTCGCTTTCAACCAGGGTGACCGGAAACATCGCGCAGCTTACCTTGACAAACGGATGGGAGTGCCGCTGGCTCAACCGGTGGATTACAGAGGCAGCCAAATCCTTTCCGCTGCCGGTTTCCCCGCAGAGCAGGACATTTGAATCCGATTCGGCGCAGACCCGGATCAGGTGCTTTAGATGGCGAATCAGCGGGTTTTTACCGATAACCGCTTTTTCGATTTTAAGAACTTCCTCTGCAGCCCGGCTGTCACGGGAGGGGTCCTTGCGGGCCATTTTCTGCTCGATCCGGGTCAGCAAGGGCAGCATCTGGCGGTTTTCGAATGGTTTGGTTACGAAATCGAGCGCTCCCCTGCGGATCGCCTCCACCGCCAGGGGGATCGTCCCATAGGCGGTCATCATTATCACTTCGGTGGCCGGGGCGATTTCCTCCTTGATCGTGCGAAGCAGTTCGAGGCCATCCATGCCGGGCAGCTTGAGGTCAGTGATCACCACATCCACTTGCTTGTGCTCGAGCATATTCAGGGCCTCGTGGGCGGACTCGGCTGCGCTCACCGTGTGGCCTGCCTGGGTGAGGTCCGCCAGCAGTGTAATCCGCTTCAATTCTTCATCTTCAACTATCAGGATTTTCATCAGCCTAACCGTTCCGTATTATGACAGATGCTTAGTTTATATTATACACTCCGAGCGCTTCGAGTCCACACTGCTCAAGAGGAACCTCAGAAGTATGTCCAGAGTTCCCTGTTGAGGGCGCTTGAATCCCCAGTTGTGCAAGATCAGTCCGCCTGGAGTACAACACTGAAAGTGGCGCCTTTGCCCGGTGTACTTTCCACCTCCAGAAGTCCTCCCATCTGCGAGACGAGCAACTGGCAGATCCAGAGCCCCAGCCCGGTACCTTCCGAGGACGGCTTTGTACTATAAAACGGTTCGAATACCAGATCTTTTTCCTCGGGCCTTATTCCGTGGCCGGTGTCGATTACATCAATACCCACTCCTCCAGTTGATTTACTGATCTTATAGGAGGCCGGGCGTGTCCGGATTGTCAGAGTTCCCCCATTGGGCATTGCCGCAATAGCGTTTGCGCAGAGGTTGATAATCACTTCCTGAAGGGCGAACGGGTCGGCCTTCGCTTTAGGCACGGCTCCCATTTCGGAGCGGATGCTTACCTTACCAATGTCTTTTATTTGGAGCAGTTTGAGAGCGGAGGCTATCTCTCTGTTGACATCAACGGGTTGAAGTTCTATGCCGTGGGGCCGGGCGTAATCCTGGAGCCGGTATGTCAGCCCCTCGATCCGTTCCAGTTCTTCGCCCATCAGGAAAACGAACTTGTCGCAGACTTCCTGTTCGGACGTACCGGCTGTGATGTGATGCAAGCAGTTTTTCAGGCCGTCCAGGGGATTCTTGATCTGGTGCACGATACCGCTGACCAGTTGTCCCAGGCTGAGGAATTTTTCCTTCTGGCGGATTTCACTCTCCGCATATCTCACGTATCTGAGCACGGAGACTGTGAAATAAGCGGAGAAAACAAGTGTGCTGCTCAGCGCCAGGAACTTGGCCAGCAGAAATATGCCTTCATCCCCATTTGTTGTGGACGGGAGGTTCAGCGTATGTTCGGGGATCAGGCCCCAGTACTGGAGGGCCAGCACGGCGCCGACCATTAACGAAGCAAGAACCGCCTCAAAATAGGCATAAAGATCGGGAAGCAAAATACCGGCGATAATGATATGAAACACAAAATAAAGGATAAACGGGTTATGCGAGATGCCCGAGAAATAAAGAAGAAGTGTCAGGGCGACCAGATCGATTGTTATCTGCCAGAACAGGATACGCTCTATCCATTCTGCCGAAAGTCTGGAGCTTTTTCTGGAAACAATCAGCAGGACTACGTTATACAGGGTGAGCAGAATGCAGATTATATAAAGAGGACGTGGATTTGAAAGGACATCAAGGGAACTTGAGGTGAACCAAATAACAAAAAAAAGGCCACTACAAGCGACCCAACGTAAACTTACCAGCCAGTGAAGACCCCTTTCCATATACTGATAGGAATTGTAGGGGTGCCTAAGGACGGCAGAGGGAGCACGCATTTCCAGCAAAGACTGTTTTGAGGCCTCGCCTGTCATGTGAGCCCCTTTAACTTGTGTGAAGTATAACTTTGTAATTTAATTACAATTGCCAGCAACGGTCAAGCTCTTTTGCGTTTGGAGTTGTTTTTTCTATTTAGAATTAATCCCTTTAAAATGATAATTCGAGTATGTGAAACTCAAATTTTCTAAAAATATTTTAAGGCCAGACCAGTTGAGTGGATACTTGAAGTTTATCTGGATAATATTAGATTGAAAAACCCTCTTGCCCGATTAATGCCGATTGCCTGGGCTGGAAAGTTGCAAGAAACAGATCGGTATAGATTACAGCCTTTTAGAATAAAGAATGAAAGAAGAGATTTCCCCTAGTTTAAGGAGGTGGGTGATGTCCCCGGTTCTGAAAGCAGTATTGTCGCCGATTCGTTTTTCTCCTTTTTATATTCTGCTTCTGTTGTTTCAGCCTCTTGGTCTTTTATTCAACTCCACGGCGGTTGCTATGGATAAGGTGAAAGTGGCGATAGCCCAGATCAGGTGTATCGATTCGGATATCAAGGGCAATCTCGAGCGTATCAGCCGGATGGTGATCAAAGCTAAATCGCAAGGCGCACGGATAGTCTTTTTCCCCGAAACTGCAGACCTGGGCTGGGTTAATCCGGAGGCCCACGAGCTTGCGGGATCTATTCCCGGACCTTTCAGCAACAAGATCTCGGGACTGGCTGAAGAGCATAAGATCTGGATCGGGGTGGGCCTGTGCGAAAAGGATGGCGACAGGCTATACGACGCAGCGATCCTGGTAAACCCATCCGGCGAGATAGTGCTCAAGCACCGCAAGATCAATCTGCTTCACTGGTTGATGGACCCACCCTATACTTCGGGCAGCATTGAGGGTATCAAGGCCGTAGAAACTCCATTTGGCAGGATCGGGATCATGATCTGCGCAGACAGTTTCAAGGAGAAACTTCGTGAGGCAATGCTGGCGCAGAAACCGGACCTGGTCTATATTCCCTACGGCTGGGCAGCCCCGCGCGAGAAATGGCCGGAACATTCATTCTCTCTTGTCAAGACAGTGCAGAAAGCCGCCCGGCATATCGGGGCCCCGGTAATCGGGCCGAACCTGGTCGGGGAAATAACTCACGGGCCGTGGAAAGGGCAAACCTTCGAGGGCATGAGCACTGCTGCGGATAGAACCGGGATGTCGCTTGTTCAGGGAAGATGGAACAAGGATGACCTGCTCGTAATCGAGATCGAGCCGGGACATGTTTCAAGCATAGAATAAGTCGGAGCCAATTTACTCTGATAATTCTGGCTCCTGGGAAAAAATTGCATCACCAGTAGCCGTATGAACTTAATCTAAAGGGAGACCTCTTGAAAAAGCTTTGCCTGTGGTCGCTTCACTCGAGTTTTTATGCTATCGGCCATATCCTGGCTTGCCTGCTTTTACTCGTTTCCTGCGGAGGTGGAAACAAGGATTCCGCAGCAGCCCGAGCGCGGCGGGCCGATTCAGCACCGGCGGAACTGATTCTCTGCGGCTGGGACGAGGTTTTTATCCTCGAACTGAGCCATGCTCAGGACAGCTCACCCAGGAAAGTCTGGAGTTGGAAAGCCGCTAATTGTCAGGATCTGCCGGACTCGATGAAAGTTCGTTTTGCCACCACGGATGAGTGTAAGCCCCTGGATGGAGGCAGAAAGATTCTGATAACCGCTTCATCTGACGGCGTTGCGCTGGTCGAGCGGGAAAGCGGCAGGACATTGTTTTACGCCCTTGCACCCAATGCCCACTCGGCAGAACTTCTGCCTGGAAGACGTATCGCCGTGGCAGCCTCCCACCGCCCCGGAGGCGCCGGCGACCGGCTGATCGTATTCGATCTTGGTACTCCCGGAAAAGAGCTCTGCTCTTACGATCTCCCCTGGGGGCATGGAGTGGTATGGGATGAGGAAAGAGAGTTGCTCTGGGCGCTTGCCCATGAGGACATCCGAATGTTCAAACTCAAGAATTGGGATTCAGAAAACCCGTCTCTCGAAAGTGTGGATCTGATAGAGCTTCCCGAAAGCGGGGGGCACGATTTCTCTCCAGTGCCGGGAACTGCGAAAATTGCCCTCAGCACGAGCAATCACTGCTGGCTGTTCGACCGCCTCAGGCGCACTTTCGAACCTCACCCGGAACTGGCCGATAAGCGCAGGGTCAAGTGTATTTCGTATAACCCTTCAACCGGCCAGGTGGCCTGGGTACAGGCAGAGGGCGAAAACTGGTGGGCAGAAAAGGTGCGTTTCCTGCACCCCGAGCATACCCTGAACCTTCCGGGAATACGTCTCTACAAAGCACGCTGGAATATCCCGGAAAACTGAGGAGGAATGCAACGGACCGTTGCCTTAGCTTCAGGCAGAATTTATATTAAAATGCCAGTTATCAACAGCCGGCCGATTTAATGCTCCTATAATCCCTTAACTCCCTTTTCACTTTCCCAAAGAGGTAAAGATGAAACCACAAGTGAAATTATTCGCCTCTGTTCTTTTCATCTTTTTTTTAATCGGCGTGGCTTACTTTGCAGGATGCAATGCGGGCCCGGGTGTAAAAACCTCTGAAGGCGAATATTTTTACCTGGGTGAAAAGCCTAAGTATGGCCCGCTGGTCATTCATCCGGCTCCGGCTGCGGGAGATACGGTTTTCACTGACCCTGCCGGTTTCAACTGGCTGCCTGAGGAAGGCTCCAGGGGTTTTATTCTCGAAATCTCTCGGAATCCTCAGTTTGCTCAAAGTGCGGAGTTGCTCAAAGAAGCCGCAGGTCGCGGCCCTTTGGTTCCCGGATCGCTCGATTCGACCCCGGTGGTTGTGGAGGGCAGCGCATCGTGGCTTGTCGCCGGGCTTCCTTTTCCTCTCCTTCGGCCCTCTTTTAAGCTGGGAAAGGGAGACTGGTACTGGCGCTGGCGTTGCGTTTTTTCGCAACAGGAAATTTCTCCTCCCAGCGCTGCCCGCAACTTTACAGTTTCGCCCAACAGCCTGGAATATACAGTTCCTCCCCTGAAAGAGCTGTTTGCCCGAATCCCCCAGCGCCACCCTAGATTGTTTATCCGGCCGGAGCAGCTCGATAGCCTCCGCAGCCTGCTGGAAACCAGCCAACCGCATAAAAGGCTATACCAGAGGATCGCCGCTTACGCGGATACTCTTCTCCAACTGCCGATCAATCAAGAGCCTCCGCCCTATCCTGATGAGCGAGAATTCGATTATCCGCTCTGGCGCGACTATTACGACCTGGCCAGAAAAGCGGGTCAGGTGCTCGATTTCCTCGGTTTCTGCTACATGATGACCGGTGAGAGTAAATATTCCGACCGGGCGAAAGAGTGGCTCCTGGCGTTTGCCGGGTGGGACCTGGAGGGAACCAGTTCCATGTCCTATAACGATGAGGTGGCGATGCCGATCCTGCTTAACGGTGCGCGGGCTTATGACTGGATCTACGACGCCCTGAGCCAGAGCGAGCGGGAAACGATCCGGCAGATGCTGATTGCCAGGGGAGAACAGGCTTACGCACGGTGGCAGAGATCGGATTATCACATCAAGCCTTACACAAGCCACCAGACACGGCTGATCAATTATATGAGCCAGGTGGGAGTTGTACTTTACGGCGAGGCGGAAGAGCCGAAAAAGTGGCTGAGCTATCTCTTGCCCCCGGTAACCACCTTATACCCCGGCTGGGGCGGCAGGGACGGAGGCTACTCGGAGGGGCCGAGCTACTGGATGATGTATTTTAACTACATGCTCCAGTCAGCCCACTGTATCCACAGCGCCATGGGCCTGGATGTGTTGAAAAAACCCTTTTACCGTAACAATGGTTATTACAAGATTTACGCTTATCCCTACTATGGCGTGCTGCGTCCGTTCGGCGATACTGGAATCGGCGCCTACTGGCCGGCGGATAAAATGAACCTCTATCGCCTGGCCTCGGTGCATGACAACCCGTATTTCCGCTGGCGCGCCGAGATGAGTGCGCCAGAGGAGATGCCGGTAGCCGAAACTATGGTCCCTACCGGAGTCATGAGCTTTTTCTGGCTGGACGAGGGTCCGGGACATATCACGCCGAAAGCACCGGATGACTTACCTGGCGCCCGGGCCTTCCGGGATATCGGCCTGGTGGCTTTCCACGAGGAGTTGGGAAACCCCCAGGAGACTTACTTCCTGTTGAAAAGCTCTCCATACGGTGCCTGGAGCCATATCTACGCTGATCAGAACTCATTCTATATCCAGGGGTTCGGCGAGGCTCTGGCGATCCAGTCCGGATATTACCCGCATTACGGCCACCCCCACCACACAGAATGGACCTGGCAGACCCGTGCGCATAACTCGGTTCTGGTCGATGGCCAGGGGCAGAAAATCAGGGACCGCACCTCACGCGGAAAGATTATCGCTTTCTCACCCGGCAGCGGTCTGCCCGGTAGTGTCGATTACGCAGCCGGGGATGCCACAGAGGCTTATGAGGGGCGCCTGAAAAAGTTTATCCGCCACGTCTATTACCAGCGCCCCCGCGATTTCCTGATAGTCGACGAACTCGAAGCCCCGAAACCAGTACGCTTCGACTGGCTGCTGCATGCCCTGGAAAAAATGGAGATTGACAAGAGGCACAACACTGTTACGATACACAGGGGAAAGGCGTGCCTGGTCGTGGAGTTTCTCTCTCCGGAAGAGATCACTTTCTCACAGACAAACAGGTTCACTGCCTCACCCGGCCGCGCCTACCCCGAGGGATATGCTTATCCCGATCAGTGGCACCTTACGGTTTCGACAAAGAAAAAATCCGAGGCTGTATCGTTTGTGGTCAAGATGAAAGTGAGAAAGGGGGATTAAATTTCAGTTTAATACATTTGACAACAATCATATAGTAAAAAACCTGTCTTTTCAGGCTAATCGTCATGAGCCGCCGGCTTACCCGGAAACAATGAAAATGTTTCATGTAGGGACACGGCGTGCCGTGTCCTGCAGTGGTTTTTTACCGAAATCATGGAATAACGCACCTTTGGTCCATTATTCTCGGAGCAGAACAAAGGGCCGTTCTAATGTAGGATTTCTGCGTTTTTGGCAAGGCCTTTTTTATTGGTTTTCAATCAGTACTTGTGACCAGCCCTTTTTCGCCCCTGGACCCGGAGCGTCGGTTAAGTTCAGCCTTTCGAAAAGATTTCCCCCTTTGCAAAAGGGGGGGCAGGGCAGATTTCCTCCCGCATGCATTAGTCTTAACATTTTCCTTATGCTTTGACTGGCTCCTCAATACTCTATGATGATCGTAAAATCAGTTTAACTCATAAAATCAGGGAAAATTAACTTTCGAGATGGAAAATGAAAAACAAGGCGGTACTTGTCCTGTTATTGGGTTCTTTTTTTCTGCCGCAAAAGGTGCCCTGCCAACAGTTGTGGTCGCCGGAATCCTTTACTGTCCTGGATCGACCGGCTGATAAAATGATGGCTGAATATCTCACAGCCATTGTCGATTGTCAGTTCGCCGTGCGAGATTCGCTGCTGGCAACGCTGAAAACAGCGAAAGACTGGCAGCAGCGTGCAAAAATTATCCGGGATTCGGTTCGCGCCTGGACAGGCCCGCTCCCGCCCAGGACACCCTTGAATGCACGCGTTACAGGCAGGATCGAGCGGGAGGACTATGCAATTGAAAAGATTCTGTTCCAAAGCCGGCCTTCATTCCGGGTAAGCGCGAATCTTTACCTGCCGAAATACTATCCGGCACCTCGCCCGGCAATTCTCAATGTTATCGGACACTCAAGCGCGGGTAAGGCGAGTGAAAATGTCCAAAGAAGAAGTATCGCCCAGGCGAAAAAAGGATTTGTCGCGCTGACGATTGACGGGATAGGACAGGGAGAGCGGAGAATAAGAGATTATTCCTCTTTTGGCAGTCTTCCAGGCGCTGTGCACAGGGTGGTTGGGGCCCAGGCCTTTTTGAGCGGTACGCACCTGTTTAATTTCATGGTCTGGGATGCTATCCGCGCTGTGGATTACCTCTGCAGCCGTGCCGAGGTCGACTCGGCGCGGATCGGCTGCACTGGAACCTCAGGCGGCGGGATGATGACCACATATATCCTTCCCTTCGAGCCCAGGATCACGGTTGCCGTGCCGGTCTGCAATCCAAATACATGGTCTCACCGCGTTCATGCCAGCCTGGCCACAGACCACGAGCAGGTCTTTTTCGGCAGTTTCGAGGCCGGGATCGACCCCCGCGGAGACCCTCTATTTACACACGTGCCAAAGCCGCTGCTGATCAACGCCACTACCGACGACAACCTGAATCCGGTTCGCGGCGTCTGGGCTCTGGCTACCTGGCTGTTCAAAGCCTATTCCGCCCATGGTGTTCCTGAAAAAATACAGACCAGCATGGTGAAAGCCGGTCATGGCTATAACAAAGAGCAACGGGAGATCACTTACGCCTGGATGATCAAATGGCTTGGGGGCGATCCGGCTGATTATCTCGAAGGGGACTTTCCTGTGGAGTCGGAACAGGACCTATGGTGCACACCGGACGGTGATGTCTACCAGTTGAGCGGCAGTCTCACACCTCACGAACTGGTTGAAGCATATCTTGATAAGCACAAAGCTGGATTCAGGGCGAAAAAATCCCGGGCCGAGTTGCGTTCTTACCGGGAAACTCTTGCAAAAGAAATCAGGCATGTGCTTCGTATCAGGCAGGAATTCGGGGTGCCGGCGGCTGAAAGGAAAGCCGTTCGAAGGATAACCGGGGCGCAACTGACACCGGTAATTCTGCGACCAGAGAAAGGAATTCTTCTGCCCGGAGTTTGGCTTGAATCAAATACCTCTTCTAGCGAAAGCCCTGTGATATTATTTCTTCATGAACAGGGCAAAAGCGCCCTGGCAGGAGAGGAGCAAGTTGTAAAAGCTCTTCTCGGTGAAGGATTCCGGATTTTCGCCTTTGACCTGCGAGGAACCGGTGAAACTGCACCCGGAATGGAGGGTTACTTCTGGGATTTTCTCGCCGGAAGGCCTGTTTCCGGCCAGCGGGTGATGGATGTGCTTTCTGTTATGAAATGGCTCTCCAGCCAGGGAGTGCCACCAGAAAAAATCTCTATTTGGGCAGAGGGTCTCAGTGCTGTCTGGGCGGTTCTGGCCTCTGCACTGACCGAGAAGGTGTCGGGGATCATTCTCGAAAATATCCTGATCAGCTTTGAAAACGTTGTCTCCACCCGGCTTCCGCAATACAACCACGAAATACTCCTGCCCGGCGTGTTGACCCGCTTCGATATTCCTCATGTGTACCAGGCGCTCTGCCCGCTGAACATTACTCTGATAAACCCGCTTCTGGGGGATAAGTCGCCTGCCGGCCAGGCCGATATCGCTGAAACTTTCACGCATGTGGCGGCCACATATAAAGCCCTGGGAGCGGCGGGCAACTGGTCTGTAAGCAGGGAGATCGGTGGACAGAACAGGGTCGAATTTATTGTTTCCACCTTGATCAAAATGACTGGAAAGTGAGAACCGCCGAAGATTAGTTGCGAAAACGGTGTTTCATGATTCAACGACGAATCTTGGATAAATGACAGGCCAGACTGTAAAGAAGGCAGTAATCTCTTTCGGTGAAATACTCTGGGACATCTTTCCCTTCGGGAATGTTCTCGGAGGAGCGCCATTCAACCTGGCTTTCCGCGTAAATTCGCTCGGCGAGCAGGGAATTATCGCCAGCCGGCTGGGACTGGATGAACTGGGGCGCAAAGCCTGCCAGCAGGTTTTATCTCTCGGCCTTGACACCTCGTACATTCAGTGGGACGAGCACAAGCCCACAGGCACGGTGAAAGTTACTTTCGCCCCTGACAACACACACGACTTCTATATCGTGCCGGAGGTGGCCTACGACAATATCGAGGCCACGGATTCACTGCTGGAAGCAGCTCACAGGTGCGATTTTTTCTGTTTCGGCACGCTGGTTCAACGCTCCGCCCGCGCAAGGCACGCGCTGGAGAAGCTTCTGGATGCAGCGGCAAAGGGGAAAAAATTTCTCGATATAAACCTGCGAAAAGACTGCTATGCCCTGGAAACGGTGAAAAGATCGCTCGCCCGGGCAGGCATCCTGAAACTGAACGATAATGAGGCAGCAGAACTGGCCCTGATGCTGTTCGGCCAGAACTGTAGCGTGCCTGATTTCTGCGAGAAAATCGTGGAAAAGTATTCTTTTGAGTGTTGCCTGGTAACTTTGGGACAAAGGGGGGTATTCGCCTGTTCAAACCGGGGTGAGAAAGTTTACGTCCCCGGTTACAGGGTAGAGCTAGTAGATACGGTGGGCTCCGGGGATGCATTCTCCGCCGGATTCGTGCACGCTAAGCTGCAGAACCAGCCGCTGGCGGAATCATGCAGGGTCGGCAACCTGCTCGGCGCTCTGGCTGCAACCACCAAAGGCGCAACCGCCGAGATCAGCCCGGAGGAGCTGGTTTCGTTCAGGACGAGTGATACGGATCGAATAATCGACCCGGAATATGAGAGATATATGGCTCGATAGGCAGGGACACGGCGCGCCGTGTCCCTGCTACCGGGAAACCGGAAAGAAAGGTCAAACCAGCAGATATTCCCAGCGCTCGCTTTGCACAGAGCGCTCCATAGCCTCCAGCGCGGCAATGGGCCTGATAATGCTTTCGTGCGTGCGCGGTTCCACCCCGGTCTGGAACATTTTCACAATCGCTGAATACATGTACAGCGTGTTGTTCTCGACCTCGATCCGCGGCTTGATCTGTTTCATACCCTCTTTCAGCGCGCAGTAAAGATCCCATCCCTGGATTGGAATATAGGTAGCGATCAGTCCGGATTGGTACTTGAACTGGAAAGTGTAGCGAGGCCCGTTGCGCGTTGCGCGCACGGCTTCCACCTCGTGGCCGAAAAGTTTGAACAGCCGCTCGACCGTGTGGATCCCGTAGAAAAATATGCCGCCGTATTTGCTGTTGATATCAGACGGTCCGGTAATTACTACCGATACGATGTCCTCGAGTTCAGCTACCTGGGCTGCCATGTCATCCACCAACGGGCCGTATCCCACGGAGCTGAGACAGGTAATCGGGGTTTTATACTTTTCGGCCAGCTCCAGAAGTTCGCGGCCATTGGCTTCGCGGTAGGAAAACGGCTTGTCCACAAAGGTCGGAATACCGGCCTTGACAAACGGTATTGCGGACTTCACATGGTATTTCGCATGGCGGTGGTCGATAATCAGGGCATCGATCATTCCCATCAATTCTTCCTGCCTTTTCACTATTTTTGGAATGCTCCCCTTTTCAGCCGAGTTTTTTGCGAACTCATCTGTTTCACCCCAGATCGCCACGACCTTCACTCCCGGAAACTTCTTTTCAGCGTTGAACATTCTGCCGAAGCCGATTGAGTGGCTGTTTTCAGCCCCGATAATGCCAACCCGCACCTTTTTGCCTGTGCCTAAATCCGGCTCCGTGGGAGCAGCCGCCTGGCTCCGGGCTGTGGTGGCGAGGGCCAGGGTCGAAAATGCGCCGAAACCAAGATCTCTGATAAACTGTCGCCGCTTTGCCATTATGGCCTCCGAAAAAGATTCAAGTCCGTGATTTAAGTATAAAAGTTTTAGAGGCGACCGGCCGGTCGCCCCTTGAGAGATTAATAGATCCATACCGGCAAAGTAACACGGATAAGTCCTATGATGCTGAAACTGACATCCTACCGCGCTCTGGTCTCTGACAGGAAATGCAACCCCTGAATTATTACCTGGCCTCAGAAACCTCTTTTACTGGATCGGTAATCTCGATCCAGCGTTCGGTGCACTCCTTCCTTGTTGATCAACCCGTTAGAGAATATGAGTCTCGAGGCACATAAACCACTATTTAATTATGGAACTGTTTATAAGGGAACAGCTCTTCTTTATTCAAGAGCTATTTTGGGCAAGTGACTCAGTGCTTCCTCTACTTTCTCCTTGGGATATTCGTAATCCACGAGTTTCCCGCTAAAATAGGCATCATATGCTGCCATATCAACGTGTCCATGTCCACTATGAGCAATGAGTATTGTTTTTGCTTCGCCGGATTCCTTGCACTTGAGGGCTTCATCAATGGCCACCTTTATACAGTGGTTGGTTTCCGGGGCACTAAGGATTCCCTCGGTGCGAGCAAAGGTTATCCCTGCTTCGAAAGTAGCCAACTGGTGCACCGCTATGCCTTCAACCAAACCGAGTCTGTAGAGATGACATATGATGGGCGCCATTCCATGGTAGCGCAAGCCTCCGGCATGAATAGGCGGTGGGATAAAGTCGTGTCCCAGGGTATACATCTTAATCAGGGGAGTAAGCATGGCTGAGTCGCCAAAATCATACGTATAGGGTCCCTTTGTCATGCTTGGGGCAGACATGGGTTCCACATTAATGATCCGCAAGTCAGGCTTTTTACCCTCAATTTTATCTTTAACAAAGGGTAGAAAAAGGCCCGCAAAATTAGAGCCGCCACCGATACATCCTACTATTATATCAGGATATACATCCGCCTTCTCCATCAGCTTTTTTGTTTCCAACCCATTGACAGTTTGATGAAGCAGAACATGGTTGAGTACACTGCCCAGGGAATAATGGGTATCATCTCGTGATACAGCATCCTCTACTGCTTCACTGATTGCTAGTCCCAAGCTGCCAGGACAATCGGGGTCCTTTTCCAGCATATCCCGGCCTACCTTTGTATCAGGACTGGGGCTGGCCACACAGTTTGCTCCCCAGGTTTCCATCATTATGCGGCGATAAGGTTTTTGGTGGTAGCTGATAGCGACCATATAAACTTTAATTTCAAGGCCAAAGCAGGCGCCGGCAAAAGACAAAGCACTTCCCCATTGTCCGGCTCCAGTCTCGGTCGCTATGCGTTTTATACCCTCCTGTTTGTTATAGTAGGCTTGGGCTACGGCAGTGTTAGGCTTATGACTTCCTGGAGGGCTTGTTCCCTCATATTTATAAAAGATCTTAGCCGGCGTATCCAAGGCTTTCTCTAATCTGTGAGCTCGAAATAATGTGGTCGGCCTCCACAACTTGTAGATCTCTCGCACCTCCTCAGGAATTTCAATCCAGCGCTCAGTAGTCACCTCTTGTTTGATCAGTTCCATCGGAAATAGAGGAGCCAGATCCTCAGGCCCTATCGGTTTGCCTGTTGCCGGATGCAAAATCGGAGGCAATGGTTCAGGCAAATCTGCCTGAACATTATACCATTGAGCAGGTATTTCACTTTCATCAAGGGTAAATTTTGTCCTTTCATCCATTTTGTCCTCCTGAAGTTAATCGACCTGAATAAAATTAATCTGCTGCTAGCTATTATTTGTGGTTAACTAAATGGATAAGATTTGAACAAGATAAATAGCGAGTTCATAATTAACATGCCTCTGGCTGCTTGTCAATTTTTTCTCATTGGAATACGGATTTTTTATTGGTGCACTTAAAATGCGATATGTTAAGAACTTTATTGACAGAAAGCCGAGAGACTTTTTAGATTGGGCTCTTAATCTGCAAAAGTTTTATAACCCCGGATTATTCATGATACTCAGATTTTGACAGGGCTAATCACTTATTTTCAGTTATTTATCAGCCACCGAGGGAGGGGGCGGCGGCTGTGCGACTGAAGAAGTCGCACAGACCGTTGCGCTTTTGCGCAACGGCGCGCATTTCATGCGCCCGCCGCCCCCCAGGCCCCGGGGAAACATAACATCTTACTAATTTATGAATAATCCGGGATAAAAGATTATTTAAATGAAACCGGGCGGACGATCCTGAGTTAAAAAGATCAGGGAATGCTACCATGTTGATTCTTGGAAAACATTCTCTCCGCCAAGAACAATATCGAGTCAGTGCTCGGGATCAGCACGCGTGTCAAGCTGGATGAACCGCGCACTATTGCGCAGCGAAGGCAAGGCCAAGCGGGTGATCGACTAACGCCCGAAAGATTGAAAGGAAGTTGGTTGTGCGTATTATCGATTCACACACTCACTTTTTCCCGGGCAAAGTAGCTGAGGCGGCAATCCCTAAGATGGAGGCCACTTCCGGGTGCATGGCATATACGGACGGAACCCGGGCGGGACTGATCCGCTCGATGGATGCAGCAGGAATCCAGTGCAGCGTGGTGCTGCCTGTGGCAACGAACCCGGAAAAGGTGAGTTCGATAAACCGGTTCAGCGCCTCGTTAAACGACTCCCGGCTGCACATGGCCGGGGCGCTTCACCCGAAAGCCGAAAATTGGAGAAAACATGTCGAGGAGGTTGTCGAGCTCGGGTTTTCGGCAGTGAAACTGCACCCGGATTACCAGGAATTTTACCCGGACGACCCGGACCTTCTGCCCTTTTTCGCCGCATTGCGCGACAACGGTATCCTGGTGGTTTTCCACGCAGGAGAGGACCTCTCCTACAAGCCGCCTTACGGAGGCGAACCGGCCAGGATCGCCCGGCTGATGGAAAATCTTCCCGGCATTAAAATTTTCGCCGGCCACATGGGCGGCTACCGGATGTGGGACGAGGTGGACCGCTGCCTGGTCGGAAAACCGGTTTATATTGATACCTCTTTCAGTTTCGGCGAAATGAGCGATGAACGGATTCGCTCGATGATCGGGCGGCACGGGGCGGAATACGTACTTTTCGGCACGGACAGCCCATGGCTCGATCAGGCCACCGAGATCAAAAACGTGCTGCGTCTGGGGCTTGGCAGTGCCGTGGAGGAAATGATTTTCTACGATAACGCCGTACGGCTCCTGCCCGCACTTGCCGGGCAAGGGCTGTCGGATAAATGACCACCTCAAATATTGAAAGAATTGAAAATTATTTACCTGTATCCTTGATCAATTTCTCGAACCTGGATTTATGCCTGTGGTTGGTCGAAAGGTCCACGCTGGCAAGGCCCTTTTTCAGCAGCTGCGCGTTGAGAAACGTCCTGTTGCTCAGGTACAGGTAACACAGCAGATTGCCTTTATTATCGTGTCTTGTGCTGTCGAATCTGATGTAAACTCTCCTGCCCCGGGTTTTCTCCCGCAGGAATTCGACTGCCGCTTTCTTTTTCCCCGGCATTTCTCTCAGGCCCAGGAGCCGGATTTTAGTCCCATCGTTCAGGAATAGCTCAAGCGATGAGATGACCTTTTTCACGCTGAAATACTTTTCTCTGGGCTGTGAGGAATCATCGATTTTCGAGCCGTAGTTTTTCACCCGCGGGTCAACCCTCCTGCCGATCCTCACCGGGTCACTGAAAACGTACGGCAGGACTGCCTTTGCTTTTTCCAAATCGATCCTACGCTCTGTTTGCTTGATAATCTCGTATGAGGCGCCTTGGGTTTCTCCGTCTTGGGATATACCCAGCTTTTCCCGGATAAGGGGCAGAAACCTTTCGTTTATCTCGTAGCCGATCGAGTTCCTCCCGAGCTTTTTTGCAGCCAGCGCGGTGGTTCCGCTGCCCAGAAACGGGTCGAGCACAGTGTCGCCGATAAAGGTGAACATCTTGATCAGCCGCCGAGGGAGTTCCTCCGGGAACATCGCCAGGTGTTTTTCCTGTTTTTCACCGGGGAAATTCCAGTGACCTGAAAAGTACAGCTCCCACTGCTCTGGATCGAGCCTGGAGGTCTCCTTGATCTGCTTGCTCACTTTCGGAGCCTTGCCGGGCTTTTTGAAAATGAGGATAAACTCGTAATCCAGTTTCAGGATCCCGTTGCGCGGGTAGGGGAACGAGCCCATTACAGTTCCGCCGCCGGTGGTGTTGGTGTTGGTTACTTTTTGCCAGATAATCCCACCCATATAGCCCAGGCCGGCGCTTTCGCAGAACTTTATTATCTCTGTCCGGATGGGGATGACTTTATACCTTCCGTAATGGGCCGATCGCGCAAACTGGTCGCCGATATTTATGCAAAGCCGGCAACTTTTGTGGAGAGCGCGCGCACATTCGTTCCAGACCAGGTTCAGGTTGTTGATATAGTTTTCGTAACTGTCGTCGAAACCAATCTGCCCAGCGCCGCCGTAATTTTTGAGCTGCCAGTAGGGCGGTGAGGTAACCACAAGATGCACTGATTCCTCAGCTACTTCGCCCATCCGGCGTGAATCGCCGAAAATGATTTTGTGGCTGGTTTTCATCAATGAAAATAAACCCCTTGATTTCTCGATCAATGTTCGAATTTCCTGCGGAACCTTTCGTGGTCAGCCGTAAGTTCCTGGGAGGTGGCGAAAAGATAAAGTGGATACAGCCTGATAAAAGTCTCCTCGATTGTTTCCAGGAAACTTTCTCCCATGGAGACAACCTTGTCAGCAGGCAGCAGGAGAGCCATATAATAGTACTTGCGCTGTGCCCACTGATGAGCCAGGGGCGGCAGACCCTTTATCTGTGTTTTTTTGTAACTTTCGCTTCGAAGGGAAAGGTCAGTGAAATTGTCGTTTTGCTCAAGGTATTCCTGGAAAACATCCCGGTATGCGGCGATATTGGCAATCAACCGCTGCCGCCAGTCTTTCATTGATGCCCCGAGCCAGGTGCCGATATAACTATCTATTGGGGTGATTCCCACCGCAAGGCCTGGTACTTTGGTACGGCCGAAAAACTTGTGGAAAAACAGCAGATCGACCGACTCACGGTAAGGGTGCTTGTCGGCAGAGAAACGGATATCGCGGTTGATGCGGCCCAGAGTGCGGCCGGTTTTCGGCTCAGTCTCAAGCTCGGGATCGAGATCATTGATGAACGGGGTCAACTCTCTGCAGAGGGATTGGAGTTCGTCTTTCAGAAACTCCCACTCCTGGCGATGTTTCTGGAACCAGAGCCTGTTATTGTTCGCCTTCAGATTACGCATAAAAACGAATGATTCCGCACTGATTCCTTTAAATTTATGCACCTGAATTTTCTCTGGCTTGAAAGTCGATAAGGTGGAATACAGGAAAAAAATTTTCCGTGGTAAATCGTACACTCGGCTTGGTGCAAACTTCTTTCTGATCCTGATTATTATGAAACCCAGACCTTGACAGGTCTAATCACTTATTTTCACATTTTTATCAGCCACCGAGGGAGGGGGCGGCGGCTGTGCGACTTGGGTCGCACAGACCGTTGCGCTTTTGCACAACGGTGCGCATTTCATGCGCCCGCCGCCCCCCAGGCCCCGGGAAAATATAACATCTTACTAATTTATGACTAATCCGGACTAATAATACTAAATATTTAGCATAATTTCTTTTATATCCAAAATATTTTTCAGGGAGATTGCGAAAAAAAAGAGAAAAATTTTGGGAATCCCTTTGCTTCACATCTCAAGTGAGTCCGCGAGGGGAATCGTGGCTATTGGAGAAAAAGCCACAGGCGTGCTGGCCTCAGCCGGTGCCGTAGCTATAGGACTCGGACGCAGTGCAGGCGCGATCGCCGCGGGCAGCCGTGCCAGCGGAGCACTGGCTTTCGGGCCAGAGGCTGAAGGCGGAATTACTATCAAAATACACTCCAGCAAAGAAGAAGAAGACGAATTGGGCATATAGGTAACCACGTTTCGTTCTCTAAAATACTTTTCGGAAAAATTCTTGATATTGGTGCGCAGATTCTATCTGCGAGCCAGACACTGTTCATGGTGTCGCAGAAGCATGACATTTTGTCCAGGGCATACAGCAATCAACAGACTACGCGAAATAATCATGAAAAAAACCCCCTCGTTCCGTTTACAATACTCCTTGCATTAATTCTGCTTTACTGTTCGCAAAACCTCTCGACCAGTTCAGGCCAGCCCGGGCTAAAAGTTTAGCTCGAAACAGTCACTCACAATTTCGAGATATTCGAGATTGCTCTAGACAGCGGCGAATGGCAGCGCAGCGAACCTGTGTTCACCTGGGGACTTCATCCAGGCCAGAATTTCTTGCAGGCCAGAAGTATCAACAAGTTCGGTCGGAAGGAGGTGGAGCACAAGGTTGTGCTGGGGGTGCCTTAGATGTAAAAAAGGGACACCATGTTACATGTCCCTTTAAATTTCAATGTTATTATGCCAGATTGGTAGATTTTAGATAATTGGTTTTGGATAACCCATGCAAATGGCAGCAGCTATGACTATGTCATCTACCACTGAATCTGGCAATATACCAATTTTCTTGATGAATCTATGGGTACTGTCAACAGCCCTAACCTGAAAGGCGTCTATCGCGGATGCCTTGCCCTGTTTTCCCCATTCTGTTTGATCAAGCCTATTAGTTTTGTTTGGATTTACTCTAATCATCCAAATAGCTCTGGCAAAATTGCTTTTCCACTTTGTTATAGGGACAATTATTCTGAGGGCATTATAGGGTTGAATGGTGTCAAGGCTTAAAACAACACAGGGACGAACTTTTTTTTGTTCCGCGCCAGCACTTGGTTCCAAATTAACCCACCAAATTTCACCCCTGTTCCCCATAATAGAAATCCTCGCTATCAAGAGAGGTAAATGCTGTCATCTCAGGATCTTTAAGGTAATCATCTCTCAAGACTCTTGCGGACTCTATTATATACTTTTCACGCTCCTCCGGTCGCATTGCCGCCACTTCTCTCAAGGATGGCATGGAATCAAATTGCACTTTTACAGCGACGCGAGTGGGCATTGTATCCGCCCGGCCGCGATAATCACCCATCCATTTCCTGATAGCTGAGGCTGGCAGAATAATCCCTCTGCCTGCGGGGCGCTTCAAAATCCAGGTTTCATTATATGAGGCTGTTGTTGTTACATCCCTCATTTTATTATTCCTTTCTTTCAACAACCCCAATTGATTCGAGGGCCTTTAGGTTATTCATATGCATTTGGGAAAACCTTACGTAATGAGGAATTGTCATATATACCCTAGATAGAATTTCTGCTTCCTCATTTGGTTTCTCTGGATTCCGTAGACCAAAAGTCATAACAACATGTTCCTCAGACCACTTGCATTCTACATAATCGGCAAAAATTGTGGAATATTCACTTTTTTCCGACATTTTAAGCCTTTGAGACACAGGCAATTGAGATTTCGTTTTTTTCTTATCCATTAATTCCCCTTTTATTTTCTTCTTATAATACCTTGCGTTGTACATTTATGTTACATCAAAATTCGTGGGACGTCAATGTTTCTGTCTTATTAAATCTCAACGTGTTTTTACCACATGAATTAAAATAATAATA
Organism: uncultured Gemmatimonadales bacterium; assembly: GCA_964548275.1. GTDB lineage: Bacteria > Gemmatimonadota > Glassbacteria > GWA2-58-10 > GWA2-58-10 > JAUVUV01. Next base: position 20,073 of record CAZJQI010000035.1, read on the forward strand.
AAATGTCGGGAATCCAGCGAATAATAACTTTTATATCACACATGAGAATTTTATTCAAAATATTGTTTTTGCGAGATAGTTTCTCTATGGTTATTTAAAGCTAAATATTAGTTTGTTTCTTAGGAATATTTTTACTTAAGGTAAGTTGCAATCACTGTGCTTACCTTCGGCTTTGCACATCCCGCGCGCAGCGGAAACCGACATACTTGATCTTGCTGTTCGGGTAGTGACCATCCCGGCTGGCCAGGGACGGGTCAGTCATGTTGACATAGTAGCTTCCGCCGCGGTAGGTGCGGTAGAGTTTTTTCCGGCCAAGCCAGGAGTCCACCCACTCGGCCACATTGCCGACAACATCGTAAAGGCCGAAAGTGCTTCTGTCCTCAGGGTAGCTTCCCACCACAGCAGTGTGGTTCAGTCTCTCGCTCCAGATATTCGCCGCTCCCGGGCGGTAACTTTCTCCCCAGGGGAATTTTCGCACCTGATTGCCCATTGACGCCAGTTCCCATTCCTCTTCCGTGGAGAGCCTTTTCCCGGCCCAGGCAGCGAAACGCGCGGCGTCCTCGAAACTGACTTCGACAACCGGATGCTCCTCCTCGCCCGGCGGCACGATTCCCTCTTTCCAGTGCGCCGGTGCTTTGTACCCCGTAGCGGAAATAAAATAAGCGTAGGCGCGGTTAGTCACCTCGTAGAGATCGATGTAAAATGAGTCCACCCGCACCGTGTCCCCTTCCGGATAGACCAGTTGGCCCGCAGGCACCAGAGCCATCCCGATCGGTGCATAGTCGAACCAGCCCTCTTGAAGAGTCAGCTCGAGTGTTATATCCTTGCCCGGAGCCACCTCCACAGTATCCACAGCAGCCCCGTAACCAGTAATGCTCACCCGAATCACATGCAGGCCGGATTCCAGGCGCGCAAGCCGCCATGGTGTTACTTTGCCGGTAAACACGCCGTCGATATAAATATCCCCCCCGCTCGGCTCGGAACTTACCAGCAGGCTTCCCGGGTAGGGTTCCAGCCTGATCTCCAGCGTGCTGTCCTGTTCGAAAGAGATCTCGACAGTCCGGCGCCAGGTTTTGTAACCCTGTTTCCTGGCCTCGATCCGGTGCGCCCCGGCCGGGAAATCCTCAAGGACGACTTGTCCGGTTCCTTCAATGGCAAACTCCAGCGTGTCAATACGCAAGCTTAAATCAGGCTGGGAGGTGAAAATTGTCAGGCGGCCGGTTTGCTGCTGAAGTTCGAAGTTGTATTCCTGGAGCGTTTCCGGGATGACCGTAACCGAGTCGAATATTTCAGTGTAACCGGGCAGGCTGATAATCAGTTCATGCCGCCCGGCAGCAAGCTGGGATACTTTCACCGGAGTGCGGCCGATATCGAGTCCGGCCAGTATGGCCAGAGCGCCTTCAGGTTCGCTCTGGATCAATACCGCGCCGAAACTGGCTTTATCGAGTTCAACGGTGCCGGTGTCCTTTTTTCGCTCACCAGGCCGGAGAAGCGTCTCGAGGCCGCCGACTGCCACCACCCTGGATCCAGCGCCGAAGCTGTGTTTCATACCTCGGACAAGGGGAACCAGACTGCATCTCCAGTCGCCAGCATCGCTTACCCGGTAGCGCGCCGAACGCAAGGGTTTTGTGGCCAGCCCTGTTTCCCGGACTTCCATATCCGCAACTGTCAGTTCCTGTCCTGGCAGTATTCCGTCCACCAGCCCGATGTCTGCTACCAAAGTATCGCCTCTGGCCTCCACCACCCGTCCTGTCAAAGGGAAATAAGCGAGCACCCTGCGGGCCAGTGACCTGACTGTTGCCCCGATCTTGGATACACCGTCTCTATGCTCGGCCACTTCGGAGGCCAGGACCTCTCCGCTCTCTGCGTTTATTACCCGGGCCGTAAGTACCAGCACACCCTCGAACCGGGAAACCGAACCGGTAAGCACGAATCGGCTTTCGAGCAACTCTCCCAGCCGCCTCAGGGTACCCTCGCTGAACAGATCCCGGAACCTGGCGGATTCTCGCTGAAGGCGGTAAAGCCTGCCTGTTTCCTCCAGAAGGCGCAGTCGCGCAGAGCGGCCGAGTTCGGAGCGTAGAAGGTCGCTCACAGAGTGCGCCAGAGTGCGGTCAACCCCGATAGGCTCGAAATCCTGTACGGATAACAGTACTCCCGGAGTCTCTTTTGCCCGGCAGTAGAGGCTGTCCAGTGGCAGAGTAAGGCAGAATGCCAGGGATAGAATAACGGTCGGATAATGACGAAAGAGATTCATAATAAGCGGCATGCAGGCAGGCGGCTTCGCATTCTGCCTCAGCCGCCCGAACCAAAATTTGTCTCGAATTTATCCCGCGCCTGGCGGGCAAACTTATTGAACACCTCCACTCTCAGCTTACGCTGAGCGTCGAGGCCGGCCCGGGCCGAATCAGACCCGAACCCTTTCGCCGAATAGACCTCCGAAAGCAGTACGGAATCATCCCGGGGGTCGAGCACGCTGATTTTCGCAGTCCATAGGCTGAAATAAAAGCCCGCATCCAGGCTGCTCACGCCATTCTCCCGACAGGAGGCTATCACTTTCGGTACTACCTCGGCGCGAATAGTCTGTTCGATTCTTTCCGGCTGGAACCCAGCTTTAAGCAGGGCGTTTTCGAGGGCCTCGGTGAAGACTGAGGTCTGCTCCATTCCCCCTGACAGTCTATCGCCAATCTCAACCGGTTCCACCGAAACCCTTCGCAGCATAAAACTCAAATCACGCGCTGCCTCGATGGCCCGCTGCTGGAGCATGGCAAGTCTTCTTGAGGCTGTCTCAGACAGGCGAACCCCCGGCTTTTGGGTCAGTTCCAGCACCTTGACCAGTTTACTGTAGGCACCATCCAGAGAACCGGACTCCTCCAGCCTTAAAGCCTCAGCCATTTGCTTCTCGGCAATTTGTACCCTGACCGTGGATTCCTGTTCCAGCCGCGCAATCTCCGTTTGGAGGGATTCGCGCGGGTAGCGCACCAGAAGGTGACCATTGAAAGTTGTCTTCACCGAATCACCCTCATCGAAAATCTGTTTCTCGTAGTAGCTTTCCATCCGTTTGAGTCCGATTATGTGCGAACCACCGCTTAGTGAAAGCCGGTCCTGGAGCAGAAAATCGGCCTCCTTGCGCAGTCTGTCGTAAGTGAACGAGGCCTCCACCCCGATTGCCGTAACTATCTGCCGGATGGCGTTGGCCGCCGCGTCGCTTTCGGCGTCCTCAAGTGTTCGCGCACCGGTTGCCCGGCCCACGAAATAGAGATAGTTTTCATCAGCCTCGGGTACCCGCCTGGTCCAATCCGGGGCCGTGCGCCGGGATTTTTCAACGCGGAGTTTTCCGGCGGCTGCAGGGGTTACTATAAGGGAAACAAAGAAGAGTAGAAAAAGTATCGCAGCAGCCGGAAAGCGCCCCGGTAAATGTCTTGTCGGGCCGGCCATTTGCACTCGCCTTGGAACTTAATAGGTTGGAAGGCCCTTGTCGAGCTCCTCCAGTACCTTCTGGGCTTGCTCGTTATTTTGCATCCGCATCTCAGCATTTTGCTGGCTGGCGGCCAGGGAAACTGCCTTCTCGAACTCGGACTGGGGATAGCGCACCAGGGTATAGACATTATAATAGTATCGAACACCCTGGGGAGTGAACCGCTCGACCTTCTCGGTGTAACTTTCCAGTTCCTTTACACCGCTGGCCACGGTTTTACTGAGGATTTTCAGCCCGTCCTCGGTCACGCTGCCAACATCCTCGCGGGTTTCGGCCAGACCGGTCTCCACCCGAGCCTTCTTGTAGTCAACCAGCCCCTGAGACTGGATCATCTCCAGCACCTGGCGGATTGCATTGGAGCGGGCGTCGGTAAGGCCGTCCTCAAGGGAAAGCGCACTGGTTTTAAACCCGCGGAAAAAATAATAATCGTCGCTTTCCTTGGGTATCTTTTTCACCCAGCCGGGCTTATCTCCGCTTTTTTCAATGATCCGTTCACTGCCGATAACGTTGAGCTTGCTTGCCGAGCAGCCGAAGCTCAGAATGCTGGTTGCTATGAGCAGGATTAATAACTTGGCAAAATAATACATAATTCCTCCTGATATTAAAGAAAATGAACAAGGCTCGAGTTTGACCTCTAAATGAGCAAGAGGCGTGCCAGGATTAGCATACGGAACAATGTATTCGTAAGTACTTTTGAATCAGGCCTGATTGAAGGGGGATTGCGCCGTTGGCAGCACAACGCGTGGTGGAGTTTGATTCACCCCAGGTATTTTCTGCCGAGTTGGTCTGCTCTGAGCCATAACAGACTGATTTAAAACGTATTATTCATATCTTAGTAAGATGTTATGTTTCCCCGGGGCGAGGGGGGGGTGGGGGGGGCGGCGGGCGCATGAAATGCGCTCCGTTGTGCAAAAGCGCAACGGTCTGTGCGACTCAAGTCGCACAGCCGCCGCCCCCTCCCTCGGTGGCTGATAAAAAACTGAAACTCACACTCTGGCGGTAAAAATTTCGCCTTGCTATTAGGCCGTGCATTAGATATAATTTCAAGGCTTCAAAAAATTGTTGTCAGGAAAAATCTCAGAGCAGAGGTTTGTTTTTTGGTCGAGGTTAGGATCCACGGCAGGGGAGGCCAGGGCGCGGTTGCAGCGGCCCATGTTCTGGCTCTGTCTCTGTTCAGAGAGGGCAAATGGGTACAGGCTTTCCCCCATTTCGGTGTTGAACGACGCGGTGCTCCAGTAGCCGCTTTTGTCCGATTCGATACCCAGCCTATCGAGCTTCGCTGTCACATCTATACTCCTGATTACGTTATAATATTGGATCCCACCCTGAGCGGTTCGCCAGTGGCGGTTGAGGGACTGAAACCCAACGGGGGAGTGCTGGTTAATTCGCATGGACAGCCTGAGGAATTGGATCAGCTGAAGTCTTTCAGGACGGCTACGGTCAATGCAAGCTCGATCGCCCTCAAATACGGGCTTGGTACACCTGCCAGTCCAATAGTCAACACAGCCATTCTGGGTGCCTTTGCGCGCTTTTCTCAAATAGTCTCGTGTGAGTCTGTGACCGAGTCGATTAAAGAGCTGATCAAACGCAAAACCGAACAAAATATTGCCGCATTAAGGGATTCCTACAAAAGCCTTCGGCTTGCAAATGTAAATGAAACCGAAAACCACCATGACTTAAAGAGATAGTGTCAACTCCATCCCGGGAGCACTGACTTTGAGCCCGCGCAAAATAATTCCCGCTCCAAAAGAGATGCCGCCGGTCTCGATGAGCATTGCTGACATGGAGTGGAATAAGACCGGCAACTGGACTTTTTTAAAACCCTTGCACACGGACAGAATCGCCCCCTGCGTCATAGATTGCCCGCTTTCAGTACCGGTAAACCGATACATGCATCTGGTTAGAAACGGCGACTACCACGAAGCCTGGAAATTGATCGTGGCGGCAAATCCCCTGCCGGCTGTGACCGGCCGGGTTTGCTACCACAGTTGCGAGAGTGGCTGTAACAGGAAAGAACTCGACGAGGCGTTGAACATTCACGGCATCGAGCGTTTCCTGGGCGATACTGCGATTGATGAGAACTGGCGGCTCGACCCGCCGCAAGAGGAGATCGAGGGGCTGCCGATAGCGATTCTGGGCTCCGGGCCCGCCGGCTTGGGCTGCGCATACGGGCTGCGAAAGAATGGCTACCGGGTGATAGTTTACGAGCGCGAAACCTCTCCCGGCGGCATGCTCAGGGTGGGAGTACCGCAGTTTCGTATGCCGAGGAAACTTCTCGACGCTGAGATAGCCCGCCTGGAAAGTATCGGTGTCGAGTTTCGCTGCGGCGAGCAGATCGATGACCTGAAGAGAATCTCCCGGGACGTGCGGACAGTATTCCTGGCCAGCGGGGCCCACGGATCACGCGACCCCCAGGTCGAGGGGGCAGACTGCGCTGGTATCTATTTCGGCCTTGAATTCCTAAAAAAATACAATTCAGGCGCCGCAATCGAAACAAGCGGCAGGGTTGCGGTTGTCGGGGGAGGCAACACGGCAATCGATGTAGCCCGCACCAGCATTCGCCTCGGAGCAAAAGTGAACCTCTACTACAGGCGCACGAAAGAAGAAATGCCGGCGCATCCGGAGGAACTCGATGAGGCACGCCAGGAGGGAGTCAGCTTTCATTTCCAGGTGGCGCCGACACGTATCGAGGTTGGCAGTAACGGCCATGTGGGGGCGGTCAAGCTGATCAGGATGCGCCAGGGCGAGAAAGATGAATCCGGCCGGGCGCAGCCCATTCCTTTGGCGGGAAGCGAGTTCAAGGTGGATGCGGATTCGGTTGTATTCGCAATCGGTGAACAGCCAGAGCTTGGCTACCTCAAGGGCAAAGGCTCCCGGGACGGCAACCGGCTGGCAGTGGACGCACTCTGCCGTACCAGTATCTCCGGCGTTTTCGCAGGCGGCGACATTATCCCGGGAGAAAATTCGGTCAGCCACGCCCTGGCAGACGGCATAGCGGCAGCAGGTAACATGCACCTGCTTTTCCAGAGCTGTGATCCCCTGGCCGAAACCGGCGAAATAACAGCAGCGGTTGAACGAAGTATGATAAATTTCGACTATTTCACTCCTGCGCCACGGCAGGAGGGCAGGCTCACTCTGGGAAAAACCCCGCTCGGCAAGAGCGCGACCGAGGCGACTCTCGCAGAACAGCAGGCCGTCGAGGAATCCTCACGCTGTTTCAATTGCGGCACCTGTGTGGACTGCGACGTCTGCCTGGTTTTCTGTCCGGACCTGGCAATCTACTTCCAGGACAGCAATTACATGGTCAAAACAGATTATTGCAAGGGGTGCGGGATCTGCGCCGAAGAGTGCCCACGGGGCGTAATCTCGATGGAGAAAAAGAATTGAAAGCGCTGATTACAGGCAACGAGGCGGTCTCGATTGCGGTGAAACTGGCCCGGGTCGAGGTGATCGCCGCCTATCCAATCACTCCACAGACCAATATTTCCGAGAAACTGAGCCTTTACTGCTCGCGTGGCGAGATGGATGCAGACTTTATCAAGGTCGAAAGCGAACACAGCGCGATGGCTACTGTAATCGGGGCGGCGAGTACCGGTGTGCGCACCTTTACCGCCACGAGCAGCCAGGGACTGGCCCTGATGCACGAGATGCTACACTGGGCCAGCGGGGCACGGCTGCCGATCGTAATGGCCAATGTCAACCGCGCGCTGGGCGCTCCCTGGAATATCTGGTGCGACCACAGCGACAGCCTTAGCCAGCGCGACACCGGCTGGCTTCAGTTCTACTGCGAAAGCTGCCAGGAGGTGCTCGACACCGTGCTGATCGCTTTCCGCGTGGCCGAGACTGTTTCCACGCCGGCAATGGTGATGCTCGACGGGTTTATCCTCTCGCACACCGCCGAGCCGGTGGATATCCCGGAGCAAAAGCTCGTTGACAAATTTCTCCCCAGGCAAAAGCCTCTTGCCCCGATCAATCCGAAAGACCCGCATACCCTGCACGCTGTCACCGGTCCGGAATATTTCATGGAGTTCAAGGAAAAGCAGTACGAGGCAGCGCGCCGGGCCGAGCAGGCAGCCAGGGAGGTTTCCGGCGAATTTGCAAAGATCTTCGACCGTGAACACCCGCTCACCGAGGGTTTTATGACCGATGATGCCGAGACAGTGATCGTAGCTGCAGGCACCTCTGCCGGCACATGCCGCCACGTGGTGCGTAAACTTCGCGAGCAGGGCCGGAAGGTTGGTTTGATGAGAATACGCACCTTCCGCCCGTTCCCGTTCGAGGAGGTGAACAGCCTGCTGGGAAAAGCAAAAAAGGTGGCAGTGCTGGATCAGGCGGTCTCACCCGGAAGCGAGGGCGTGCTGTTCCAGGAGGTGAAAGCCTCGCTGTACGAGTCAGCAGGCGGCAGGCCCGAGGTTTACGGCTTTGTCAGCGGTCTGGGGGGAAGGGATATCGTGCCGGAGTATATCGAGGAGATGGTAGATAAGGTTGAGAACGCAGGAAAAGAGAACCTTGCGCGGGTGAACTGGCTGGGCCTGAAAGGGTGACTAATTTGCCTTCTGCCATAAGTACTGATACCCGGAGAACCATTGCTAAAGGGAATTTTCATAAAAGGTTCTATCATATTTCTGCTTCTAGCCGCCACAGAAATAGGACTGAAAGCAGCCGAGGCCGGGGATATCCTTCTCGGTATTGGAGACTCGATTCCGCTGAGAGAGGAACCGCGCAAGGACGCTGAAATCGTAGGCTTTGTCCCTGTGATGTTATACATGGAGATTGTAGAGCTATCTCAGGACGGCGACTGGTACCGGATTAGAAGTGCCGAATCCAGAGACTATCTGTTGAGTTTCAGAAAAGACCTTTGGGTATATCATAAATATACTCGCAAAGTTCCTAAGCATTCCGAAGTAGGTATAGGAAATATAGTTATTGTATGTCAAGATTCTATACCTTTGAGAAATGATCCGGACACGGAAGCCGAAATAGTATGTTTCGCTCCAGCGGGCCTCCTGCTGCAGGTGCTGGAGGAAACTAATGACGGTGGGTGGTCCCGCGTTGCCAGTGCAGAATTCAGAGATTGCCTGAAGATCAATGAGCAGATCTGCTGGGCTTCGAATGGCGATCTTTACAGCGCACCGGAAAAACCTCGATCTAAAATCACACTCGATGTGAGTGTTTTTGAAAAAGGCGATTTGCTCAATGCTCAAAGGATTCATTTCAAAGATTACACCTACCGGCTTAACAAATGTTATCTTGATACTACCTACTATGTCGGATCTACTTATCTGGATCCGCACCCGCGGACTTATTGTTGTCCCCCACTGGGATTTTGCGCTAGTATATTTCAACCTGGGAATTATTTTTCCGGACAGTGGGATTTAGAATACACCGACACAAATGATCTGGAAGAATATCTTGGAAGGTTCAGGAATCTATACGAAAACGGAACTACAACACCTTTTTATAGAATTAAATCGAATTACACAATTTCAGAAATACACGAAAAACTTGTCTGTAGTAAAACTATTTTCGCAGGCCCGGGCTGTTATCCGAATAATTTTCTAGGCAGTGAGATCGAATTGCTGAGAGAACAAACTCATTCAGTGGGAGGAAAGGAATTCATCTCTGCATTTTCCTTTGAAACTAGTAATATTTTCAAAACTTTTTTCAATGGTGGAGTTCAGGACTTGCGTTTTATTTATACGCTCAAAATACTTTATAAAGACAACTACCTTGAAACATTGGTGAAAAGAATTTATCTCTGGTGGCCGATGTGTATTTGACATTCTAATCAAAAGTTCTTTCTGACAGGAGAGAGGGATATGATTAGAAATTTAAACATTTTTGTGTTACTAGGTTTCATTTTGATTGTTCCAGTGCTGGCCGACCCCACATATAAGGAGTTGAACGACCAGGCGACGAAAATCATGTTCGATGACCCCCAGCGCGCCGAACAGCTCCTGAAACAGGCAAAAGAAATAATGCCGGCTGAACCCCTGGCTTACCTGAACATGGGTAATGCGCTTCTTCTTTTCAAGCAGGACAGGACAGAGGAAGCATCCCAAGAGTTTAAACGGGCACTGGCCCTTTGCAGAACCAGACAGCAGTTGAAATTTTGTATTACAGGGATTGAAATAGCCACCCAGATTTTCTGGAAGGACGGAACAAAAGAGCTCTACGATAAAGCCATCAAGCTGATAAACCAGAAGAAAAGTGGTGAGGCGGTTGCGCTGCTTGAGAAAGCGCTGAGTATAAATCCGAAAAATGCATTACTCTATTACGAGATCGGCTACACCAATATCGAGCTTGGAGAAATAACTAAGGCGATAGAATTCCTGGAAAAGGGTCGCAGGCTCAATCCAACGAGTAAAAAAATCTTGAAAGAGCTGATATTTTGTTACTCGGAAAGAGGCGATCTGGAAAACCTGCGGCAGGTGATCGAGAAGCTTGAGTTCCTTCACGGCGACGATCCCAGCCTTCGGAACGAGCTGGCTTTCGCTTACTCAGAGGCCGGAAAGATCGACTCGGCGATTGTGGTTTACGAGCAGGTGCTGCAGAAGTTTCCTGACAGTTATTTCAGTGCTTATTTTTTAGCCGAGTTGCTTTATAAAGAGAAAAGGGACCAGGCCAGGGTCTGTGAGTTGATGAAATTTTTTCTCCAGGGAGTTGAGGGAAAGACATTTAAAGATTACAAAATCATTACTGTAGATGGGAATCTGGATAAGATGAGAGCGGAGGCGAGGAAGATAATCAAGAAATGTCAGGAGTAACAATGGGCAAGACAGTTGATTTTTCAAAATCGGAACAGGCCCCTTATCTTAAGGGCGAATCGTTCGGCTACGGTAACCTGGCCTGCCCGGGCTGCGGCGAGCCGATCGCCATGCGCTATGTGCTCAACGCTCTGGATGGCGACGCTGTGATCGTGATCCCGGCCTGCTGCGGCTCGATTATCGACGGCCTGTTTCCCTACAGCAGCGCCCGCGTGCCGTTCCTTCACACACCCTTCCCTGCAGCCGCCTCGACCAGCGCCGGGGTGCTTCACGGCCTGCGCAGGCGTGGGTTCAAGTCCACCACAGTGGTTGCCTGGGCCGGGGACGGAGGCACATACGATATCGGCATCCAGGCTCTTTCCAGCACTGTGGAGCGCAACGAGGATTTCCTCTATATCTGCTACGACAACGAAGCCTACATGAACACAGGCATCCAGCGCTCATCCAGCACACCGCTCCTGGCCTGGACCACCACCACCCCGGCTGGCGATCTCAAGAAAGCGCCCAAGAAAAACATTATCGACATCCTCGCCGCACACCGGATTCCCTATGTTGCCGCAGCCACCGTGGCTTTTCCTGAGGATCTGGTGGTCAAGGTGCGAAAGGCGAAAGAGACCGAGGGCTCGAAATTTATCAATATCCTTTCCCCCTGTCCCACGGGCTGGCAGGCTGAACCGAGACTCTCGATAAAGATATCCCGTCTGGCCGTAACCACGAATGTCTATCCCCTTTACGAGATCCACAACGGCGAATACCTCGTCCTGCGCGACAACCCGAATCCCAGGCCGGTGGAAAAATATCTCGAGCTTCAGGGAAGGTTCAGCCAACTGAGCGAGCAGGAGATTAAAACGATCAAGGAGCACGTGGACCACAACTGGGAGAGCTTGCGCAAGCGGGCGGATGAGATAGTGTGATTTATTACCATTCCTCAATAGTCTCCGGTTAAATTTTCAATTGTTAAACCGATTTTTAATTTCCGGCTCGTGTTAGTCGATGTCTCCCGGAGTTCGCAGTTAGAGTAATGTTTAAACAAAATTTCCTGAAAAATATTCAGAGGCTAAGATTACACACCCCTGTATCCCCTCTTTTTAGAGGGGAGTTTACCCCGCATCCCCACTCCAGCAAGCTCTGCCAAAGAAGACTGGATGTGAAAATCCCCTCTTGAGAGGGGTGCCTGCGAAGCAGGCGGGGTGTGTATTAAAAACCGATAACTTTGTTTTTAGCTCATGCATTTTAAAAAGAGAAAAATATTATTGCTTGTACCAGAGTGAATATCTTAATCTCTTAATCCTGAATATTCTTTAATGCCGCAAGCTTAGGTATTTATAGCTCGTCCACAGGGTTTTGGGATGTTTACCGGACAGTACTGAATATTCCTGCATAAACAAAGGGCAAGCTGAGCCTCGATCTTTTGGGTATTCGCACCGATATGTAGGAGAGATGGTTATGAAACCCGAAAAGCTGGTTGTGCTCTGGACAAGCGGAGACAGGGACGTGGCCCTGAAAATGGTTTTCATGTATACCCTGAACGCCAGGCTCAACGATTGGTGGAAAGATGTGATATTGATAGTCTGGGGGCATTCGGCAGAGCTGCTTTCCGTGGACACGGAGCTGGGAAATTACGTGCTCAAGATGATCAAGGCCGGAGTGGAGGTGGTGGCCTGCAAGGCGTGTGCTGACAGCTACGGGGTCAGCGAAATTCTGGAGAAGATGGGTATCGAGGTAAAGTACATGGGACAGCCTCTCACCCGGTATCTCAAAGAAGATGAATCCAGAGTGGTGACTTTTTAGCCCGAATTATTCTATAGTGACTGTCAAAATAATTTTCTGATTGAGGTTGATTTTTGCAGTAGGGGCGGTTCGCGAACCGCCCCTACGAACCGACACAATCAGGCTCCTGCAGGAGCGGGTGTTTCTTTCAGGGGCCTGAATATTTTCACCGCGGCTTCGGCCACCATCCAGCAGGCCAGAAACAGTGTAAAAGCGTTGATAGCGGCCAGATGGTAGTGCCCCTGGCTGATAAATATTCCCTCGTTCAAAAGCATCGCCCAGGTGGTCATCACCACCATAAACAGGCATGGAATGCCGCTTACCAGGTAATACCAGCCTCCCCTTTCTTTCAGGTAGATTGTCACCACTATCAGAGCCAGACCGGCCAGCAGCTGGTTCACCGCGCCGAACATGGGCCACAGAGTGAGCGCGCCCCTGCCGTCCGCTCCGGTAACAAACGCCAGCCCTGCAGCGGTTGATACTGCTATCGCAGTTGTGACATAGCGCCCGGAGAGTTTCTGGATTTTCAGGTCTGCGAAAAGTTCTGAGAGAATATAGCGCTGGGTGCGGGTTGCGGTATCCAGGGTGGTCCCGGCGAATGAGGCGATAAATACGCCCATGATCACCGTGCCGAGTGACTTGGGAATGCCCACAGCAGCCATCATGTTCGCCGCGCCGATAACCACTGCGTTGATCTTGGAGGCAAGCCCGCCTGCTGCTCCCCAGGACTGGTAATGATGCTGCCAGGCGCCGGTGCCGGTAAGAAATTCACCCTGTGAGGTAGTATAGCCAAGGCCGATCCCCGAGGCCACCGCAACCAGAACCAGCACGGCCAGGGCGGATTCCAGCAGCATCGAACCGTAGCCCACAAAAAGTGCGTCCGACTCGCAAGCAGTCTGTTTGCTCGTGGTGCCGGAGCTTACAATACTGTGAAACCCGCTGATCGCCCCGCAGGCCACGGTGATAAAAAGAAAGGGCCAAAGGGGGGGCGCGCCTTCGGCATGCGGGTTGAACGCAGGTGCCACGATTTCCATCCCGCTCGCGCCGCTTGCTACCAGAGCGCCGATTGCCAGCAATCCCATGGAAATAAAAAGCTGCCAGGCGTTGATATAGTCTCTGGGCTGAAGGAGCACGGTGACAGGAAGGGTGGAGGCGACAAAGGCGTAGATCAGCAGTAGAATGGTCCAGACGCCTGTGGCCGGTATGTTGAATAATTCCGGCATGTCCAGCGGGACCCGGCTGCCGAGATATATGGTGAAATACATCAGGGCCACTGCTACCGCGGTTGAGAGAGTAACGTTCCCGCTGCGGCGGTAAATAAGCCAGCCCATGCCGACCGCGATCGGGATCTGGAGCCAGACCGACAGGACCGCTGTGGGGAAAATGCTGAATATAATCGCGATCACCAGACCGAACACGGCGATTACGATCAGCAGTTCCAGAAACATGACCAGGAAAAAGATCAGGCGCACCCTGCGGTTGATATACCTGGAGGTAACCTCGGTGAGTGACTTGCCCTGGTTGCGAAGAGAAACCACCAGCGCTCCCAGGTCGTGCACTCCGCCCATGATTGCCGCGCCGACAAACACCCACAGCAGAGCCGGGACCCAGCCCCAGATCACCCCGATCGCCGGACCGACAATCGGCCCTGTGCCGGCAATCGAGGTGTAGTGGTGGCCGAAAATAATGCCCTTGCGGGTCGGAACGAAATCTATCCCGTCCTCCATCTCCCTGGAGGGCACAGGAGCCTGGCTGTCAAGACGGAAAACCTTGCGGCCCAGGAATTTGCCATAGATATGGTAAACCGCGATATAACCGAAAAATGTCACCAGGATCAGAAGCAGAGTATCCATCGCCATAGCTCCTTCAAACTACGAGGCCCGAGCCTCACTAAAAATCCCCGGATAGGGTGGATCGAGTTAAAATATGCCGATTTAAACCGGAGCGTATTCTGGGAAAAAGCGGAAAAGTCAGGACATTTAAATGTGTATTATAAACCTGACTCGCCGGGACAAGCAAGAACAAATTAATCGTCCTGCCGGTATCGAGTTATCGAGCGTTGCTGGCCCGAAATATGCATAACTGACGGGACGGTGATAAATAACGTCCGGACCGGAAAAACCGGCTGATCAATGCTAACTCCTTAAAATACAGCAAGTTGTATTAGGGCCGGAAAAGGAGCGCTGAATCAGCGGCTATATTACGCAAGAGAAGCGGGGGGTCAGACATATGCCTTCATGCGGCATCAATTTCCGCTACAGCCAAGGATTTAGGCTGTTCTTTTTCCTCTTCCTGATTTCAATAATCCTCACTCCGGTAGATCCTCTGCAAGCGCAGACCGGCGATGATGTTGTTGTTACCAACCGCTATGCCAACATCCGCACCGGTCCCGGCACCAGGTACACCAGAATCGGCAGGGTCTATCGGGGAGAGCGCTTTGCTGTTATCGATATCAGGCCCGAATGGTACAAGATCATGTACAAGGGAGGCGAGGGGTGGATTTACGGCAAGCTTGTTCGGCTGGAGCAGTCGATACCCTCCCGGGCAGAGATCGACCGGGTCAGCGGGGAAATCAGCCGTTTGAACAACAGACTGGACGGGATGCTGGAAAATCTTAACGAAGCGGCTGAGAGGCTCGCAGAGAAAATGAAAGCCGACAGCGCCGGGGCCGCCATGCAAATGGTGCCGGTCGCAAAGAGGGGCGAGGTTTCCAGGGGCGCACCGCTGGTCTCCCCGGCCTGGATCTTTGTCCCCGGCGGGCCACGATTGGCAACCGGGGATAAATTCAAAGGTTTAAGCCTGATTACGGCAACCACAGGATGCCTGGCCGCATCAGCGTATTATCACAACAAGTACCGGGATTACAGGGAAGACTACCGCGCGCTGCCAGCCGGCACTCCGCCCGAGGAGTTCGATAACCTTCACGACAAGTCCGTGCGCAGGCGAAAGATTTCCGAGTCGTTTTTATATGCCGCAGCAGGATTGTATGCGGCCAATGTGCTGGATTACTTCCTTTTTCTACCCCGCTCCGGGATTGGCTTTAAAGTGCAGGCCGCTCCTGCGAGCGGGCAAAAAGTTCAACTCAGCATTTCACGTGCCTTTTGAGGAAATTTCAACTTACAGCCTTTATTCTTCTTGCGGTAACTCTGGCGCTTGACTCCTGCCGCGATATTCCGCGAGATAACCCTTATGACCCGGAGACAGACGTCCTGCTGGTTTCTGTTCTCTCGCCCGGGGACAGCACAAGTTTCTATGCAGGAGATTCGATTACCTTCCGGGTCACTGCCCGCACGGGATTCGATAATGCCCCGGCCGGAGATGTTTTTCTCTGGCGCTCCAATATCTCCGGTCCGGTCTCCACCAGCGCTGAGTTCACCATAGGTAGCCTTCCCCCGGGAAACCACCGGATCACGGTTACTGTAACAGACAGCCAGAACCGCCATGGCACGAAAGAAATCAGGGTAATTATCAATAAAGTGCCCGATTTCGGGGTGATAATCACCAATCCTCCTGATACGATATTTGTTATCGGCTCCGGCTTTACTCCCTCGGCCAGAGAATATGTAGCCGAAGGCTCGACAATAATCGGCAGGCTCTGGAGTTTCGGCACAGGAAGCGGAATTGCAAATTCCACTGTCAGGGACCCGGGCCCAGTGGTTTACAACCTGCCGGGAGTATTCCAGATGATTTACCAGATAGTGGACGATCAGGGGCGAACAGCCGCTGATACAGTCATCGTTGAGGTACTCTCCGAAAGCGTGCCTGCGGTTGTGGAGATTTCATCCCCATCCATAGATACCACAGTAAGCAGGGACGACAGCCTGTTTTTCGATGCAGTGGAGATCGTAACCTCGGCACGGATAGCCCGGCGTGGATGGATTTACCCGCAGGGAAGCGGTCTGGAGATGCTGGAGGATACGGTTGCCTCTATTGGATGGCGGATCATGACACGTCCCGGGATTTTCGAGATAATCTACAGGGTGATCGATGTGCTGGGAGTACCGGCAGCCGATACTGTGACAGTCATAGTCAACGACACTCTTTCCCAGCCATCGGTTGCGATTATCTCTCCGCAGTCGGATGACACCACTGTCGTGGCCGGCGACAGTATCTGGTTCGAGGGCTTTCTGATTCCGGACCGGGCCGAGGGAATTTCGCAAGCCTGGGACTACGGCCCTCAAAGCGGGATCGATGCCTCGGCTGACACGATTAAAGTGCCGGGCTGGCGCACATTCAACCAGAGCGGGGAACACTGGGTGAGTTACTCGGCTGTGGACCTTTCGGGCCGCGGTTCGAAAGACAGCCTGAAAGTCACTGTGGTTGAAAATCAGCCGCCTTCAGCCACGATAATCGAGCCCTCGGCTGCTGATATTTTAGTCGGGAGAGGCTTGTCGGTCGCATTCCGGGCCACAGACTCTGATCCCGAGGGCAGACCGCTGATTCGTTTCTGGCTCTGGGGGGAAGGCAGCGGGATCAATGCCTCGGCTTCCGACAGCGTCGCGGATCCCGGAACCCGCACTTTCAATAATACGGGAAATTTCACGGTCAGCTACAATGTTATCGATGACAAGGGGCTCCAGGATGCGGACACGGTGAATGTAACGGTTGCCGAAAACCAGCCACCCAGCGCGCAGATAATCGTTCCCTCTGTGGATACCACTATAGCCGCCTGGTCCGAGATCGTTTTTTCCGGCACAGACTCTGATCCTGACGGCACAATTGTCAGCCGGAGCTGGAGCTACGGCACAGGCAGCGGCGTATCGGCCGTGGGAGACACAACTGTTACCTCAGAGCCCAAGATGTTCAGTATTCCGGGCATTTTCGATGTCATCTACTCTGTGGTTGACAACATGTTCGGTGCCGCATCGGACACAGCAAAGATAACCGTGCAGGCCAACGGCAGGCCTCAAGCAACGATTTACTCTCCCGCCGGAGTGGTAACTATCGCGGTGAGCGACAGTATCAGCTTTATCGCCGTGGATAGCGACCCTGACGGCTCGGTTGTCTACCGCAACTGGAACTATGGAGTCGGCAGCGGTATTCCCGATGACGCAGTTGCGTTTCCCGATTACCGCACTTTCAATATCGCGGGTGAGTTCACGGTTGTTTACGTGGTGAGAGATAACGTGGGGGGTGTCTGCGCAGACACTGTCGTGATAACTGTATTACCGTGAAACCTGAACCGGATTACCAGCCAGGGCACGTTTCCTTGCTGAGAGCAGAATCTCCTGCCTGCGGAACTTCACTCATATATCTTTATCAGTTGTTCGTGGCAAGGTTCTGATTTTCTCCGGAGGGGGAAGTCTTGTCGGGGAGAGAGTGTGCCTGGACCTCGTCTAGCCCTCTACTCAGGCGATATTTATCCGGATGGATCATGCCGAGGCTCAGCACCAGTTTCAACCCCTCTTCAACAGAGAGATTCAGCCGGTGAAGGTCTTCCTCGGGAACGAGGATGATATATCCGGAGGTGGGGTTCGGCACGGTGGGTATGAAAACATGAGCTACCCGGCCTTGCTTCAACTCTTTCTCTGTGAATTCGAATTCCACCCTGCTCTTGCTCGTTACAAAACCGACCGCAAACAGGCCCTTTCGCGGATACTCGATCAGAACCACCTGCTCGAAAGTGCTGGCATCCATCTCCAGCAGCCCGTCGCTGACCTGTTTTATCGAGCCGAATATCGAGCCGATCATGGGAATCCGGGTGATCAGGATATCCTTGAGGTTGTTCAGCTTCGCTCCCAGGTAAGTCCTGCTGGCTGCCCCCACCAGCCAGATCAGGAGAAACAGGCTCACAAACCCCACACCGTAAATGTATTCTCCGAAAAGGCGGGCGAAATGGCGGCCTAGGATTTGATCCAGCTCCCGGAATAGCCAACTCACCAGGAAAATAGTGGTGATTACCGGCAGAAGGACCAACAGTCCGGTTGTCAACTGGCGGCGAATGGTTTTAAGAGTCGGTTTCTCCAGCATCGGGCAGGCTCCCGGTTGATTCTCTTGAGCTTTTATACAGTATCCCTGAATCAGCATTTCCGGTCATAAAAATCATAACACTATCGGTTCTCCTGCGCAAGCGCAGGAGAACCGAAACTTGTGAACAGTATTAGCGAAACAAACGTGTAGAGGATGGAAAGAAGTTTTGTTGATTGACAAAGGTTTCCGGGGGGCTTAATTTCACTGGCAGATCAGGCACGAAAAACGCTTCACTGTCGGGAGTCAGTATGGATAAAGGACACAGTGTCGTTGTCGGGATGACTATCGCCTATGCGGTCAGTTTCTTCGGCCTTCTGCTGGCCTATATTGTCTACCAGCGAAACCACCACAAGGATGATCTCTGGCGGCGCAGGCCTGTTGGAGTATCTTTCTTTGCTGCTGTGTACGGCTATCTCCTTCCACTGCTAATTGTAGCAAATGCCTTTCTTACGATTCTTATCAAACTTTTCAAAGGCTGGGATTTCAACCGGTTTGTCTGGACCAACGAGGCGCTCGGCTGGCCGATCGCCGCCGGGGTGGTTTTGTTCTGGCTGTTCGGCAGGCTGTTCTGGCGCATGAAAAGCGGCGGCTACGTGGCAGCGGTAATTATGAGTGGGGCAGTCAGTGTGGCGATGCTGTTTTTGGTGGTTTCCCTTATATCCCAGGGTACGGCTGATCTTCACCGCCTTGGCTCCTACGCCACCGGCCTTCTCTGGCACCTGCTCTGGACAGTGTATTTCCTCCGTACCGGTGTACGCGGGTTGTTTTTCACCAGACAAAGCGCTGCCTGAGCGCAGAGTTTCTTTCAGTCACTCTTTCCACCAATTTTCTGTCAACACTCCTGATCCCGGTGTGCTTATCCCTTGATTTTGGAATAAGTTCAAAGAGGGATTCTCCATAAGACAGGGCTTCCCTGATACCCGCCAGGGTGAAAAGTGAATCCGGCGCAGCTTGACAATAACGGCTGTAAAAAGTAAGATTAAAAACACTGTAATTCATGGGCTTATCTCTTTTCGTGCGAAGAGGGAGAATGATATATGCAGTTCGAGAAGCTTGATGATTACCGCTGGCAGATACCGCAGCAGGGTGGGATGCGGGTGCCCGGTTTGATATACGCCTCGGAGAAAATGCTTGAGATAATCAGCAAAGACAAGGCCGTGGACCAGGTGATGAACGTGGCCTGGCTCCCCGGCGTGGTGGGCAGTTCGATGGCCATGCCGGATATCCACTGGGGCTATGGGTTTCCGATCGGAGGAGTGGCGGCCATGGAGGCAGAAAAAGGGGTGATCAGCCCCGGGGGAGTGGGTTACGATATCAACTGCGGTGTGCGTCTCGTGGCCACGGACCTCGGGATGGATGAGGTGAAGCCCCGGATACGCGGCCTGGTAAGCGGGCTTTTCCGTGATGTGCCATGCGGTGTGGGCAGGGGAGGAGACCTGGTACTCTCACGCAAGGAAATAAAGAAAGTGGCCCGTGAGGGGGTACGCTGGATGGTGGCTAACGGCTACGGAACCGAGGCCGATATTGAGTACTGCGAGGACGGCGGATGTTATCCCGGCGCTGATCCCTCGGTTGTCAGCGACCGGGCCTACAGCCGTGGACGCGATCAACTGGGCACTCTGGGCAGCGGCAACCACTTTATCGAACTCCAGGTGGTGGAGGAGATTTACGATGAGCACACTGCCAACGTTTTCGGGCTGTGGAAAGGCCAGTTCGTGATCTTTATCCACTCCGGCTCGAGGGGTTTCGGCTACCAGATCTGCGAGGACTCGCTAAAGGAGATGAACCGTGAGTTCGGCGGCCTGGGTTTCGAGCTGCCGGATCGCCAGCTTGCCTGTGCATATATCAATAGCGATATGGGCCGCCGTTATATCTCAGCCATGGCCGCGGCGGCAAACTACGGCTGGGCCAACCGCCAGCTTCTGATGCAACGCGCAGTGGAGTCGGTAAAGCACAACCTGAGGATTTCCCCCTCCTCCTTGAAAGCGCGCCTGGTGTACGATGTGGGTCACAACAATGCTAAGCTCGAAACCCATGAGATTGAAGGGAAAAAATACAGAGTAATGGTGCACCGCAAAGGAGCCACGCGCTCTTTCGGGCCGGGTATGCCGGAGGTGCCATCAGCTTATCGGCAGGTCGGACAGCCGGTACTCGTTCCGGGCGATATGGGTACGGCGAGTTACGTGCTGGTGGGAACCGAAAAAGCGATGACAGAGAGTTTCGGCAGCAGCTGCCACGGCGCCGGCCGGATGCTTTCGCGAAAAAAAGCGATCAGGCAGGGCCAGGGAAGATCGATTGCTGCAGAGCTCGAGCGCGAGGGAATATTTGTCATGGCCCGGGGGAAACATACCCTGCAGGAGGAAATGCCCGAAGCCTACAAAAATGTGGACGAGGTCGTGGAAGTCGTCCACCAGGCAGGGCTGGCCCGCAAAGTTGCGAAAATGAGGCCGGTTGGAGTGGTGAAAGGTTGAGAAGTTATATTAAAAAGCTTCCCTATCTAACAGGGGAAGAGGTTCTGGAGTTTGCCGCTGATGTTACCGCGATGAATTACGCCCTGTTCGATACCGCGGACCTGCCTGATTCTCCTCCTTTCGACAGCTGTGTCCACGGAATTCACTACCGTCTTGCAACTCTCGGCGTGATTTATACAGACACGGACATCCGCTGGATAAACGCCTCGGGGCTGACCCGGGTTGAAAAAGAAAGGTCGGGTCTTGAAAAAGAAATCGATCTGGCTTATAGCTCCAGGCCGTAGTGGACAGACAATTCTTTTCTGACCGCAGAGAGGCTGGCGCAGTGGGAAAAAGAACTGGGAATTTGAATCAAAACCAGGGAACTTCGCTCCGGCTGAACCACGAAGCAGCTCTGCCGATTTAAGGCCCAGGCAGACAAACAATTTGAACGGAATCAGCATTTTGGTTATTATTAATTGGTTTTAATTCTCTGCAAAAAGTTTCTCGAAATATTTTCGGGAGTGTGTGCCCCGGAGTAACAAAGGATTATCAATGCTCGAGACCAAGCATTCATATGCAGAGTTGCTTAAAAAGGTGAAGCAGTTGGAGAAAAAGCTTGAGAAAGCAGGACAGTTCAAGCACGCCTTGGGAGAGATTGAAAAACGGTATGCGTTTGTTCTGAAAAATCTGGACAATACTACCCGGGAAATCTATAGGATCCGCTCTATAGTAAACATGCCGCAACTTTACCTTGATAATAAATTGAACATTGTGGGTTATTCAGCCGATTTCCTTCTGCTGACAGACAAAGTAGTTAAATATGCAATGAATAAAAAGAATATCTGCGATTTGATCAGCGATACTGATTTCGAGAAGATCAAGCAATATCTGGAGAAAATCAAAGCCTTGGAGAATTTGCCCTATGCCGAGGGGGAAAAATGGCAGATTCGTTATCGTGGGCCAAAAGGATCAGAAGTTATCGGGACTGACTGGATAGTATATCAGGACTCGATTAACTTAGCCCCTGAAATCGCCCGCTGGACAATCGAAAAAGAAGATGGAAAATACAGGATCAGACATAAGCCGCACATTCAGGATGACCTCAACTGTTGTCTGCTGACCCCTGTAGAATACGGGGACGCTGAGAAGGACATCAAGGTGGTCTACAGAATAAGGACCTCCAAGAATGCGGAAAACATCCGGGATATGACATTATTTATCTCCTCCACTTCAGGCAGAGAAGATGTCATACCGGATATGAACGGTTATACCATCTGCGTTGGATCGAATTACAATTCCCTGGGCAGGATCCAGAAACAGGGCGCGGATGTGGTTTCCCGCCCCGAGGTGCTTGACCCGGATACCGAATACCAGGTATTGGTTGAGCGCACAGGGGGAAGAATAACCAGGGCGCTTCGCAACCTGGACACAGGCGAGGAAATGCCCCTGCTGGAATTTATCGATTACCACAGCATATACGACAGTCAGGGCTATGTCGGGTTATATACTTACAGCGGTGATGCGGAGTTCTACGATATCGAGATTTACACCCGCAAGTCTCGTTTCGACATCGAGCAGTTCAGAATTCCGTTTAACCCGGAAGTAAAAATCAAGGGCGAAAATCTGGAAGAAAAAATATTCGGTCTCAGATACGCCAGGAACGAGATAATGGGAAAAGCCCGGCACACCCTGATACTGGAGGACATAACACAGAGGAAAAAAGACGAAGAGGCCCTGAGAGAAAGCGAGGAAAAATACCGCAAGCTGTTTGAAGAGGGCAGGGTTGCGCGTTCGATTACCACTCCTGACGGCCGGTTTCTGGATGTCAACCCGGAAATGCTTAATCTGTTCGGCTACACCAAGGAAGAAATGCTCTCGCTTAATGCAAAAAAGCTTTATGTCAATCCCAGGGACCGGGAAGCCTATCTCAAGGTGCTCCAAAAGCAGACTTTCGTGCGGGATTATGAACTGAAATTCAAAAAGAAAGACGCTACCCCGATGGATTGCCTGGTTACCTCCAGCGTGCACACTGACAAAAACGGAAATATTATCGGCATACAGGGCAGTATCCACGACATTACAGAGCGCAAGAGGATCGAGGCCAGGCTCAAGGAATCCCAGAGAATGGAGGTAATCGGACGCCTGGCTTCCGGGGTGGCCCACGAGGTTCGCAACCCGCTGAACGCGATTCTCGCTATCAGCGAGGCTCTTTTACAGGAGATCGGAGACAATCCCGAATATAGACCCTATCTCGATCACATTCACACCCAGGTCGACCGCTTGTCCATGTTGATGAAAGATTTGCTTGATCTCGGCAAACCTCTTCAGAAAAAGGCATTTGTTCGTAATTCTATAAAGGAAATTTGTACCGGGGCTGTCGAATTATGGAGGCAGTCCTCCACTTCCGGGCAGCGTAATGTATCTCTGCTAGATGATAACTTACCGGGTATGCCGGAGGTGCTGGGAGACAGTGCCAAACTCAAACAGGTTATTATCAATCTACTCGAAAATGCAGCCCAGCACAGTCCTGAAGACAGTGAGATAACTGTCAGCATAACCAAGTCGGATGCTAAATCAGTAAGTATCCTCGTTCGCGATGAGGGTGTGGGAATGCCTCCGGAGATCATGAAGGAAGTTTTCAAGCCTTTCTTTACCACCAGATCGCGAGGATCGGGACTGGGATTGAGCATAGTGCAGAATATTATCGAACTCCATGGCGGCGCTATAGCTCTGAAAAACAACGAGCCTCCGCCGGGATTAACAGTTGAGGTGGTTCTGCCTGTGTGTGAGGCAAAGGAGTGAGAAGACAGAAACTGGTGCGGCAAGACAAAAAAGCCCGATAAAATATCGGGCTTTTTCTGTTGAAAAAGATCAAGAATTATTTTACGGGAGATATCGACCAGGAGCGAATGTTTGAATCAACAGCCCTGAAAAGTGTCGGTGAACTGGGAGTTGGATTCGAGAATAGAGAGACCCGCTACCAAGTACGTTTCGGGACAGCAGGTGAGACTTCGGGCCGGATTAAGATCGAAAGATCCGGCACAATGGTGGTTGACAGTGAACTAACTCGATCAGTGCAGCTATAAAAAGAAATCGCCGGGAATTGAGGCTTTTTATGGGCGGATTCAGGCAGGTTTGCAGTCGATTCAAATTTATATCAGTTTTTATTACGGTTTAGCGATTCCTCGATCCTTAAAGCGATCGATTCCCGTACCCGGCAAACAGTTCCGGGGTCGCTGGTAAAATCTGTGGTTGAACCTGCCACTTCACCGGCAATGTGCACTTCTCCCTGCAATTCCACCAGCAGCCTGAGATATTCGTAGTCCTCCAGACCGTCCCTCAGGTTGGCCAGGCGGATCGAGGCCAGAGGGTTGCCGCCTGGTCCGGGATAGGTAAGATAGCCATCCCCGTTGTAATTTCTGAAAGTGTTGGCCGTCCAGTTTCCGCGCAACTGCGGAAAGCCCTCGTTTTTTCCCCAGCTGTTGGGACTCCAGTATTCGAATCCGCTCACTCCGGTTTGCCAGCAGATCCAGCCGATCAACCTGCCGTCGATTGCAGGATACTCCAGAAAGAAATTCGGCCGGGACGTCGGATAGCAGCAGACGGCAAGCCAGGCTTCATCTCCCTCGGCAACTCTTTCCTGTACGCCGGTCTTTTCGTACTGGGCCACGTAAACATCCCAGGTGTCCGCGTAACCGGCCAGCGCTTTTACTCCCTCGGGGATGTTAAGGCATTGAATCACCCTGAGTTCCTGGCTGACATTTTTCACCAGCCTGTACATCTGTTTGGCCAGAGGCCAGTGTTCCCGGCCTACTTCGTCGTAGTTGTAAACGTAAGCCTTCCCGTCCAGCCACCCCCTCGGTCCGAACCTTTCGACGCACCCTGCGAGTTTTTCCTTCAGTTCTTTCTGGTACGTTTCCGAGTATTCATCTTCTCCCCTGCGCTTGAGGTTGGGTATGACGTGCAGTAAGAATGCGTTCATCCCGCGCTCCATGCAGTAGCCGATTTCCTCGTCCGTCAACTCTATGTTGCCGCCCGGGCCGAGCCGGTGGCTCAGCAGCAGGTCGTACATCTTCCTTCTAGCCTGGACCGCTTCCGGACTACCATTCCGGTAACCGTAATAGCTGGACAGTTCGCTCACCCAGGTCAGGGTTTTGATCGACGGCGTGCGCGGCAGGTCGAAACCCCATACCCGGAGCTTTACCGGCACTTCCCTGCTTCCTCCCCCATCCGTCGACACTTTGATGGTAGCATAGTAATAACCCGCGGCTGTCCCGCGCGGGACATGGACGGTTACCCAAATGGGTTGAATTTCGCCCGGGGCCAGGTCGAAACTGCCGGTTTCGAGCAGCGGGTCGGGCCACCAGCCGATAGAGCTGTCGTACTTGTCACAGACAACGGTGGTGCGCACGTAGCCTACCGGGTTGAAACTAACATGTCCAGAAGAACCATCATCTTTATCGAACTCGAACCCATCAGTCCTGCAGCGGATCGATCTGAGGGTGTCCCGGTGGCCTTGAACCACCAGTTGGAACGATTCATATTCGCCGCCTGCGGCGGCAAGCTCAACCGTGTCTGCGGTTTCAAAACGATGCGGCTTGTCGAAATGGACTTTCTCCATACTCGACGCCACCCCCAATTCGAACAACGCCTTTTGCTGGCAGCAATTTACGAGCGCCGCAAGGCCGAACAGTGAAACAGTAAAGAACATCGATGCGGTTTTCATATTGCCGATCTTCCCTTTTGTTATTCCGTATGAATTCTTTATTTGAGTATTTATATATAATCGGTTACTCTTGCAGGGGGTAGGTTGCTGTTAAATGGAACCGACATTCACCATATTAAAGTTGATATAGGTTATCTAAGCCTGCTTTTTCGATTTTGGAGCCGGGGTTTCGCAAAGACTGCATCACCCCGGAAGTATAGCTTTATTTTCCTGTGTTTGTACCGCTGAACGATCGGTTCCAGAAGTTCCTTCCAACGTTCCGCGCTGTGAACATTGCCAGGGCGAAGCATTGCTCCTTCGCAATCTCCAAACTGGTTAAAGCAAAATGCAGGGTGATAGCATACACAACCGAAATGACCGTTATAGGCCGATCCTTGCTGATCACCATGTACTGGGCTCTCCGAACTGTCCATGTCCAAAATGATACGTCGATACGATGTTTTATTAATCGCCCTTTCTACCCACCTGCCGTTGATCTCCGACAAAGCGCCAAGATTTTCCTTCAGCGTTAACATCTCAGTCTCAAAACGTCCCATTGAGTTTTCACTGGCGGCATCCTTCTTGACTTTCTTCTTCTCAGTGATGGCTCGCATTACAGGGTCTTTGCTCATCCGGGTCGCATCATTAACATCCTCGTATCCAGCCAGTCTGCTGTAAACTGACTGGCGTAAAAGATTCTTTATGCCGTGCTGGATGTTCCGTCCGGTCCGTCTATCGCTCAAATTTTTAGACACCGAATCGAATAATCCCAATGCCTCTTCCAGTTCACGATAGGCAAGAAGACCTGCATCTGTAGTCACTTTTGAACCATGAAATTC
>CAZJQI010000036.1:0-45624 GCA_964548275.1 uncultured Gemmatimonadales bacterium
CCCCTCTATCAAGAGGGGATACAGGGGTGTGTCAGAATTTCAATATTGAATTCTCGCAGGGAGATTCAATAGCGTCCGGTCTCTTTTGCGGCCGAAGGCCGCCTCATCAGGGCCGCATGTTCGAGAGACTCCAAAGGAGCGTGTTATTACCTGGAAAACAGCAAAGCATATAAAAGCCGTATTGGCACACGAGTTTGCTCCCCCGAAAAAACTTTTGTTTACTTTTGGTTACAAAAGTAAATTAAAAATAATCTTTTTATCATGTTTTTTAACAAAACTCTTGCACTCACCCCATAAAAACCTTATAATAAAGAAAAGCGTTTACAATCCGGTATAAGCATCACTCCGATCTGGCTGCGGCAAAACGATCAGGCCGATACGATTTACCAACTGGCATTTGCAGTTTATAACTATCTCTAATAATTAGCGGCACCTTTTTGGGAGCAAGCCGGATAATTTAAATAATCCACCGCTGTAGCATCCATGTTTAAACGAAAGCCCATGGAGCATTGCTCATGCCTAAGAAAAGCAATAGAGGCCAGGGACAAGTTAAAAAAGCATCTATACTGCTTGATCTAGCCAAGGATAAGTTCAGAAGTCTTACAAAGGCTGAAAGAAAACTGTTCAAAGCGTTCGCTAACGGCGAGCGTGCTGACTTCAGCGTGGATTCGGAAGAAAATAACGATCCGGCACATGCCGACAGGTGGAGTGGCGAGCGTGTGCTCAAGGCCGACCGCATAGCCTGGCTTTGCACCGATCCGCAGGCATCAGCGCTGGTGACGCATCGGGGCATCGTTGTTTTAGGAGCTCGGATAGATGGCAAGCTTGACCTGCAATTCGCGAAGATTTCATTCTCGCTGTCTCTTCGAAAGAGTTCTCTTCCGGTAGGTCTCAACCTTGAGCAGACGGAAATACCTGCACTCTTTCTCCACGGCACTCATACCGGTCCCATCAAGGCCGATGGACTCAAGGTGAAAGGCGGTGTATTCCTGGACGATGGCTTTAGGGCTTCAGGCGAAGTATGTCTGCTCGGCGCAACAATCGGCGGAAGTCTTGACTGCTCCAACGGCCATTTAATCAGTCCTGAGAACGGCGCGCTTGTTGCCGATGGGCTGAAGGTCGAGCGCAATGTATTCTTGAGAGATGGTTTCGAGGCCGAGGGTGAGGTGCGTCTCTCCGGAGCGACAATCGGCGGACAGGTTGATTGCTCTGGCGGCCAGTTCATCAACAGGAACAGGGGTGGAAGGGCTCTGAGCGCAGACGAGGTAAACGTTCGTGCTTCGGTTTTTTTGAGTGATGGCTTCAGGGCCGAAGGGCCCGTATGTCTGTACGATGCGGCAATCGGTGGAACCCTTGAATGTGAGGACGGGCAGTTCATAAACTCTCGCGGGTACGCCCTGGGGGCTGACAGGCTCAAGATAGAGAATTGTGTGCATCTGTGTGGCGGTTTCAAGGCCGAGGGCGAAGTATGTCTGCTCGGCGCAAAAATCGGTGGAAGTCTTGAGTGTGACAAAGGCCAGTTCATTAATCCTGATGGGGTTGCCCTCAACGCTGACAGCGTGGAGGTCAAGGGAGATATCTTTCTACGTAACGGCTTTAAGGGCAAGGGTGAGGTCCGTATGCTCGGCACGACCACTGGAGGGAACCTTGAGTGTGACAAAAGCCAGTTCATTAATCCTGATGGTGTTGCCCTCAGCGCTGACGTGCTCAAGGTCGAGCGCTCTGTCTTTCTACGTAACGGCTTCAAGGCAGAGGGCGAAGTTCGTATGCTCGACGTAACAATTGGCGGACAGTTTGATTGTTCTGAAGGCCAGTTTATTAATCCTGATGGGGTTGCCC
Source organism: uncultured Gemmatimonadales bacterium (assembly GCA_964548275.1). Taxonomy (GTDB): domain Bacteria; phylum Gemmatimonadota; class Glassbacteria; order GWA2-58-10; family GWA2-58-10; genus JAUVUV01. The sequence goes on from CAZJQI010000036.1 coordinate 1,840, forward strand.
TCAACGCTGACAGGCTCAAGGTCGATGGCAGTGTCTTTCTAAATGATGGTTTTAAGGCTGAAGGCGAGGTTTGTCTTGATAGTGCAACAATCGTTAAAACCTTGGTCTGGACCAATATTGAATCTCCAGAAAAAACGACATTAAATCTTCAGTTAGCCAGAATCGGCACACTGTGGGACGATCAAGAAAGCTGGCCTGAAAGCGGAAAACTTCATCTGCACGGCCTGGTTTACGATGAAATAGACGAACATGCCCCAACAGACGCACAGAGCCGCATAGACTGGCTACACAGGCAGCCTACTAAGCATTTCCGGACACAACCATACGAGCAACTGGCAAAAGTGCTTCGCAAGAGCGGGCATGATTCCGAGGCAAAAAGGATTCTCATTGCGAAAGCAAAAGACCGGGCACGCCTGGCAAAACTGACATGGCCGGAGAAGTTCTGGTATCACTTTCTCGGAAAAAGTATCGGTTACGGCTATCGCCCCTTGCGCGCTTGTTGGTTCGTACTGGCGTTCGTTTTACTGGGTTGGTTTCTTTTTGAAAAAGGTTATCGAGAAGATTTCATGACACCATCGAAAGAGAGTGCATATGTTTCTGGTAGCAGCTGGAAGAACCTTCAAGTGTCCGAGAACTATCCAAAATTCAATTCACTGGTGTATTCTATTGATACGTTTGTACCGCTGGTTGATCTGCACCAGGCGAGTTATTGGTTTCCTAATGCGAATAGAAGGGGTGAAATGTTCAACATAAAAATGCTCAGGTGGTTTAGCGGCAGCGAGCTATTCTACTACAAGTTGTTTCACACTATCATGGGCTGGTTGTTTACCACGCTGCTTGTCGTGGGTCTGACAGGATTGATTCGTAGTTAGGCGTTATCACGGCGCTGTTAACAAGGACACTGGACAAGAGCAGTTGCAGGCGTGCGACTGATGCGCAAGCCGTTTTAACATTACCCAGTAAAAATCCCTGTAAGCTGCCTTCCATTGTAATCTAATAGCTTTTATCCGCAAAGCCGGGTTCTTTCTACGGCCCCAATTCCCGGATCACCTCGTTTACTATCTTTCTGGCCTCCTCTACCAAAGGTATCCACCGGCACGAATCAACTATGCTGCCAGTGGCCACTGCCTTGCGCAGCTTTTCGGTCAGGTCTTTGCGGCCTGCTTTCTCGCACATGTCCCACGCGATTCTCAGCGCCTCGTAGTCCTGGATTCCCTGCCTGAGAAGCTCCCAGCGCATGCCGTCCAGGGGCCCGTGCTTGCCTGGATAGGTAAAGTAATTGTCCCCGGAGTGCCACTTGTACCGCGGCTGATCCCAGACATCCTCAGGGTAGGCGTTGACTGCCCAGCGGGTGTAGCCGTCAAAGCCGTATTTCCAGGACAGCCAGGCCAGGAGCCTGCACTCGCGCAAGGGGCTGTACAGGTAGATGTTGGGGAAATAAGGCATGCAGGCAGTGTACCAGCTCACGTATTTATCTTTGTCCTCGTGCATGCTCCTGACCACAGGCTCGATTTCCGCCCAGCGCACAGGGTCTGCCATCTCGTCGTAATGGAACACTATCTCGTCGCCCCTTTTGCGCTTATCGCCGGGGTATCCGCCTGAGGCAGCCAGCTTGAAATCCGGGGCTGTGTTGATAATAAAATCGAAAATGACTTTCATCACTTTCTCGGGCTTTTCATCGAATCCAAGAAGAGCCTTTTCGAACCAGTTTTTTTCCTTGAGGTGCTTGCGGAAAACAGGCAGGAAAGCAGTCCAGGCCTCGCGCCAGAGGCTTTCGCCGACTGTCAGCTCTGCTGTGCGGTACTCTCCGGCCGCTGTGTCCAGGTAGCGGATGTGAGCATCGAGAGTGCTGCCGGGGCCCATGACCAGGGCGTAGCAGTCGATTTTGTCTCTCACCCCGGCCGCTATCATCAGCTCGACATAGCGGTCGAACACTGTGAAATCCCACTCGAATCGGCTTGCTCCGCCTTTGACAAACTCGCCGGGATATTTCCATTCGACCATTGTGTCGAAAGGATAGCCGCTCTGGCTTTTCCATGGATCGTAGACAATACTGGTCATGATCGCTTTCATGCCGTGCGCTGCGAAATTCTCTGCATACCGCTCAAGGATCCCCCAGTGCTCCTCGCTCCATACTGTCACCTTGTAGGCTCTGGCCACCCCGCTCGGGTCCTGCCAGATGTTCAGGTAATATATCCAGTCCCAGGGCTGTGGCAGCACTGCGGGCAGGATTTCCACGCTCAGGTCGAATTCCGCTCTGCCGCCTGAGGCAGCCTCTACCTCGAATTTCCCCTCGTAGATTCCAGGCGCGAGTTCACGCGGCAGTTTCAGGGTAAGCCAGACCGGCTGAACCAGATTGGCAGCCACATCCACTGCTTCCTTCTCCAGCAGAGGGTCGGCTGTGAGCATCATGGTTTCATCCACCCGCAGGAAGGCGCCGTAGCGCACCTGAGCGCAGGATGCCGGAATCATCGCCCCGCCTGGTGCGGCAAGGTCTGAGACCGATCCTTTCAGCCCCTTGATATCCCGGTTGCTTCTTACAGCCACCTGTGCACTGAGCACCTCGCCGGCCAGTCCCTCGAGCCTGATATTTTTTATTTTCGGCTGCCTGGTGAAAGCCCCCTGGGCGATACGCACCTCTATGGGCACAGGCCAGGTGTCGAAGACCTGCGGCTTGCCGCCTTCGGATGAGCAGCCGCTGAAAATGACTGCCAGGCAAAGGGTGAAAAACAGTGGCTTTTCCATATTCTCCTCCTGGAAAATTAAGTGGTAATGGCGCAGGAAAAAATCTACAGTAGATTTCTAATCACTATCTTGAATCAGGAAAGAATTCAGCCTCTTCTGCGATAGATTAATCGTTTTTCTCTGCAGTATCAAGCGTTCTATTGGGCCTTTTCAAGAACTTGTATTCCTGCTATTTTATCCATATTACGGTTCTGCTTTTCTGCTGTCACGTTCAGTCTGTGATAAAATCAGTTTTATTTCAATTTTTGTTGAGAGGACACAATGGACAAAGGGAGTATCGAGAACAAGGTTTTCTACTATACCGGTCCGCAAAAGATGGAACTGGTTTCCGAGCCATGCAATCCGCCGGGGGCCGGCCAGGTTCGCTGCAGGACTCTGTGTTCCCTGGTCTCTATCGGTACGGAAATGATTTGTTTCAAGCGCGAGGTCGAGCCGGGAAGTATCTGGGACCAGTGGATACAATACCCGTTCGAACCCGGATACAGCAGCGTGGGGGAGGTTATAGATACCGGCGGGGGGGTGTCCGGGCTAACCCCTGGCGAGCTTGTCTGTTCGACCAGCGCGCACCGGGCATATTTTATCGACAGGCCGGAGAATCTCCACCCGGTACCGGGCAGTCTTTCCCCGGAGCTGGCCTCCTGGTTTCAACTGAACATTATCGTGCAGAACGGTATCCGGGAAGCAGCGCCGGTGCTCGGGGAAACGGCTGTGGTAATCGGCCTGGGGCCTCTCGGGCAACTGGCTGTGCGGTTTCTTGGACTAGCCGGGTTGAATCATCTTGTCGCAGTGGATCCCCTGGCCCAAAGGTGCGAAATGGCGAGCGGAAACGGCCCTACCGAGGTGCTCTGCCACACGGCAGACAAAGCCCTGGAGAGAGTATCCGAGCTGACAGAGGGACAGGGTGCGGACCTTGTTTTCGATATTACCGGGCATCCGTCTGTTTTCCTATCAGCCCAGCACATGCTGCGCAAAAGGGGCAGGCTCGGCCTGATCGGCGATGCAGCTTACCCCTCCAAGCAGACACTCACCCACGATGTCATTTCCAAGTCGCTCTCCATTATCGCAGCCCACGGTGCTGTCCCGCCCTGGCAGGGGAATGATTATTATCGTTGGGGCAAAAAAGAGCTGGTGCGCTTTTTCTTTGACCTTCTGCTGGCCGGAAGAATCAGGATCGATAACCTGATAACCAACAGAATCAAGCCGGAAGAGGCACCTTCGGTCTATCTGGATATACTTCGGGACCGAAGCGCGTATATGGGCGTGATTATCGACTGGCGGTGATATTCGTGCCGGATTACGAACAAGGAGTGAAAATGAATAAAAAATTCTGTTTTGCCGTGGCTGGAACCGGAGATATAGCACACTTTTATCTCGACTATTTTAAAAAGCGGCAGGATAAAGAAGGAATCGCGTTCGCCGGGGCCTGGAACAGAACTGCAGAAAAGGGCCGCGAGTTTGTCGAGAAATACGGCGGGAAATTTTTCGAATCACTCGATGATCTAATCGCCGACAAACGAGTTGATGCGATTGTGAACCTGACCTCGCCCAAAGCTCATGAAGAGATAATCGCGGCCTGTCTTGCGGGAGGCAAGCACGTGCTGAGCGAAAAACCGCTCGCCCTGAGCGTGGATAAGGCCAAAGAGCTTATCTCCCTGGCCAGGGCAAACAAAGTAACCCTGGCCTGCGCCCCGTTTATCCTTATGGGGCAAAACCAGCAGAAGGTTAAAAAACTGCTTGCTGAAAGCCGGATCGGTAAACCGGTGTCCGCCGCGGCTGAGATGTTCCACGGAAGGGTGGAGACCTGGCACCCGAATCCCGAGCAATTTTACACCAAGGGCGCAGGGCCTGTTCTCGATGTCGGCCCCTACCCTGTTTCCCTGATGATCGACTGGTTCGGACCTGTTAAAGCTGTCCAGGGTATGTTCGATATCGCCATCCCGGAGCGCAAAGACCTGAGCGGCAGGCCGTTTAAAGTCACAGTGTTCGACCACGGGGTGGCTCTGCTCAGGTTCGACAACAGTGTAATCGGCCGGATCGCGTTCTCCTATGCCAACTCCAACACCCAGTATCACGGTCTTGAAATACAGGGCACTGACGGCTCTATTTCTCTCTCATCGCTTACAGCCGCACGCGGCGAGCTGAGAATCTCGAACAAGGATTCCACGGCCTGGGACCACGTCGAGGGTGATCCCGGGCCATACGCGGCCTCAGGTGTGGACTGGTCAGACGGGATAGTGGAGCTGGCCCGCTCGGTTGCGGAAGGCCGCGAGCCTGCCAACTCAGCAGAACTGGCCTTGCATACACTGGAGGTCTTGCTTGCAGTGAACGAGGCTGCTAAAACAGGGGACACTTTAAAGCTCTGAGAGCGGCAAAAAGATAAGCGACTATCAATTCTTGCACAGCAGGGATGAGGTAATAAAAGGCAGGTGATTATGGAGAGAGACTACCGGCACGCTCTGAGAGCGGCGGCGGCAGGTTCCTGTACCAGGTAAAGGCCAGAACCACACATGCACAGAGCGCCGCCCCAAGCCAGGCAAACGCAGTGCTGTGCCAGTGGCCCACCAGGTACATCGGGAAAAGATACAGGCCCGTGATCGCGATGATTCCCAGTGCCGTGTTGAGAACTGCAATCGGTGCACTCTCCACGCCTGAGCCGGTTTCCGCCTCGGGCAGGCTGCAACGCTTTTTCACCGGGCCCCAGAACCCGAACGGGCGCACAGTGCTGTAGAAAGAATTCAGGGTGCGCTGATCCACCGGTCTGGTCAACAAAGAGCCTACGATACTGGCAACCAGCGAGGCTGCGCAGACCGGCGGAAAGGTGAGATACATCGGCGCATCCGGGAAGAAAAGAAACGGAATCGAGAGAACCATCCCCCCTATTGTTCCGGCAGCAAAACCCCAGCCGTTCATACGCCACCAGTACCATTTCAGCACATTGGGAATAATCACCCCTGCGCCAAGCGCCATCATCATCCAGTTCCAGATCTGCGCTATGGATTTCGCCTGGTAGCCGATTGCGATCCCGGCCAGCACAATGCCCACTGTGGCCGCGTAGCCTGAGCGTACAAGCTGCCTCTGGCTGGCCCGGGGTGCGAAAAACGGCTGCCAGAGGTCGCGCACCAGGTAGGAGGCCCCGCTGTTGACAGTGGAGCTGAACGTGGACATGAAAGCGGCGAGCAGCCCGGCGATCACGATACCCCGCAGGCCCACGGGAAGATATTCCAAAAGCACTATCGGCATTACTTTCTCCGGATCACTCACCCTGGCAACTCCGCTGAGCGCAAGCAGGGTGATCCCTGCGGCCATGGCCCAGCGCACGACAAGGAAAAGGCTCCAGGAGGCGCCGATCTTGGCTGCATCCCTGGGATCACGGGCAGCCAGGAAACGTTGGAAGTCGTACATCTGCGCCGGTCCGCCAGCATTGAGGAACAGTCCTTTTAGAACCCAGACAATCACCAGCGCTCCGAAAAATTCATACCCTGCGTTTTCCGTGCCGGCAAACTCGGGCAGCCGCCAGCGCGGGAGAACGCTCTCCCAGCCATGGGGCACGGTCTGTCCGATAATCTCCGGGGTAAGTTGGCTGTAAGCCAGCCAGGCAATCAGAACAGAGGCAAGCGAGAGGATTACGGTCTGGATAACATCGGTCAAAACCACGCTGAAAAGCCCGCCCAGCAGAACGTAAAGGGTCGTGGCCCCGATAATTACCAAAGCGCACACAGCCGGGCTGAAAGGAACGTAAACCGAGGCGAACTTGCCGATCCCCTGGAAAGCATAGCCGATAAAACTGGTCTGGGTGATTACCGCCATCAGCGCATAGGCAGTACGGGCGACCTTGCCCGGACGAGCCTCTCCGAACCTTGTCATCATCCATTCCGCGCCTGTCATCACACCCGAACGCCTGACCCACTTGCCCATGTAGGAGGCGAAAAAGGCTCCCATCATCACGCCCCACATCCAGTGGATCCACATCGATTTCATTCCCATCAGGAACAGCACGGAGACTATCCACATCGTGCCGGTAATATCGAAATTGGAGGCAGAGCCGGACATGGCCAGGGCCAGCCAGTGGATTTTCTTGCCTCCCAGGAAGTAGGAGTCCAAGTCCTGTGAAGCCCTCCTGCGGTACCAGAACCCTAAAGCGATAACAACGATGAAATAGATCAGGATTAAGGTCAGATCCAGGTAAACCATCTCTGCTTATTTTTCCCTTGATGCCGGTTCAGGAAAGAGTTGCTGCTGAAAATGGAATTTTGATATAACCAAGATAATAAAAGCCGGGCAGCGGTTTTACAAGTTGCCTAATCCAAACCTCCGAGTTATTATAGGCCTTTCAACGGCAAGGGAACACTATTTCGAAAGCACTGCCGAACTTTGAACGAACCGCGGGAAAATTTTCAGTGCCTGAAAATCAAATCACTAATGAAAAATTGATCGCAGCCGTGGCCAGTCACCTGGATCTTCCGGCCCAGGATCTAAAACTTACCCGCTGCAGCACAGGCAAGTACAACAGCACCTTTTTCGTGGATGGCGGAGCCCACCCCCTGGTGTTCAGGGTCGCTCCGGAGGATAAACGCCGGCTGAACCTTTTTTACGAACACCGGATGATGCGCCAGGAGCCTGAAGTTCATCAGGAAATCAGGACAAGCACGAGTGTCTCGATCCCGGCGATTATCGTCCACGATTTCAGCCGGAAATTGCTCGAGCGGGATTTTCTGATAATGGAAAAGGCTCCGGGCAGTCCGCTCTCGGAAGCCCTTGGACTCAACAGGCGCGAATTCAACCGTGTGCTCTGCGAAACCGGCGAGGCTCTTCGAGCTGTCCACGCGATCCAGCGCGACCGTTATGGCTATCTCGGCGAGCACAGGCCGATGGAGCCTCAAGCCGGCTGGACAGAGGCATTTGTCATCATGTGGAACAAGCTTCTTGACGATATCGAGGACTGCGGCGGTTACGACGCTCGAGAGGCCGGTGCGATGAGGAAGCTGCTCGATCTGCATATCGGGGCGTTCAACCGCAGCGTGCCCTCCTCCCTGCTGCATATGGATGTCTGGGCGCAGAACATCCTGATCGATGCAAGCGGCGGCCTGGCAAGCCTTTTGGACTGGGATCGCGCTTTGTGGGGGGACCCGGAGATCGAGTTTGCGGTTCTGGATTACTGTGGAATTTCGGAGCCGGCATTCTGGGAGGGCTACGCTCAGAAACGCGAAAATGATACAGATGCCAGGATCAGGAGGATTTTCTACCTGCTTTACGAGCTGCAGAAATACATCTTTATCAGACGTGTCAGGGGCAACAACCCCTCCCTGGCGGACAGCTACCGCCAGCAGTCGCTGCAACTGGCCGGAAGTATCGGTCTCAGGCTCTAATCCTGGAAGGGCCGGAATTTTTCGAGTTCCGCGGAGAGACTTTCCGCGACCCTCCTGTAGTGCTCATTGTCGATCAGTTTTTAAAATAGCCTTTTCCGCCGAGGGAAATTCAATATCTTGCCCATGTGTTTACTGATTAATATATTTCTACTGCTTGGCCGTCCGATTTTATAACTATTTTGAGAAATATGTGTTAGAAAATCTTTTCTTGTCAGACAGCCCGAGGGAACCGATGAACAAATACTACAGTAAATTCGCCGGAAAAATGATCCTCCGCGACCTTCTTGCCGCAGACCGCACTCAAATGGCTAACGAGAGAACGCTCCTGGCTTACATGCGCACTGCTCTGACACTTTTTATTGCAGGAGTTTCTTTCATCCAGTTTTTCAGCAACATCGTAATAGTCTATATCGGCTGGATTTTTATTCCAATCGGAGTTATCGTGGCTGCTACCGGGGTAAAAGGATATTACCGCATAAAAAGCCCGCTCGACGAGTTGAGAAAGAAAGAGCTTACCTCAGGTAAAAACCAGGAAAAAGAAATCTAGACCCCTCTTGCCTGCCTGCGTTATTCTCCGCTCTCGGCAACTTTTTTGCCCATCCTGCCAGTTGCTATTCGATCATCCCTCGTGCTTTCTGCATCGCTCCAGCCGCGGTACCCTGGCAGTAGCGGCTCAAGGCCTCGATCACGGCTTTCCTGTCGCGTTTCCAGTTCGACAGCGCCTGTTGCTCGATTACCGGCTGAATGGCAAAACTCACCCGTTCGAATTCTTTCCATGCTTCCCTTACTTCCGAGATTTTTTTCCAGTAATCTCTGTCCACGTAAATAGTCAGGTCGCGAAAAACCCTGATCGCTCTATCATCTTCCGGCTGGAGAGCATTTTCGGGCTGAGAGTAAACTCCGGGTGCTGCCTGGAAATCGAACTGTTCGGGTACCTCGGCAACACCGAAATAGAGAGGCAGAAAGGGGCTCGAGCAAGGCCGCCAGTAAGCGAGCCACCAGAGTGCCCCGATTTCCACCGGAAGATTGGAGCGGAGCTGGAAAACATCACCATGGTTTGTGGAACCGCAGCAAATCGTCCGCGCTCCGATCTCCTCCGCTGGGCCGTGCGGGTTTGCTCTGCCGATATCATATGGACTTTTTTCGTAATGGTCGCGCAGGATCGCAAATACGTCCTCCACTTTCAACTTCTGTCTGGGTTTGACTGAAAATGGCATCGGGGTTCCCTCTTCCGGCGGGCTGATCCCCATTTGAGAGATATTCCTGTAACCGCTCCACTGGCGGTTTCTCTGGGCCGGGTCCAGCACGCGGTCAGGCCTGGCGTAGGCCCGTTCGAAATCGAATGCCCTGTGCTTGAGAGAATTGTGCCAGCCACGTCTTTTGGCATATTCGATAACACCCTTTGAGCCGAGAAAGTTCACCGTGTCGCGCATGTCAATTTCGTGGATCCCGTAGCTGTTTGCCAGAACGGCAACATCATCATCCGGGACGCGCCTGGCGCACCAGAGCTTGCCGTTGACCAGCGCCACCTGCCAGGCCTCGCGGGAATCGCAGATTGTCAGGGTCCTTCCGCTTGACGAGTAACCGAAACGCTCGACAAGAGAGCCGACCAGCTTGACACCCTGGCGGGCTGTTCTGGCACGTTCGGCTACAAGGTAGCGCAGCATCGGCCCGATTCCACCCTCTGTCAGCTCCGGCTTGTCCTCCCTGGAGGGGCACGAATTGCTCACCACTGCCACTGCGTGCTCGTTGAGCAGGCTATGGGAAAACGGCTTGCCAGGCATCTCGAAAATCAGGTAGCCATAAGTGGTATCAGCCTGGGCCAGGAGTCCGCCCCCGGCCAGCTCGACAAACTCGCCGGGCTGGTGGACCATCCGTTCCACCCTGCGCATGCGGAATACCATGTCGATCCCGTTGTCTTCATTGTGGCCTATGATCACGCTGCCGTCGGCTGTGGCATCCCGGCCCGCCACCACCAGGAAACAGTTCTGGTCAGCATGACACGGCGCTGATACTGTCAGAAGCAGACAGAATAGCAAACCCTGAGCAGCTTTGATCAATTTGCCCTCCGGAAATTTATTCAGATCAGAATTCGATTGAGCGTAGAATGTATATTAAAGAATTCAACGGTTGAATACAAAGCTTTTCTCCTCCGGTGGCATCAAGTTTGAATCTGGACATAGTCTTGTCAGCAGCCTATTTTGTAAGTAGCGAAAACAGTCTCTCTATCTTTAACGCAAAATCTGCTCTGGGAGTAATAATGAGAACCAGAACTCTTGGCAGGACAGGAATAAGGGTGAGCGAGGTGGGGTTCGGCGCCTGGGCAATCGGCGGTACGGCAACGCTTGGACAGTTTCAGATCGGCTGGGGAAAAGTGGATGACAGCGATTCGACCCGGGCAATCGAAGCTGCGTTCGAGCTCGGGATTAATTTCTACGACACGGCTGATGTTTACGGAGCCGGCCACAGCGAGGAACTTCTGGCAAAGGTTTTTTCCACCCGCCGCTCCCTGGTGGTGATCGCCAGCAAGGGCGGCAATCTCACGGACAAGCACGGCCAATGGCAGAAAGATTTCAGCGGCGAGTTTCTCAGCCAACGGGTCGAGGACTCTCTTCGGCGTCTCAAATCAGACTATATTGATCTCTACCAGCTTCACACGCCCAGCACCGGGGAGCAGCTCGAACAGGCTCTCGCCAATGCGGAAACACTCGACCGGCTGGTCGAGCAGGGCAAAATAAGAGCCTATGGTATCTCGATAGGCCCGCTGGAGCACGGGCTGCGCCAGATCGAGGCAGGCTACGGCTCAACGATCCAGGTGGTGTATAATATCCTTCAGCGCGAGCCGGAAAAAGAACTCCTGCCGAAAGCCAAAGAAGCCGGCATCGGAATAATCCCCCGCGTGCCGCTGGCCTACGGCTTCTTGACTGGCAAGTTCACAAAGGATTCGACATTCGGCCCGGACGACCACCGCTCTCACAGCGTGCCCCCGGAAAAGCTGCGCGATTGGGTGGAGAAGACAGACAGGCTCAAACCCATTGCTGCCGAACTCGGGATCTCCATGCCGCAGCTTGCCCTGCAGTACATCCTGGCCAGTGATGCGGTAAGCGTGGTGATCCCTGGAGCCAAGAGCGAACAGCAGGTGAAACAGAACGCAGCGGCAGGGCAAGCCAGCGTGCTTACTGATGATGTGATAAGCAAGATCAGGGAAGCGGTTGCCTGAAAAACCCTCAGAACTCGAAGCCTTTCGGTTCTCCGAGGGCCTTGCAGAGCCAGGCGATCCTGGCGGTGTTTTCGACCACCTCGGCCTTGTAGAGAAGGTCGTAAAGGTCGCTGCCCACTACGAAAGCACCGTGGTTCTCCATCATCACCACCGAAGTCTCCGGATTGCGGTATGCCTCCACTACAGCCTCGATCAGCTCCGGTGAACCCACCCTGTAATACGGCACGATAGCCACAGCTTTGAGCGGCTTTACCGACTGCTGGGTCACAGCGGGAATTATTTTTCCCACTGTAGCCCAGGCAGTGGAGTACGGAGCGTGCATGTGCATGACCGCTCCCACAGTGTCGCGCATGGAGTAAATAGCTGCGTGAATATCCGCCTCGTGCGACGGCGCCGGGTTGCCCTCGAGCACATCACCCTCGAGGTTGATTGTGGAAAGCTTGCTATAATCCAGGTCGCCCAGGCAGGTTCCGGTGGCTTTGACAATTATCCGCTCTGTGCCCGGCACCCGGACGCTGATATCCCCACCGGTTCCCGAGGTTAGCTGGCGGGCGTAAACTCTCTCAGCCACCTCGATCAATCGATCCTTGTATATCTGATCCAGAATCTCTTGTTTGCTTTTTTTCAATGTTTCAACCTGAGGGCAGTTACAGGCTAAAAGCAGCGGCAAAACTGATAGGAACAGATAATATCTCATCTCATGCCTCCATTAATGATTAATAAGTACATGGCGATAATATTAATAACATTTTAAAGAAAAAAAAGCCCGGCTAATCAACCGGGCCTTTTTCTCAGATTTCCGATGGATATTTTCGTAGGGCACGGCGTGCCGTGCCCGTGATGTATCCCAGCGTTCCAGGATTTATTCTGTACTTTTGCAAACGATCAAAAGTACCAAAAATCTTTTCGGGGCCGCAACTCGCCTGAACTCACAGGGTTCATATAACCCTCGGTGTTTACCTAGAAAAAACACGCTCCGTCCGTGGTCGCCTGCACGGCCCGTTGGGCACGCGCAATGGCATGCCGAGCTTTCTTTTCTATTACAACCCATAATGGAAATTGATTGTCAACTACACGCCCCTCTTACGTGGCTCGGACAGGCGGCCCCTATTTTACCCAGCCCCAATCCCAAAAAGTTATCGGCCAATAATTAATTTTAATTCCCTACCCCATCGCTTCAATTTCCTCTCTGGTGTACTTTCGCCCGTGGTTCATGGAGGAATGGTAGGCCATCAGGGCCGCTATCGAGGAGTTGCGGCAGCTCACTGCGTCCATGATGGGCCTGGCGCCACGGAGGATGCAGTCGTAGAAATGTTCGAACTCGCGCGCTGTGGCAAGCTCGTAGCTGCTGTCGATATCGAATGTGACAACCTTGGCCGGGGTGAGATTCGGGCTTTCGCTCTCCTTGAGTGACTGTCCCAGCTTGATTGTGGTAAACTTGTGCTCGATCCCGACCGAGTCCAGATGCCGCGCCTGTTTCTCCCAGTAAACTTTGAGCGTGCCGCCGTAGCTTTCCACTGTGCCGTGGGTGCCGAGCATGGTCCAGCCCGAGCCCTGGCTGGCATTGGAGAGATGGCCGGTGCCGACTCCGAGCACGCCGTCCTCCATCTCCCAGGTTCCCATGATACTGTCGTGGTGCTCGCGGCCGTCCTTGTAGATCATGATATTGCCGTAGAAAGAAGCGCTTCTAGGCATGGTGCCGAGCACATCCAGCACCTGGTCGATTTCGTGGGTCACAACCTCGGTCAAAAGCCCGCCGCAGTATTCCTTATAAAGCCGCCAGTTGAGTTGCCTGTCGAATTCCGGGGGCAGACCCTCTTTTTTCCAGGTCTGGTTGCGGTCGAAATGGCAGTAGAACTGGGTTATCCTGCCGAGTGAACCAGCCTCTACAAGTTCCTTGACCATCTTGAGTGACTCGTTGAGCCTGCTCTGGTAGCCCACCAGGTAAACCAGATCGCTGTGTTTCTGCGCGGCTGCCAGCATCTCGTTGAGCTGCTTCATGTTCAGGCCCATGCTCTTTTCGCTGAACACGTGCTTGCCTGCCTCGAGAGCTGCGATACTCATCGGCACGTGGAGATAAAGCGGGGCGGCCACCACGACCGCGTCCACGTCTTTCTGCTCTAAAACTTTGCGCCAGTCCGTGTGCGTGCGGACCTTGTCGTTGTCGGTGTAGTTCCTGGCTTCCTCGAGGTTGGGCGGGTAGACGTCACAGAGATCGGTTATCATGGATTGCTCGTGATCCCTGATCGCGCGCATGATCGAGCCGCCGCGGCTTCCCGTTCCGATAATCCCGAGATTGATTCTGTTGTTGATATTCTGCGCGCTCAGAATCGCCGGTGCACCAAGGGCGGAAAGCCCGGCAGCGGTGGCCAGCACTGTGGATCCCTGCTTGACAAATTCCCTCCTGGATACTTTATTGTCTTGCTTTATTTCCTTCATGATTACACCTCTCTCGTTTGAGCTAAGGAATTTTTTATTTTCTCGTTATTGAAAAGAAAGTAAATGAATTGGTATTCTTCCAATTGGTAAATTGGAGAAAACTTGTAATCATTCCCGATAAATATTAGATCAAGAATACCCGTGTGTTTTCACTCCTGACCGGCCCGTGCGATCACGATTAGCGAAACATTGTCCTCTCGCGCTCGAACCACCGCGCACATCCGTAGAGGCTTACTCCGGCCAGGACAACGAGTGAGACGTAGACTTCGGCCAGAAGTCCCGGCGCTATGGCTCCGGAGATAATCTCCTTTGCCGCCAGCGAAACGTTGAGAATCGGAATCAGTGCTGTTTTTACATTCAGTTCAATGCCTGGGAGAAGCGCGATGAAAACCGGCACGATTATGACAATGTTGAGAGGAGTAATCAGGCTTTGAGCTTCTTTAAACGATCTGGCGAAGATGGACAGAGAAAGCATGCAGGCGGCAAAAAATATGGACAGGGGAAACAGCAGAGAGAAGATCAATGCAAGAGTGCCGGGTGCCAGGATATTCTTGACTACGTCCAGCAATTCCGGGGGAATGGGCAGTGATTTAAATTGCATTACGGCCACAAACAGCCCTGTCATGGAAACAGCGGCGGATATGATCCCGGCAAGGACGATCACGCTGAACTTGCCCACCAGGATCTGGAAACGGCTGGCAGGTGTGGTCAGCAGAGTTTCCAGAGTGCCGCGCTCTTTTTCTCCGGCGCCCAGGTCTATAGCCGGATACATTCCCCCCAGAAAGCAGAAAATGACGAATATATACGGCAGAAACCCTCCTACCGCTTTTCCCACTTTTTCCTTTATCGAGGCAACGTCATGCTCTTCGACACGAACCGCGCTGACGATTTTTCGATCCAGGCTCAATTTCTCGAAACGCTCCGATAGCAGCCTTTTCTCGAAATCATTTATCAAAGGTCGCAGGCGTGATCTGGTAATGTTCTGGTCTTTGGTGGATTTGAAATAGAGAACTATTTTCCCTTCCTCGAGCTCCGCCACCTGCCTGTCGAAATCCTCGCCAAAAAGGATGGCCGCATCCAGGCTGTCTTGCTGAATAAGCTCCTGAGTACTCTCGGCCCGGATGTCTTCCCTGATCTGCAGATCTTCCCTGCTCAAAAGCGAATCTCTGAATGCCTGGGCATTTCCATAGGTCAGCACCCCGACCCTCAATTTTTTTTCTTCGGCTTTCTTGATCTGGGAAATCTGGACCTTGAAAACGATTGCCATCAGGACCGGAAAAAGCAGCATCGGAATGACCACCATCATCAGCAGGGTACGGCGATCTCGCAGGGTATCGATCAATTCTTTCTTGAAAATCGTGATGACCGTATTCATCTTCAAGCCTCCTCTACCAGACGGATGAACTCATCCTCGACGGATCTGGTCTGCATCCGGCCTAGAAATTCTTCGTAGGTGTCGTTAAAGCACAGCTGTCCCTTGTGGATGATGGCGAGATCATCGCTGAGCAGGCTCACTTCGCCCATCCGGTGCGTGGAGAAAACAATTGTCTTCCCGGCATCCTTGCAGCTTCGGATCAGCTGGATGATGTTTCGCGAGGTGACTACGTCCAGGCCTACCGTGGGCTCGTCGAAGACTACGACCTCAGGATCGTGGATCATCGTCCGAACTATGGACACTTTCTGGCGCATCCCGGAAGACAGCTTGCCGATCCGGCGGTTGGCGAAATCGTTCATATCCAGCAGAGCGAACAATTCATCCCGGCGGCGCTGGTACTCGTTCTTCTCCATACCGTAGAGATCAGCGAAGTACTTCACCAGCTCGTTCGCGGTCAGCCTATCATAGAGTCCGGTGCTTCCGGTGAGAAATCCCATGCGGCGACGGATTTCCTGTGGCTGCCGAGCGATGTCGTATCCCATCACTGTGATCGTTCCCGAGGTGGGTTTCAGCATGGTGGCAATCATGCGCAATGCGGTAGTTTTTCCGGCACCGTTGGGTCCCAGAAGAGTGAATATTCTTCCCGGAGTACAGGTGAAACTGACTTCATGGACAGCATCAATCGTCGATCCCGAGAAATCCTCACCCCGCTCCCGCTTCTGCTGGCGTGACAATTTGAACGTCTTCGTTAACTGTTTAACAACTATCATAACCGACATCCCAGAATCGTTAGCTTACCTGATATAATTTCGGAGTTCTGGAGAAGTGCGTGAGATTTTCTCTCTAAAAACAATATGTTATAAGCTTCCTCTGAAGATTCCAACTCAATCCTGAACAGCATGTAAATCAATCCAGGTTTTTTTCTATTTCGGACATGAGTTCGCTGTAGGTCCGGGTAACGGGGAACTGGGGGAATTCCTCGATCACATTGTCCGGCGGGCGAAAAAGTATCCCGGCATCCGCCTCTCTGAGCATGGTTGTGTCATTGTAGGAGTCACCGACCGCGATCACTTTGAACTGGAGGCTTTGAAGAGCCTGAACAGATTTGAACTTGCCGTCTTTTTGCCTCAGCCTGTAATCGGCGATCCTGCCGTCGGGTTCGATCACCAGGCTGTTGCAGAACAACACCGGCTGCCCGAGTTTTTCCATCATCGGGCCGGCGAACTCATAGTAGGTGTCCGAGAGGATGACCACCGGACATCTGATACGCAGGCTGTCGAGAAACTCCCTGGCTCCCTCCAGGGGTTCCAGGGTGCGGATCACGGACTGGATGTCGCCAATTTTCAGGTTGTTTTTGTCCAGGATCTTCAAGCGCATGCGCATCAGTTCATCGTAGTCGCTCACGTCCCTGGTAGTCAGGCGCAGTTTCTCGATACTCGTTTTTTCGGCCACATTGATCCAGACCTCGGGTGTGAGAACTCCTTCCAGATCGAGACAGATCACTACTGGCATTGATTTTTTCTCCTTATTGGGATTCAGAATGAGTTTCCTAACTCATTACGGATCGGTATATAATTTTCATGGCAGTGATATAAAAGACTGAGGGTCTGAAGTCAACCGTAAAAGGTTTGCCGAACCGATTCTATCACGCAAGGATGATGATCCGCTCGTGCGACTGTGTCCACGCCTGGTGAGACCCTCACTGAGATAAATCATCGACTGGTTACTACCGACGCGATCTCTCTGGTATGTACTCATCATTATGCTCATCAGAGTAAAAATAGTAAGGTTTGAATCTGCTGTAAACGTTATCCGGCCAGTCGATTCCAACTTTAATTGTATTTTCCTATTTTCTGTTTGTTCCCTATTGCCAAGCCTAGGGTTTTTTGTTATATTAATCGGCGTAACACTTTTTTGAATATCGTAACACTCTAACTAAAATGGGGGATATAATGTATAAACGATTTTCTGCCGGTTTTTCTTTTTTGCTTCTGCTGGCTGCCACTGCTTTAAGGGCAGCTCCAGCGGAGGAGCCGGACACGATCATCTATGAACTCCCGCCGGTTGTTATTGTTGGAAAGGCGATATTGGATGAAATCGTGATCAGGAACAACTCCTCGGTCCTCACCCGTGTCAGCGTGCAGCAGATAAGGGATCTCAATGCCATGGACCTGCCCTCAGCGCTGCGCAGAGTACCCGGTGTATCGATTTCCCGGTATAATCTGGTGGGCAGCTACGGGGGCGGTGAAGGCGGTGCGATATATATTCGCGGGCAGGGCACTGAGCGGCCGGGAGCCGCGATCCAGACCCTGGTCGACGGCGTGCCCAAATCTGTCGGTGTCTGGGCTCACCCGTTGATGGACTTACACAGCGTAGACCACCTTGAGCGAATCGATATCTACAAATCTCCTCAGCCGGTGCGCTGGGGAAACATGAGTCTCGGCGCAGTTAATCTGGTGAGCCGAAGGATGCACAGGGAGGGCACGAAAACCGATATCACGGTCTCCGGCGGACAGGAAAACACGTACAACATGGCTTTCAACCACGGCGGAAAATTCCGCTCGTTTGATTACTATTTCGGCAGTAGTTTAAAAGGCACTGACGGGCACAGGCCGCAGGCCGACGGCCAGTTGAGAAGCTACTGGGGTCGTGTCGGATACGAGTTCAATAACGAGTGGGATATTTCCCTTATCACCACAAGCTCGGATAACTGGGCGGATGACCCGGGCCCGGTGGGAGGCCCGGTGCCAAAACGCGCGCGATTCAATACTGAGGATTTGACACACAACCTTACGTTAGCCAATCACAGCGAAAAAACAAGCGGGTTTATCAGGCTTTACATGGACCACGGCAAGATAAACTGGGAGCAGTGGAGCGGGACAACCGACAACTGGTTCAACTCCAAGACAGACTGGCTCAACCGGGGGATCCGAATCCAGCAAAATCTGATGTTCACCGATGCCACGGAATTGACTCTCGGTTTCGATTACGATTCCTACGGCGGCGAATTTGCCGAGGAGCACGCCGACCCGGCTAATACCAAACGGATGACTGAAAAGTATTTTTTCAATACCGCAGGATACGCGAGCCTCCAGCATGCCTTTCCGGTGGCAAGCGGCCTGACCCTGGCGCCCTCGGCGGGTGTCAGGTTCAACCATCACACGTCTTTTGACAACGAGACAGCCCCCGAGGCCGGAATCTCCCTTCACGGGGAAAAATGGAACCTGTACGCCAATTATACCCGGGGTTTCAACTATGCCGGGATCTATTCTGTCTGGTTTTATAACGCGGTATGGAACTACCAGCGGGAAGCCTACCGGGATCTGAAACCCGAGCGGGTCAATCACTACGAGCTGGGGCTGAAACTTACCCCTTCGACAAATACAAGCCTCGATTTCAGCATTTTCCACGACAGAGGCAAAAACAGGATCAGGCTTATCCCGCCTCCCCCGCCACCTCCGACCTTTGCCAACGTGGATAAATTCAAGACCACCGGTTTCGAGGCTTCGGTCAACTGGTTTCCTGTGAAACGCCTCTCGCTGTTCTCAGGTCTGACAATCCTTGGCAAAGACCCTGAAACATTGCCGCAAGCTCCTGGCTACATGGTTACTCTGGGTGGAAACCTGAGATTCATGAAAAGATTTCAATTGAGCCTGGATGTCGAGGCAGTGGATGAGAAATATGTTGCCAAACCCCGGTTTACTCCCCTGTCTCAGGTAAACAAATCACAGCTCGGCAAAACCGAATCCTATACGATAGCCAATACCAAGCTTTCCTGCTATCTCGGTAAACTCGGCGGTACCAGACACGGCAGCCATCTGTTCGTGGCTGTGGAAAACCTGACCGGCACAGACTACGAGTACCGGCCCGGTTACCCGATGCCTGGAGCGACTGCGTTTGTCGGATTGACATTTGATTACTGATTTGCTTTATTAGAACAAGAGTGGGCTTAAGTCCGCCCTTGTTTTGTTTTCAGGAGGCTTGATTGAAATTCGCCAGGCAGTGGTTCTCGCTTTTTCTTGCTGTGTCGCTTATCCTCATTCCCCGGTCCCAGGCCGCCAGGGAAAAACGCCCGGTTGTGATGGCCACCACCACGATGATCGGCAGCATGCTCGAACTTCTTGCAGGCGACGAACTGGAAATACGCGTGCTCATTCCGCCAGGCTCCTGTCCGGGACATTTTGATTTTAAACCCGTGGATGCGGTGCATCTTTCGCAAGCCAATCTGATTATTCGACACGACTTCCAATCCTACCTGGACCGGAAACTGGTCTCCCAGAATCCACTCCTGCGTGTGGCAATGCTCGAATCTCCGGGGCATGCGGCATCCGACTTGGTTATCCCATCCAACCACCTCGCTGCATTGAAGCGGGTGAAAGACATTCTTGAAAACTTTTACAGCCGTCTTATCCCTGTTTTGGAGAAAAATTTCGCCCTGGCGCGGTTTCAAGTCGAGGAAGCCGAACAGGAGGCGCGTCTGAGGATCGAGGAGGCTGATTTTTGCGGAGTGAAAGTACTGGCATCCTTCAGGCAAGCCGATTTCGTGCGCTGGGCCGGGCTCGAGGTTGTGGATGAGTTCACCAACTCGCCTGACGAACTCTCCGTGCTGCGGCTGAAAGAGATAGTCGAAACCGCCGCGGAGCAGAATATCGCTTTCATTGCAGGTAACCTTCACAGCGGCGGAAAGACTGTGGCCAGAGCCATATCCGCCGAGACAGGGCTGCCGGTATGTATCCTGAGCAATTTCCCGGGCACTAATGAGCGCAACACCACCTATACCAGGCTTCTACTTGATAATATCGGCCTGCTCACCAGAGTGGGGCTGGAAAGCGCAGATCCATGAATTCATTTATCCATATGCGCGGGGTGAGGGTAGATTTGCGGAAGGTTACCATCCTGCGCAACGTGAATCTTACAATCGAACCGGGTGAGTTCTGGGGTATCGCGGGCCCTAACGGAAGCGGCAAGACCACCATGATCCGCATTCTGGCAGGCTTTGTCCTGCCCAGCCAGGGAGAGGTTTGCGTGCTGGGAAAGCCCCTGGAGGACTGGGGACTGACCACCCTGCGCAAAAGAGTGGGCTACCTTCCCCAGCACCTTTCTTTTGATGAGGGTGTCCCTATCTCGGCAATGGAAGTTGTCCTGATGGGGCGCACAGGCAAGAGAGGCATGCTGCGCATTCTGACTGGCAAAGATTATGAAATAGCCCGTTCGTGCGCGGCTGAGTTGGGGATCACAGCTTTGCTCGACCGGCCGGTGGGCAGCCTCTCAGACGGCGAACGCCAGCTTGTGCAGCTTGCCCGTGCCCTGGCGCAGGAGCCGGAAATCCTGATCCTCGATGAACCGACAAGCAATCTCGATCCCCGTGCTGCAGCCGGGTTCATGGACATTGTCGAACACCTTCACGCCCAACGCGGCCTCACGGTGATCAACGTAACCCATGAGATCGAAAGCCTCCCTCCCGGGTGCCGCTCGGTTGCCCTGCTCAAAGGGGGGTACCTGTTCGCCTCCGGCAAAAAGGAAGACCTTCTGGTTTCCGGCACTCTTTCCGAGCTCTACGGTTTCCGGTTGAACGTGGAACAAAAGTGCGGGTATTATCACATTTTCCGCGAGAAGGATTAACTTTGGATATTCTGGAACTGTGGAATTTCGCATTTTTTCGCAATGCAGTACTGGCCTCCCTGCTTTGCGGGATCGGCTGCTCGGTGATCGGGGTATTCATTGTCAACATGAGAATCCCCTTTATCGGCGTGGCCATGTCGCACGCGGCAATGGCCGGTGCGGTCTTTGCCCTTCTGCTTGGATTTGATCCGCTCTGGTGCGGATTCGGCCTGGCGGTAGGTGTTTCCTTTTTGATCGGTCCATTGGCGGACCGCAGCCGGCTTGACCCCAACATCTCGCTCGGTATCATTTTCTCGCTCTCGATGGGACTGGCGTTCCTGGGCATCGGCCTGGCGCCGGAGCCGAAAAACGAGATGATGGGCCTGATATGGGGCAATATCCTCCTGCTCTCAAGAGAGGATCTAATCCGAATGGCGGTCGTTACCCTGGCCGGCCTGTTTTTGATAGCGCTTTTCTACAAGGAGTTCAAGGCAGTGATGTTCTCCAGGGCTCTGGCCGCTGCAGTGGGTATCCGCGAGCGCTTTGTCTATTACCTTCTGCTCGTTCTTTGCGGCGCCACTGTGACAGTGAACCTCGACACTGTGGGCGGGCTGATGCTTTTCAGCATGATTGTCAACCCGGCTGCAGCAGCCTACCAGTTCACTTACAGGCTGGGCCGGCTTTTCATCCTTTCCGCACTGCTGGGAGTATTCAGCGCCGGCACGGGAATCCTTTTCAGCTCATTTTTCAACCTGCCTTCCGGAGCATGCGTGGTAATCAGCTCCAGCGCAGTATTCGGACTGGCAGTGTTGGTTTCACCGAAAAGAAGACAGGCGGGACATGGCACAGCGCTTTGAAAAAAGCACCAGCAACAAGGGGAGATTTTTCGACAGGTACGCCCCGGGATGGGACGCAGAAGAAACTGTCAATAAAGAGGCCATCCGCGCCCTGGTAAAAGCTCTCGGGCTGAAAGCCGGGGACACGGTGGTCGAGCCTGGCTGCGGAACCGGCGTGATCTCGAAGTTTATCCTGGAACAAATCGGCGAAAATGGCAGGCTTTACGGCCTGGACATCTCGAAAAGGATGTTCGAGCAGGCCGAGGCCAAGGGCCTCCCCAGCCGTGCCTTATTCTACCATGCCGACGCCGCAAATATGCCTTTGCCTGCCGACTGTGCAGATGCGGTGGTTTGTTTCCGGGTTTTCCCGCATATCGACGACCAGCACAGTGCGCTGAGCGAGTTCAACCGGGTCCTGAAAAGCGGCGGGCGGATGATTATCGCCCACCTGGCTGGCAGGGAACAGCTCAACCGCTACCATGCCGAAGTAGGCGGCGAGGTGGCAGAGGACATGATCCCGGATGAGGCCGAAATCCGCACACTGCTTGAATCATACGGATTCGAGATTGTCTCCCTGGATGACCGCGAGGAGCGCTACCTGCTTTGCGCCCGCAAAAAAGAACAGCCTTGAAATCCCTGGTGGTTATTTATCGCCTGCTTGAGCGAAAATCCCGGGAGGAAATCGGAAACTGAATTATGAATAATAGTTATCTGGTTTGCCATATTAAAAACAGCAGTTTTCCTTCCTTTTTCCAATCTCATTACCATTGATTCTCCCCCTATTCCCCCTCTTAAAGCTCCAGTTCTGAGTTGCCGATAAAGATATAGGGTTAGTGTGCCCGGATTGCTTTCGGATATTTTTTCCGCATAAAAGAGAAAAATTATTTTTTTAACCGGAAAATTATTCCCGGAGTATTTCAAACTCCAAACCGGGGGGTTGCCTATCCACGGCCCTTTCTCCCGGCTAAGACATTATTAATTAACTGGTAAGAAGTTACAGCCGAAATCAGCCTCTGGTGGCATAACTCTTGCCCTCTCCAGTCTTGACCGGAAACGGTTCAGCCTGCTCCGGTCCATTTATAGCGCATTTCCCGCAGCGCTTGTGGCGGGATCTCATGGAAGAGAGGGAAATACATGACTGCGCCGATCAGCTTTACCGGGCTGGCTACCGGTATAGACACCGATGCGGTAATCCAGTCCTTGCTCGACGTACAGCGCAGGCCGATTAAACGCCTTCAGGGCAAGTCCGAGGTTCTTGCTCTGCAGCGTGAGACTCTTCGCGATGTCAACAACCAATTGCTCAACCTTCAGAACGAAGCACTGACCCTGCGCCTGGAATCCACTTTCTCCAGCCGAACTGCTTCCTCAAGCGATGAAAGCAAGCTCCAGGCTACTGCCACTTTCTCGGCAGTCAAAACCAACCACCGTGTCAATATCACCCAGTTGGCCCAGGAGGCGATAGTCAACAGCCACCGCTATCTCAGCCAGGCCAGGGTGCTCGGCACCAACACGGTCGGGATAAACGTACTCGGTGGAACTTCCCGCACCAACGCTCCCGGAGCAGGACGGATAAAGGGTGGTGTGGTTCTTGAGCCGACCGATACTCTGGGCTCGCTCGGCCTGGCCGGTGATTTCACCCTGAGAATCGATCCTGACGGCGACGGCTCACACTCCGCGGTGGAGATTACCGGCCTGGACGCCTCCACGACCATTTCCCAGCTCATCGAAAAGATCACCGGCCAGGTGGACTCCGTAAAAGCTCACCTGGTTTACGATGAAGCGCTCGTCGGCAAGGCATTGCAGCTTTCAAGCGATTTCGTGGGTATCGATATCAGCACCAGCGGCGCAGTGGCAGAGGCTGTTTTCGGTATCGATCCCGGGGCAACGGTTAATTCCGGCTCGCCTGCAGGGATCGGCTCGGCCAGAGCTTATGCAGCGGTAAATCCTGAAGATCTGGCGCTCGGAACATATACCATCCTCTCCACGGACGGCAAGGCCGGAAGGATTACCGGCACGGTCGACCTGGCTGCTGCTGCGGGCGGCGGGAATATTCTCGAGCTCACCCTCGATGATCTGGGTGTCAAAGAATTCGACGATTTCGAGATCGACCCGGACGCTTCAGGGGCCACCGGAAACGTTGCCGTGCGCAAGGAGGACGGCACGAACTTGATCGCAACAGATACGATCGGCGAATTGATCGAGGCGATAAACCGCTCTGTACCCGATGTGACCGCCCAGCTCGTGGAGGGCTCAGGCGGCGAAACCTACATTCAAATAACCGCCAACGAGGGCGGACGAGATATCACTGTAAGCCAACTCGGCAGTACTAACGGCATATTGAAAAAAGTCTTAGGCGCTGGCGGCGACACTCTTACCAGCAGCAACGCCACCAGCGACAGCGGCGATTTCACGCTGATACAGACATTTTACCGCAGGGGAAACATTACTGCCGAGTCGCAGCGGGTGGTATCCGGCACCAAGGAAAACTACCGGACCAACGGCGTGGCGGACCTGATCCACGGGGTGACGATAGTGGGCGCGCCGGTAGGGGATGTGTTTACCCCGGGAGCCGCACGCTTGCAGGTAAACAGCAGCAGCAGCATGGCTATCGAAAGCAACACTAGAACCCAGATGTTCGGCCTCGGCGGGATCACCGACAGCTCCTACGCAACCGGGCTGGCTCTCGATGCTGACAGCAGCGGCCTGAATAAGGCGATCAAGGATCTCAACGCCGCGGGCGCATTTGCTCTCGAAAGCGGTGCCGGGATCACTGCCGGTACTTTCCGCGTGGGCGATACCACCCTTTCGATCACCCAGGACGAAATCGACAACGGAATCACCCTGGCCGGGGTACTGGCCAGGATCAACAGCGCGGGTGAGGGAGTAGTGGTGACTTATGAAGCGGGGACCGACCGTTTCGTGGCCACCGCCTCCAATTACGGCCCTGAAGAAACAACCAGTTTCGCCAACTATACCGGAGCAGCCGGTACCAGCAACGTTCTAAAAGTGCTCGGCCTGACCAATGCTCCCACAGGCGTTCTGACCTCTATCGGAACGAGTGCTGGCAGAATCGATGAGGAAGCCGAGCTGATCCAGGCAGGGTTCAGTATCAAGCCGACATCCGGTACTTTCAGTATCAACGGTATCGCGATCGAAGTCGATGTCGCCGCAGACAGCCTCTACGACATTATTGAAAGAATCAACTCCTCTGCTGCCGGGGTCACCGCCTCTCTCGATTCAGTCTCCAACCAGATAAGCCTGGTTCAGAATGTGGACGAGGACACCACGGCCGACTATATCAGGATCGGTTCGAACTCTGATACCAGCAACCTGCTCAAGGTTCTGAGAATTACAGCCGGAGCCAACGGCGACGGCTCGATCGCCAATATGGAATCAGCCAAATCCCAGACAACTGTGGGCAGCCAGCGCCAAACCGCCAAACTCATGGTGGACAATATCCTATACAGCCGAAATACCAATACAATTGACGATATCACTCCCGGGGTGACTTATGAACTGCTCGGGGTATCGGAATCTCCGGTTACTGTTACTGTTTCCGGGGATACCGATCGCGCCGTGGAGTCGATTGCCCGTTTCGTGACCGAGCACAATAAGACTATCAAGATGCTCAACCCTGAACGTCTCAACGCCAGCGAGCGCAAGTTTCTCGAGCCGATAACCGACGAGGAACGGGCCACCCTGACATTCGACGAGCTTCTCAAGCATCTGGACAAGTTCGAAACCTACAATAAGAACGAGACTATCCGCCGGGACAGCCACCTTCAGCTCCTCCAGGGACAGCTTCGCAACTCGATTTTCACTCAGGTGGATATTGCGGGCAGCAATTTAACCAGTATTGCCAATCTGGGCATCTCGAGCGGCGAGCCTGGAAGCCCGCTGACAGATAATTACGAGGGGGTGCTGGTAGCCGACTCGGTCGAATACGACGAAATCCTTGAGACTCTCCAGAACAACCAGCGGCTGATCGACGCTCTTAACAACGACGACCATGCGGTTTTCAAGCTTTTCAGCCAGGCCGCGCTTTCGAACGTTAAAGTCACCGGTACAAGTGCTTTCGATGAGGGTACACCCCTGGCTAATGATATAATCTTTCAAGTTCACAACGGCTCTAACAGCGCCCTGATTACCTTACCAGCAGGCACCTCGGATAAAACCGATATATTGAGCATTATCTCCGACAGGCTGGCAAGAGCGGGCGTTGACGATATCGAGGTGTCTTTTGATGCCAGAGACCATCTGGTGTTCGAAAATGAAACGACCAGCGGAAGGGCGTTCATCCGGATTCTGGATGCCACCGAACAGTCTGAGACAGACCGGCTTTCCTCGCGGCTCGGTATTGCCGGCGGATCGTTTCTTGGCCAGGAAGCCGAAAGCCGGGCCGGTGTTGCGGAAAAACTCAGCCTGCAACTTCGAGAGGCCACCGGCGTGTCAGGATATATCAGCCAGAGAGTCTCTTTCGGTGGAATTTACGGCCAGGGAACGATATTCGACGAGATAGTGCAGGTTCAGGATCAGATCCTCCGGATAGAGGAAAGGATCGCGCAGAGGGAGGAACGTTTACGCCGGAAGTTTGTCAATATGGAACAGGTCATCGCCAGGCTCCAGGAACAGCAAAATACCCTTAATCAATTCTTCCAGATTGTATCCGCGACTCAAACTGCTTTTAGCAGTAACGAGTAGCAAGTGGATGGCCGCCTAATTCACCTCAAGCGGCAGTTAAAGTAATAAATATTCACCGGGGGGAGCAGATCAGACAATGAAACTTACACTTGACGGAAAACAGATCAGCACGGTCGAATTCGGCGAGGGCACTCTGTCCGAGTTGATCCGAAATCTCGAGCAGAAACTCTCTCCGGAGAGAGTTATTATCTCAATGACCCTTGATGGACAAGCCCTCGATCAGATCGGCGAAGCGGTAAAGGCCGGTGTGCCTGTGGACGAACTGGACAGTCTTGAGGTAAACACCCAGGAGGTAGCCAGTCTCGCTCACAGCACCCTGAATTCTCTTTTGGATTACCTTCCCCGGCTGATCCGCGGGGTGGACGAATGTGTCGAGATGCTAAACGGGGCGGATGAAAAGGGTGGCCATCTGGGCCTTAGCGCCCTTATCGACGGGCTCCAGCTAGTCTCTTCGGCCTGGAGGGGGATCGCCATGTTTGTCAATATCAAGGGCCGCGAACCCGGGGAAGTGATGCCGGACATGCAGGAATTCTCAGATGTGCTTGGTTATATAGTTCAGGCGCAGGAAAACGACGACACTGTTCAGTTATGCGACTTGCTGGAATTTAAGCTGAAACCAGTTCTCGAGTCATGGCTGGAACATGCAAACGAACTGACCACAGCCCTTGACATATCAGCCTGATCCAGGGATTAAGCACAAAAGATGAATTATTTCAGCTTGAACATGCAATCTCTCGCTCGTTTCAACCCGGACCTTGCCAGTCGGCTGAACTCTGTGGCGCCGGCTGCGGCCGATATTATCCAGACCGGAGCCGGGGTTCCTTCGATACGCATTCAGAATGCGGGCGGTCGGCCCTTTACCCTTCACAGCACGGTAAACCCGCTGCGTGAGGCAGAGCGCCTGGTTGAGTCGCAGTACAAAGAGAACAGCAACTCCTGCATAGTGTATGGTTTCGGCCTGGGCTACCACGTGGACTTTCTGCTTGAAAAACTTCCCAAAAATTCATCCGTACTTATAGTTGAACCGCAGATTTCCATCTTCAAGCTTGTCCTGGCGCTGCGGGATTTAAAACACCTGCTGGACAACCCGAACGTTTTCTGGGCCGTGGGGGAAAAAGAACACGAGGTTCCGGCCCATTTCGGCCAGATATTCCGGGTCGTCGCCCTGGAGGGAGTCACAATAATCGCCCACCATCCCTCGGTCAGGCTCTGCGGGGAATATTTCAACCTGATCGATGAACTCTGCCGCAAGTGGATTATTGCGGTGGGCGGCAATTTCCTGACCAATGTCTCCGCAGTGAGGACTTACCTGACCAACACTCTGGCCAATATTCTTGCAATTGTTGATAATCCTCCGATCAAGCGGCTGTTCGGCCGTTTCCGTCACGTCCCTGGGATTGTCATTTCCGCTGGTCCTTCACTGGATAAAAACATCGGCATACTGCGGGTGCTGGAAAAGCATGCGGTGCTTATCTGCGTGGATACCGCTCTCGGACCCCTTCACCGCTCGGGTGTAAGGCCGCACCTGGTACTTGCCGGCGACCCCGGCGAAGCTAATTTCAGGCATCTCCAGGGCCTGGGTGAAACCGGTGCAGCGCTGGTCGCAGAACCGATGACCCATCCAAGGATCGTGTCCGAATTTGTCGGAGATAAATTTATCATGAGCTTTGATGAAGTGCTGATGAAAAAACTTGCCGAACTTGTCGGTGATTTCGGCATTATCAAGGCCTGGGGATCGATCTCTACCGGCGCTTTCGACCTGGTGCGTCGACTGGGGTGCGACCCGATAGTTTTTGTGGGCCAGGACCTTGCTTTCAGCGGCGGCCGATATTATGCCCACGGCACCTGCCAGGAGGAGCGCTGGCTGCGCGAACTGGACCACTCCCGCACCCTTGACGATGTTCACCAGTGGCGCATGTCCAAAGAGAACGATCTTGATGCCACTGATATTTTCGGCCGGCCTGTGCGTACCTCGAAAGCCCTTGAGGCCTACCGCCATTATTTCGAACGAGAAATAGCCTCAACCCAGGCCAGGGTGTTCAACGCCACTGAGGGCGGCGTGGGATTCACCGGAGTGAAGAACCTGCCCCTGGAGGAAGTACTCTGGCGTTTCGCCCGCAGAGAACGGCCAATCCGATCGATAATCCGAAACGCCCGCTCCAGCAGGAACGAGCAGGAAATCACCCGGCTGTCTAACTACCTCCAAACCACCGGAACTGAGCTGGAAAGCGTGTGTAAACTCTGCAACGAGGGATTCGAGGCTGCCCGCAGGATACATCAGCAAGAAAGCACCGGCCGAGAGGAAGATCACCGGAAAGTCGAAGAGATATATGAGAAAATCTACAACCGCCAGGAAGTTCTCAAGATGCTGGAAAACGCAAATCAAGGGGGGCTGCTCACTTTCCAGCGTGGAGCGGAAAGACTCAAAGGCCGAGAAATGGACGATCAACTGATTGAACAGGCAGCTCATCTTTACGGGGGGTTTTTTATCAGTTTCTACCAGACAGCCGCCCTGTTGAAAAAACGTTTCCAGCAAGCGGTAGTGGACCTCGGCTGTAAGCTGGCGGCCGTACATCCGGATGATGAGGAAACAGCAAAAATACCCCAGGCAAGTTGAACATTCTCGGCAACAGGGCTCAACTTTTTGCCCATTCTGTCCGATAAATCTATCGAGTGCCTGAAAAATCTTCTCAGGCCATTGATCAGGAGTTGTGAGTTTCAATGCAAAAGAATCTCGGCGTAAAAGACTACCAGTCGATGCAGATCCTCAGTGCAAAGCCTGAGAAGCTGATTCTCATGCTTTACGACGGCGCGATCCGCTTTATTCAACAGGGAATTAAAGCAATCGAAAAAAATAACATTGAGGTGTCACACAATAACTTGGTGAGATCACAGGATATTATGGTTGAACTGATGGCATCGCTGAATTTCGAAAAAGGCGGGGAGCTGGCAGCCAACCTTTTCCGGATATATGAATTCATGCACTACACCCTGGTTCAGGCCAATGTGAAAAAGGAGACCGAGCCGTTAATAAGAATCAGCGACCAGTTGAAAAGACTCAGAGAAAGTTGGGCCCAGGCATTGAAGAAAGAGGAGATCGAAAAAGCTAATGGAGTTACTGGCCAGGATGAAGACCCTGATAGCAAGCCTAAGAGTGCTAAAAATATCAAACTCACAGGTTGAAAAACAATAAATCCATTTTTTACGAATCGAGTATTCATTCAGTGAGTGAAGGATGATTGGCGAATTCGATCTTCTTCTTCCCAGCCGGCTTATCCGGGAGCTGGTTCTAATGGTCGAGATCAAGCGTAACCCGGCGATCAGCCAGAGCAGGCTGGCGGACAAGGCGGGCCTGGTACCCTCGATGGTCAATAACTACATCCGCAGGATGTCAGAACAGGGCCTGCTTCACAAAGAAGGCGCCAGCCGCCGCCGGACGACCTACCACCTCACACAGCAGGGACAATTACGATGCGCGGAACTGATGCGCCGCTACAGCATCGAAACAGTGCGCCTTTACAAGTACGCCAAGGGGGAGTTCCGCCGCCGCCTGGCCGAGCGGTTCAGGTCCTTGCAGGGAATGAGAATAGTTATTTACGGAGCTGCCGAAACCGGCGAACTGGTTTACCAGGTTTGCCTCGAAATGGGCTGCAAGGTGGTGGGAGTGGTTGACAGCAATCCGGCCATGCAGGACCGTAAAATGTTCGACTGCCGGGTGGCAAGTCCCCTGGAGATCGATTCCATGAACGCCGATGTCGTGCTGATCTCTTCACTCGGCCATGCTGAGGAAATCGAAAACTGCCTTCAGCCTTTAAGCGAACGCGGAGTGAAGATTCATTCCGTAGGCGACAGGATAACAGTTTAAGAGCAGATAATGGGGAAAAATAAAAAAAAGAAGGGGAAATCGCGGCCCAGCCAGACCAGGGCTACTGCCTGGGAACTTAACCTTCCCGAGGCGAGTGACCCTGAAAGCCTGATCATCTGGTGGAGAGCCAGACTTACCGGTGGGTTCAGCCCTCTGGGTGCGGAAGAAAACCTGGCGCAATGCAGCAGGTACGTTTCGAGCCCCGAACAGAAAAATGCCCTCGAGGCCCTTCACCGGCTAATTTTCACACCTCTCGGTGCTCCTCATCCTCTCGTGGACTCACCTGCTGTACCTTTAGCGGCACTGGTGGATGAGGCCGGGGGAAGGATCTTTGTCTCCGGAGCCGACGGCAGTGGTCTGGTCTGCCTGGAAACCGATTCAGGCCGGAAAATCTGGCATGCAAACAGCCAGTTCTTCCGCAGGATTACCGGAATGGCTCTCTCCGGCACGACACTATTTGTCTGCGACAGGTGGGCCAGACATCTGACAGCGCTCTCCGCTGAGGATGGCAGCGAAATCTGGTCCACCCAGGAGGCCGCCTATGGTGAAAAGCTCGCTGAACCGTCGGATATGGC
The DNA here is from genome assembly GCA_964548275.1 of uncultured Gemmatimonadales bacterium. Lineage (GTDB taxonomy): Bacteria > Gemmatimonadota > Glassbacteria > GWA2-58-10 > GWA2-58-10 > JAUVUV01. Next base: position 32,563 of record CAZJQI010000036.1, read on the forward strand.
CTTGATCGAGAAAGGTTCCAAGAGTGAAATCTGGGTCTGCGACAGGGAAAAACACAGGATTTTCAGCTACAGCCCGGATGGAACTCCTCTGGGCCGGATCGGGCGGCGGGGCATGCTGGCCGAAGAGATAATCAAACGTTTCACCAAACCGGCAAGCGAGCCGGACTTGATCCATTTCGAATTCCCTCAGTCCTTATCCGTTGAAACCGACATCAACGGCGAATCAACGGTTTTTGTCTGGGATTCCTGGAACCGAAAGGTTCTCTGCCTTGACACAGAAGCAAAGCTGAAAAGGCAGGTTCTGCTCGACAGGATAAAAAACAGTAATCGCCGGTTCGCCGGCCAGGTGAAAGTTCTCTCCGGGCCACACGGCCCTCTTATTCTGGAGATCGACGATTGCCGCACAGCACTGATTGTCTGGGGACCGGAGGGAGATCTGCTGCTCAATCTCGAACTGAAAGATGCTCTTTTCGGCCCGAGCAAAAAATGCGAACTGCTCAGGCTGGCCTCGACAGTGAAAGGCGGCAAGTCAGATTACCTGGTGACAAGCGGAGGCAAGCTTTTTGAGCTGGGGAAAGGTTTGCTGAACATACGGGAGCTGCTGGACAGCCTGGCTGCCCTTCGCCCGGATGACTCCGCCCTGGCCCTTGCCCGCTATGAAATTCTCGGCGGTTACTGCCAGGATTTTCTGGCACTTACCCGTGAATGGGAGGAGTTTAGAGAAGGTATCCCCCCCTATCGTTTCACCAAGGAGCTATTAATCGAGGAAGACGCATTAAACGGACGTCTGGAAAGGCTTGTCGCCAGGCTTGATCGACTTTCAGAGAACCTGGCCCGTATGGGCACAGACAAATCGGCACGAGAGCTTTCCCAAGCCGTTGGCCAAAGGCTCACGGAATTAAGGCGAAAAACCATGGAAAAGCTGACAGGCTTTACCGAGTTGAACCCGAAAGAAGAAAACTCCTGGATCGAGGCATTGACCGACCTTGACATGACGCTGTTTAAGACATACGGGAAAAACAACTGGGAGGAAATCAAGCTTGATAACATCCTGGAAAGAATCAGGGATTACCCGGATGATATCCGCCGTACCGGCTGGGAATTCCGGACATTGAACCGGCTGTGCTTGCCCAGGCTATCTTCCGGTGAGAACGAGGCGAATGTCCTCAGGCTTGCCCGGATGGCGGAAAAGCTTCTGTCCAAACGCCGTGATATCCTTAACAAACTCGGACTGGATTTGACTTTCAAGGGGGAACCTCAGCGGATTATCCGCGACGATATAAAAATTCTCCACCGCAGCATTCTGAATCTGAGAGCTGTCGAACAGGTTGCCGGCTGCCTGGCCCGGGAAATCTCCCAGTGGCTGGAGAAGAATGCCGATTGCTCGAGTGAAGAACTTCCTGCCCTGCTTTTGGGATGCAGCAAGGCAGCCGGCGCACTTCCTCCGTGGGATGAACTATACAGAAAGCTGGCTAAGACACGAGCCCCTGTTCATGGTGGGACCGATTTCAAAATGGCGGGGTGCGAAAGCGAAAAATCAGGCCGGAACTGGCTCGAGGAGTTGGAATCGCTGGTTGAGAACATGGAAGCGTATCTCAAAAAAGTGGCCGAAACCTCGAACCTGAGCAGTCATTTCGGCAAGGTGGTCAACCGCCAGAAAGAAATTTTCGCGGTCAAAGCCTCGGTCCTGGCCAATTACCTTCCGAAAAATGGCAGGCAAGCAACCCGCGCCGCTGATCTTCTCGAAAGGGCAAGCAGGATTGCCGGGGAGGCCTGGCGGAATGTGGAAAATTTAAGGATCTCCTCTGAAAAAGGGGTAGTGAGGGCATGAAAGTCCTGATTATAGCCGCGGGCCGCGGGTCCGGATTCAACACAGAGGCGCCAAAAAGCCACAAGACCCTTTCTCCGGTCTGTGGGCTGTCAGTTATCGAAAGAATACTTGCCGCCTGCCCCCAGGCAGATGAACTGGTTATTGTCACCGGCTACGAATCTGAATGTCTCGAACCCCAGGTGCGCAAGCTGCTTGGCGGGAAAATCGCCCTGAGGTTTATCCACAACCCCGAATGGGAACGTGCAAACGGCGTTTCCGTGCTGGCTGCCAGAGAAGCTTTAAACAGTGAGAGGAAATTCCTTTTGACAATGAGCGATCATGTGTTCGAGTTCGCATTGGTGGATAAATTAACCGCCGAGCCTCCCTTGCCGGGAGAATGTTTGCTTGCTGTGGACCGCAATCTCGAGGATGTATTTGATCTTGAGCAGGCAACCAAGGTAAGGCTCTCTCCTGACAGGCGGATCGAACAGATCGGCAAAACCTTGACCTATTTCGACGCAGTGGACACGGGAGTTTTCTTCTGTACCCCGGCGCTTTTCAAGGCGCTATCCACCGCAATCGAGCATGGGGGGGAAAGCCTTTCGGACGGGATCCGCGTACTTTGTGAAAGCGGCAAAATGGGTTACCGGGATGTCACGGGCTGCATGTGGCAGGATGTTGATGATCCTGAAAGTCTTGCCGAAGCGAGGAAAAGGGTATGGCACCTGGCAGCCAAACCGCGGGACGGCGTGGTGAGCCGCCTTTTCAATAGAAAGATCAGCAGTTTTATCACCAGGCTTATCTGCCCGTTGCCGGTGCACCCGAATCATGTAACCCTGTTCAACCTTCTACTGGCGGCAGTCTCCGGCTGGTTGATGGCTGCCGGGCACTTGCTGGCCGGGGGAATAATGGCTCAGTTCTATTCGATAGTCGATGGTGTGGACGGGGAACTCTCGCGGCTCAAGTACCAGGGAAGCTGGTTCGGAGCCTGGCTCGACAACCTGACAGACAGGCTCTGCGACTGGCTGATTATTTGCGGGGCGGCCTGGTCGGTAACCCGGACCGGAGGAAGTGCCGAAACGGCCTGGGCGCTGATGTGCCTGGCCCTGGTCTCCAATACCTGCTACCGCACCGCGATGGATTCTTTGCTGGTATCCGGCGCTCTGCGCAAAGAGCCGGAAAATCATGCCCTGCTCTCCCGGTTGGAAAAATGGTTTTACGACAGGGAAATGGTGTTCGGTATCACCCACGACAGTTACCTGCTGATCCTCGCCGTAGGGGTGGCGCTCGGTGCTCCGCTTGCCACTATCGGCACCCTGGTAATACTGGAAACTCTCTGGTGGGCTGCAAAAACCGCCCAGACGCGGGAGGCCCGGCCCAGTGAAAATTACGTGGATTTTCTCGCCACAAATAACATGGATGTAAAAAATGAAACAAGCACTCGCATACCAGAACTGGCCGCTCGCTGAAATTCATAGAATTCTAAGTAACAAAAGTGAAAGCGGTTTGTCTGAATCTCGATTCCACCCTCTGGGAATAATTCCAGTTTTATTGGCGTTGCCGTTTTATGTGCTGGGTTATCTGCAGACAGAGTTTGCCCTGTCGATTCTCCTGATCTGCTGGCTTATAGGCTCCGGCAGAAAACCGCGGCGCATGATCTCCACGCGCGAGGGCAGGCCCGCATCCGGCCTGATCCTGCTTCACAGTGTCGATGCCGCTCTTCTGCTTTCTGTCGGCCTTGTCTGCCGTTATTACTGGGGCCTATCTCCTATCGTGATGCTTCTGGCTGTGGCTGCTGTGATGACCGGCTACATGGCATACTACAGCGGGGTGGCTTTTCTCAAGTCTGTCCCGGCCAGGGTGCGCCTGGCTAACCCCAGGCTGATAGTAGAAGTCGACCACCTGTTTCTGGCCAAAGGCTCCCTGTGGGGCGCAGAAAGGATGATCGTGATCGGCCTGACCGCCCTGGGCCTTCTGAGCGGCTGGCCCGAGCTGGGACTCGCTGCTGCCGTGATCGGCGGGAATATTTACTGGATAACAAAATCATTGAACTTCTGGCGAAAGCCTGGATGCAATGAATAACAGCAGAAAAAAAAGAGTACTGTCTGTCAACCTCGGCGGTCTCGGTGATTTTATCACCACCATGCCGATCCTGAGCGCACTCGCTGCTGAAACTTGCGAATCGATCACCTGCCTTGTCTGGCCTGCACTGGAAGATTTTGCCTCTATCGTGCCTTTTGTCCACAGGGTGGTAGGATTGTCCAGGGACAGGGAAAACGATCCCGCCCTGAGCCTTTTTATCAGGAAGCTTTCAGGGTTGCGCGGTTTCGACCTGGTGCTTGATTTCGCTTTTCCCCCGCGGGCGGCGATTATCACTCGCTCTGCAGTGGGCAAGCGTACCATGGGGTTCGGTCTGGATCCTGTTGCTTTCCCCTGGTATACGGACATTATCCCTAACATTCCAGCAGAGCACAGGCTGGAACGGAACTTTCACATGCTGGAACATCTGGATATTGACATACCGGAGAATCCCGATTTTTCAGTGGTTATCCCAACCGAAGCCGAGGCCAGGGTTGATCTGTTAATCTCAAGTCACGGGATCAACCTGGAGCGAGACCGGCCGATAGCGTTGCACCCGGGCAGCGGGGTGTCGAAGAGAAACTGGCCGCCTGAGCGTTTCGCCGAACTGGCCGACAGGCTGATCGAGCACAGCGATAAAAAAGTGGTTTTGCTGGGCGGCAAGCAGCGCACTTATGACGGCACCAATGAGGCAGGCCTGGTCTCAGCCGTACAGTCCAATATGCACAGGGAAGCTATCAACCTGGCCGGTCGGTTAAGCCTGCCCGAGCTGATCGCTTTCCTGCGCAGATGCAGCCTTTTCGTGGGGAACAACAGCGGCCCGGCCCACCTGGCCGCCACCGTGGCTCGTGTACCCTCGCTTCTGGTCTGGGCCCCCCGTAACGAAAAGGTCTGGCAGCCGGCAGGCCAAGAGGCGGCACTTGTCTGCGCCGAGCCTGATTGCAGTGACCACTGCCTGCTCAACAAATGCGGCAGGATAGACTACTGCCTCGGGTTGATTACAGTGGATGTGGTTTTTGAACGCTATCTCGAGGTATTTGAAACTCTGGATATCACCACACCGGCCACAAGAGGTGAGCGATGAGAGTGGAACTGGCCAGCGGAGAAAGGCCTCATAATGGTTACCTTCACTGCGACATGCGACTCCTCGAATCCACGGATCTGGTCTGCAGGGTGGAGGTTCTTCCCTTTGCCAACGATTCTGTGGAATCGCTGCTGGCAAGCCATATTATCGAACATTTCTCTTACAAGGAAATAGACAGGGTAATCGAGGAATGGCACAGGGTGGTGCGCCCGGGCGGTAATATCCTGATTATCACCCCCAATTTCGCCTATATCGCCCACGGGTATGTGGAGGGCTGGATGGATTACACTGAATCCCGCAACCGGATGTTCGGCGGGCAGGATTATCCAGGCAACTTTCACTATACCATGTTCGACAGCCTATCCATGGGCAAGACCCTGGAAAAAGCAGGTTTCAAAAATGTTAGAGATGTTACTTCGAATTACGAGAACCGCAAGGTTCCGATGAGCATCTACTTTAACGCGGAGAAATAACCATGGACGAGGTTATTGCAATTGTTCAGGCAAGGATGCAGAGCTCGCGTTTGCCTGGCAAGATCCTGGCCGATTTGAAGGGAAAACCGCTGATCGCTCACATTATCGAGCGGCTCAAGGCCACAGGGGGTGTCGACCGGGTAGTGCTCGCAGTGCCGGAAAGCGAAGCGGCTTGTCTGGCACCTGTGGCTGCAGAAGCCGGCGCGGAAATCCACCCGGGAAGCTTCGATGACGTGCTCGGGCGTTTCTACTCAGCGGCCAGGAATTTTCCAGCGGCTTATCACGTGCGCGCCACCGGGGATAACCCTCTGATCGATACCCGGATGCTTGCTCGCTGTATAAAAGAATGCAAGAGCGGACTCTGGGATATGGTCGGCTGTAAAAACATGCCCCTTGGCACGAATACCGAGGTATTCCCGGCAGGCCTGCTCGATTACCTTTCTTCTTTCGGCAGACTGAGCTATCACCGCGAACACGTGACGACTTACGTATACGAGCATGAAGACGAGTTCAGAGTCAGAAGGCTTACTCCACCGCGCAAGCTTCAGGCTCCGGAATATCGCCTGACTGTGGACACGCCGGAGGACCTGTGCCTGATGCGCATAATTTATAGCAACCTTTACGAGGCTGGTAAAATCATTGCGCTCGAAGACGTGATCCGCTTTCTGCGCAAAAATCCTGAAATCGCCAGGATCAACAGCCACGTAACTCAGCGCTCGTGGAAAGATGAAAAGATGGCTGCTGCAGTGGCCTGAAGAGGATTCCTCATGGTTGGAGAGGTAAAAGAACGCATGGTTTTCTGCTGCTCAGGGAATTTCAGGCTCGGACTGGGCCACCTGGCACGCTGTTCGATTCTGGCCGAATTCCTGGCTCTGAAAGGGAGCACCTACGCGATCAAGCCCGATCCGGTTGCGGAAAATTATCTCAGGGGAAATGCTCAAAGCTATCACCTCCTTCCCCCGGGATTTAGCGAGAGCGAGGAAGCTGAATACCTTGTAAAGGCTGCGGCTGAGCTGGAGGCTAAAACCGTGGTCCTGGACAGGAAAGACAACATCCGCGAGTATGTGGAAACCCTTAAGGCGGCAGGACTGTTTGTTGTCGATCTGGAGGACCGCGGCCCAGGACGTGGTTTTGCAGATATTCTGATCGACCCGCACATCCTGCCTGGCACCACAGAAGCGATATACCACGGGTCTGCCTTCTGCGGTTTTGGACCTGACTGGAGTATCATTCATCCACTCTACACCCGACTTCACAAGCGGGCAATGCCGGCTATCCGGAACCGGCTTAAAGCCAGACCGGTATCCGAGATCGTGATCTCCTGCGGAGGAAGCGACCCGGCGGGATTGGCAAGCTGCCTGCTGAAAACACTCGACAGGCGCAGTGAAACTTTCCGGATCACGGTAGTTGCAGGTGCGGGAGCACGCAAGGCCTACCCGGATTGCCAGAACCATCCGGTCAGGATCCCTCACGGGCTGAACTCTCTGGCCCGGACACTTTATCAAAGCGATTTGGCCTTTGTCTCCGGCGGGATCACGATGTTCGAAAGCCTCTGTCTCGGAGTGCCTACCGTGGTCGTACCGCAGCACGAGGAGCAATACAGCAACGCAGCGAAACTGGTCTCGCAAGAGGCACTGCTGCTCACCCCTCCCCCAGAGGACGAGGCTTTCGGGATCGGGCTCGAAGTTGTGCTGGAAGAACTTCTGCATGACGGAAACCTTCGGCTGAGACTTTCCCGAAAGGGATGCTCAATGGTTGACGGCGGAGGCCTTGAAAGGCTTAAACAAGCTATGGTTAATACAGATATGAAAGCACTCAGCAGTTGAATAACCGGATTTTCAATTGTTCCCGGGTAAAAAGCGGTTTCGTCAATACGAATCTATTAAAGAACAGGACAATGAACCACCACTATCCGATTCGTGATAAAGGAGACGGTTGTGAGAGATAAACGCGGCGTGATAATTATCGGCGCGGGCCTGATGCAGATTCCGCTTATTCAGGCAGCCAAGCGTATGGGTCTGCGAACGATTGTCACTGATTACAACCGCCGGGCACCGGGATTCGCCATGGCGGATATCGCCCTGGAGGTCTCCACCAGAAACATTGATTTCTCGGTGCTCACCGCACGCCGTATTGCCGACCAGATTCCGATCCACGGGGTAATGACAGTCGGTACGGATGCCAGCCGCACGGTGAGCGCAGTGGCTGCCGCCCTCGAACTTCCCGGGATCAGGTATGATGTTGCAGAACGGGCCACGAACAAGGTCAAGATGCGCCAGTGTTTCAGAGAATATGGCGTTCCCTCGCCAGATTTCGAGTATGTCTGGAGCCGTGAGGATGCGCGGCAGGCCGTGTGTAGACTCGGCCTGCCGGCGGTGATCAAGCCTGCGGACAATATGGGAGGGCGCGGAGTCCGCCTGCTCAGCCACGAGAGAGAAATCGACGATGCGTTCACCGAGGCCAGGCGAGCCTCGGTAAGCGGGATGCTTATTATCGAGGAGTTCATGGAGGGTGAGGAGCTATCTATCGATGCTTTGATCTGGGACGGCAAGATCGAGATTACCGGGATCGCAGATCGAATTATCAACGGCTCGCCTTACTTTATCGAACTCGGGCATACTCTGCCCTCGATCCTGCCGCAAAAGGTGCAGGAGGAAGCAATCGAGGTGATGAAACAGGGAATCCATGCCCTGGGTATCGACATCGGCGCTGCCAAGGGGGATATCAAGATCACGCCCGATGGACCTAAAATAGGGGAGCTGGCTGCCAGGCTCTCCGGCGGTTTCATGAGCGGCTATACTTATCCTCATGCCACAGGGATAAACCTGATGTCAGCCGCACTTCGTATCTCTATGGGAGAAAATCCCGGTAATCTAACCCCTGAATTCAACCGGGTAGCAGCAGAAAGAGCGATCATACCCCCTCCAGGGAGGATAACCGGTATCGAGGGCCTCGATCGGGCACGCGCCTTGCCAGGAGTGAAAAATATATTTACCATGTATCATGTCGGGGATACGTTCAACAGCCCGACCAGCAACATGAGCAAATTCGGAAACCTGATCGCCGTGGCAGATACGCGCAAAGAGCTGCTCGCAGTGTGCGAGAAAGCTCTTTCGATGATCGAGATTCAAACCGAAGGCCCGGCATACAGCCGTAATCTGTTGACTGCAAAGAGTGCCTGATGAAACAGGTCAGAATCGGCGATAAACGCTGCGGGTACGTGCGCGTAGGAGACAGGCTGCCGCTCGTCGCTATGGCCGAAATAGGCTTGAACCACAATGGAGATATCGGCAAGGCACTGGAACTTGTGGATCTGGCTGCCGAATCCGGAGCTGACCTGGTAAAATTCCAGTATATTGACCCTCCGGCGATGGTTCATCGCCAGAGCATGCCTGAACTTTTCACCCTCTATGAAAAATACGCTCTCCCCCTCTCAGACATGAAGCGGGTGGCGGAGAAGTGCCGCGAAAGAAAAATTCCCTTTGTCTGCACAGTGTTCGACCTTGAAGGCGCAGCCCGGATGGTTGAGAGCGGAGTTTGCGCTTTCAAGGTGGCAAGCTGCGATATGACCCACCTGCCTCTTTTGCGGGGACTGGGTGCTTACGCTCTGCCGGTAATTCTCTCAACCGGCCTTTCCGAGCTGGCAGAGGTTTCAACCAGTGTCCGGGAACTCAAGCGCGGCGGATGCAAAACCCCGATTCTTCTCCATTGTATCAGCGCCTACCCCACCCCCCCTGAACAGGCAAACCTGACCGCAATGTTGCACATGAGGAGCAAGTTAAAGCTTCCGGTTGGTTTCTCGGACCATACCTCCGGTACTCTCGCCCCGGCCCTGGCCGCAGTTCTCGGTGCCTGCATGGTTGAAAAACATTTCACATACAATCCGAAAGCCGAGGGGCCTGATCATGCGCTGAGCCTTGGCCCACAGGAATTTCGCCTGATGGTTGATAACATTCGAATTGCAGAGGCAATGCGCGGTGACGGCAGAAAAAAAAGCGCGCCTGTTGAAAAGCAGGAACGCCGGGTCGGCCGAAGGGGATACTACCTTCTGCGTGATGTTAAAAAGGGCGAAAAAGTGCGCACGGAAGACCTTGTTGCCTTGAAACCGTGGACCGAGTTCGGACCGTTCGAGACTAAAAGATTACGCGGCGCTGTGTACTCAAGAGACCTGGCTGCAGGATCCCCTCTTAGCTCAAAGTACATTCAACTGCCCAAAAAAGGATGAAATCGAATTCAGATGATGGAAAAAGCGGGCCGGGATGCCAGAGCCGCCCTCGAGTTGATCCTGGCCCTATACCAAAGCGCGGCCAGGGGTGGCAGAAAGGTGCGCCTCCCGCTTTGAACAGTCTCCCAATACAACTGAACAAGCCAATAAAATGATTGTTACTGCTTGAGTAACAGTAAACCAACCGACAGCCCATTATTAATAATTGTCTTTGATTTCTGCTATTCTCTCGTTTCTTGCCAGTCGGTATTTTCAACCATAAATACATAAATTTACATAGACGTAATAATTTCAGGCATACTATTTGCATATTAATCAATAAAAACAATAATTTAGATAAAATATGCTTTTAATTTGTAAAAATATTTTTATCCTCTTCATTATATTTAACGCAATAATTCTATCTTCTTGCGATAAATTCAATCCGCTAGCCCCTGATTCCGAATCTAATCAAGAACCCCTGCCCTGGCAGAGCGCCGAGCTGCCCCAGACCGTGATCGGCGAGTGGTATTATCTGGACAAGATAAACATAACTATAGTTGAGGACACAGTTAAAGCCAAACATAAATATTTTGACGCAAATTATCATATCCTTGACGTTGAAAAAAAGGAAGATCAGCATTACAGGCTGATCCTTGAAATGGTTGAGAGAAATTCAACCTATGCATACCTGGATATCCTCTTCCTGAGCGAGACTGAACTCGAAATCGCATTCAGTAAAGAATATGCGATGCGGGAAGAGTATGTCAGAAATGAGCCCCCTGATAAATCATATGTGGTGGCTAAAAATCCTACATGGATAACATTGCGATTTCCTGATGAATTGATCGGAAACTGGCAGCTTCAGCAAGGAGACATGGATATCGAGATCGAAAAAAGTGAGGTTTTTATCTACGAACAGAACTGGTCTATCGAAGCTGTTGAAACCAACCAAACTATCGACAGGCTTGTGTTAAATAACGGCCAGAGTATCAAGTCACTTTATTTCAGCGAGCTGGGTTCAGAGCAGATGCAAGCCGTGATTAAAGACGGCAGGTTGGTTGGCTTTGAAGAATACAAAAATCTGCTCGGAGAACTGCGCATCTTCACCAGGTGGTGGAACCTTTTCGATTACCTGATACTGGAACAGGGTAGCCTTTGGCGATACGGATATGAATATAATTATTCCACTAATTATATGCTTGATGATGGTGTTTTTTATAGACACGGTGAAGAAAATTGTAAACGGAATGGTACATTTGAATTTGAAATAGTTCAGAATGAAATGCTCCAGTCAAGCCGAAAATATCAGATACTGGCTTCTTACAATATCGAAAAAGAAGAGTACAAATATTATTTTTATGAGGATTATAGGGATATAGCAGATCGCGAACGGACAGTTATTGATACCTCCTATACAAAAGAAAACTTTGAGATTTTTGAAGAATTTAGCCTGGTTCTGGATAACGACACCCTCTGGTATGAAACTGAGCAAGGCAAGGAATATTTTATCAATGTGCGCCTGGAAAAATCCAATCCGGTAAATCTGAAATTATTCGGAATACCGACCCTCTGTATTCTTAACATGGGAAATCAAGGACCTGACCTGTCATTTTTTGAGCACACTGAAACAAATGTTGAACTCTCGCCGGAAGCTGGATTTAAAAATGTCGATTATTCTTATGTCAGGGATTATACAGTTTCAACGCAGCCTTCACTTACCAAGAAAAATATTTCTTTTATTTTGATAGAATTCATACCCGGCAAACTTTAGCTCTCGGGAAGAATTTAGATCATAAGCACTTTTCAGCCCCGGAAAATTCGGATGAGGAGAGTAACCAAAACGCTGAGAACGATGCAGGCAGCAACAGGGAAGTAAAAGGTAAAATTCTCTCGCCTGATCACAATATCGCCGGGCAGGAGGCCGAGCAAGGGAATTTTGGGTGCGAAAATGAGAAGCGCTCCGATTATCACTATAAGCAGCCCGAAAATCACCAGCACACGGCCCAGGCTGCCGCTTAAGTTCCCTAAATCCATTGCGATGACCTCTTATTAGAGACGATCATTTCTCTTCGAACAGGTCGCTCTGGTTCGGTATCGAACCTTTCTCACGGGGCGGCTCGTAACCGAGATGCCGGTACGCCAGAACCGTCGGCTCTCTTCCCCTCGGCGTGCGGTTGATAAAACCGCGCTGGATCAGGAACGGCTCGTAGACCTCCTCGATCGTATCCGGCTCCTCCCCCACAGTGACAGCCAGGGTTCCGAGACCCACCGGCCGGCCGCCGTATTTCTCGATCAGCGCACGCAGAATAGCCAGGTCCATTTCATCCAGACCGGACTCGTCCACCTCAAGCATCTCCAGGCCCTTGCGCGCCACATCTCCTGTTATTCGGCCCTCGGCGCGGACCTGTGCGAAATCACGGATTCGTTTAAGAAGCCGGTTGGCGATTCGCGCCGTGGCCCGCGAGCGGCGGCTTATCTCGGCCGCTCCATCGTTGTCGATATCCACGCTCAGGATTCCTGCGGAACGGATAACAATCTTCTCCAGTTCCTCATCGCTGTAAAAGTTGAGACGGCCCACCACACCGAACCTGGAGCGCATGGGGCTGGTCAGCAGGCCGCTTCGGGTGGTTGCCCCGATCAGAGTGAAATGCTTCAGCGGAACCTTGACACTGCGGGCGCTGGGGCCGGTGTCGATCATGATATCGAGGGTGAAATCCTCCATTGCCGGGTAGAGGTATTCCTCCACATTGCTGCGCAGCCGGTGGATTTCATCGATAAAGAGCACATCGCCCTCGGCAAGGTTGGTCAACAGGCCGGCAAGGTCGCCTGCCTTTTCCAGAACGGGTCCGCTTGTGACCCGGATATTGACATCCATCTCCCTGGCGATAATATGCGCCATGGTGGTTTTTCCCAGTCCCGGCGGGCCGCAGAACAGGCAATGATCGAGCGCCTCGCCGCGTCCCCTGGCCGCCTGGATAAACACGTAGAGCTGTTCCTTGAGCTTCGGCTGGCCGACAAATTCGTCCAGGGTCGCAGGCCGCAGGCTGGTCTCGAAAGTCAACTCCTCAGCCAGGGCTCCGGGACTGGTCAGATCGAACCTTCTTTCTCTGCTTTCCTCCATCACAATCCTTACTCAGCCTGAATGAACTACCTCGCGGCAGAGCCGCGAGGTATCAGTGTGATCTGTGTGTGAATCCCTGAAATCCGTGATCCCGATTTCGGGTACCAAACCCCAACTGTTTAATATAACACCCCCCTGTCTCCCCCCTTGATAGGGGGGAATTGGAATGAATCCCTTGATAGGGGGGAATTGAAATGAATCCCCTTGATAGGGGGGAATGGTGGCTTGCAAGTACGATCTGAAATAAGATCACCAGGTTTAAATCCCCTTCTTTCCGAATTGTGAAGG
>CAZJQI010000037.1:0-42192 GCA_964548275.1 uncultured Gemmatimonadales bacterium
CTGATTGGCAGAAAATTACTGCCATGGCTGTTGGATCGGGAATCCCGGAATAATAGGAAGTGATAAGTATCGGGTAAAAATTAAGTTGTGCTTTCGCCCAGAACTAATAGATGGCAGATAGCGTTCTTATTTTAAAATAGATAATAGCGTGTTAATAAAGTTAGCCTGGCCTGAGACTGCTTTTTCTCCTGATTGCCCCATTGCCGATAGGAACCGATGACACTTTCGGCCTCAACGAGCACCGGAAAGGAGGCGCAGAATGAAGAAGCTGCGTAGCGCGTTTGGATTGTATTTTCTGAGTATTTTTCTATTGGCTTTTTTGATGCTTGCAGTTGAAGTGGACGCTCAACAGCAGGCCACAATAGAGGGCAGGCCTTTGCGCGTAATCATGATAGGTGCTCACCCTGATGACTGCGAAGTCAAAGGGGGCGGTACCGCGGCTCTCTGGGCGGAAGCCGGGGCCAAGGTGCAGATTGTATCGGTAACTAACGGTGATGCGGGTCATCAGAGCCAGGGCGGCGGTGCTCTGGGCAGGCGTCGTGCCGCAGAGAGCAGAAAAGCCGCTGAGATTCTTGGCGTGAGCTGGCGCACCCTCGATTTTCACGACGGCGAACTGGTGCCGTCACTCGATGTGCGTAAAGCGGTTATTCGTGCTATCCGTCAATGGCAGGCCGATATTGTGATCTCTCTCCGTCCCAACGACTACCACCCTGATCATCGTTACACCGGTCAGGTAGTGCAGGATGCAGCCTACATGGTAATAGTACCCAATATTTGCCCGGATACTCCACGCCTTGAGAGAAACCCGGTATTCATGTACTTCAGCGACCGTTTTCAGAAGCCCTATCCTTTTACCCCTGATGTAGCAGTGGATGTGGACCGTGTGATGGACAAGAAGTGGGGTGCGATTGATGCCATGACCAGCCAGATGTACGAATGGGGCCCCTGGCTGGGCGGTAGTCTGGATCAGGTTCCGGCTGGGGCTGCTGAGCGTTTGGATTGGCTCAAAAGACGCTGGTCTCGGGGGTTTTTGAGATGGAAGGATAAATTTAAGAATCTTGTGGCTGAACGCTATGGAAACACCCATGCAGAAAAGGTGCAGTACGTGGAGGTTTTCGAACTCTGCGAATACGGCCGTCGGCCAGGTCGTGAAAAGCTCTGGGAACTTTTTCCAAAGTGAGTTTTAAACAGAAACAAAGAAGAAATAGATCGAGCTTTTTTATCCCCAGATTGGCTGGCCATAGTTGGCTATTCTAATACTTTTGTTGCCCACATGCCGGATGAATCAGGGTTTTTTCACATCATCCTGTAGGGACACGGCGTGCCGTGTCCCTACGGTTAATTATCAGCCGTAAAGAAACTCTACTTTTCAGGCAGGGTATAGGTCCCGGTGGAATCGAGGTATGCACCAGCTCCGGCAGCCAGGGAAGTCCGCGAAAGTTTGGCAAGCCTTGTTGCAGACATCGGAACTTTCCTTACAAAAAAGATTTGTGGAAGTGGTACGCATGATTTTGGATAACTGCATGCTTCCACTCATGTTTTCCGCAGCACTTTTCCAGGCCGGACGCCGGTATGTTTTCCTTTTTCCACAACTAATTCACCATTCACCAACACATGTTCGATACCTACAGGATACTGATGCGGGTTGTCGAATGTGGCCGTATCTTTGACTGAGGCTGCATCAAAGACTACGAGGTCGGCTTTCATACCACGAGCAATCCGGCCCCGATCTGTTAACCCGATCTGATCAGCGGGCATGGATGTTGTCTTTTTCACTGCTGTAGGCAGGTCGAATGTTTTGCGTTCGCGAGCATAATAGCCCAATACACGAGGATAAGTGCCATACGAACGCGGATGAGGCCGGGCCTGCGCCATCTTGCCTCTCGGAGCCATGCTGTATCCATCCGAACCGATCATCACCAGAGGATGCGCAAGTACCATCTCGACATTCTCAGGACGCATGCCATAGCCCACCATCTCAACCCTGGTTTCTTCTTCCACGAGCAATCGCAGCAGTGCATCCACTGGCTCTAATTTCCAGAACTCGGCGATCTCCGACAGATTTTTGCCTATCAGCGATCTGTTTTTCTCAGATTTCACCCGCGTGATGACGATTAAATCATAGTCTCCCGGGTTATTACTACCATTTTTATTGATCTCGCTGCAAATGCGTAACCGTTGATCGGGGTCGCTTATTCTTTTGATCATTGCTTCCGCACCACCTTCCCGAGACCAGGGTGGCAGGTAAATTGTCAGGCCGGTTGAATAGACAGCATAAGGGTAGGCATCCGCCATTATCTCGACACCCTCACCTCGGGCGGACTCGATCATCTGGAGGGCGGCCGCCTGCTTGTTCCAGTTTGGCCTGCCTGCAGCCTTGAGATGGGATATTTCCACGCGTACCCCGGCCTGACGACCGATCTCGACAGACTCATTTATTGCCTCAAGCAACATAGCTCCTTCATCGCGAATGTGAGTAGCATAAAGACCGCCACGCCTGGCCACAATCCGCGACAAAGCCACAATTTCCTCTGTCCGGGTGTAGCTGCCTGGAACGTATTCCAGGCCGGTGGATATGCCCATGGCTCCCTGATCCATGCCTTCTTGGACAGCCCGGATTACAACTTTCAGCTCATCTTCTGTCAATGGGCGGTTTACCAGACCGACAGCATTTTGCCGCAAAGTGCCCTGCCCCAACAGCAGCACGTGGTTTATCGAGATACCTGTCTGTTCTACCTTTGCAAAATAGGAAGCAACGTCAGTCCAGTCGGCCGGGATGTCGTCTTCTTCCAGCATCTCTTGACGGCGTTTGTCAGCATCTATCCCGACCAGTGGTGCGGCAGATCCGCCGCAGTTGCCGGTGAGTTCAGTGGTTACACCCTGGAGAGCGCGACTTTCGGCCGTTGGGTAGACCAGGATCATCCCGTCCGAGTGAGTGTG
Organism: uncultured Gemmatimonadales bacterium; assembly: GCA_964548275.1. Taxonomy (GTDB): domain Bacteria; phylum Gemmatimonadota; class Glassbacteria; order GWA2-58-10; family GWA2-58-10; genus JAUVUV01. Next base: position 2,941 of record CAZJQI010000037.1, read on the forward strand.
GATATCGATAAAACCCGGGCAAACATGCAGACCTGAGGCCTGAATCAGGCGTTTTCCCTGGTCATGATCGATCTCCCCGATTGCGGCAATGGTGTTGCCCCGGATACCGAGATCAGCTTTCCAGGCAGGACCGCCCGTACCATCCAGAATAATGCCATCTTTGATGATAAGGTCAAAGCTGGGGTTTGCGTATGCTCTCGGTATTTTGGTAATTGCCGGGCTGAGTAATGCGATAGAGCTTGATTTCAGAAAACCACGGCGGGAGATAGGAGCAGCCATTGCGGGTATCCTCCGATTTGTATTAAAATTTGCCTATTGGTTACAATTCAGGTTGCCAATAGTGCATCCGCCACTAAGCATTCTTAGGGTTTACACTCCCCTTGGCCGAAGACCTTTTCAATGAATCTTTTTGAAACCGCATCGGCTTTAGCAGCGTCTTATTAAGCAGAGACACAAATTAGAAATCAATCAATCTGGAGGATAAAATGACTACTCGTGAAAGAATCAAACTCGTAAGCAACACAGCCCTTGGGCTGGCAGTTTACTTCGCTCTGGTTGCCTTGCCTGTGATGCTCTAAGAAAATTGATCTTCCCTGATCCTGGTACAGGAAGACCTCCCGTACCTGCCGAGAAGCCGCCCCGAAAGGGCGGCTTCTCTTATTAGTTTCAAACTATGATTCTACTATATTTACTTTCGTTGCCCTGGGGCCTTTAGGCCCCTCCTCCACATCGAATTCTACTTCGTTGCCCTCTTCTAAAGAGTCTAAATCTATCCCCTCCAAAGCGGATCGGTGAAAGAAGACCTCCTGCCCATCTTCTGCATCGATGAAGCCGAAACTCCGACGTCGGATAATTCTCTTTATCTTTCCTTTCAAATTTCACCTCCTTAAAAATACGAAGAGCACCTGAAATAGGCTTTAGGGATTGCATTATACTTCAGATTCAAGATTCCCCTCCTAGGCTATGGGCGATAAACAATCCGAAACCCAATGTGGCTATCTCCAATTCCCGGGTGCTCTCTGCCGCGATGGGCAGATCGACTGTAATCAGAGTGGTTAAACCAACTGCCGCTGCGTAAGACACGGTAAGAACCGGATTGGGGGCCTGTGGGATTGTTAATAGGGCTATTTAAATAATAATTCTTATCATAAAAATCGTTGCACCACTCATATACGTTGCCATGCATGTCGTACAAGCCCCAGGCATTGGGTTTCTTCACGCCAACAGGGTATGTGCCATTGGAATTCGCACTATACCAGGCGTACTCGGTCAAGAGCGACTTGTCGTTTCCAAAACAGTACTTTCCACTGGAGCCGGCCCTACAGGCATACTCCCACTCGGCCTCAGTAGGTAGGCGGCAACCGTTCCTGCTTAGATCGCACTGCCAGGTGTCCATGTTGTAACAAAGATCAAGGCCAGCCAACTCGCTTATCCTGTTACAGAAACGCACAGCATCAAACCAGCTTACATTCTCAACGGGAAGGTTGTTTCCTGTGACCCGGGAAGGGTTCTTTCCCATAACCCTTTGGAATCGGCGCTGGGTGATCTCGGTTGCACTCATATAGAATCCCGATACGCTAACCCGATGAACAGAATGCGTATTATCGTTGTTCCCATTCTCCAGACCCATCATGAACGTGCCCCCAGGAATGCTTACAATCTTTATTCCTAACAGCTTTCCAGGGGTTGCTTTTCCACATGCCAAACAGAACAAAAGGGGAATAAAAATGAGGTAACTTTTCATCAGCACCTCCATGCCTTGAACTGGTCAAGACAACCGGCTTTTCCCTTTGCCGCCTTTGATACTAAAGCATAGTGTATGGTTAATATTAGGGCGCGATTTGACTAATTAATGATAGCGAAAAAAGGATTCTTCCTGAGATCGTTCTATCAGTGGCGTACCTTACCGGTGCGCCGAAATACAATTCTGGGAAAAGAAGTTACCTATTTCCGTCGATTGTGTCAAATTAAAAAGGGAGGGTAAGATGAAGGAATTCTGCCAGGGCGCACAGCATCTACTGGCGATCCTGGCGTTTGCGAAGGTGTGTGCCGGTTCATTTGTAGCGACATGGAGGCTTGGAGCGGGTGGTTCAGTGCGGCCGTGGGAGGGGATTAGGAATTTGGGGTAGGGGGGGTGGGGGGGTGGGGGGGTGACATTTCCTGGTTTTTACCTCAAAATTTATAACATTTTTTGGGAATAATATTGGGGATATAAACCTTTTTAAAAAATAAAGGGTTTGGAATTTCTTCCAAACCCTTTATTTTTAATGGTCGGGGTGGCCGTATTTGGCCTCGAATATGCTACCGACCGAGTTGTCCAGTTCTGCAATTTAACCGTCAAGCGAGGGCGGCCGGTTATCCTTGGAGGCGAGAATCCGCCATTCAGGTGCAGTGTAGGAGATACACCAGGATTCCTCCAACCCGCGCACATAGGTTATCCGGTGAGGCCGGTTGAAATTGGGTGCCCTGGGAGCGCTATTTCCTCTGTATAATCCCACTTTTCCCGACCGGCGATGGTTCTTGGGGCAAACCTGATCTCATAGGACAGGAATTCCCTGCGATAGCCGGTAACATCTATTCCAAACACCAGCAGACACCCACCATTATGCATGTAGCTTAAAAGAACCTGGTAGTTGTCAGCTAGGCCAGCATCATTTTTCGCATGAGCGCCCCGGTTGAGGATAATTAAATCATAGGTAACACAGGTTGTGGGGTCCATCCGTTCAATAAGCTCGAAATGTTTCCCCATCCTGCCAAGGGCCTCATCCACTTTCTGCAGACTATCCGAGGAACCAACCAGCCCGATCTTGGGATCAACAGGCTTGGGACCGGAACAACTCAGAACGATGTAAAAAACGAGAAGTACCAATGATGTGGGGGTAATCTTATCAGGCAATAAACTACTACTCACATTCATAACTTATTCTTTGTTGTGCTAGTGTTCAGTTTTAGATAATATAAAATAGACTTATGCGGTGGCAAAATTAAATATCGCAGCAAAATCTAAACCCGGTAATTATGGAGAGAAACCATGATAAAAAGAAGTGTTTTCTTAATCACAATTACATTATTGATATTCCCTTCTGCAAAAATATTTTCCCAGGCAGAAGCTTTGTATTTCAGAAAATTTACAGCGCCTAATATCGATAAGGATTTTAAAATACCTGATGAAATGCTCTGGAAATTCTTTGATAGAGAACTGGATAAACTATGGGAAAAGAGGAGAAAAGAGATAAGCAAACTTATAACCCACGATGATTGGGAGAACAGGAAAAGATATATCCATGAGAAAGTTATTGAAGTTATAGGTGAGTTCCCGGAGAGAACACCTTTGAATGCAAAAATTGTAGGGAGAATTGAAGACGAATCATATACAATAGAAAAACTAATTTTTGAATCAAGACCTAACTTTTTTGTCACGGCGAATGTTTATGTTCCTGAAAATTTAACGGAGCCTGCGCCGGCTGTCTTGCACCCCTGCGGTCACAGTCTTCACGGGAAAGCTGATGGGCAGACAGTGCCGGTTAGCCTTGCAAAACAGGGTTATATTGTGCTTATTTATGACCCGGTAGGACAGGGAGAAAGAAGCGAATACTGGAATCCTGAGGAAAATATCTCGGAAATCAGAGTTGTCCAGAACCAGCACTGTGCGGCAGGATTTCAGTGTTTCCTTACCGGCACAAATATCGCCCAATACCGTATTTGGGATGGAATCAGGGCAATAGACTATCTTGTTTCAAGACCGGATGTTGACCCCGAAAGAATAGCTGTTGCTGGAATTTCTGGTGGAGGCACAATGTCAACCTATATAGCAGCAATGGACCAAAGAGTAAAGTTATGTAATCCTGTCTGCTATATAACAACTTTGCAGGATAGAATAAAATCAAGACTTCCTGTTGATGATGAGCAGGATTTTCATAACCAGGCTTTATATGGTATCGATCAGTCAGACCTTCTTTTTCTTGTACATCCGAATCCGATATTAATTGGTGCGGCAGACTTTGACCACTTCCCCGTCAATGGAACTGTTAAGGCATATGCAGAACTAAAACATCTTTATTACCTGACAGGAATACCCCACAAGGTCAGCCTTATTCTTTCCGATACTAAGCATGCATGGCACAAAAGTGTCAGAGAGGCTTTATATAACTGGCTGAGCAAATGGTTCAGAAAAAAACCGGAAGCAGATATCAAGGAAGGAAAAGTCGAAAAAAGGACTAAAGAAGAGCTTTACTGTACGAAGTCAGGTCAAGTCTCGGTCGATTTGAACAGTGAAACAGTTTTTTCTTTAAACAGGGAATATGTTAATAAAATTATTCCCAAAATCGAAATTCCTCGGGCCAAAGATGATTATTTTAATTATAAAGCTAATATGATTGACAATATCAAGCGGTTTACTGCCTATAGACTAATGGTCAATCCTTTGAATCCGGTTATAGTTTTCCAGGAAGATACGAATGAATACAAAAAAGAAAAAGTTGTTTTTGAGAGTGAGGAGGGGATTTATATATCAGCATATTTATTTTTTCCGAAACAAACTCAGCAAGTGAAACGTGCCGTTATTTATGTTCCGGACATTAATCTTGAAGGAAAGGAAGGAGCTATTAAATCCGATCCATTTATCAAGGAGTTAATTTGCAAAGGAATTAGTGTTATTGTTATTGATGTGAGAGGAGTGGGTGAGACAATATCCCATCATAAAATTTTTTGGCCTCATGGGCCGGCAGTCTTTCAGGATCCCGTGTATTATCCGGAGACCTGGAAAACAACACCATTTGACAGAAATATGAAAGGACCCTATAACTACTATTATTTCAGAAGCAACGAATATGAACACGTGATGAATTCACTTCACATTGGGAGACCTCTTTTTGGGATGAGAGTGATAGATATTGTTCGGACGGTTGATTATCTTAATAACAGGCCTGAAACTAAAAATGCAGAAATTACTGTAATCGGAAGAAAAGAAGGGGCCCTTCTTGCCTTATATGCAGGAGCTCTTGATGAAAGGATAAAAAAGGTTATCGCAGATGAGATGCTTTCTTCTTATAAATCACTCGTTATGTATAAAAGATATAAATATAATCACAATTTAATTCTTCATCTCGGAGTACTGAAATATTATGATATAAAAGATGTTGCATCAATCATTGCACAAAAACCACTGGTAATATCAAATCCTGTTGACCATATGAAGGAGATCGTTGATATAACGGAAGCTGAAAATTCCTTTTCCTTTACAAAAAAATGTTATCAAGTAATCGATAGTGAAGATAATTTCTGTCTTATTTTAACAGGTTCGAGGAGAAGCTTGGAAGAAAAATTTCTGAAAGTTATAATGATGGAAAATTATTTGAGATAGACGAAACTTAATTTGACAGTAAAGATTTAGCTTACAATATGAGCAGGTGCTGGATGGATCGGATTTATCTGGGATTTGATCCGGCATTTTTGACCTTCCATCCAAAAACGAATCCAAAAATATCAAAAGAGAACGATGGTGTAAGACTAAATGCAAAGACAACAAGGAAAATATCCCACAGGAATATCCTAAATACCGCGAGACCTTAGGGATCTGACACAATCTTGTTCAAGGTAGGGGTGATATACCACCACTGGATAGATCGGGCGAGATAAATAGACAAACAGGTGAGATATTGGGGGCAGGTCACCGCTGAATCGTTTACGCTATATACCCGGAGGATAAATAGTGATTCGAATTGTAATTGTTTTATTCGTGCTTTTGCCGTTTATGACGCTTATTGCCTGCGAAACATCATCCAAGCCATCAGAAATAACAGAGTTGCGTGGGATCTACCTGGAACTGCACGGTAATGTGAAGTTCGGCGCATATCCACTGGTGTCCGACGGCGACTGGCGGAAGCTATTCTGCAGCCTGAGACAACTCGGACTCAATGCCGTGTTTCCTAACGTAGTTAGTCCCTCAGGGGCAATCTATCCCTCGCAAGTCGTGCCGCCTAAACCGGCATCAGCCCTAATGGGTTTTAAAGACCTGTTAGCCGAGCTGGTGGCTGCCGCTCACGATGAGGGTTTGGAAATTCATCCGTGGACTATCGAGTGGTACCATGCGCCAGAAGATATCGATCAAGACAGGCTGGTGCACGACTCCGATGGAAACACCCATAACACGCTTTGCCCTTCGCTTGAAGCTAACCGCGAACTGATGCGCCAAATGTTGCTGGAACTGGTGAGAAATTATGACCTCGACGGCATCCAGTACGACTACATGCGACTGCCTGGTTCCAAATATTGCTACTGCCCAAATTGCCGGGCAGGATTTGAAAAAACTATCGGTCGCACAGTGGATGAATGGCCTGCTGACGTGCTTGCTGGAGGCAAGCTGGAAGGAAGGTATACCGAATATCTCGAAGGAAATCTGACTTCTTTTATTCGGGAAATGTACTTCCGGATAAAGCAAATCAAGCCCAGTATTGTTATCTCGGCTGCTGTCTGGTGCCACGACAGCCTGCCCCGCCATCCTGGAGTTCGCCAAAACTGGGGAATGTGGGTGGAAAACGGCTGGCTTGATTTTATTGCTCCTATGAACTATGGAAACAAGTGGGTCGTTGATCATTTCGAGGTCTATGCCCGCAATGAGGCCAAACACGTGATTGGGAAAATGCCGCTCGTGTTCGGCCTGGGCGCGTACCTCGATACCCCGGAAAGCCAGGTAGAGGACGTGAGACTAAGCCGTGAACTCGGCGGCGACGGTTTTATTATATACACCCTGACCGAAAAAATATTTAACAGCCATCTTCCCGCGCTGAGCCGGGAGGTCTGGTCTACACCAGCCAGGGTACCAGCTTTCGGAAGGAGATAAGTCATACCCCCCGAAAACGAGTCCACAAAATTTCATTTTGTCATAATTTGTGGTGCCGTTCTTGGCGGCAGGTCAGCGGCAGAGGGCTCAAATCCACCACTTTCGCTTGCAATTTACAGTGGCTCGTAATAGAAATGAGAGGTGATGATGAGTTCTTTAGAAAAAACATATATAAAAGGAGATATAATTATCAAAGAAGGAGGTTCTTCGGATTCTTTTTATATCATCAGGGAAGGTTCGGTGGAGGTGATCAAGCGGAAAGGAGGCCGAGAGGTACAGCTTGCTATATACAGTCCAGGCGATTTTTTTGGAGAGGTGAGTTTATTAGACCCGGAGTACAGTATGCATAGCGCAACTATCCGCGCCTTGGAAAAGACAAGAGTTACTATCATGAACAAGGAAGACTTTGAAAAATACATAGGACGGTTGACACCGGGTGTAAAAAACCTTTTACGAAAAATGGCCATTTATATCCGCGAAACCAGCCAGAGGGTTAATTCCGACCAGGAAAGCACAGACAAGGCCAGCCCAGATCAGTCAGAAGATCAGAAAAGCACACTTCCGGAGCCATCTTCCTCAGATGATCCGCCAAAAGAGGAGCCCTCCTAAACATTTAAGTATGATGGAATTATTATCTACGTAACGGGAAGAATAAGAATGAATGAAGAAGCAAAAAAGGCAACTGAAGACAAAAATGATGGTGGTAAAAATGACCTGCCCCCCGAAAACGAATCCATGAGACCTTCTCCCATAACTAGCGGTAAAAAGTGTTGAGGAATGAAAAAAATGAACCGATCAATGCCCTTTCTCGTTTTGCTGTTTACAGCTTTAATGTGTCTACTGGTAAAAGCATCAGATGCCGAATTGAAGGGTGCACTGATGTTTGAGGCTGACTTTGAAGACGGTAGTCTTGACGAATGGCAGGCCACTGATCCATCGGCTTGGAGAATCGAAGAGGAACCGGATGGCGGAAAAGTTCTCGCACTATTTGGGGAAAGTAATTATCAGCCGGAAGTCCGTTCACCTTTCAATATCAATCTCATAAAAGGGATAGAAATCGGAAGCTTCGTACTGGAATTGAAACTTAAGTCCACAACCGAAGATTATAACCACCGCGATCTCTGCCTTTTTTTCGGGTATCAAGACCCGTCTCATTTTTACTATGTCCACCTTGGGAAGACAGCCGATCCTCATGCAAACTCGATTTTTATTGTTGACGGAGAACCAAGAGTATCAATTGCCACAACCCGTAGTGATGGAACTGACTGGGATGAGAAGTGGCACCGTGTGAGACTAGTGCGCGATTTGGAGAAAGGTACGATTGAGGTTTATTTCGATGACATGAACCAACCGATAATGACTGCGAAACATGATCGATTCGCCAGCGGTAGAATTGGGGTAGGCTCATTCGATGACACCGGGCAATTTGACGATATCCGATTGTGGACTAAAAAGTGACTTGTTCTTACTTGTGACCTGCCCCTCGAAAACGATTCCGGAAATTATGAGAGAGAGCCATTGAATCTATGGCTTATGACTCAAATATGAAGTGCTCGCGAAAGCCGCTGGATGTTGGATAAATTTCAGTGTTTCTCCAAATAAGGAAAAAGACCAAATGCGGGTTTTTTTGCCTTCCAGGTTGGAAATACGGTTTGAATTTTGATTCAAATCAAAAAGAAAAGGGCCTGCCGTTCCCGGCAAACCCTTTATTTTTAATGGTCGGGGCGGGGAGATTCGAACTCCCGACCTCCTGCTCCCAAAGCAGTCCAGGCACAATTGTGGAAAGTCTCGTAACTCCTTATAATTCAACCTAAAAGCGTATGGATGCTGCATCTACCGTCTTTTGGGCGATTGTCACCAATCAACACGAATAAGCACCAATCACCACCAATGCTTCCACAAATAGACACAACCTGTCAATGGTGTCATTCGTGACAATTAGATTTAAAGTTGAATTTTCTAACTCCTTTTGAAAGATTATCACGACAGGGGAGGCCCCCTGCTTGTAAGGCGTATTTGCACAAAACATCTAACTTCTTATAATTCAACCATGTCCGTATAACCACCTGCCAAACCAATATATAAAATATGCAAGATATTCAAAATATACAAAATATTAAAGATATTCATCGAAAAAATGGTCACAAACCGTCGAAAAAGTAGTCACCAGCTGAGAATGACAATCAAATAGCGGATCGAATCAACCGGGCTCTTTAAGATTACAGCTCTTCCCAATTATCAAACATTCTCCAATGATTTACGGGCTCTTTTCGAAGATTAGTCACTATATTCCAAAAATTCAACAGGAGCACCGTTATCTACAATAAAGGCTACCAAGATTCCCACCGAAGGACTGTTTGGCTCAATCAAGATTTCCTTCCCGATAAGTTCAGCAGCGAGGTCATCGACTTTGAATGCAACGTGAGGAACAGTCTTAACCAATTCTGGTAAAGGGCTATCAGGCTCAAATCTCATCCATTCAATACTATAAGGGCTGGTATCGTATCCGGAAACATGAACTCTGAATTTCTCGAGATAGGTCTCGTTTTCTCGTATTACAGTTGTTGGTATTCCCAAATGATGATATTCTCGCGTCATTCTTCCCTCAATAGAGATTATGCAATATTTGAAAAATTGACATGCGACATGTCCGCTTTCCTCAACTCAAACCTTTCTGTGTAATTCATTTAACGCAGAGATGACCAACGTGGAATCAGCCACCTTCATAGATTTGTTAAGTGATAATTTGATCATACCTAAACTCTGAAATCATCCAGTTGACTCAGGTCCAGTGTTGCAAAGTAATTCTCGACTGTTTCCACTTTTCGAATTTCAACGACTTCACCGTTTTCCCGAAGCAACAACTCGGATGAACGCAGTTTTCCGTTGTAGTTGAACCCCATAGAATGCCCGTGTGCACCTGTATCATGGATTACTAGAAGGTCGCCTATTTCAATTTCCGGTAATAATCTGTCCACAGCGAACCTGTCTCTCGATTCGCAAAGGGATCCGGTTACGTCGTAAACATGATCATGCCTGCTATTTTCTTTGCCGGCTACAGTGATGTGATGATATGCACCATACATACCCGGCCTCATCAAGTTCGCCATGCTTGCATCCAGACCAATGTGTACTTTGTAAATTTCTTTTATATGAAGCACTCTTGAAACCAGGTAGCCATATGGGCCCGTGATAGCTCTCCCGCATTCCATATAGATAGCCAGGGGGGCCAGTCCGTTAGGGACGACCTTGGCATTGTAACAATCTCTTATTCGTTCACTGACATATTCAAGATCGACTTTCTTTTCCTGCTCTTTTTGTGGAATCCCTATCCCCCCGCTGATATTTACAAATTTCAAGTTGATGCCCAGCTTCATTTTAATTTCGATGGCCAGATCAAACAGCATATCCGCTGTGTTGACAAAATAGTCAGGGTCTAGCTCATTCGATGCAATAAAGGTGTGTACTCCAAACTTATCAGCTCCCTTCTCCTGTAACTCTAACAAGCCAGAGAATATCTGCTCCCGTGTGAACCCGTATTTTGCGTTTTCAGGATTTCCCATGACGAAGCTTCCCTCTCTGAGCTTTCCCGGGTTATAGCGGATGGAAACAGTCTCCGGAATACCACCGTTTTTTTCGAGAAACGGTATATGACTGATGTCGTCCAGGTTGATTGTAGCACCCAATTCACGTGCCTTAATGAATTCAATCGCTGGAGTATCATTCGAGGAAAACATTATTTCACTTCCTCTTATCCCTGCTTCTTCCGACAGGATCAATTCCGGTAGAGAGCTGCAATCAGTTCCAAACCCTTCGCTTTTAAGTATTTTCAGGATGAATGGATTAGGAGTCGCTTTTACAGCGAAAAACTCTTTGAAGCCAATATTCCACTCAAACGCCTTCAGAAGATATTTTGCGTTTTCTCTGATGGCCCGTTCATCATAGATATGAAAAGGTGTTGGGTGCTTTGCAGCAACTTCTTCGAGTCTCTCTTTTGTGAATGGTAATAATCTTTCACGCATTTCCGTCAGTTCCTTTTCCTCAGTTAATTATGCTCTGAAGATATACAGCTCCCCAGGCATTATTCCAGCATGTCCAGCCGGAAGGAATGGATTTTGTCATACTTTGTACCCACTGCCAGTTGGATCTCACCTGTGCTCATTCCATATGTCACGGACCATGTGGTTTTCACTTTTTCATTATTCTTGGATACATCTTTCAGCAGAGACATCACCCCGCCCATATCCAGCACTCCACCCGTATCTTTCAGGACCTTGGACATGTGGTTGTAGCGATCACAGTATCCCGATATATCTTCCGCCGCTGTTTCGGAGATGATGAAATTGGTGGCCGCTTGCCACGGCTGCTCACTTCGCAGTACCTCCATCTCACCCTCAACATACTCCACCACAGCGGAATTGCCCGTCCTGTCGGCCAGCAGGTAATGAAGGGGCAGGCTGCATGAAAAATCTATGTTGTGATCATCCATCAACTCCAGGGCCTCTTCCACGCTGCCGGCATAATCGAGCACTTTGCGGATCACCGAAGCGCCGCCGATGGTTGTCTTCTCCGGGTTTCCCTCGTATAAGGCGCGATTGACTGCCATCATCCCGATAGACACTCCCGCTTCGTTCATTCCATCCAAAGGGATATGGGGAGTGAGGAGCAGTGCCAGGCGGTTCCGTATGCTGGGTTCTTTTGTAGTAAATCCCAGGAAAAAAATATCAGCTATGGACACAGAGGCATAACCGTCAGGAGGGTCCGTGAACAGCAGGAGCGTCGGGTCATCTCTCCAGTCCAGGTTACGTCCCAGGACAGGATTACTCTCATCCCCAAGGCTGGCAAACACCGAGCATCCTAATTGCGGTGACTTGCCTTCAAGCCAGTAGCAGAGATGCAACCAGTAAGGGCTCTTCTCATACCCCTTTTTCAGAAAACTGTCAAACCAGTAGCCACCGTGATAAGTTACAGAGTAGAGCGGATAGTCGTCCAGTTTCTCCAGGCTTAGAATCGTGCGAACCGGATTGTGGAGAAAATAGCCCGGCACAATCAGCACAATGACCATCAAAGGAAGTACAATCTTGAGAAATTTCTGCTTCATGATATCAGAACTCCTTCGGAATTACTTAACCGGCATTGGATAATAAAGGTTCATCTTCCTTTGGAGTGTGCGAGGAGCCAGTCATAGATTTCCAGGTTATTGTACGTGGTCCCGGATATTCTGTGGCCTGCATCAGGATAAACTGTCAGCCTGGCATCGCCTCCGATTCTTTTTATCTCCTCGGTCATTTTTTTTGCTGCAGTTATAGGAACTACCCGGTCAATCGCTCCATGGAAAGCCCAGACCGGCACATTCTTGAGGTTGCGGGCCTTTTCGGGGTGTGAATAGGAGCCGCAGACTGGAATGATGGCGGCGAAGCGCTCAGGGTGCTCGCAGGCCAGACTCCAGGTTCCGCGTCCCCCCAGGCTCACACCGGTCAGATAGACCCTTTGGTGGTCCACATCATAGCGGGAGATGATCTCGTCCAGCAGGTCGGTCAGCAGCTCGGTGGGCCAGGCATCATAAGTTTCGGGACATTGCGGAGTCACTACAACAAAGGGAAAGTCCTTCCCTTTATCCCAGCTTTCGGGTGGGATCTCTGTGCGAATCATCGTAAGATCGTGCCCTTGAAGGGATGAGTGGTGCAGATAAAGAATCATCGGCCACAGTTGTTTCTTTTCTCCGTAGCCCTCCGGCAGGTGTAGCCAGTACAGACAGCTTTCGTTCCTGCTGACGGTCCTCACAAAGGATTGGGCATGCTTGCCGGTCGGTGGGGCTGGGGGCTGGACTGATACAGGTTTCATCTCTGTCAGGGAAGTTATCTCGAGAGCGTTTTGGGTATCCTGGTCCAGGAGTATAGGAAATGATTTCCCCGCACTCGTCGAGATTTTATCCAGACTGACTTTCCAGTTTTTTTTGCCGGCGGCATCCCCACCGGGTTTCTTTTCATTTCTGCTGTGCCGAATGCCGCTCTGTTGATCAATCTTCCCGGCCCGGCAGTGGAGAACAATGGATCGCCGGATATGGAAACCATCGGGACTCGATCCCTCGGCCACTGCTCTATATCGTCCCGGCTCTCGCGGCACGGCCACTTCGTTGAGGTCGGCATCGTACCAGCGGATTTCCAAGGGAAATTCGCCGAGCAATTTCTCAACCCGGAAGGGATTATTCCAACCTACTTCCGGGAACTTGCCTTCGAGGAGGGAAAATTCAAGCCCTTTTCCATCTCTTCGGTATAGCTCGCAATCCTGTAACTGGCGAAGCGCTTTTGCAAAAAGCCGCTCTTTCAACAAGGCCTGGCTCTCCACGCTCAGAGCCTCGAGGACAAAGGCCCAGTCTCCCCGTCTTTCGCAGACTTTCACCAGAAGCGGATTCAGCCCCTCGTGCAGTTTGAAGGTAAAGCTGTCCTGCCGAGGAGCGCATGATCGACCGGCAGCCACTTCATGTACCAGATTCCCGTTCACCCAGACCTTGGCATCATCATTCGAGCCAAAGTAGCACTGCACGGTTTGCTCCCTATCCGAGCTGAGGTAACAAAAAGCGTATACGGCCTTGTAATCCATGTTTCTGAAGAGTTTGTCCAAATTAACAACCCCGCTCTTTCCCGCACTGCCCTGAAAAACCTTTGTCGTACGTTGAGTGCCGTATTCGTTCTCGTAAGGCACCGTAATACCGGCGGATAAAATCGCTTCCGCCTCGCCCCCCAGTGGCACCAGGTAGTCCTTAGAGTAACCGAGATAATTGCTGCCATCGGGCAGGGGTTTTTCTACTTCCGGGTTCGGAAAAGGCCCGGCAATAAGCCAGTCGCGGACAAATGCATCACCGCCGAGTGTGTGCACCGGCGCTTCCGCTTCAGCCACTTCGGCCGGCTCTCTGTCTTCAAAGCTTACAACCTCTTCGGCCGGCTCCCTGTTATCAAGGCTTTCGCCGCCGCAGCCTGAGAGGAGTGCCAGGGATAAAATCGAGAGGGATAAGATTTTAAGCAGGTTGTTCATCGGATCTTCCTTTCATCTCGATAAAGAAATTTATTTGGGGAGGCAGGTCAGGGGTTAGTCATTCCGCTCTACTCATACCGCAGGGCATCCACCGGATTGGCAGTAGCCGCTTTCACAGCCTGGAAACTGACTGTCAGTACGGTGATCACCAGCGCTATCACCCCTCCCAGCACAAACGTTTCCGGCCCCAACTCTATCCGGTAGGCGAAGTTCTGCAGCCAGCGGTCCATTGCGTACCAGGCTACCGGACAGGCAATCACGATTGCAATTCCCAGAAGCATCAGAAACTCTTTAGAAAGCAACAGGACGATGTTCGAAACCGATGCTCCCAACACTTTTCTGATCCCGATCTCCTTGGTGCGCTGCTGGACACTGAATGAAATCAGGCCCAACAGGCCCAGGCAGGAGACAAAAATGGTCAGCAGGGAAAAAGCCCCGATAATTATCGCAGCCCTTTCCTCGGAGTGGTATAAATTGTCGAGATGTTCATCCAGGAAAGTATATTCGAAGGGATGGTCGGCGGAAGACCACCTGGAGGTCCATTGCTCCTCGATGAATTCCAGTGTGGAAGCCATGTTTTCAGGCCTTATCCTCACATGCATTCTCCGGAGACGGGCAGGATTCATGTACATCACCAGTGTTTCTATATCCTTGTGCAGGGAGTAAAAATTAAAATCCTTTACAACGCCGATAATGGTTAGCTCTCTATCGACGAAATTGGGAGGAGAATAAGTTCCAAAGGTGATTTTTTTCCCCAAGGTCGACTCCCAGCCCAGTTCTCTGGTGAAAGTCTCATTGACGATAGCCGCATCTGTCAAATCCGTGGCCATTTCCCGGGAAAAATCCCTGCCGGCTGTGAGCTCCAATCCGTAAAAGGAAAGGAAATCGTAATCAACCGGCATCTCCGAAAACATCCACTTCTCGTCCGGACCCTGTCCATCGAAATGAAAAGAGCTTTCGCTGTTCCCCTGTCCGAACATCCCTTCCGATGCTGTAACGCCTGTAATATCTGGATGCTGCAACAACTCGTGGCGGATTGTTTCAGGGGATTGGCGCAGGCCCGTTATCGGGAGCACAATGACCTGCTCTTTATTGAATCCCATATTTTCATTGCGCAGATAATTCAGTTGACGGACTACCAGAAGCACGCAGATGACCAGGATAATCGAGGCGGTAAACTGTGCCACCACTAGCAGCCTTCTCAGCAGCAGACCTTTAGAGCCTGAACTTGCTGCGCCTTTCAGCACAACTACCGGCTTAAAGGCGGAAATGACAAAGGCCGGGTAACTGCCAGCAATGACTCCCACGATCAGGGCCAAACCGATAGAGACAAGAACAAATACCCAGTTTCCAAAAAAATCATTAGCCGTTACATTCCCGAAAAAGCCGGTTGTACCGCTGAAAAAATCAGATAGCACGGGCAGGGAAAGCTCGATCAAACACACTGCGAGCAGCAATGAGCAAAAGGACAAAAAGACTGATTCACCCAGGAATTGCCCTATCAGTTGCAGCCTTCCGGCCCCCGCCACTTTGCGCATCCCGACTTCCATGGAGCGGCCTGTCGAGCGGGCTGTGGAGAGGTTGATGAAATTGACGCAGGCTATCAGCAGGACAATAACCGCAAGTGCGCAGTAGAAATAGACATAGGTAATGTCGCCTTTATAATGATTATAGGAGTATCTAATATGCGATGAATGCAGGTGTACTTCCTTGAGGGGTTGCAGATATAGTTTATATTGATTACTCTCGACTGACCCGGGCATGTGTCTTTGAGCGAAGTCAGGAAATTTATTCTCCAGCGCCTTGACATCCGCGCCTGGTTGAAGCAACAGATAAGTGCTTAAATAATTCGAACCGTATTCCTTAAATTTGGGCTGTCCTGCCTTATCACCGTATGACATCAGCATTTCGAACTGGATATGTGAGTTGGCTGGAATATCTTTCACCACGCCGGTGATTTTATAACCGGTTTCACCATCCTTGAGGATAACTTTTCCCAGAGGGTCTTCATCCCCGAACAACCTGAGAGCGGTTTCCTCGGTAACGACAACACTGTAGGGCTCGCTGAGAGCGGTTTCCTCATCGCCTGCGATCAATTTGAAAGAGAACATCTTAAAAACTGAAGACTCGGCAAGGTAAACCGGCTGAAACTTCAGTTTTTTATCTTTGTACTGCATCCTTCCGCTGGTTGATTGAAACCTCGCGCACTCGAGAACTTCCGGGTACTCGTCCTTCATATCCTCTCCGGTCAGTCCCATGCTCGCTCCTACGTGCACGGAACTTTCGGCATACTCGACACCTTTGCCGCCATGAGTCTGGATATTGATAAGCCTGTAAAGCTGGTCCGCCTTTTCATGGAACCTGTCGAAGGAGAGCTCGAAGATCGCCTGCATGGTGAAAATGATACAACAGGCCATGCCCACCGCCAGCCCTGCAATATTGATCGCCGAATAACCCTTGTGTCTGAATAAGATTCTCACGGCAACTTTGAGATAGTTTTTAAACATCGTTCTTTCTCTTGATATACTTCAGACTATTCATACCTCAGCGCTTCCACCGGGTTGGCATAGGCGGCTTTAATGGCCTGGTAGCTGACTGTAAGTACAGTGATCACCAGCGCTATCACCCCTCCCAGCACAAACGTTTCCGGCCCCAGCTCTACGCGGTAGGCGAAGTTCTGCAGCCAGCGGTCCATTGCGTACCAGGCAACCGGACAGGCAATCACGATGGCAATTCCCAGAAGCATCAGAAACTCTTTCGAAAGCAGCAGCACGATGTTCGAGACTGATGCTCCCAACACTTTTCTGATCCCGATCTCCTTGGTACGCTGCTCTGCACTGTACGAGATAAGGCCGAAAAGACCCAGGCAGGAGACAAAAACAGCCAGCAGGGAAAAAGCTCCAAAGATCTTTGCCACCAGTTTTTCGTTCTTGTAGAGCCTGGCGAAATCATCATCCAGAAATGAATATTCAAAAGGTTGGCCCGGAACATGTGCAGCCCAGGTTTTTCTCAAGCTTCCGAGAGTCGCATCCATGTTTTCAGGCTTGATCCTCACGGACAGGTTGGCTATCCTGCCAGGGCGAATGCTGAAAAACAGCGGCTCGATCTTATGGTGCAGAGAATTAAAATGAAAATCCTTCACTACTCCGATAACCGTTCCCAGGTTTTCCGGATTGGTACCGAATTTTTTTCCGAGAGCAGAGTCCCAGCCCAGTTTTTTCTGCAGGGCTTCATTTATGATATATGCTCCGCTGTTGCCAGGGAGGTAATCCGTGGCAAATTCTTGTGAAAAGTCCCGGCCCGCGACAAGTTCCAGCCCATAAAATGAGATATAATCATAATCCACTTCCATCATTGTCGCGGTAGCGAGTTCATCAGGATTGTTGCCTTCAAAGGAGATACCTTCAATGCCCAGTACATTCCCCAGCCTGGATCCGGAGGCTGCCACACCCGTCACCGAGGAATGCTGCAGCCATTCGTTTTTCAGCGGCTCGATAAACTTGTGCCCGGACGCATTATTCTCGGGCACACTATTTAATGAAACAGAAATGACCTGGTCCTTATTAAAGCCCAGACTTTTGTTCTGCATATAACTCAGTTGCCTGCCAACAAAAATGGTACAGATAATCAGGATAATGGATACGGCAAACTGCCCAACTACAAGCGCCTTCCTCAGGGCTGATCCTTTACCGCCCGAGCTTGAGATTCCTTTCAAGACAGCTACAGGCTTGAATGCTGACAGGAAAAAGGCCGGATAACTTCCTGCCAGAACACCTGTCAACAAGGCGACCCCCACCAGGGCCAGTGGCAGCAGCCAGCTGTTGAAATAGTTGAAATCGAATGCGTTCTCGAAAAGATCATTGAGAACAGGTTGGAGTAATTCAATCAGGGCAGTGGCCAGCACCACCGAGCAGAATACCAGAAATACCGACTCGCACAGGAACTGGCCGATCAGTTGCAAGCGCCCGGCTCCCAACACCTTGCGTATGCCCACTTCTCTGGCACGGTTTGCAGAGCGGGCGGTGGAAAGGTTCATGAAATTGATACAGGCAATCAGCAGGATCAAGAGGGCGATGGCGGAAAATATATAGACATAAGTGACATCGGTTTTTTTCCAGTTTAAATCGTATTCTATATTTGAGGAGTGCAGGTGGATTTCCCTCAAAGGCTGCAGGTACATGACAAAATATTCAGAGAATTTTGCCATATACTTTTGCAGAAATTGACCGAATTTGCCTTCCAGGGCTTTGACATCCGCGCCCTTTTCCAGCAGAAGATAGGTATAAGCAAAAGTATTTCCCCAGGCATTTCTGGTGGCTTCTTCCGAGGTAATGATAGAAATCAGCATATCGAAGTGGATATGCGAGGTTGCGGGAACATTTTTCAACACCCCGGTTACCTTGAAATCATCTTTCCCATTGCGTTGAATTACCTTGCCCAAGGGATTTTCATCACCGAAAATCCTTTGTGCGCTCTCTTTTGTAAGCACGACACTGTATGGCTCCTCCAGGGCCGTGGCGGGATCCCCTGCACTCAACTGAAAAGAAAACACATTGAAAATCGAAGGATCAGTATAAATGCTCTGAGCTATGGTTATCTTTCGATCTTTATATCGGGCATGGAATTTTTCTTCTTCAGGACCGCTTTTCCAGAACCTGGTGTAGCCGATGACCTCGGGGAATTCATCTAACATGGCAGGCCCTGAGGGGCTCATACATAATGCAATATTCTGGGGGGCATTGCCTGGTAAACTCATTTCCGTATTGAGCCTGTAAATCTTGTCACCCTTTTCGTGAAAGGAGTCGAAACTGAGATCGCGGTACACCAGCAGCGAGATAGCTATGCAACAGGCCATACCTATGGCCAGCCCTGCGAGGTTGATCGCCGAATAGCCCTTGTGCCTCATAAGGTTCCGCAGGGCAACTTTAAGATAATTTTTAAACATTGGTCTATCCTCTTGGAATAATATTTTTACTCGTACCTTAACGCATCTATCGGGTTGGCGGTTGCCGCCTTAAAAGCCTGGTAGCTTACCGTGAGAAGGGCTATCATCAGGGCAATAATGCCTCCCAGAATAAAAATGCCCGGCTCCAGCTCTATTCTGTAGGCAAAATCCTGCAGCCATTTGTCCATGAAGTACCAAGTCACCGGCCAGGCGACCAGGATAGCGATTCCAAAAAGTATCATGAATTCCCGGCAAAGCAGCACTACTATATGTGGGACAGAGGCTCCCAGAACCTTACGAATCCCGATCTCCTTGGTTCGCTGCTGGACGCTGAAAGAAATGAGACCGAAAAGGCCCAGGCAGGCGACAAAAATAGCCAGCAGGGAAAAAACTCCGACTATTTTTGCAGTTTTTTCCTCGGATCGATACAGATTGGCCAGATGTTCATCCAGAAAAGAATAATCGAAAGGGCAACCAGGTACGTATTCGCCCCAAGTGGCTCTCAGATAATCCAGTGTTTTACCGATATCCCCGGGCCCGATGCGCACGGATATCTGGTTCAGTTCTCCGGGACTGATGAACATGATAAAAGGATTGATTGCATCGTGCAGCGACATGAAGTGAAAGTCCTTCACCACACCGATGACTTGGCCATCGGTTGGAGAATTCTTTTCTTGCCAGACTCTCTTTCCCACTGCCTGTTTCCAGCCAATTTCTTTCACCACCGCCTGGTTGACAATGTAGGCGCGGCCGCTACCCGCATCCGTACCGAACTCGCGCGAAAAAGCTCTACCTTCGACAAGCTCCATATCGTAGACAGAAATAAAGTCGTAATCCACCGCCAGGTAGTTGAGTGAAAAAGGTTCCTCTGAACTGCGTCCCTCAAAATTGAAAGATTTGGTAGAGAACCCATCCTTGCGCCCTAATTTCACATGAGACGCCGTTACACCTGTAATTACCGGATTCTGAAGTAACTTATTACGCATTGATTCGTATACCTGGTGTGAGGATATGTGTGCCATGGGTATTGTAACGATATTCTCCTGATTGAACCCAAGATTTCTATCCCGTATATATTGCATTTGCCCAATTATGACGCCTGTAGAAATCAACAGGATAACAGAAACTGCAAATTGAGCGACTACCAGGGTTTTTCTTATGGCTGCTTTTCCGGCTTCTGAGGACGGTGGGCCATTTAAAGCGATTACGGGCCGGAAAGCGGAAATGAAAAAGGCAGGATAACTGCCGGACAGGACGCCAGTAATTATGGTGATTCCAACAAGGCCCAGTGATAATTTCCAGTTGCCGAAATAATCAAATAACAATACATCCCCGAAGAATGCATTGAGAGCTGGCAGAGCCAGTTCAACCAGGGCAATGGCCAGGGCCATAGCGCAAAAAGCCAGAAGCACTGATTCACCCAGAAACTGACGTATCAACTGCACACGTTTTGCCCCCACTATCTTACGGATGCCTACTTCCCTGGCGCGTCCCGTGTACCTGGATGCCGAGAGGTTCGTGAAATTGAAACAGGCAATCAAAAGAACGATAACGGCAAGCAGGGAAATACCATAGACATAGGCGGGGTCATTCTCATACCAATTCATTTCACCGGTAATATGTGAAGAATGAAGGTGAATATCCCCAAGGGGCTGCAGGAAAAACTCAAGGTTGTCGACAATAGCCAGCACCCGGGGATCCATATATTTTTTGGAAAATTCGGGAAGTTTTTCCTCCAGGCTTTTGGAGTCAGCGCCCTTATCGAGTAATATATATGTGGGGAAGTCAAATGAACGCCAATTGTTGATCTTATGGTTGGGATCGTTAGTTAGCTCAGTTATTGATAAGAGCATATTGAACTGAAGATGCGAGTTTTTCGGCATGTTTTTCAAGATGCCGGTTACCCTGTAAGAGGTCTTGCCGTCTCGCTGAAAAACTTTACCCACAGGGTTTTCATTCCCGAAGATTTTTTGTGCCGCATCCTGTGTCAACACGGCGGTATACGGTTCGTTGAGGGCGGTATTCGGATCGCCTGATACAAGCTCGAAATCGAACACTTTGAAAAAGGAAGACTCCGCATACTTCGTTTTTTCCAGGAACAGGCGCCTGCCATCATATTCCACTAATATTTTGTCAGACCGGCTTACGTAAAAGAACCTGGTAAAATCCACTACCTCAGGATAATCTTCAACCAATGCCTGACCCATTGGGCCGTATGTATTTGAAGTAAACATATCCTTGTCGCCGAAAGAAGCTTCAAGATATATTCTGTAAATCCGGTCTCCCTTTTCATGGAAATTATCGAAAGAGAATTCATGGCGCACCAGGAGCAGGATAACAATGCAGCAGGCCATGCCGATGGCCAGACCGGCAATGTTAATTATTGAGTAGGTTTTGTGGCGCACCAAGTTTCGCAGGGCCACTGTCAGGTAGTTCCTAAACACCAAGAACCTCCTTAATATTCTCGGTCACGATGTGGCCGTCCAGCAGATGTACGCAACGATGGGCATACTCGGAGTAATGCACCGAGTGGGTGACCATGACAATTGTGGTGCCGGCCTTGTTCAATTCCGTCAACAGGTTCATCACTTCATCGCCGTGGGCCGAGTCCAGGTTTCCGGTGGGTTCATCGGCCAGGATCAGTTTCGGCTTGCTTACAACCGCCCGCGCCACGGCAACGCGCTGCTGCTGTCCGCCTGATAGCTGCTGCGGGAAGTGTTTTTTGCGGTGGGCAATCTCCATTTGCTCGAGGGCTTCGGTGACCCGTTTTTTTCGGTCGGAAGTAGAGTTTCCGAGGTACAGCAGGGGCAGTTCAACATTTTCATACACAGTGAGTTCATCGATCAGGTTAAAGCTCTGGAACACGAATCCGATGGTCTCTTTCCTTAAGCCCGCCCGCTGTCTTTCGTTGTATCCCGAAACCTCTTGATTGTTAATGTGAAGCTCTCCACCCGAGGGCTTGTCCAGCAGGCCCAACAGATTTAGAAGCGTCGACTTGCCGCACCCCGAGGGTCCCATAACGGCCAAGAATTCACCTGCGCTCACCTCAAAATTGATGTTGTTAAGCGCAGTGGTCTCCACCTCTTCTGTGGTGTAAACCTTACAAAGATTTTTTGCCTTAATCATTTTTCTCTCCTTGGTAGGATGCTTGTGTATCAGTGAATGAATAATCTTCGAATGTTCAAAAGTGTATTACGGCTTATTCTTTCAGGACCAGTTTTTCCACGTCGAGATAATTCTCATAGCTCGAAGTAATAACCTGATCACCCGGCTCGAGCCCCTCTATCACTTCGAAATATTCAGTGTTCTGCCTGCCAATCTTGATCGGCCGGCGCAGGGCAAAGGAACCCGTGGGATCAAGGACAAAGGCCCAGTTTCCCCCGGTAGACTGGTAAAACCCACCCCTGTCAACCAGCAACGCCTCTGTCAAATCACCCAGGGCCAGTCGGATCTGCAATGTCTGTCCCCTGCGAATCTCCTCGGGTGTCTCATCCACGAATTCCAGATCCACCTCGAACTCGCCGTCGCGTACCTCGGGGTAGACTTTTGTCAGCAACAGGCGGCAGGTCCGGCCGCTTAAACGGCAGGTGCTGCTCTGCCCGCGCTTGACTCTGCTGATATAATACTCATCGATCTTTGCCCTCACCCTGAACCCGTCCAGCACATCGATCTGCCCGAGGCGCTGCCCCTGGGATTTGGACTCTCCGATCTCGGCATCGAGCAAGGTCAGCTGGCCGCTCACAGGGGCTTTGACAAGAAGGTTCTCCAGGTTTTGCTTGACTGCCGTAAGGTTCATCTCCAGCCGCTTGACCGCAGATTCAAGGTTTGCGATCTGTCCCTGGCGATAGAGGGAATCCTGCCGCAGGGTCTCGGTCATAAACTTCCGTTTCTTTTTCCAGTATTCATAGGTCTCCCGGCTGGTATCATAGGCTTGCTGCGTGACCAGGCCCTTGGCATTAAGTTTTTCATCTGCAAAAAAGGTTCGCCCGGCCTCTGCCAGTCGATGCTCTATTTCGATCATCTGGTCCTGCCTGGTGATCTCCTGCTGGTCCAGGCTGATCCGGATATTCTGAAAGTTGTTCATCTGCTCGAAAATAAGGGCTTCCTGATTCATCACGCTCAGCTCCAGGGCCGGGTTCGAAAGCTGAAGGATAGAATCCTTCTCTTCGACCATGACACCCTCTTCCACAAAGATCTTCTCCACCCGGCCGCCTTCTACTGCATCGAGATAAACGGTCAGGATCGGCACTACGTTGCCCCGGATCGGAATGAACTCCTGGAATGGCCCTTGAGTCACGGTGGAAATCGTTATCCGCTCGAGATCCACGTTCAACTTCGCTCTGTGGTCTCCAAAGATAAATCCATAAAGAATAACGGCGATGAATACTCCGCTTACTGAAAGCCAAATAACCCGCTTCAAAGTCCAGCGCTTTTTTTCGATTTTACGGTCCATTAAAATCCATTCCTTTCTATTTCTAACCACCGGCTACCGCCCTGTTATCCGGTATCCGCAGAACTGTCCATGACGGCTTACTATATTGCCCGTGCTTATAGTCCTGTAAGAAAGAACGTGGCCGTTGCGAAATAACTCGCCGGGGCAATGATTATCCAGATGTATAAATGAATACCATCGTAAAACTTCTTGACTGTCGCTTTCATTTTAGGTTCCTTTCTAAAGTAGTGAGTCATCGAATTTCTCTTATCTGCTCCTGCTCTTCCTTAATGCGACATCTATGCCACTTTTTCAACTAATTGAATTTCAACAAGTTATAAAAAGGATGTTTTGAAAGGCTATATTAAAGTGTCCGCTGACGAACACCCGGTGTCCTGTCAGCGGGCACTTTTTCTCTCATTCGAGCTCAATTATTAGACAAATCGACTGAAGACAATTACTATTAAATACATCAGACGGCCGGTAAAATTCCAAGGCAGAAGTGATGAATCTCCTTTTCACTTGACTTTTTAAGTGTATATCCCAAAGATAGTTAACCAAATTGGATGCGGTTTCATCGCAGGTTGTTTGTAAGCCATTTGTTCCCGGCTGCCTCTAGGAATGGTTGCTTTCAAGCGGTCAGGGGTGTGTCACTGGCACACAATATGCTTAATCTCAATGATTTGAAGATGATATCCCGTTCTATCTTATTTACATCCGGCGTTGGTTGTGACAACAGACCACTTCTCCCATAGAAAAACACCTTATGAAGAAACAGTTCAACAATATCCTCATAATCGACGATGACGAGGATGTCCTTCTTGCCGCCCGACTGTTGCTTAAACAGCAGGCAGCCCACCTGGACACGGAAAAAAATCCCGAGACGATCCCCGCCCTGTTGAAAAACAATAATTACGACATCATCTTGCTGGATATGAATTTCGCCCGCGATGCCACAAGCGGCAGGGAAGGCTTCTATTGGCTGGAAAAGATCCTCAAAATCGATCCCAACGCTGTGGTGATCCTGATCACGGCATTCGGCGATGTCGAAATGGCCGTTCAAGCTGTAAAGGCAGGTGCCACTGATTTCGTGCTCAAACCCTGGCAAAATGAAAAACTGCTCGCCACCCTTTCGGCAGCCATGAAACTGCGGCAATCCCGTATCGAAGTTGAAGGCCTTCGTTCGAGTCAGAAACAGTTCAGCGCCGATATGGACAGACAGTTTAAGGACTTACTCGGCACTTCGTCCGTCATGCAGGATGTTTTTGATACGATCCGGAAGGTTGCCGGAACCGACGCCGATGTCTTGATCCTGGGTGAAAACGGCACCGGGAAGGAGCTGGTCGCCAGGGCGCTGCACCGACAGTCTCAGCGGGTCGACCAGGTATTTATCAGCGTGGACATGGGTGCAGTCAGCGAGACTCTTTTCGAGAGCGAGCTTTTCGGCCATGTCAAGGGCGCGTTTACAGATGCCAAAGAGTCTCGTGCCGGGAGGTTCGAAATCGCCTCGGGAGGATCCCTGTTCCTCGATGAAATCGGTAATCTCCCATTACCCTTGCAAGCCAAGCTGCTGACGGTCTTGGAGAGCCGCGTGGTCACCCGTGTCGGGTCCAACAAACAGATTCCCTTTGATATCCGCCTGATTTGTGCAACCAACATGCAGATTCACCACATGGTAGCGCAAAACAATTTCCGCCAGGACCTGCTTTATCGTATCAACACCGTGGAAATCCACCTTCCGCCTCTGCGTGACCGGCTCGAGGATATTCCAATCCTTGTTGATCATTTTATGGGAATCTATTGTAAAAAATATCATAAACCCAAAATACGTGTCCCTGCTTCTACGTTGGAAAAACTAAAGAAGTACTCCTGGCCCGGAAACGTCCGCGAACTTCAGCATGCAATCGAGAGGGCGATAATCCTCAGCGACGGTCGGATGCTCAAGCCTGACAACTTTCACTTTACAGCGCAGCAAATTGAGAAAACAGACGGCCTGGTATTCGAGGACTACGATATGGAAAAGGTCGAAAAGATGGTAATTCGTAAAGCAATAGAAAAACATGGGGGAAATATCAGCCGGGCAGCCAGGGAACTGGGATTCACCCGTAGCGCTCTCTACCGAAGGTTGGACAAATATGGTCTTTAAACATTTCCGCACAATCTGTATGGCTCGCGTGAGTCTGCTTATTGCCACGATCTGCCTATTCAGCTATCTCATCTTTCAGATGCATTACTACGCAACGATTCTTATCATCGGCACTCTCATTGTCTATCAAACTTATGCCTTAATCCGTTATGTCGAAAAAACAAACCTGGACCTGACTCGCTTCCTGGAAGCTGTCCGGAATGAAGATTTTACGCAATCATTCACCGGCGCAGGGCTGGGAAGCTCTTTCAACCAGTTAAGGGCTGCGTATAACGAAGTACTCAACGTCCTCCAACAGGCCCGCTCGGAGAAAGAAGAGCACTATCGATATCTTCAAACGGTAGTACAACATGTGGGAGTCGGTCTGATTTGCTTTCAGTCCACCGGAGAGGTGGAGTTGTTAAACACTGCAGCTCAGCGGCTACTGAAATCGGCACGGCTTAAGAACATAAACGAGCTTGAATCGTTCAGCAAAGATCTGGTAGATAATATGCTGCGGCTGAAGGCGGGTGAAAAAGCAATGGTAAAAGTTGAACACAACGGTGAAACGCTCCATCTGGCGACCTATGCCACCAAACTCAGGATGCGGGGGCACACATACACTCTGGTTTCCATTCAGAATATCCAAAGTGAGCTGGAAGAAAAAGAGATGGAGGCTTGGCAGAACCTCGTACGCGTTCTCACTCACGAGATCATGAACTCCATCACACCTATCTCCTCACTGGCTTCCACCGCCAATGAATTGCTGAAACCTGCCGCTGATTCCGGAGCACATAGCTTAGGCGGAGAGGTCAGGCCCGAGGCAATCAGAGATATCCGTGAGGCTGTGCAAACCATCCAGAATCGGAGCGAGGGACTGCTCCATTTTGTAGATAACTACAGGAAGATTACCCGTATCCCCAAACCAAACTTCCAGATCGTTCCCGTGGCCGAACTTTTTGAACGGGTTCAAAACCTTTTACGCGCTCAAATGGATGAAGCGAATATCGAATTCAGCATTCATATGGAACAGGAAACTCTGGAGCTGACCGCCGACCCCGAACTAGTGGAACAGGTCCTGATCAATCTGCTTCTGAATGCCATCCAGGCGCTGGAGAGTCAGGCAGATGCCCGGATAGAACTCAACGCTAAGATGGATGGCAGCGGTAGACCTCTTATCCAGGTAAAGGATAACGGTCCTGGTATTCTGGAAGAAGTTCAAGAGAAAATCTTCATCCCATTCTTCACTACAAGGCAGGAAGGCTCGGGAATCGGGCTTAGTCTTGCACGCCAAATCATGCGCCTCCACCACGGTACAATCAGTGTCCAATCCAAGCCCAATGTTGAAACGATTTTTACTCTGAAATTTTAAGGATATTGTAAGCAACGAAGGATAGGCTATTTCTCCAGAGAAAGAAAAGCAGCCTTTCTTCTTTTTACGGACCCGACCAGAGATAAAACCGCATTGACATCCTGAATAATCAGAGTTGTAGAAAGCTTTAAAGTCCCTCCTATATCTGCTTTTTAAAAAAGCGGTATTTTGGGATTTAATATAGTGATCCTTTGCTTGATATGCAGAGGCTCTCTTTTCAAGCTGATTTCTTGTTCCCGCAAATCCTTTAAATACGGGATCACTCCTTCCGAGTTTGAGAATAAGGCTGTTTATTAGGGAAGATCCGTCGAAAAAGTAGTCACCAAATGTCGAATAAAATAGTCACCAACTGAGAATGAGAACTGAACGGGAACGTTAAATGTTCTATAGGTTGATTGATGGGACTCGTATGAAGATTATCAATTAATCTCGACACTCGTGTATGCTGTAAAAGAGAAGGTGGGGAAGGGAACTGTCTTTTCAGATTGCTATGTTTATATCATGCCTATTGTCTTAACTCAAAGTGAAAAAATTCTCCAAAAAATGCGCGCCTGCCTTTTAGGCAGTTGCGCGCTACTAATCTCACGCTAAAATATTCATGTTAAAACGGCTCAAAGACCCATGAATAAAGAATCTCATTAGAATTGGCAACTTTACTGCGTTTTAATCCAACACACAAATAAACCTTACTTCTGACACAAATAGACACAATGCGCATCTGCCGTTTGTGACAGCAAATCGCGCAAACCCTTGGTATAACTGGTCGGGGCGGCCGGATTCGAACCGGCGACCTCCTGCTCCCAAAGCAGGCGCGCTAACCGGACTGCGCTACGCCCCGATATTTTCTGGATAAATAAGATACTTAGCAGAACCCCGGCTGTCAACCGGAGTTTCACATTTCACCCGGCAGAGTCAACGGATGGCCGTTCTGGAACCTCCACCTTGCCTGAAGTTCGTGTAAGAATAAAAAGTACCCCGCCGATCAGGCCGACCAATATCCCCACCAGCGAGGCGAGAAGCTGGGTGGTGACTGCAAGGCTGCCCTGCGGATCCACAGCGGCAACTGCCGCCATAGAGGTAAACAGAAACGGAGCAGTGCTTTCCCGCACCCCGAGACCCCCGAAACTGATCGGAATCACTGCGGCCATGGCGATAATGGGCACGAAAAGGAGAAAATAAATGAAGTCGATCTCGAAACCGATAGAAAGGGCACAGAAATAATGCACCCCTACCCGGGCCAGTTGAATCGCCAGGGAAAGGATAAAAACCTCACCAGCAAGCCTGTACTGATGCCTGTAGGTGTGGAAAAATTCGTGGCCCTTGCGGAACTTGTCTTTTAGGCCGAAAGGATTAAATGGGGCCAGAAAAACCTCGTAAACCAGCCTCCCGATCCGTCGGCTGAAAAGGAAGGCAGTAACCAGGAGGAATATCACGAAAACAATGGCAATGTACACCAGGATGTCCTGCTTCACTGACTGGCCGACGGTAACAAGCAGCCACGTGCTTGCTCCCAGAGCGAAAAGGGAGAGCAGAAACAGGCCGGCAAACCTGTCGACAAAAGTGGCGGCAAGCCCCTCGCGCCCCCTTTTTTCCACTCGGCTCACTGAATAAATTTTCACCACGTCCCCTCCCAGGCTGCTCGGCAGGAAATTGTTGAAAAACAGGCCGATAAAATAAAGGTTCGCTGCCCTGCTGTATGGAAAAGCGATATCCTGGCCGTGGAGCAGTTTCTGCCACTGGAAGGCACCGAGGAAATTGCTGAGGATGAATATCCCCACCGCCAGTGCCATCATCCCGAAATCGGCTTTCAGCAGATTGCTAACCTCGTACTTGGAGATTACCCAGAAAAGCAGTACGAGAGTTACAGCGATTTTTATAAGGGGAAATAGCAGCCTTCTCATAATACCCTTTATATTGTGAGGGTTCGCTTCGACTTGCCCCCGAATTCGCAAACGATTGCCAAATCCGCAGGCCAATATAGTGCCAGAGGCTCACTTTGGCAATTATTAAGACTTTTGCAGGGAATGCAATCGGCTCCTAAACATTTCTTGTTTTCAGGAAAAATTGAAATATATTTACATTTTAATCGTTTATATAATCGAGAGACCGATGCACGAACTGTCGATCGCTGAAAACATGCTGGAGATTATAGAAAATTACCGCGCCGAGAGAGGATTTAAACATTGCAGTTCTCTCACGGTGCAAATCGGACTGCTTTCGGCAGTGGATGGGGAAGCTCTTCGCTTAGCATTTGAAATACTCGCTGAGGGCGGGCCTCACGAGGGAGCGGTTCTCGAGGTGGAAAAGACCTATCCGCAGGCCAAGTGCTCCTGCGGCTGCAGTTTCGAGGTCACCGACCTGCTCTACACCTGTCCCCGGTGTGGATCGGTAACTGCCGAGCTTTCTGGAGGAGATGATCTGAACATAGTCCAGTTGGAGGTGGACTGATTATGACAACAATAAAGGTCAAGGACAAATTGCTTTCAAAAAACGACCAGCATGGCCTGGCCAACCGTGAGGTTTTCGACAGACACAGAATCTGGTGTATCAACCTGATCAGCGCCCCTGGTTCAGGGAAAACGACCTTGATTGAGTGCACGGTGGATCATTTTGCGCACCAGTTTAATATCGGGGTGCTTGTCGGGGACCTGGACACGGAGTACGACTCACGCCGGATCGCCGCTCACGGGGTGCCGGTGCACCAGATAATTACCGGAGGCGCCTGCCACCTGAACGCCCGCACGATCGGTGAATTTATTTCCCATTTCGACCTGGATAAGCTCGAAGTGCTGATTATCGAAAACGTGGGCAACCTGGTTTGCCCGACCTCTTACTACCTGGGTGAGCACCACAGGATAAGCCTGATCAGCACACCAGAGGGGGATGACAAACCGGTGAAATATCCCGGAGCCATGTATACCTCGGACGCGGTGCTGTTTACCAAAACCGATCTAACGCCTTATGTGGATTTTAGCCTGGATCTAGCCAGTGAAAACGCTTTGAAAATAAAGTCGGACATTGCAATCATGGCTCTTTCCGCCAAGACCGGCGAGGGTCTGAAGGCCTGGTTCGATTGGTTTGAGTCCCATGCGAAAAAACACAATACCCAGGATGAATCCCGGGTCAATGAATAGAGAAAAGGTTTGCGAACGTATCCACGTGGGTGGAATCGTCCAGGGGGTGGGTTTCCGTCCTTTCGTTTACCGGCTTGCCCACCGGCTGGGTCTCACCGGCTGGGTGGCGAACACCGTGCACGGGATTATAATCGAGGTTGAGGGCGAAAACGGCGCTCTCGGCCGCTTTGCCGGCCAATTGCACACCCAGGCCCCTCCCATGTCAGAGGTGCTCTACGTTCGCCGCCGCAAGATCAGTACCCCCGGTTTCGCGCGTTTCGAGATACGCTCCTCGAAAGGAGAAACCGGCCGCACCACCCTGGTCTCGCCGGATGCTGCCGTTTGTGACGAGTGCCTGGACGAAATGTGCGACCCGGCAAACCGCCGCTGGCGTTATCCCTTTATCAACTGTACCAACTGCGGCCCGCGATATACGATCATCCTCGATATTCCCTATGACCGGCCGAACACCACCATGGCCTCTTTCGAGATGTGCCCTCTCTGCCGGGCTGAGTTCGAAAACCCGCTGGAGAGGCGGTTCCACGCCCAGCCAAACGCCTGCCCGGTGTGCGGGCCAAAGGCTTTCCTTACAGACCGCTCTGGCGCCCTGGTCGAAATAGAAGGCGAGGACCCGATCCAGACTGCAGGAAGGCTGTTGCTGGAGGGAGCCGTGGTAGCGGTCAAAGGCCTCGGCGGTTTCCACCTTGCCGCCGATGCCACAAACCAAGCGGCTACAAACAACTTGCGCAAGAGAAAGGAACGCCAGGACAAGCCTTTTGCGGTGATGTTCGCAAACCTGGGAAGTGCGCGTAAATACTCTCAGATAACCAGATCGGCGGAAAGGATTCTCACCAGTCCGGTGCGCCCGGTAGTGCTCCTGCCGAAAAGGGGAAAAGGAGATGGACTTGCCCGCTCTGTGGCACCATTCGAGGACACCTACGGTGCGATGCTGCCCTACACCCCGCTTCACCATCTTCTTCTGGAGGCTGCGGAGGGTAGACCCCTGGTAATGACCAGCGGTAACAGTTCGGATGAGCCGATCGAAATCGATAACACCGAAGCCCTCAAGCGGCTGTCTCATATCGCGGATTATTTCCTGCTTCACGACCGGCCGATCTATATGCGCGCCGATGATTCCGTGGTTCAGCCGCTTGGCCGGAAATCATTTCCTGTGCGCCGCTCGCGAGGGTATGTTCCCCGCCCTGTCAGACTGCGAAAGAAATATCCTCCGGTGCTTGCCGTGGGCGGTCAGCTTAAAAACACGGTTTGCCTTCTTCGCGGCCCCGATGCATTCTTGAGCCAGCACGTGGGTGATATAGAGCGCCTGGATACTTACAGGTTTTTCGCGCTCACTGTGAGGCAGATGCAGAAACTGCTCGAGGTAACCCCGGACCGGGTAGCCTATGATCTTCACCCTGACTATCTCACCACACGCTGGGCAATCAAGGAAAGCGGCCTGCCTGCTGTTGGAGTACAGCACCACCATGCGCACGTGGTTTCCTGCATGGCCGAACACAAGCTGAGCGGCAAAGTTATCGGTATTTCGATGGATGGTACCGGCTACGGCCCGGACGGCACGCTCTGGGGCGGGGAGTTCCTGATCGCCGATGAGAGAGGCTATCAAAGGGCCGGACACCTGCCCTATAATCCCCTGCCTGGGGGAGAGGCCGCGATTCGCGAGACCTGGCGCATGGCGCGAAGCGTTTTCGGCAGAGCTCTTGGCGTATCTGAACTGGAAAGCCTGGGGCTGAAACTTTGGCACCGTGTAGGCCCTAAAAAGGTGGAAACGATTGACAGGATGATCGAAACCGGTACCAATTGCCCGATGAGTTCGGGTTGCGGAAGGCTTTTCGATGCAGTGGCCGCCTTTCTTGGGGTGCGCACAGAAACACTCTATGAGGGCCAGCCAGCAATGGAGCTGGAAAGCCTTGCACAGAAAGCCGCAGCAAGACGTGCGCCGGTATATACTTTCGAACTTAATGAGGCGGAAGGAATGCTGGTGCCTGATCTCACGCCCATGTTTGTGTCTATCGCCCGGGATACGGCTGGGGGGGTTGCTGCTGAACTGGTTGCCAGGGCATTTCACGACTGCCTGGTGCGGGTGATGGCCGAAGTTGCGCTCAGTCTTTCCCAGCGCGAGGGACTGGAGCGTGTGGTGCTAAGCGGCGGGGTTTTCAACAATCGGTATATCACGCGCACGCTCAGTCTTCGCCTTCACCGGGAGGGGTTGAGAGTCTATTCTCACCGGCTCGTGCCGCCTGGGGACGGCGGGATAAGCCTCGGACAGGCCGTGGTTGCCTCCCATTTCGAGTTGTAGTACAAATACACAGGCATTAGATTTAGCCCGGATTATTCGTAAATTAGTAAGGTGTTGTGTTTCCCCGGGGCCTGGGGGCGGCGACTGTGCGACCCAAGTCGCACAGCCCGTTGCGCTTTTGCACAACGGAGCGCATTTCATGCGCTCGCCGCCCCCCTCCCTCGGTGGCCGAGAAAAATGTGAAAATAAGTAATTGGCCATGTCAAGGTCTGGGTTTCATGAATAATCCGGGTTAGTGAAACCGTCATCGGTGTTCATAGATTCCCGCATTAATTTTTGAGAGCGGATTTCTCAGACAGGAGGCGCGAGTTGAAACGGCGTAATTTTATCCGCATTGCTGGCGGGTCGATAATTCTGAATCAGCTCGCATCAAAGGTTATGGCGAATAATCCGATTAAATTTGAATCTGCCGTTAAGCTGGAAATCGGTCAGCAACTGCCGGACCCATTCTGTATTAGAATCGGGGAGGGTTATTATTTAACCGGTACCCATTCGACCAGGCGGAAGTCGAAAAAACCATCCCTCTTCGATATGTTTTATTCCAGGAATTTGGTCAACTGGAAGAGCTTGGGACCGATACTGAAAATGCCTGATTATGAAGGGAGCAGGGAGGGGAATTTCTGGGCTCCGGAAATTCTTCCATATAAAGGTAAGTATTATCTGTATTACACTGCGGATTCATTCGGCGACCCTTATAGAAGATTCGTCCGGGTGGCCGTGGGAGAGCAAATTGAGGGCCCGTATGAGGATTCCTGCAGAGCGCTGACCGAACAACCTTCCATAGACGGCCACCCTTTCTCTGTCTCGGAAGATGAATCCTACTTGTTTTACACGGGTAATGAAGGTAACGACCACATGGGCCAGCTACTCGTGGATAAATTTGTTTCACCCGTTCAACTGGAAAATAAACCCGGAAAAGTGTTCCCTTCAGAGACAGTCGAGTGGGAGGAAGGCGCTTCTGTGATCGACTCAGGCAGCACCTTTTTCCTTTTCTCCAGTCAGGGAAACTGGCGGAATGAGACTTACCACGTACTGGTCTCGAAAGCAAAAAATATTCTCGGTCCGTATGAGCGATGCAGAGATGAAAACGGCAATTGCAAAGTGTTGAAAACAACAGCTAATCAGTTCGGACCGGGGCATAATTCCATATTCAGAGGACCTGATACCAGCTTTTTTATCTGTTACCATGCCTGGGATAAGGAACGTACCGGCAGATACTCCTGGATTGCCCCTCTGCAATGGAAAGAGGGCTTTCCATATGTAAAGCAATAAGCAATAGGCTTTGATTAATATTCGTCTTTTAAGGCGGTTTACGATACAGTTTCCAAGGAGAAATCATGTGCCTGGGGATTCCGGGCCGCGTGGAGGAAATAGACGGCACCATCGCAAAGGTGCGTTTCGGCGATCTGTTGCGAAAGACAAGCCTTGACCTTCTCGGTGAGGATGTTTCGGTGGGCGACTATGTGATCGTTCACGCAGGTTTCGCGCTCGAGCGTATCGATGAGGACGAGGCACATAAAACCTTGCAGATGCTTAAAGAGATATCCGACCTTGAAGTACCTTGATGAATACAGAGACCCCGGCCTGGCCGAGGCGCTTGCTGCGAAAATCTGGCAGGTGAGCACCCGAAAGGTGAGTTTCATGGAATTCTGCGGGGGCCACACTGTGACTATCGCCCGCTACGGGATCGAGTCCCTGCTGCCGGCACAGGTGCGCCTTCTCTCCGGGCCCGGCTGCCCGGTCTGTGTCACGCCGATGAAGTTGATCGACAGGATGATCGCTCTCGCTTCCCAGCCGGAAATAATTGTAACCACCTACGGAGACATGCTCCGGGTACCGGGCTCATCGACGAGCCTCGCCTTAGAACGCGCACGGGGAGCCGATGTCCGGATAATTTACTCCAGCTACGACGCTCTCGAGATCGCCCGGAATACACCTGGAAGACAGGTGGTGTTTTTCGGTATCGGGTTCGAGACCACTGCTCCGGCAACTGCCGCAGCCGTGCTTAAAGCCCGCGAACTGAACCTGGATAATTTTTCCGTGGTCAGCGCGCACAAGACAACTCCCGCAATTATCAAGGCCCTGCTCGATACCGAGGAACTCGAACTCGACGGTCTGATCTGTCCCGGCCATGTGAGTGTAATTACAGGCATGGCTCCCTACATCTACGCCGCTGAAAAGCGAGGAGTGGCCTGTGTAATTTCCGGGTTCGAACCAGTGGACGTACTTCAGAGCGTATTGATGCTTGTGGAGCAGGTTGAGAATGGAAACGCTCAGGTGGAGATCCAGTACCGGCGGGGAGTGCGGCCGGCTGGAAACGAAAAGGCGCGACGGATGATGGATGAAGTTTTCAGGCCCGCGGACAGCAACTGGCGGGGGATAGGGGTAGTGGAGGGAAGCGGCCTGGCCATTCGAGAAGAATTCAGCAAATGGGACGCGCTAGCCCGTTTCCCGGTCGAAGTTCCGGAGACAGACGAACCGACAGGATGTATCTGCGGCAGGATCCTCAGGGGCGTGGCCTCGCCCTCTGAGTGTGCATTGTTCGGTAAGCGCTGCACGCCTGCCGCGCCGGTCGGCGCCTGCATGGTTTCAAGCGAGGGGGCCTGCCAGGCGCACTACCGTTTCGGCAGAACACACCTTCGCACTCCCTGAAATTTCCCCATGGAAAAATCACTCACCGTTTAAATATCTTCCTTGAAAATTCTTTGCCTGTTTTTAAATCAGGATACAATTCGTGGTACAAAAATTGCTCCCAATTTAAAGGGTATTTATCCATAAGATCTGAAAATTTAGGACATAAATAATCTACAATGAAATCTCTATCTCCAAAACTATCAAATTCTCTTTTTTCTTATCTTGCGCTCAGGATACTGCTGGTAGCAGCTCTTATTCTTTTCGCAACTGGAGGTGCAATCGGGCAGGAGGCTGTGGTAAACCGTGACGGCAGCCTGCTGTTCCAGGAACCCGATGACGAATCAGCGGTTCTCGATATTCTCTCCCGTGGCACAAAACTCCAGATGATTGAACAGCTAGGCCAGTGGTGTAAAGTTTTGACCTCCGGTTCCGCCCAGCAAGGCTTTATCAGCCGGGATGCCGTTCGTATAGGCACCATGCTGCCGGGTATGATGCAGCCTTCAGTCAGGTCAGGCTCAGAAGCCTATCAAAACCTCCAGAGCGAACTTGACAAATCCGAGACCAGGTTGCGCCAAACTCAGAGAGCGCTGGAAAATATCGAGCGGATGTTGGAAAAACTGGGACAACTAAATCAGGCCGCGCCAGAGAGCAGCAGGGAATCGGAAATGATAGTGAAACGCGAAGCGGACATAACAGGGCCGGTTGAAAGCAGTTTGTACTCTCACTCTTTCGGTTTTAACCTTTATTCCGGTTTGTATTTCGATGGCAGGGATAACACTGTGGGAGTCTCCTCGCTCTGGAGCCCGGCGTTTATCAGGCCCTTGAGTATCGAGATAGAAGGAGGACTTACCTTTTTAGAAGACCAGGATGAAGCCATATACGCCAATTTTGGGTTGATTTTCCCATTCTGGACGGGCTGGGAGTGGATGAACCCTTATCTTGCAATGGGTGGAGGTGTACTCAGGCGGGAAACAGGGCCGCCCCGTCTATCCGATACAGATATCAACCCGCTTGCAAATCTCGGCGCAGGAGTCGTGCTCAATTTGAAAGGAGGCTTGAATCTAAGAGCAGATCTTCGCTCCGTGGTGGAATTCAGCAACACTGAAGACAAATTCGATGGACGCTTTTATCTCGGCCTCTCTTACCTCCGTTAGGTTTTTACCTGCCGAATCGGGATCAAGCAGCTTTCCTCATTGATCAATCAATCGCTTTCCCCGGGGCTATATTCTTAAAGGCAAGCACCGATCCTCACCAGTCCAGGCGGAGTATCTCCGCTCTCTGGCTGACACCCTCGTAGAATTTGTTGCTGTCGAAACGGTTGTATCCCATCGGGAACTGCGCTGGCTTTCCTCCCTCCACGAACGTGACGTGATTCAAAAAGGTGGGAATCCTGGAACCGTGTTCGATCTGGATCAGTCTCCGGTGGCTGCTGCTGATATCCAGCGGAGGATCATTGGCCTTGGCGCTGAGATAGATCAACCACCAGATTTCCTGATCGGAAACGAACGGGCCGCCTCGGGCCAGGTGTTTGGAAATCAGATTCACCATATTTTCATCGTGGCCACCCTCGACATAGGTATCAACGTATTTGTCGTAGGTATCCGCCGCATCGGCAAGCAGGACGCCATACATGGCGTCCGTACCGTATGTTTTGCCGATATAAACGATTGCCGCGTCATCACTTACACCCGGCCCTGGCATCCTTCGGAAATAAATTCCGACTGGTTTCGGGTGCCTGTTGCCGTAGGTTTCCCCAACTATAACTTCAAGCTCACGCAGGGAACGAATCTCTTCATCGCTGAATATCTTGTCAGCCGCTATTTGTTCGGTAAGCCCCACCTCCGTAAATTTTTCCGGGTTCGCCAGCAGCAACTCGCCCCCACCGAGTATCAGCGGCTCTCCCCTCAGGGTTACCTTGAAATGCTTTGCAGCCCGCCTGCGTTTTTTCCAGTTGTCCATCATGCCCCCCAGCACAAAGCCCTTAAAAAAAGGTTCTGCATCCACAGAAATACCCTCCAGAAAAATTATGCCGAAAGGATTGCTTTGGCTTGATTCGGCACTGCCGAAAGTAACTTTCTTACTGGAGATAGATTCGAACAGGAAGTGCTCCAGGTTCTCGAGAATTTTCTGCCTGTGTACTCTGACGAGATGGTTCCGGATCCCGAGTTCTTCCGAGCCAATCGCGAGGATGACATCATCAATTGTGGCGTCTGGGAAACAGAGGGGCTGGCCCTGCTCGTCAAAAAACATTCCGTGGCCGTTTTGCGCTCTGCCGCAGATTGACTGTGGAAGAAGAAGCGGAAGAATATGAAATGCGGCTTTGATCGGGAGAGTTTTCAGGTAGAGAAAATCCTTGCAGGCTAGTCGATTGAAAAGTTCCCGGCTGTTGGAAACCGAGAGAGTAGAATAGGTGAGCCGGATTTTATCGGATCGGGAATGGTCAAATGTATAATCCAGCTTACCTTTAAGGTTGGCTAGAATGATATCAAGGTTTTGAAAACGGTTTGCTTTGCCTGCGCGTTTACTTTTTTTTTCC
Organism: uncultured Gemmatimonadales bacterium; assembly: GCA_964548275.1. Classification (GTDB taxonomy): domain Bacteria; phylum Gemmatimonadota; class Glassbacteria; order GWA2-58-10; family GWA2-58-10; genus JAUVUV01. The sequence goes on from CAZJQI010000037.1 coordinate 40,291, forward strand.
GGGGCATCTTGAAAAGGGAAATTCGGCCAGGCCTTAAAGTACGCATTCCGAAGGAATATTATCAAACGCCAACTTCTGGCAAATCAATATTATATCGCTCTCGGCGATATCGCAACAGCTAAGCCGTCGCTAAAAAGGGATAATTATAAGATTTCAGTTTACAGACCTATTGCCAGCTCGGGGATTCGCAATTCAGCAAGTTATCAGCAACGCTCTTTAAACGCCTTTACTCTCTTCAAGATAACCCTTAAGAACTTTGGTTATCTCAGAAAGATTTTCACCAAACGAGGTGGGATCAACTGTTCGGCAGTACTTTGTCATTGCCCAGCCAGGGACCCAGAATGCCAGATCCGATTGGGACCATTTTAGAAGGGTGGCTGCGTTGCGTTCCCAGTTGTTGCGATCCTCTTTGGCGAGATTGACAGGAGGCAGCGGGATTCTCGGCACGTCCTGGGGATAAGTTCTGTAAGACTGGCTGTCGGCAGCCCGCCGGATGTCAAATTGCACTTGGGCTGAAGGCCTGAGAACGCTCAGTACTTCTTCGAGGTAAGCGATGATAAGTTTTAGGGAATGGTTATCCGACAATTCCCGCTGAACGATTTTGGGAATTTCGCTTAGCAGGCTTTTTTGAAGTTCCGATTCGATCTGCTCCGGATAGGCCCCGGGAGGATAAGTGCGATAGGGCCGCCGCCCTGGCGCCACACCCTCTGTAACGGAGATGAATCCGGAGGGCGATGTAAGCTGATCGAGGCTTATCCCGAGAATTTCAGACAGCTTCATCAGATATTTAGCCGAGGGGGCTCCTTTTCCGTTTTCCCAGACGCTCAAGTTCTGGAACGCTATACCGAGTTTTTCAGCCAGGGCACGCTGGGAAAGCCCTTTGATTTTTCTTGCTGCTTTGATGTTTTCACCAATAATCTTTTTTTGATCAACAGGTGTATTCATGATTGACCATCCCCAAATGTTAAAGTACTCTAATTGATATCCCGGTAACTGTTAGTAAAATAAAAGTGGATCGAATCAGGCAAAATGATTGGCATTAACAACAGCTAAAAATTCGATCAATCTGCCTTGAACGTAATTAAAGGCTTTCTTCTGGCAGGAGATAAAACGACTGCCAATACAAGAACAAATTAATTTTAAAAATAATTTAATGATTAATGCTATTATAGTAAAATTGAACTAATTTTGTCAAGAGTTTTTATCAATATAATATGGCTTTTAAGGGTAATTTAGATTTAAAAAATTTTACTTAAATTTGCAAAATCCTTGTTATATCTAAATTAATGGGAAAATATCTTAAAAACGGTGCGTGCTTTTAATAAATATATATCAATGAAGTTAATATAAATAATAAATAAAACTATTCCTCTTAGATCAAAAAATAAATCCAATGATTTAATTACGTTATTAACAAAACTAATAATATGCATAATTCTAAATTTAATTTGACAATTTATCAAATAAAAACAGAATACTACTGGTTGATTTTGATTCAATCGACTGAAATGTTAATTTTGATTTTTCACCTTAGGGAAAAATATTCCTGTATTTGCTTATTTTTAAAGAAGCTACGGTGATATGTTATCTTTCCTTTATAGATTTTAACGAAAGAAGACTTCAAATGAAGAACATTTAAAATACCTCATACAGAAATAAAGCTTTTCATGTAAAAGTTTTTATCCAGGCTCTCTGGTTGTCAAAAAAAAAGCCAGGAAATTATTGTATTTGTAAGAAAGCTGAATAGCAGATCTTACCATTATTTAATTGAAAAGAATTACCCGAAGTCTTGCTTCGGGGTAAATTGCTTGATGGTTTTATCCTTTTTTCATAGAGTTGCCGTTTGCCACATACAATATTTATTTTCATCCTTCACAAATCGGAAAGAAGGGGATTTAAACC
>CAZJQI010000038.1:0-41720 GCA_964548275.1 uncultured Gemmatimonadales bacterium
CGGGGTGTGTAACTCCCCTCTTGAGAGGGGTGCCTGCAAAGCAGGCGGGGTGTGTCATCCACTATATTGTTGAAAAATTTATCCCTTCTTCTGTGTTTTTTCAAAGGTCTTTCTCAGTTACACATGGTATAAATTTATATTACCTTCAGAATAAATCAAGCTCTCTATTATGTGTGCAGGTCTTCTCTGATCGCAGCTTTCAGCGAAGTGGCCATTTATCAGATTTATTGACAGCAATGGCATAAAAGGTTAGCTTTTATACACTTTCTGGATAATCAAAAAAAGAACTTGAAGATATTCTCAGAGAATGAGGAGGAGTTTTGGCTAAAACTTTTTCAATGACACCGAAAAGCGTTCCAACAGTAGATACGCCGAACCGTAAAATCAAAACCGAGATCCCTGTGCCGGAATCCCTGCCGATCCTGGAGAGCCTGCGCAAGAACGAGCCGAGCTCGATGACAGGCCAGCCGCTGGTACTCTGGGACCACGGCGAGGGCGCCTTCGTTTTCGACAAATGGGGCAACCAGTGGATCGACTGGTCCAGCGGCGTGCTGATCACCAATGCCGGGCACGATCATCCGAAGATTCGCCGGGCGATAATCGAGCAGGCTGAGAAGGGACTGCTGACAAGCTACTGTTTCCCCAACGAGCCCCGGGCCAAGCTGGCCGAGCTGCTGGTGGAGATAACACCGCAGAGCCTGGACAAGGCTTTTATCCTGACCACCGGCTCTGAGACAGTGGAGTGCAGCCTGAAATTGATACGTACCTACGGGCTGCAACAGGGGGGCAAGGCCAAGATCACGATTGTCTCATTCGAGAGGGCTTTTCACGGCCGCACCCTGGGCGCGCAGATGCTGGGCGGCATTCCCAAGCTCAAGGAGTGGATTGTCAACCCCGATCCCGATATCGTGCAGGCGCCTTTCCCGGACGGGTTCCGCACCACAGATACGAGTTTTTCACTGTTCGAGAAAAAATTAGCCGAACAGAATGTCTCCCCAGAGAGCGTGGCCGGCGTGATCCTGGAAACCTACCAGGGCGGTGGGGCGAGTTTCGCCCCGGTGGACTATATCACGCAGTTGCGTGAGTGGTGCGACAGCCACGGCGCACTGCTCGCATTCGATGATGTCCAGGCCGGTTTCGGCCGCACCGGCACGATGTTCGGTTTCGAGCACTACGGCGTGCTTCCCGACCTGATCTGTCTCGGCAAGGGTATTTCGAGTTGCCTTCCGGTCTCTGCCGTGGTGGGCCGCAACGAGGTGATGAACCTTTACGGGCCCAACGAGATGACCAGTACCCACACCGGAAACCCCGTTTGCGCCGCGGCATCAGTGGCCAATATCCACGCGATTATCGACGAGGGCCTGGTGGAAAATGCCGCCAAAATGGGCAAGCTCCTGCACGACGGCCTGAACGTGCTCAAAAACAAGTACGGCCCGGCTATCGGCGCAGTGCACGGCAAGGGCCTGGTGGCCGGATTGCATATTGTCAGGAACGGCTCGAAAGAGCCGGACGGCGACCTGGCCTGGGAGATAGTGAACTCGTGCTGTGAGAAGGGCCTTTTGATGTTCGCGCCCGTGGGTTTCGGCGGGGCCACGGTGAAAATCAGCCCGCCGCTGGTGATCAGCCAGGAGCAGGTGCGCGAGGGTCTGGCCGTGCTGGAGGAGGCGATCCAGGAGAAACTGTAAGCCAGGATTAGAGCAACTATAGAGATACGATGGGGCGTCGCATGCGGCGCCCTTTTTTTATTTCTTAAAAGCAGGTCACACACCTGGATGCGCCCTTGCATTAACACACCCCGTCCGCTGGCGCGGACACTCCTCTTGATAGAGGGAACACACCCCGGTCGCAACGCGACCACCCCTCTTGATAGAGGGGATTTTCTCTCCAGCGGCCGCCAGGCCGCACCCGGGACCGCCTGTCCGAGCCGGGAAGGAGGAGCGTGTAGAAACCGCGCAATTTCCATGATAATGAGAAAGTAACAAGATAGGCAGGCATGCCATTGCGCGTGCCCAACGGGCCGCGCAGGCGAGCACGGAAGGAGCGTGTTTTTTGCAGTGAAAACACCGAGGAATTATATAAATCAGTAGGTCAGGCGAGTTGCGGCCCCAAAACGCTTTTTGGTACTTTTTGTCACCACAAAAAGTACAGAATAATTCAATACGGGCGAGGCATACCTCGCCTTTTTTTTATTAGAGGAAATTGAAACTATCGCTTAAAACCCCCGTCCGCTGCGTGGGCAGCACTCTTGACACACCCCGGTCGCTGGCGCGGACACTCCTCTTGATAGAGGGGACACACCCCGGTCGCTGGCGCGGACACTCCTCTTGATAGAGGGGATTTACTCGTGGTTCTCCCAATTTTCTGTATTAATAACTTAAATCAATTGCTCGCCCGGCGGACGTCCGGTACGCGGATGGCGGGGTTGTTGCGCAGGTAGGTGCTGAAAACGAACTCGAATCGGCCGTTGGAGAGAGTGATCAGGCTCAGGTTGGCCTGCCAGCAGTGAAGGTCGCGGTTGAGGGTGAAGCTCTGGCCCTGGAGGCCGCGGGAGCGAAAATTGAAGCTCGAGCGGTAAATCAGGTGCCACTTGGGAGTGGGGTTGAAAGTGAACGACCAGCGCAGGCTCTGGTCGGCTTTTCTCCCTGTGCGGTAGCGGCGCAGGTTGTGGCTGATATTGATCGTCCAGGGCATGGCCCGGCTGAAAGCCATGTCGCGCCTGTCCGCGTAATCGCGGCCGCGGAAATCGAAAGAGCTGCCGATCGTGCCGGGATAACGAACGCTCTCCAGGTAGGCATCCTCTTCGAGCTCGGCTGTGGAGGGCTCTCTTCCCCGGTCCGCCTTGTAGGTGCCGCGGAAAGTGAGCGTGGTGCTCAAAGAACTCATGAAAGGCTTCAAATGCTCCACCTGCTCCCTTTCCACCAGCTCATGGTTCATCAGCAACTGAAGGTTGAGAAAGGAGGTGGGCTGGCTGGTCAGCGAGGTATTCAGGTTCCCCCAGCCGAGAGTGTCGCGCTTGGCTGCCCGGACAAAATCGTAGCTCAGGGAATTGCGAAGAGAGAAGAGTTTGCCGGTTTTCTCCTGCGCGGGCTTTTCGGTATCGGTCTCCTTGCGGCTGGAGTCGGCCTCAGTGCGGGAGCGCTGGTAGTACTTGTAATCCACGTCGTTGGAGACAGTGAAAGAGGCGCTGCTGGTCTTGCGCCTGCTGTGATCGCTGCTCAGGTCGGGCTGGAAGGTATAGGTAATGCGCGGCCTGATCGTGTGCCGCCAGCGGAAAATCGGCCCGAGCCTGGGGCCGTCGAAAAAGCCGAAAATCTGCGTGGAAGCCGAAGCCGACATGTTAAAGAATTGTTCACGGTTAAAGTGGTCGCCTGTGCGCAGATTGTCGTGTACCAGCTGGGTGGAGTAACGCAGGGCAGGGTTGAGTTTCAGCCAGCCGTAGAGAGTCTGCGGGTTGTCGATGTCGAAGCGGCTGTTCGAGCGGTGAACTACCCGGGTCGTATCGTTTTTCTCAGTGGTTCGTGTACTGGAATAGTCGGTTGAAAGGCCGTAGGTGATGTTGTAAAGCCAGCCGGAGGAAAGCACGCCCCTTCGGCTCGGCACTGTTTTCGACCTGTAGCGGAAAAGGTTGCGCCTGTTCAGGCTCAGGCTTACCGAGGGCAGGTTGGCCACGCTGCGCTCCTGGCTCAAGAATTTCTCGTGCCGGGCGCTGGAGGTAAAAGAGCCCCAGGAGGGCCGCCAGGAGAAACTCGCAGTGGAGCGCAGGCTCTGGCGCAGCAGGTCCTGCTGGTTGAAACCCGTTCTTCGCAGAAGGTCACGGCTGCTGGTGTAGTTTACAGAGGCGTTCAGGCGGCCGCGCTCGCCGATTGTCTGGTTGTGCCGGCCGAAAATGCTGAAATCGGTCGAGTTGTTGATCCTGTCGCTCACCCTGCGGATATCGAAATTGCCGTCATAGCTGTAGCGCTTGCGGTAACGGGTTCTGCCGCGAAGGGTAATCTGGCTGCTGGTGCGGATATCCACAGCGCCGAGAAAATCCATGTAATCATTGGGTGCCCAGAAATAGCCCAGGTTGCCGATCGTTCTGCCGGTGATCCGGTCGCGCGCGATACTGTTCACCCCGATTCTCGGCTGGAGTGGCCCTGAATTGCGGTTACCGGAGGTGATCGGGAAAAAGACAAAGGGCAGGGCAAAAACCGGCACCTTGCCTATCTTTAGAATCACCGGCGAGGCAAAGGCGCGTTTGTTGCGGATAACCTTGATCCGGGAACTTTCGAAGTGGAAATGTTTGGCTTTCTCCAGATCGCAGGTGGTAAAAATATTTTTCCTGCCGAAAACACTGTCCGTGCCGATCTTGCTCAGGGTCTCACTCTCCAGAAACCAGCCTGCGAACTCCGTTTTACCCTGCTGGATAATTCCCCGGTTACGCTCCATATTGTAGCGCACGCGGCTGCCGGTGAGCTGATCCGGGCCGTCGGTTAGCTGTGGCGAGCCGCTGACAAAAATCTCTCCGGTGTTGCGATTGTAGGCGATGAGCGAATCCGATGAAACGCGCTGTGGGCCGCTTTCCACGCACGCCTGGCCGCGGATGAGCATCACGTTTTTGCTCGGGAAAAAGGTGATTTTCTCACCTGAATAGATAATTTTCTCTCCCAGAGGCCCGGCCCTCTCCTCCAGCAGGCGCATCACCGAGTCCGGCTGGGGGATCTTGATAGAATCTTGCTGAGCTGAAGAATCGGCCCGGGCTGCAGTATCAGCAGGCGCCGCTGTAGAATCAACTGCCATCTGTGCGGCTACTATCCTGGGATACACCAGGCAGGCGGCAAGAAGGGCGGCCCGAGCTTGAGAGGGCCATCTAATTGAACGGACAGGAGACATCAATCTTTAAAAAGTGAGCCCATCAGGCTTTTTCCCGCTTATGGGCTACAACATAGGCAATCCAGACACTCAGCTCATAAAGGAATATCATCGGCACGCCTACCAGTATCATGCTACCCGGGTCCGGAGGGGTAACCATCATGCAGAGAATCATGATCGCGATAATCGCCTGCCTGCGCTTGGAGCGCATGAACTCCGGCGAGATTATCCCGAGCCTGGCAAGCATCAGGATTGCAATCGGCAGCTCGAATACAATTCCGGTAATCAGTACCATTTTAAGCGCCATATCCAGGTAAGCGCCGGCAGCGAGCCTGAATTCCGTGGAAGCGAACTGAAATTTAGAGAAAAAGGCCATACCGATCGGCAGGGTGATAAAATAAGCCATCACCGCACCTAGTATGAACATGAATATGGAGGCAAAAAGCAGCGGAAAAATTACCCGCCGTTCTTTTCTCAAAAGGGCCGGGGCCACAAATGCCCAGATGTGGTAGATAATTAACGGGGAAGCCAAAAGCAGGCCGAAACCAAGAGAAAGCTTGAGGGCTATCATGAAGCCCTCGGTGGGCTTGAGAATCTGCAGCTTTCCACCCTCAAGATAAGGGCTGACCGGCTCGACCAGAATCTGCAGCAGATCGTACTGGCTGTTCAGGTAGAAACCAATCACGATGCCCACGAAAATAGAGCCCAGGCACCAGAGTATCCTCCGGCGGAGCTCCTCGAGATGATCCAGAAACGGCATCTCGCTGCGCCGGCTGCGTTCGTCTTCTTCATCCTCTTCCTTATCCCTATCGTAAACAGTCGGCGGCGGGGCGGGAGGCGGCTCCACTTTCACGGGCTTGTTCTTGTCTTCTTCCATAGTATTCCCACTACACCTTTCAATCTGACGGAAATTCAAGCGGAAAATTCATAATTTCAGCATTTGCGAGAATATAGCTTTTTTTATGCCCCAGGGTCAAGTCTATCGCTTTTTTCTCCTTGTCCTCAAGTTTTTTTTAATTTCCCCCAAAGCCCTTGTATATCCTTAGCAAACTGTTATCTTGGTGGCCCATAAGATATTTATTTGAACCAAAAGGTATTCGCTCGTGTCAGGAAGCAAAGGCAAAAAGTTCGAACGAATCACCACGGTGGAAGAACTGGAAAAGCTGGTCGGGTTCCTCCGCTCTCCGGAGGGCTGTGCCTGGGACCGCGATCAGACATCCAGTTCTCTCAAACCTTATTTCCTTGAAGAGTTTTACGAACTTCTTGAAGCCATTGAACACGAGAACCCGGATTCTATTTGCGAGGAACTGGGGGATGTCCTGCTGCATATCTGCTTCCAGATATCCCTGGCACGCCAGGCCGGCCATTTCGCCTTGGAGGATGTGGTCGCCAGGGTACGGGACAAGATGATCCGGCGCCATCCCCACGTTTTCGGCGATGTCCAGTTCAACAGCCGGGGTGACCAGCTTTTCGCCTGGGAACAGATCAAGCACGGGGAAAAGGCTCCAAACCACAACGGAACCGAGCCCGTGCCGGAAAAATCGGTGCTCGACGATCTGCCCAAAGACCTTCCTGCTCTTCTGGCCAGCTATCGCCTCCAGGGCCGTGTGAGCGAGTACCATTTTGACTGGAGCGAGCCTCTGGAGGTATTCAGTAAAATCGAGGAGGAACTGAAGGAGCTTCGCACCGCTATCCAGAAAGGCCGGGCAGAGGCGGTTGAAGAAGAGATCGGGGACCTTCTGTTCTCGGTCGTGAATCTTGCGCGGCTGCTGGAAGTGCATCCTCAGCTTGCCCTTGAGCGGACCAACCGCAAGTTCACACGCAGGTTCAAGAAACTCGAGCAGCTTTTGCGCAAGCGCGGCCTTTCACTGGGAGATTTTTCTCTCGGGGAACTGGACAAGGTCTGGGATGAAGTAAAAAACCTCGAGAACCCACAGGCTGATAACAGCGCCCGGGAAAGCTAAGGCTTAGAAAGAGACTTTTTCACCCACCTGAAAAACATCTGGTTATCTCCGAGCCCGTCATAGGAAAAGAAACAGTATCCTCCCGGTTGCAAGGGTGTAATTTTACGCACCCTTTCGATTATTTCCGACACCGGCACATCATAGGCGCGCAAGCCCGCCCAGACTTTCTCTCCTCCCACTGCCCCGCAGGCTTGCGAAATCTGGCTGTAGACCACATCCGGCCTGGTGCTGTAAGCCATCGGCAGAACCATATCGAGATAGCCCTTCCTGACCCAACCCGGCCAATCCTGACCGTACAGCCGGAAAGCGGAAACGATTTCGGGTTTAACCGCGGCTGAGCGCACAAGCTGCGGTTTCAACTGGTTCAGCTTCTCGGCGAGACGGGCCAGGAATACGGTAATAATTTCCGCGCGAAAGACTTTCCACTCTTCCAGCAGCCTGTTATATGCATCCTCTCCGTTGTGAGTTTTAATCCTGTCCGCCTCCTGGAAAAGGCTGCGCGGGTCCACCCCGGCAATATTCTGAAAACCTTTGCGCGCCTCGGGGCTGAAATCCACTGTTTCCATCGGGTAGCGAATGTAGTCCAGGTGAATTCCATCCACCGGGTAGCAACTCACCAGGTCGATGATGAACTCCTCGAGCATAGCGGTTGCCTCCTGCTTGGCAGGCGAAAGGAAAACGCCTGTAATTCCCAGCTTTTTGAAAAGGGGCTGGGAGTAGCGGGCAAGGGAACCGCCGCTGCGGTCGGTCATCATCCATTCGGGATGCCGGTTGAGCACGTGGCCGGGATCCTCCGGCAGCCTACCGTTGGACCAGACCAGCAGGGCATTGACCCAGGCGTGGACCTTGATCCCGCGAGCATGAGCTTTCTGAATGACATAGGCCAGAGGATCGAATCCAGAGTCGAGAAGCTCGCGGCAATTTTCCGCCGGGGGGTAAACCCTGGAGGGGAAGTAAGCGTCCGCGCGGCCGCAAACCTGTACGAAAAGATTATCAAATCCTGCATCTGCAGTTCTGCTAACCATCTGGTCGATACTTGCAGACGACAGGAGGCTCGTCCTTACCACCCAGAGCGCCTTTGCCTGTGCAGAGTGGGCTGAATGTGTCAGGTTGAATACCGCCTCTCCGGTGAAAAGAAAGGCCATGAAACAGACTAACTGCACGATACTCCTGGGTTCAGCTTTCTGCATGAGCCGCGCTCCGGGTAAGAAAAAAGGCAAGAAAGCCGCGGGGGAAACCACGCTGTCTTACCTTTTCAAATTCATCTATCAAGAGCGTTGTCTTTTGAGGACTACCCGCTTTTTTTCTCCTCTTCCTTCCCTTCTTCTTCTTCACCCTTTTCCTCGGCTCCTGCGGCAGCTTCCTGCGGTTTTTCAGCTGCTGCTGCGGGGGTTTTTTCATCAGCCTGGGCAGCCTTTTTCTCTGCTTCTGGAGCGGTCTCCTCAGCCGGGGCTTCCGTTGGGGAAGCTTCAGGAGCAGCTCCTTCTGCAGCCTCTTCGCTTTCCTGTGCCACAACCCTGGCGGGCTCGGCCTCTTTCTTCCTCCCTCTGCGGCGGCGTTTCCGTGCGCCGGATTTCCGTGACTCCTCTTCGGGAATCAGTTCGAGAAGTGCCATCGGAGCATTGTCGCCTGCCCGGCTGCCGATCTTGATAATCCGCGTATAGCCGCCTGGACGATCTTTAAAGCGCGCACCCAGGGTTTCGAAAAGCTTCCTGACCACTTCCTTGTCCCGGATGAACCTGAGAACCTGCCTGCGGGCGTGAAGATCTCCGCGCCTGGCAAAAGTGATAATCTTCTCGGCCAAAGGACGGGCTTGCTTGGCCTTGGCCGTAGTAGTTATTATTTTCTCGTGAACAAAGAGACTGGTAATCAGGTTGCTGAGCAGCCACTTGCGATGGCTGCGGGTACGGTTCAACGCTCTTCCCTTTTTCTTGTGTCTCATCGTGTGAGTCCTTATCTGCTGGAATCATTCTTTCTTTCTTTTCGATGAAGCGAGAGTTTTTCAACATCCCCTACACCTGAATCAGGAGTCAGCCTCCTTGTTTTCCTCTACCTCTTCATCGAGCTCCCACTCACCCTTTTCATTCATTTTTAGTTGCATGGCGAAATGCATCCCATGGCGAGCCAGGATTTCGCTTATCTCGTTCAAGGACTTGCGACCGAAGTTGCGGAACTTGATCATCTCATTCTCGGTTTTCTGCACGAGTTCGCCGAGAGTTTTAATATTAGAGGCTTGCAAGCAATTGCTGCTGCGCACGGATAACTCGAGTTCCTCGACACTGCGGTTAAAGAGCTCCTTGAGCCGGTTTTTGTGAAGGTCTTCTACGGCGGTTTTTTCTTCCTCCGGCTCGCTGAAAGATTTCAGAAATTCCAGATGCTTGACCAGCAACTCGGCGGATTTGATCACCACATCTTCAGGGCTTATCGCCCCGTTGGTATGAACCTTCATGAGTAGCTTGTCGTAATCGGTGCGCTGGCCCACCCGTTGCTCCTCAACGTCAAAGGAAACTTTCACCACCGGGGAAAAGATCGAATCGACCTGAATCAGCTGGGGATCATCCTCCGGGAGTTCATGCTGATAGGAGCTATAATAGCCTCTGCCGTTTTTGACCAGCAGTTCCATCCTGACCTGCTTGTCTTCCTTGAGACTGAAAAGGTACAGATTTTTATTCACGACTTCAATCTTGGCCGGTGTATGGATCTGCCCGGCAGTGACCTCACCTTTTTTGGAAACTTCCAGTTTGCAGACAACCTCATCTTTGCCTTCTTTGCCCTTGAAAACGACCTTTTTAAGGTTAAGAATAACCTCGGCCACATCCTCGAGCACCCCGGGAATAGTGGAGAATTCGTGAAGCACGCCATCAATCCTTACTGCCCAAATCGCATACCCTTCGATCGATGACAAAAGCACCCTTCTCAAAGCATTGCCAAGAGTCAGACCGAATCCCCGATCGAGTGGATAAACACTGAACTCTCCATAATAATCCGTATAGGTCTTTGAATTTTTTTCTATTCTCGAGGGCCAAACTATATTTTTTAGAGTCATAACAGCTATTGCTCCCCCTTGAATGAACAAAATATTCTGGGAAATAGCTTCTGATACGATCAAACAGCTAATTTACCCAATCCAAATTAGAATTTTGACTGATCCGTCCCAACCAAGCCCTCTCCGAGAGAGTGGAACCATCTATCCGGGAGGGCAAATCATAGGTTTTATTTGGAATACAATTCGACTATCAATTGCTCCTGAGCGGTGATCGGAATATTCTCCCTGGTCGGGATTTCCAGCAATTTCCCGGTCTGAGTTTTATAATCTACAGTGAGCCAGGAAACGACATCCTGCTTTCCCCTGCGCTCGATAGTAGAGAGCACGAGACCGAGATTGCGGCTCGGTTCCTTGACACTGACTTTCTGGCCGGGACTTACCTGGAAAGAGGGGACATCGACAATTTTTCCGTTAACCAGGACATGGCAATGCCTGACAAGCTGGCGAGCACTTTTACGGCTCGGTGCAAAACCAAGGCGGTAAATCAGGTTATCCAGCCTGGTCTCCAGTAACCGGAGCAGGTTTTCACCGGTAACCCCGCTCTGCCGTGAGGCTTTATTGTAATAGTTTCGGAACTGTTTCTCCAGAACGCCGTAGATTCGTTTCACTTTTTGCTTTTCCCGCAGCTGCAGGCTGTAGTCGCTCACCTTTCTCCTTCGCCCTGCCATTCGGCCGTGCTGTCCCGGAGCGAAATTTTTACGTTCGATCGCGCACTTATCGGTATAGCATCTTTCTCCCTTGAGGAACAGCTTCATCCCTTCCCTACGGCACAGCTTGCAACTTGCTTCAGTATAACGCGCCATCAGATTTCCTCCAAAAATGATAACTAGACTCGCCTGCGTTTAGGCGGCCGGCAGCCATTGTGCGGTATCGGGGTTACATCTTTGATAGACCTGATACTCAAACCCGCGGACTGTATGGCCTGGATTGCGGACTCCCTGCCCGCGCCGGGACCCTGCACCCGTACGTGAACCCTTTTCATGCCGAGATTTAAGGCCTCTTTGGCAGCGGAATCGGCGATTGTCTGGGCCGCAAATGGCGTGCTCTTCTTCGACCCCTTGAACCCGCATTTTCCAGCACTGCTCCAGAGAATCGTGTCACCGCTTATATCCGTGATAGTAACAATCGTGTTGTTGAAACTTGCCTTGATATAAGCGATACCTTCACTTTCTACTTTTTTAATCTTTTTTTTGCCTTTCGAGCTTTTTTTTGACGGAGCCGGCATTTCTACTCCTGTATCTAGCCCTGAACGGGACTGTTTTTATTAATGAAACGAATGGCCCGGCGGAATTCCCTCTCAGATGCCAAGCCGCGGGATTACTTCTTGGCTCTCACCTTTTTCTTTCCGGCGATCGCCACACGCGGTCCCTTGTGCGTGCGCGCGTTGGTGTGGGTGCGCTGACCGCGGACCGGCAGTTTGCGGCGATGACGGATACCCCGGTAGCAGCCGATATCCATCAGCCGCTTGATATTCATCGCTATCCCGGTGCGAAGTGCCCCCTCGATTTTATAATCGCGTTCGATCACGCCACGAAGGCGGGTCTGGTCGCTGTCGGTCAAATCCATGACCTTGGTATTAGGATCGATCCCGGCTTCTTCCAGGATTTTCCTGGCCGAGGAGCGGCCAATCCCGTAAATATAAGTCAGGCCGATCTCAATCCTTTTATTTTTGGGAAGATCGACTCCGGCAATCCGAGCCATAAACAAATCTCCGGTTGAATAATTATTTAATATTCTTTCAGCCCTGGCGCTGTTTGTGTTTGGGGTTCTTGCAAATAACACGCACTACGCCTCGCCTGCGAATAATCTTGCAATATTCACAAATCCTCTTAACAGAACTGCGAACTTTCATCTTTTCTCCAGATACATTTCTGCTTTATTTATACCGGTAGGTAATACGTCCACGGCTCAAATCGTAAGGGCTCAGTTCGAGAGCCACCTTGTCGCCAGGCAGAATCCGGATGAAATTCATCCGCATTTTGCCGCTGATATGCGCCAGAACCTCGTGGTCGTTTTCCAGCTTGACCCTGAACATAGCATTGGGCAAAGGTTCCAATACCGTACCGGTCACCTGTATTGCTTCTTCCTTGGGCATCCCTCTAATCCCCTGGCTTATTGAACGATTGAGGGTGGATTCAGTCTAATTGGTTAAAATCTCCGGCCCATTCGGCCCGATAGCTACCGTATGCTCGAAATGAACTGAGAGCTTACCATCGTCTGTAACTACAGTCCAGTTGTCGGAAAGGATGCGCACTTCGTGCGTTCCTTCGTTTACCATCGGTTCGATGGCAAGCACCAGACCTTCTTTCAATAGATAGCCGCGTTTCGGGGTTCCGAAATTCGGCACCTGGGGATCCTCGTGCAGGTTCTGCCCGATTCCGTGCCCCACCAGGTCCCGCACCACGGAGAAATTTTCCTTCCGGGCCACTTTCTGCACTGCCGCACCGATATCCCCGATGTGGTTATTGCCCACCGCCTGTTCAATCCCTGCGGTAAGAGCCCGGCGTGTGCAATCCATAAGTTTTATCTGCTGCCCGCTGGGCTTTCCGACACTGAAAGTGGCCGCAGCGTCGGCAAAATATCCCTTGCGGAAGACCCCGACGTCGATACCGATCAGGTCGCCGCCGTTGAGGATTTTATCGCTTCTGGGTATTCCGTGTACTACCTCCTCGTTTACCGAGGTGCAAAGGGTGTTCGGGAACCCTCCGTAACCCTTGAAAGCAGCCCTGCAATCCGGATAGGAGCCGATCAGTTTGTCTGCCGCCTGATCGAGTTCAAAAGTTGAAACTCCCGGTTTCACCATCTCACCGACCATAGCCAGAACCTCGGCCACGATCTTACCTGCTTCCCTTATTTGGTTGATCTCGGAACGAGTCTTTAGAAAAACCATTGCTATATCACCCTCCTGCCGGGTACCCTGGTCTTTTTCATGAAGCCGTCGTAATGGCGCATCAGCAGGTGGCTCTCCATCTGCTGAATGGTATCAAGCGCCACTCCCACACAAATCAGCAGACTCGTGCCGCCAAAATAGAACGGCACGTTGATCCAGCGGATCATGTACATTGGCAGAACCGCTATCGCAGCCAGGAAAAGCGCGCCCGGCAGGGTGATACGGGTAAGTACCCTGTCAATGAACTCTGCAGTCCGCGCTCCGGGACGGATTCCTGGAATGAATCCACCCTGGCGCTTGAAATTTTCCGCCAGGTCGACCGGGTTAAAAATGACCGCTGTATAAAAATAGGTAAAAAATATAATCATTAGCGTGTAAAAGACCGCGTACGTGTTGGTCTGCGGACTGAACATCCGGGCGATATCCTCGAGCCAGCTTCCCGGAGCGATCAATTCGCCCAGAGTGGCAGGCACGATAATAACCGACTGGGCGAAAATTATCGGCATAACCCCGGCGCTGTTTATGCGAAGAGGCAGGTGGGTCTGCTGGCCTCCCATCACCTTGCGTCCGACCATCCGTTTGGGAATCTGGATCGGGATCTTGCGCGTGCCGAGGGTCATCACGATAACACCGGCGACCACAGCTATCATCACCGCAACCAGGAGCAGCATCGGGATAACCCCGATCACGTCGTTTCTCAGCATTTCTATCGACTGGAAAACCGCGCCTGGGAACCGGTCGACAATGCCGAAGAAAATCAGCAGGCTCATCCCGTTGCCGATTCCACGCTCAGTGATCATCTCGCCCAGCCACATCACCAGCACCGCGCCGGTAGTCAGGGTCACCACGGTAGAGACACGGAAAAGCCAGAGGTTGGTCATACTCACCGCGCCCAGGCTCTGAAGCCAGGTGGCGATACCAACCGACTGGATGAATGCGAGCACCACCGTGCCGTAGCGGGTGTACTGAGTTATCTTTTTCCGGCCCTCCTCGCCCTCTTTCTGCAATTTTTCGAAATACGGGAACATGGGCGGCAGCAGCTGGAAAATAATGGAGGAACTGATATAGGGCATGATCCCCAGGGCGAAAATAGTCGCTCTGGAGAGCCCGCCGCCGACAAACATATCCATCAAACCGAACAGGGTGTTCTGCTGCTGCCCGAACCACTCTGTGAGCCGGGAAATATCGATCCCGGGAGTTGTAATGTGCCCGCCGATACGGTAGATCACCACTATCAGGAACGTAAAGAGGAGCTTCCGTTTCAGTTCGGGCACATCGAAGATATTTTGCAGTCCTCTGGGCATTAGAGCACCTCGGCTTTGCCTCCAGCCGCTTCGATAACCTGGCGAGCCTTGGCACTGAATGCATGAGCTGAAACAGTCACCGGGAAGGAGAGTTCTCCATTGCCGAGAACTTTGACCGGCTTTTTAGCACTGCGGATCAGGCCGAGCTCAGCCATTTTTTCAGGGTCCAGGCTGTCGATTTTTCCGACACGGCTGATATCGGAGAGATTTACCACCTGGTAAGTCTTGCGAAAAGGGTTGTTGAATCCGCGCTTGGGCAGCCGCCGTTGAATCGGCATCTGTCCGCCCTCGAACCATACCGGCATTTTATTGCTGCCGCTGCGTGATTTCTGGCCCTTGTGTCCACGGCCGCAAGTGCCTCCGTAGCCGGAACCATTGCCCCGTCCAATTCGCTTACGGCTCCTTGTGGCTCTTTCAGGCTTTTTTAACTCGGACAATTTCATCAGCGTAATTACCGTGGGTTTAATTTCCGTTTTTTCGAACCTGATTCAGAATTCGAAATTTTTACAGGCAGTCCAAATCAATCAACCTCTTCCACCTTAACCAGGTGCTTTATCACGAAAATCATCCCGCGAATTTGCGGAGTATCGTTGTGTACCACGCTTTTCTGATGGTGGGTGAGTTTCAGCGCTCTCAGGGTAGCCTGATGGCGTTTCAGCGCTCCGATTCCACTTTTGATCTGGGTTATTTTCAATCTTTTACTCACTGGTCGCCTCCACCACTACCCGGTCTCCGGCAGCGACCTGTTCAACTGTAATCCCCCTCAGCCTGGCCACTTTCTGCAAGGTCATCAATTGCTTCAGGCCTTCCAAGGTGGCTTTGGCCATGTTGTGTGGATTGTTCGAACCAAGGGACTTGGAGAGAATGTTGCTCACGCCAGCGCATTCGAGCACGGCGCGTACGCTGCTTCCAGCGATCACCCCGGTACCGGGTGTGGCAGGCTTGAGTATAACCTTGCCTGCGCCGTAGCGACCGAGTATTTCGTGGGGTATAGTACCCTTGAGAACCGGGACTTTGACCATGTTTTTCTTGGCAATTTCCACGCCCTTGCGAATAGCGTCACTTACTTCGTGGGCCTTGCCCATTCCGAGACCGACGTTGCCTTTGCCGTCACCCACAGCCACAAGGGCGCTGAAAGAAAATCTTCTGCCGCCCTTGACTACTTTGGCACAACGGTTGATTGCGATCACGTTTTCGATAAGATCAGTGCGTTCCTTGTTCAAATCCAATGCTCATTCTCCTTGAGATGAGAAGAAATACAGGAGCAAGGGCAGCTAAAATTTCAACCCGCCTTCACGGGCTCCCTCGGCGAAAGCTTTCACCCGGCCGTGATAGAGGTAGCCGTTACGATCGAAAACTATCCTTTCAATGCCTTTTTTCTTAGCTTTTTTGGCGAGTTGCTGCCCCACAAGCTTGCTAACTTCCATTTTTTTCTTATCCTTTTTATCCACTTCCTTGGGCAGGGAAGACATGCCGATCAGGGTAACTCCTTTGACATCGTCCACGATCTGGCCCTCGATATTTTTCATCGAGCGGAAGATCACAAGACGAGGCATTTGGGGTGTACCGAACATTTTTTTACGAATCCGCGCATGTCTTCTCTTGCGCGCTTTAGTCCTGTCAAAAACCTTCATCGATCTTTCCCGTACAACTGAAAAAAGGTTCATATCAAGCCGTGTAAAACAGCCGCTTTCTACCAGGCACTGCTAAGTGGTGGTAGCTGCGGCCTTACCAGCTTTGCGTCTGATTTGCTCGCCCTCGTAGCGCACACCTTTGCCCTTGTAAGGCTCTGGCGGGCGGAAGGAGCGGATCCTGGCGGCTATCTCGCCGACCATCTGCTTGTTGATCCCGGAGACCACTATCTGGGTCGGGCTCGGCACAGCAAATTGCACGTTTTCCGGTGGAGCCACAGTGATTTTATGGGAAAAACCCAGCTCAAGGATCAAGTTCTTGCCGGAAAGCACAGCACGATACCCCACGCCCTCGATCTGGAGCGTTTTCTTAAAGCCTTCGGTAACCCCCACCACGGCATTGTTGATCAGCGAGCGTGTCAGGCCGTGCAACGCCCGGTTTTCTTTCGAATCATCAGGACGCTTGACCACGATCTGCTGTTCACGGATTTTAAAAATCATATTCGGATGAACGCTCACCTCGTTTTTGCCCTTGGGCCCTTCAACCAATATTTTATCACCCTTACGGGTTACCTTGACTCCACCGGACAAAGGTATCGGAAGTTTACCAATGCGGGACACGAGGTCCTCCCCCTTCAATTCGACATTTCTTGTTCTATTTCCAATTTCTAAAAGCACTACCAGATATGGGCGATAATCTCACCGCCCAGATGTTTCGCCCTTGCCACTCTATCCGTAACCAGCCCCTGCGAGGTGGAAATAATCGCCATTCCCAGACCCCTGCGGACTCTCTTGATATCCCCCGCGCGTTTGTAGATCCGTCTTCCCGGCTTGCTGATTTTTTTCGAGCCGATCATGGCCGGAGTTTCATCCGGGCCATATTTCAGATAGATGCGTAACACGTTCTGCCGGGAGTCAGGGATCTCGCGGAAATTACTGATCAAATTTTCCTCCAGGAGAATCCGGGCCAACTCCTTGAGGAGTTTCGAACCGGGCACATCCACTCGATTGTGCCGCGCTTTGTAAGCGTTGCGGATCCTGGTCAGCATATCGGCAATTGGATCGGTCATTGTCATATTCTTTTACTTCCTCAAACTTGATGATTGAACGAATTTAAGCCTTTTTATTGCGGCAAACCCGGATAAGCATCCTCGGATCACGGGAGCTTACCAGCTCGCCTTACGAACGCCGGGAATAAGTCCTGCCAGGGCCATTTCGCGGAGGCAGATTCTGCACAGCCCGAATTTTCTGTGATATCCGCGCTGGCGCCCGCAGCGCTGGCAGCGATTATACTGGCGCACCTTGAATTTCGGTTTTCTTTTAGCTTTAGCGATCAAGGCTTTTCTGGCCACTTAACTTTCCTCTCCTTGAGAAGCGACAATCAATCTTCCTCTTTCTGTTTTTCAGGCAAGCCGGCCTGCTGAGCACTCAGCCGAAACGGCATTCCGAGTTCTCGCAGAAGGGTAAAGGCCTGGTCGTCTTTATCCGTAGTAGTGATAAAAGTAATATTCATACCGTGAATCTGTTCGATTTTATCATAGTCGACTTCCGGGAAAATTACCTGCTCCCTGACCCCCATCGTATAGTTGCCCCGGCCGTCGAAACTTTTTGTAGGAAGTCCGCGGAAATCCCTGATCCTCGGGATGGCGACAGTGATCAGCCTGTCAAGGAACTCCCACATTTTGTCGCGCCGCAGGGTCACCCGGCAGCCGATGCGCATTCCGCTACGCAGCTTGAAATTGGAGATCGACTTTTTCGCATTGGTAGTTATCGCATGCTGACCGGTTATCTGACGCAACTCCTCCTGGGCGACTTCCAGAGCCTTGGGGTTCTGGATCGCCTGGCCCATGCCCACGTTCAGCACGATTTTTTCCAGCCGCGGCACGTCGTGGACACTTTTGATACCGAACTCCTCTTTGAGTTTCGGCCCAACCACTTTGTCGTAATGTTCTTTCAATCCAACCATCGAAATTAAAACTGTTTATGGGTTTTCCAGATGACAGAGCCAGCGCCGGCGGTAAAAAATCAAACTCAAGCACCGGTTTTAACTTCGATAACCTCGCCACTGACCACGCTGACCCGCACCTTGGATTTATCTTCGTCATCCAGCCTGCGGCTCTTGATTCTCGTACCCC
The DNA here is from genome assembly GCA_964548275.1 of uncultured Gemmatimonadales bacterium. Taxonomy (GTDB): domain Bacteria; phylum Gemmatimonadota; class Glassbacteria; order GWA2-58-10; family GWA2-58-10; genus JAUVUV01. The sequence continues at coordinate 17,822 of CAZJQI010000038.1, forward strand.
GGCCGGCTTTATCATCGTAAAGCATGACATTGCTGATATGGATCGGGGCTTCCTTCTCTACAATCCCGCCCTGGGGGTTTTTCTGGGTTGGGCGGGTATGCCTCTTGACCATGTTGATCCCCTTGACCAGCACACGGTTCTTATCGGGCATCACTTTGAGGACTTCCCCAGTCTTGCCTTTCTGATTGCCGTTCAGGATTATGACTTTATCACTTTTGACAATACGCATCGTTCACCTTGGTCAATGTCTTGCAGATTTCAGAGAACTTCCGGCGCAAGAGAGATAATTTTCATGAAATGCTTCTCCCTCAGTTCGCGGGCCACAGGGCCGAAAATACGGGTGGCGCGGGGCTCTTTCCGATCATCGATAATCACAGCGGCGTTCTCATCGAAACGAATATAAGAGCCGTCCCTGCGGCGGGTCTCTTTCTTGGAGCGCACCACGACCGCTTTGGCCACATCCCCTTTGCGTATGTTCGAATTGGGGATCGCGTCTTTTACCGTAACCACTATGATATCCCCCAGACGGGCATAACGGCGGCGGGAGCCACCCAGCACCCTGATGCAAAGAGCCTTTTTCGCACCCGAGTTATCCGCAATTTTCACAATTGTTTCCTGCTGGATCATTCTTCAACCATCCGTTACTGCTGATTAATACCGCCTGAGTTTTATTCTTCCCTGGTGGAGAGAACTTCTACCACCCGCCAGCGTTTCTCCCTGCTCAGGGGTTTTGTTTCCATAATCCTGACCAGGTGGCCGACCTTGCATTCGTTATTTTCATCGTGCACTTTATATTTTTTCGAACGGCGCACGGCCTTTCCGTACATAGGATGCTTGAACTGGCGGTCAACGCGAACCACAACAGTCTTATCCATTTTGTCTCCCACCACTACACCAACGCGCGTTTTACGGGAACCTCTTTCCATCTCTTTCTCCGGATTCTCTCGCTCCGGGGGGATCCGGAGCGAAGTCTCTCCTTGCTGGTAAACCCGAACTATTTCTCTTTCACAATCGTTTGGCACCGGGCGATATCTCTCCGCATGGTGCGCAACTGCATCGGGTTGTCGATTTTATGAACCGCATTGCGGAAAGAAAGACGGAAATACTCCTCTTTCAATTCGCTCAGCTTGACTCTGAGTTCATCCTCGGTCATTTCTCTTATTTCATGCGCCTTCATCAGATTCCTCACTGACAATTGCTCTTTCAACGACCCCGCACTTGATAGGCAGTTTATGGGAGGCCAATCTCAGGGCCTCCAGGGCTAGCTCCCGGCTGACCCCGCCGACCTCAAACATGACCCGGCCGGCTTTTACCACCGCCACCCAGCCTTCCGGGTTACCTTTACCTTTACCCATCCGCGTCTCTGCGGGTTTCTTGGTAATCGGCTTGTCCGGGAAGATGCGAATCCATACCTTTCCACCCCTGCGGATATGCCGGGTCAGGGCGACACGTGCCGATTCGATCTGCCGGTTGGTGATCCACGCCGGCTCCAGTGCCTGAAGGCCGAACTCGCCGAAACTTACCGAGGAGCCCCGATAGGCTATACCCCTCATTCTTCCACGCTGTTTTTTTCTGAATTTTATTCTCTTTGGAGAAAGCATCCATTGTCTCCAGAGTTATTGATCCGGCAGTCATCCCGGGCTGGATTAACCCTTTATGCCCTGATTCTTTATATCATTCACCCCTGCCGGCCTTAAACCGAGGCCGCCTGCTGCTGAGCCTTCTCGCCACCGGTGCGTTTGGGCCGGATAACCTCGCCTTTGCAAACCCAGACCTTGATACCGATCGTTCCGAAAGTGGTATGGGCTGTACTTGTGGCATAATCGATATCGGCGCGGATCGTGTGCAGGGGCACCCGTCCTTCCAGGTATCCCTCGCTCCGTGCGATTTCGGCACCGGCGAGCCGTCCTCCGCAGATAATCTTGATCCCCTGGGCGTTCATACGCATGGCAGAGGTGACAGCCTTTTTCATCGCCCGGCGGAAACTCACCCGCTGTTCGAGCTGGAAGGCGATACCATCGGCCACAAGCTTGGCATCCAGCTCGGGGTTCTTGATCTCCTCGATCTTGATAAAGATCTCATCCTTGGACAGATGAGCCAGCTCGTCTCTCAGTTTATCGACCTCCTGGCCCTTGCGGCCGATAACCACTCCCGGCCTGGCCGTATGAATGATAACTGTCATTTTCTGCGGAGTGCGCTCGATCGAAACCTTCGAGATTGCCGCATGCCCCAGCCTGCTGTGGATATACTTGCGGATAAGTTCATCCTCTTTCAGGAACCGGGAAAAATCGCGTTCGGCAAACCAAACCGACTGCCAATTTTTGATCGTTCCCAGCCTGAATCCAACAGGGTGTGTCTTTTGACCCACTTGCGCTCTCCTTTAGGCTTTAAGTTTCCCGAAGAGGGGGTTAACTGCTTAGCCAGGCAGCTTCTACTGCTGCTCTTCGGGTTCCGGCACATCGAGTTCCACTGAAATGTGGCTGGTTCTTTTCAGAATCGGTGTTGCGCGGCCCATTGCACGTGGTATCCAGCGCTTGTATGTGGGGCCCTGATCGACCTGGACGTTTTTAACAATGATTTCTTCCGTGTTCAGATCGAAACTGCCCAACTGGTTGATCGCATTGCTGTAAGCCGACTGCACGAGCTTGCGAACAGGCTTTGCGGCGGCTTTACGGGTGAAGCGCAGAATATTGAACGCTTCCTCAAGATTTTTCCCCCGAATAAGATCTATCACCAGTTTCACCTTGCGAGAGGAAATACGCACAAATCTTTGTTTAGCACTCGCAATCATTTTACTTTTCTCTAGGCTTAATATGACCTCTTCAGATTACCTCTGAAAGATCGGAAAAAGCTTTAGGTGTGCAGCCTTGACAGGAGCCTTTATTTTTTCCTGACCGTGCGTTCAGCGAGCCTGCCGCCGTGGCCCCGGAAAAACCTGGAGGGCGAAAACTCACCCAGCTTATGTCCCACCATGTTCTCGGTAATGTAAACCGGGATGAACTTGTTCCCGTTATGCACGGCCAGAGTATGACCGACAAATTCCGGGCTGATCGTGGACCTGCGCGACCAGGTCTTGATCACCTTTTTCTCTCCGCTTTCATTCATTTTTTCGATCTTTTTCTGGAGAGAAGGCTCGACATAAGGTCCTTTTTTAAGCGATCTTGCCATAACTGTCTGATTTTTGAGGTTGTCTTACTTTCTACGCTTTATGATGTATTTATCCGAAAGCTTGTGTTTCCTGCGTGTCTTGTAGCCTTTGGTCGGTTTGCCCCATGGCGTACAGGGGTGCCTTCCGCCTGAGGAGCGGCCCTCGCCTCCTCCCATGGGGTGGTCGACTGGGTTTTTGGCCACACCGCGCACGTGGGGCTTGCGCCCGAGCCAGCGGTTGACTCCTGCCTTACCGAGGCAAATACCCATATGCTCCTGATTGCCGATCACACCTATCGTGGCCATGCATTCGCGCGGTATGAGTCTAACCTCGCCGGAGGGCAACTTACAGTGCACGAAACGCCCCTCCTTGGCGGCAATCTGGATGCCGGCTCCTGCGCTGCGGGCAAGCTGTCCGCCCTTGCCGGGCTTGAGCTCCACGTTGTGCACCATCGTGCCCATGGGAATCTCGGACAGCGGCAAAGCGTTGCCAGGCCGGATTTCGCTGCCCGGACCGGATTCGATCACATCGCCCACGGTAAGACCCTGGCAATGCAGGAGGTAGCGCTTTTCTCCATCGACATAGTTAACCAGGCAGATAAAGGCCGAGCGGTTCGGATCGTACTCGATGGAAACCACCTTGCCCTTGATCCCCGGTTTGTTGCGCTTGAAATCGATAATTCGGTAGCGCCGTTTATGCGCCCCGCCGCGGTAGCGCATTGTGATATGGCCGTGATAGTTGCGCCCGCCCTTACTGGTCAGCGGCGTCAGGAGCGATTTTTCGGGTTCCGGGCTTGTAATCAGATCGTAAGCATTGATCGTGCGGAACCTGCTTGCATCTGTAACCGGTTTTAATTTCTTCAGTGCCATTTCACATCCAATTGCTTAATTCACTAGACACCCTCAAACAGCTCGATTACCTCGCCCTCTTTCAAGGTGACGAAGGCTTTTTTCCAGTCGGCGCGCTTGCCTGTAAAACGGCCCATCTGCTTGGCTTTACCGATCCTGTTCTGCATGCGCACCGAGGATACCTTCACCTCGAAAAGCGACTCAATAGCCGCTTTCACCTCGAGCTTGTTTGCCCTGACATCCACCTCGAAACAGTACTGATTATTGGTTTCCCGCAGACGGTCACTTTTTTCTGTCAGCAGTGGCCGCTTCACTATTTGATACTGATCCTTCATTCGGTTTTTGCTCCAGTTTTTCGATTGCGCTTTTTTCGATTATCAGTTTCCCGGCCAGCATCACATCGTACACATTGCACTCGGCGAAAGGTTTAATTTCAACGCCGGGGATATTGTGCACCGATTTCCAGAGCAGCGGCTTGTAGCCGTCACTCATAACCAGCACACGGCTGTCTGATGCATCGGCGCTCCTGATAATTTCGGCTATCCGCTTGGTGGACGGTTCGGTGAATTCGAGGTTTTCGACCACCACAATCGCCCCCTCTTCATCCGCCTTTGCACTCAGCGCGCTGCGGAAAGCCGCGCGGCGAACCTTTTTCGGCACCTTGATACTGTAATCTTTGGATTTGGGTCCGAAAATAATGCCGCCACCTCTCCAGAGAGGGCTTCTCCGTGTTCCCGCCCTGGCCCTTCCGGTGCCTTTCTGACGCCACGGTTTGCTACCGGAATAATTGACCTGACTACGGTCCTTGGTGGAGGCATTCCCCTGGCGCTGATTGGTGAGCAGGGCATTGACCGAGTAATAAACTGCCCCTTCAGAGACTTTCGCTCCAAAATAGCTTTCAGGCAGGGCTATTTTGCCGGCCTTGGCCCCACTCTCTTTTAAAACCGCTATCTGTTTCATCTGATCCTCAAACTAATATTCCGGACAGCTATCTTTTGGCACCGGGCTTGTTTTTCTTGTAAACGGTCACCAGGGCGCTGTTTGGGCCGGGCACCGCACCTTTGACAAACAGGTAATTGCGTTCGGGATCAACCTTGGCCACCTTGAGATTCAATATTTTACTATTTGTATTGCCGTATTGGCCAGGCATTTTCTTATTCTTCATCACTCTTGAGGGACTGGCTGATGCGCCAATCGAACCGGGCGTACGGTGCGAGGTGCTGCCATGGGTAGCATCTCCGCTGCTGAATCCGTGGCGCTTGACCACGCCCTGGAATCCGCGTCCCTTGGTGGTGCCGCCGACATCCACCCCTTCCCCCTCGGTGAAAATCTCTACATTGAGTTCCTGGCCCAGTTCATAGCCGGATACATCATCCATGCGGAACTCGCGCAGCACACGCGGCAGGTATCCCTTCAACTTGCTCAGGTGGCCCATGACCGGTTTGGTGACGTTCTTTTCACTCTTCTGCCCAAACCCGAGCTGAAGGGCGTTGTAGCCGTCGTCATCGATTGTTTTGATCTGGGTTATCCGGCAAGGCCCGGCCTGAATAACCGTGACCGGTATCATCACATCGAGCTCGTCAAAAATCCTCGTCATCCCAAGTTTTTTGCCTATCAATCCGAGCATCACTACCTCTTTAAGACATACAGTAAAACAGGGGAAGACAACCAAACGCAACCGCCTTAAAGAAACCGGTTCCAACCGCCTGATCAGACCTTTATCTCGATGTCCACGCCTGCCGGAAGTTCGAGCTTGGTCAGAGCATCAATCGTCTGGGGCTTACTGTTGTAAATTTCGATAAGCCTTTTGTGAGTTTTGATCTCGAACTGCTCCCGGCTTTTCTTGTCGACATGCGGTGACCTGTTGACAGTGATAACATTGCGCCTGGTCGGCAGGGGAATCGGCCCCACAACCTCAGCGCCGGTTTCGATCACAGTTTTAACAATATCCTCGGTCGAACGATCGATCAAAGCATGATCGAAAGATTTAAGCCTTATGCGAATTTTCTGTCCTTGCACGAAATCCTCACGGGGCTGAATTACTCAGTAATCTCGGTAACCACACCGGCACCCACAGTCCGGCCTCCCTCGCGTATCGCAAAGCGCAACTCCTTCTCCATCGCTATCGGAGAAATCAACTCTATCGTCAACTCCACATTATCTCCAGGCATCACCATCTCCACTCCCTCAGGCAAACTCGCCGCACCTGTCACATCCGTTGTCCGAAAATAAAACTGGGGCCGGTATCCACTGAAAAACGGCGTGTGTCGGCCTCCCTCCTCCTTCTTCAACACGTATACCTCTCCCTTGAACTTCGTATGCGGCGTGATCGAACCAGGGGCCGCTATCACCTGGCCACGCTCCAACTCCCGCTTGTCCACTCCGCGCAACAACAATCCTACATTGTCTCCAGCCTGTCCCTGATCCAATAGCTTGCGAAACATCTCCACTCCTGTCACCACTGTCTTACGCTTGGCGCCCAATCCCACTACCTCTACATTGTCCCCTACCTTCACAATCCCACGATCTATCCTACCCGTGCCTACAGTGCCGCGCCCCGTGATCGAAAACACATCCTCCACACTCATCAAAAACGGCTTGTCTATCTCCCGCTCCGGCTCAGGAATATAACTGTCTATCGCATCCAATAACTCATCTATACACTTCGTATCCTCCACCCCAGGCTCTCCACTCTCCATTGCCTTCAATGCACTACCTCGTACCACCGGTATCTCATCTCCAGGAAATCCATACGCACTCAATAACTCCCGTACCTCGAGCTCCACCAACTCCAATATCTCAAGATCATCCACCTGATCCACCTTGTTCAAAAATACCACGATATACGGCACGTTTACCTGACGGGCCAACAACACATGCTCCCGAGTCTGAGGCATCGGTCCATCCGCCGCACTCACAACCAGTATCGCTCCGTCCATCTGCGCCGCTCCCGTGATCATGTTCTTTACATAATCCGCATGTCCCGGACAGTCCACATGAGCATAATGACGCTTCTGGGTCTCGTACTCCACATGGGCCGTGGCTATCGTGATCCCTCGTGCCTTCTCCTCCGGGGCCTTGTCTATATCGTCAAAGGTTATGTACTCCGCCAAGCCCCTCTTGGACAATACCTCCGTTATCGCCGCGGTCAATGTCGTCTTCCCATGATCGACATGGCCTATCGTGCCCACGTTAACATGAGGCTTGGTACGCTCAAACTTCCGCTTAGCCATTGGATTATCTCCTTAAGTATTTTAAAATTAGGAAGTTCCAATGATTTATTCTTATTCTAATTTCATTCTACTCAAACGCCTGCCAGAATCGCCTCGGAGCGTTCCTTGCTCACCTGCGCATAATGGGCAAACTGCATGGAAAAAACGGCCCGCCCTTGGGTTATCGAACGCAGGGCGGTAGCATAACCGAACATATTATACAATGGCACAGAGGCGTTGACCATCTGGGCTTCTTTTTTCTGATTCATTCCTCTTACCTTGGCGCCCCGGCTCGCCAGGTCGCCCATCACGTCTCCCAGGTACTCGCTAGGCACAGTAATTTCAACATCGAATACCGGTTCGAGAAGGATCACACCGGCTTTTTTAACCGCATCCTTGACAGCCATTGAACCAGCGATTTTGAAAGCCAAATCGCTCGAATCCACTTCGTGGTAGGAACCCTTAAGGAGCCGTGCGCGGAGATCCACCAGAGGGTAGCCGGCTTCGCCGCCGCTGGTTATGGCTCCCCTGATTCCCTGCTCCACTGGCTTAATAAATTCTCTCGGGATGTCCCCGCCAACGATTTTATTTTCGAACTGAAATCCCTCGCCGCGTTTAAGAGGTTCGAATTCGATTTTTACGTGGGCGAACTGCCCGCGTCCGCCGGTCTGCCGCACGAACCTGGTTTCCACGGTAGCCGGGCCGGCCAGTGTCTCGCGATAGGCCACCTGCGGAGTACCCACATTGGCTCCGACCTTAAACTCCCTGAGCATACGGTCGGTCAGGATTTCCAGGTGAAGTTCACCCATACCGGAGATCAGAGTCTGCCCGGTCTCCTGGTCGACACAAACCTGGAATGTGGGGTCCTCCTCAGCCAGCTTTTCAAGGGCGACGGCCAGTTTTTCCTGGTCGGTCTTGGTTTTAGGCTCGATAGCCACAGAGATCACAGGTTCGGGGAACATCATTCTTTCAAGAATGATCGGCTGTCTTTTATCGCAGAGCGTATCCCCTGTGTTTGTTGTTTTAAGCCCGACAACCGCAGCGATGTCGCCGCAATAAAGTTCATCCCGTTCCTCGCGCTTGTTGGCGTGCATCTGCAGGATACGGCTGATCCGTTCCCTGATGCGCTGGGTGCTGTTGGAAATGGCAGATCCGGCTTTAAGCACTCCGGAATAGACACGAATGAAGGTGAGTCTGCCCACGTAGGGATCGGTCATGATCTTAAAAGCCAGCCCAGCGAAGGGTTCCTCATCTGAGGCCGCTCGTTCCACCAGTTCATCTTCGTTGTCCGCCAGGTGGCCGACCACCGGGGGGATATCCACGGGTGAAGGCAAATAAGCGATAATCGCATCGAGCAGCCTTTGTACACCTTTGTTCTTGAAAGCGCTGCCGCAGAGCACCGGGATAACATCAGTCTTACATGTTGCCTTGCGGATCGCTCTTTTGACTAACTCCGTGTCCTCCACATCATCGTGTTCGAGATATACGGCCATCAGTTTATCATCGAACTCGGTAAGGGTTTCGAGCATGTCATGGCGCGCTTTCCGGGCTTGTTCCACGAGGTCCTTGGGAACATCCACCTCCTCATACACCGCACCCTGGGTGCTGTCATGCCAGATTACGCCGCGCATGACCACCAGGTCCACCAGGCCGGTGAAAAGCTCCTCGGAACCGAACGGAATCTGCAAAACCAGCGTCCTGGCACCGAGACGTTTCTTAATCATATCCACTGCATGGTAAAAGTCTGCTCCCGCCCTGTCCATCTTGTTGATAAAAGCGATCCGGGGCACACCATAGCGATCTGCCTGGCGCCACACGGTTTCGGACTGGGGCTCAACGCCTCCCACTGCACAGAAAACCATCACTGCACTGTCGAGAACCCGCAGGGACCGCTCCACCTCGACTGTGAAATCAACATGGCCCGGTGTGTCGATAATATTGATCCGGTGATTTTTCCAGAGGCAGGTAGTGGCGGCAGAGGTTATCGTAATACCGCGTTCTTTCTCCTGCTCCATCCAGTCCATGGTAGCAGCGCCGTCATGGACCTCCCCCATCCGGTGCGTTTTGCCCGTGTAGAAAAGGATCCTCTCGGTAATCGTGGTTTTACCGGCATCGATATGGGCCATGATGCCGATATTTCTAATTTTTTCTAATGGAAACTGCCTTGGCATCTTACAATTCACTATAATTTGAATAATGTTTTTAATCCTGTACCTATGTATAAAAGACCGCCCCACGAATATTCAGGAGGGCGGCAAATGAAAAGGATACCAAAATTAAAGAAACCTTTCGGCTTTCTGCCTTCTCACTCATCAAAAGAAGCTCCACCGCTACTATAGGGCGGCGGCAATCTTACCACCGGTAATGGGCGAACGCCCTGTTTGCTTCCGCCATGCGATGGATATCTTCTTTTTTCTTGATTGTACTACCCTCGTTACGGTAGCAGGCCAGAAGTTCGGCTGCGAGGCGTGCTGACATGTTCTTTTCGTTGCGCTCGCGGGCATAGCCGATCAACCAGCGGATAGCCAGAGCGGTTCTGCGCTCGGGCCGGACCTCGACCGGCACCTGGTAGGTTGCCCCACCCACTCTTCGGCTTTTGACCTCCAGGGCGGGCTTTGCGTTGTTTACAGCCTGCTTGAAAACATTGAGGCCGGGCTGCCCTGTTTTTCCCTCCACCAGAGCAAGACTTTTATAGAAAATATTCTCGGCCTTGCTTTTCTTGCCCTCGCGCATCATGCTATTGATAAACTTGCTGACAAGAGTACTCTGGTAGCGAGAGTCCGGCAAAATCTCTCTTCTTTCTGCAATTTTTCTTCTGGACATATTCTCTAATCTCAGGATTTCGGTTTCTTGGAGCCGTATTTTGAACGGCTCTTGCGGCGCTCACTGACTCCGCTGGCATCCAGGGTGCCGCGAATAATATGGTATCTCACCCCAGGTAAATCTTTTACTCTACCCCCACGAATGAGAACAATCGAGTGCTCCTGAAGATTATGGCCCTCACCGGGAATGTAGGAGGTAACCTCATACCCGTTGGTCAATCGTACACGAGCAACCTTTCGCAAGGCCGAATTAGGCTTTTTCGGCGTAGTGGTGTAAACGCGGATGCAGACACCCCTGCGCTGGGGACAGGCAGTCAGAGCAGGAGCGGAAGTCTTTGACTTTATTGTTTTCCTACCAAGTCTTACCAGTTGATTTATCGAAGGCAATAAAACCTCCTTGGGCATAAACTTTAAAAGGTATTTATTCTAATTAATATTGTCAATAAAAATCATCCTCAGTTCGAATAAAACAGGCATCCAGCCAAAGGCACAATCCGCTTTGCCCAAGCGCCTTGAAATCAGAGCTGAATTTCCTGCTCGATAGCCGTTTCCTTCTCCGCCTCCTCCTCTTCAACGGACTTGGGAAAGATAACGTCTTTATAACGCAGCAATCCGGTACCTGCAGGAATCGGATGCCCGATAATGATATTCTCCTTCAGTCCCAGCAGGTTATCCCGCGCTCCGTTGATTGCCGCCTCGGTGAGCACGCGGGTGGTTTCCTGGAAAGAGGCGGCCGAGATAAAGGAGCTCGTGGTGAGACTTGCTTTGGTGATACCCAGCAGCATAGGCATACTGGTAGCCGGCTCGCCGCCCTCCTTGATCACGCGTTCATTCTCCCGCCTGAACAGGTGCTTGTCCACGCTTTCCCCCTCGAGGAAATTGGTATCACCGGGGTTGACAACGCTCACCTTGTTAAGCATCTGGCGCACGATTACACTGATATGCTTGTCATTGATTTTCACGCCCTGCAGGCGATAGACCTCCTGTATCTCATTGAGCAGGTATTCCTGAACGGCCCGCGGCCCTTTAATCCGCAGAATGTCGTGGGGATTGATCGGGCCTTCGCTCAAACGGTCGCCTGAGCGGACCCAATCGCCCTCGTGCACCCGCAGGTGCTTACCATAGGGGATCAGGTACTCGCGCGGCTCACCGACCTCAGGAGAAACGATAATCTGTCGGTTCCCGCGGATTATTTTGCCGAAATTCCCCCGCCCATCGATTTCGGTAATTACAGCCGGATCTTTGGGTTTGCGGGCCTCGAAAAGCTCAGCCACTCTCGGCAGACCGCCGGTAATGTCCCTGGTTTTGTAAATCTCGCGGCTGAGCTTGGCCAGCACGGTTCCCGCACCCACCTGGTCGCCATCGTTGACCTGAAGATGCGCTCCTGTTGGGATTATATAATCGCGAATCTTTTTACCCTTTTCACCGATAATCTCGATATGCGGATGGTAAGTTTTCTCGCGGTCGTCAATAATTACGCGCTGACGGCGGCCGGTGATCTCGTCCAGCTCCTCGCGCAGGGTGATATCCTCAGCGATGTCGTCAAAACGCACCTTACCCGGAGCATCAGTCAGGATTGGGTTGGAGTGCGGGTCCCACTCGAAAAGAAGCTGCACGTGCTTGACTTTCTCGCCGTCGGCTACATGGAGTGTCGCCCCATAAGGCACAGTCGCGCGGCTACGGGTCCGGCCCTCGGAGTCCTTGATAATAATTTCGCCGTCGCGGCTGACCACGATTGTCTGCTTCTGGCCATTGATGACGGTCTGGATTTCATCATACTGGACAGAGCCGTCCACCGGGGCAACTTTCCTTGAGGCAGCAGCGATGCGGCTTGCCGTGCCGCCGTAGTGGAAGGTGCGCAGGGTGAGCTGGGTGCCTGGTTCGCCGATACTCTGGGCTGCAATAATCCCTACCGCCTCACCGATTTCCACGGTGTGCATGGTGGCCAGATCGCGGCCGTAGCATTTCTGGCAGAGTCCGCGTTCGGACTCGCAGGTGAGCACCGAGCGGATTCTCACCTTCTCGATACCGCTTTCCACGGCCCTGGTGGCAGCCTCCTCGCCGATCGTCTCGCCAGCATAGATAATCACGATCGGGTTACCGTCCGGGTCCTTGTTGATTGGATCATATATATCCTCGATGGCCACTCGCCCGACAATCCTGTCGTTCAGAGGCTCGATCACCTCCTCGCCTTCCTTGAGAGCGGAAATATCCAAGCCCATGATCGTTCCGCAGTCTTCCTCGGTGATAGTCACATCCTGGCAGACATCCACCAGGCGTCTGGTCAGGTAACCGGCGTCGGCGGTTTTAAGAGCGGTGTCGGCAAGGCCCTTCCGGGCTCCGTGGGTCGAGATGAAATACTCGAGCACAGAGAGACCTTCGCGGAAATTGGAGGTGATCGGTGCCTCGATAATCTCGCCGATCTGCCCGGTAATCTTCTTCTGCGGCTTGGCCATCAAGCCACGCATACCAGCAATCTGACGGATCTGCTCTCTGCTTCCCCGCGCGCCTGAGTCGGCCATCATGTAAATCGGGTTGAAGCCCTCAGTACTCTTTCGCAGGGCCATAAACATTTCATTGGCCACATCGCTGGTGGTATGCGTCCAGGTATCGATAACTTTATTGTACCGCTCGCCGTCAGTGATCGCCCGCTGCTGATATGCCTTGGTAATGTTTTCCACTTCCTTGCGCGCAGAGGCAAGTAGCTCATCCTTACGCTTGGGAATCAGCATGTCAGTCACCCCGACTGTCATTCCGGCCCAGGTGGCGTAGCGGAAACCGAGGTCCTTGAGGTCATCGAGAAATTCAACCGTATTTTTCAGGCCGGATTTGGCGTAGCTATCGAAGACCAGCCTGCTCAGGGCGTCCCTTTTCATTTCCTGGTTGATAAAACCAAGTTCCTCGGGAACGATCTGATTAAAAATCACCCGGCCTACTGTGGTTTTTTCGAAGAGGTCTTCCACTTTCAGGAACACCGGGTCGTGGAGCTTGAGATAATCGTTTTCAAAGAGCCTGATCACATCCTCAGCGTTGGTGAAGCTCTGTGGTTTGAAGTCCGGGTCTTGCTTGTAGCGCTCCCGTGTCAGGTAATAGCAGCCGAGCACTATGTCCTGGCCCGGGCTGGCCACTGGCATACCGCTGGAGGGAAGGAGTATGTTGTTCGAGCTGAGCATCAGCACCCGGCATTCGATCTGCGCCTCGTAAGACAGGGGAATGTGCACCGCCATCTGGTCGCCGTCGAAATCAGCGTTGAACGCCGGGCAGACCAGGGGATGGACGCGGATCGCCTTGCCCTCGACCAGGATCGGCTCGAAAGCCTGGATCCCGAGCCTGTGAAGAGTGGGTGCGCGGTTGAGCAGCACCGGGTGATCGCGGACAATTTCCTCGAGAATATCCCAGACCTCGGGACGTTCCTTTTCGACAAGCTTCTTGGCGCTCTTTACTGTCTGCACGAACCCTTTCTCTTCGAGCTTCCTGATAATGAAGGGTTTAAACAGCTCGAGAGCCATAATTTTGGGCAGGCCGCACTGGTGAAGCTTGAGTTCGGGTCCGACCACGATCACTGAACGGCCGGAGTAATCGACCCGCTTGCCGAGCAGGTTCTGGCGGAACCGTCCCTGCTTGCCTTTGAGCATATCACTCAGGCTTTTGAGCGGCCTCTTGCCGCGGCCCCGCACCACACGGGTGCGGCGCCCGTTATCGAACAAGGCGTCAACCGCCTCCTGGAGCATGCGTTTTTCGTTGCGCAGAATAACCTCGGGCGCGCGCATCTCGATCAGCTTTTTCAAGCGGTTGTTCCGGTTTATCACCCGGCGGTAGAGGTCATTCAGGTCGCTGGTGGCGAACCGGCCACCCTCAAGCGGTACCAGGGGACGCAGGTTCGGCGGAATCACCGGCACGACGTCCATGATCATCCATTCAGGCCTGTTGCCGCTGAGGCGGAAAGCCTCGACGACCTTGAGCCGTTTCAGCAGACCCTTTTTCCTGTGCGGCGAGGTTTCCACTTTCACCAGTGAGCGCAGCTCACTGCTCAGGTCTTCGATATCGATCGCCGAGAGGATTTCTTTGATCCCTTCGGCACCTATTCCCGCCCTGAAACCCTCGATTTCCTGCTCCTCGATTTCCAGATACTCATCTTCTCCGATAAGCTCTTTCTTTTTAAGTTTACTTTTACCGGGTTCGATTACCACGTAGTTGGCGTAATAGAGCACCTTTTCCAGACCACGCAGGGGCATGTCCAGCAGATATCCCATGCGGCTTGGCAGGCTTTTGAAAAACCAGATATGCGCCACCGGCACCGCAAGCTGGATGTGTCCCATTCTTTCGCGGCGCACCCTGGAAAGAGTTACCTGGACGCCGCACTTGTCGCAGATCACACCTCGGTACCTGATACCCTTGTATTTACCGCAGTTGCATTCCCAATCCTTGACAGGGCCGAAGATCTTCTCGCAGAACAAGCCTTCGCTTTCGGGCTTGAACGAACGGTAATTAATGGTTTCAGGCTTGGTTACCTCACCGTAGCTCCATTGTTTGATCTGATCAGGAGAGGCAATACTGACCTGGATATATTTAAAACTGCCCCGGTTGCTCTCACGTGGATTTCTCAGATCTATCATGGGCACCTTCGTTGGTGTAAAATTCAAGAAGTTAATTCAGCTAATAGCGATTAGACTTATTTTTTCTCGACATTAACAGGCATTATTTCAGGATACGGAGTCATACCCGGCGCGGATCTATTCGCCTTCCTGACCGAGTACAACTGACAGGCCGAGACTCTGCAACTCCTTGATAAGTACGTTAAAAGATTCCGGAGTACCCGGTTCCGGCAAATTTTCTCCCTTGACAATTGCTTCGTATACCTTGCTTCGCCCCACTACATCGTCACTCTTGACTGTGAGCATTTCCTGCAAAGTGTGCGAGGCGCCGTGTGCTTCAAGAGCCCAGACCTCCATCTCACCGAACCGCTGTCCGCCGAACTGGGCTTTTCCGGCCAGCGGCTGCTGGGTAACCAGCGAGTACGGCCCGATAGAGCGGGCGTGGATTTTGTCCTCCACCAGGTGGCTGAGCTTGAGCATGTAGATATAGCCCACGGTGACCGGGTAATCGAAAAGCTTCCCGGTCTGGCCGTCCCGAAGCTGTATCTTGCCTTTGGGAGGCAAACCCGCTTCCTCCATTAACTTGAAAATCTCCTGCTCACTTGCTCCGTGGAACACCGGGGTTTCCACAGAAAAGCCCAGAAGCTTGGCCGCGTAGCCGAGATGTGTTTCGAGGATCTGGCCCACATTCATCCGGGAGGGCACTCCCAGGGGATTGAGCACTATTTCCACCGGAGTGCCGTCCGGCAGGAAGGGCATATCCTCTTCCGGCACGATTTTGGCCACGATTCCCTTGTTCCCGTGGCGTCCAGCCACCTTGTCTCCCACCGAGATCTTGCGTCTTTCGGCAATGTAAACCTTGACAAGCTGAACGACACCTGGAGGAAGTTCATCCGGTGCTTTTATCTTCTCGATCTGCCGCTTGAAGTATTCGCGGACGCGTTCAATCTTCTCTTCTGCATTGGTGACAAGGTCCTTGATCTTCTCGGTCGCAGCAGAGTTCTCTACAGTGATCGTATTGATCTCGACCTTGCTCCAGTTAAGGTTGTCAATATCCTTGGCGGTCAGCTTCTTGCCTGCCTTGAACTGCTGTTTCTGGGTTTCCTTGTTGTAAAGGCAGACTACTTTCTGGCCTTTAAGCAGCTTTGCGAGTTCTAAGTAGGTGAACTCGTGGATCTCGGCGATCTTTTCCTGCCTCATTCGCCTTTGAGTCTCCACGGCCGCATTTTTCTGGTCGATAATCAGTGGATCGTCGATCAGGCGGCTGAATACTTTCACATCGATTACAATACCGTCGATACCGGGCGGAACCTTGAGGGAGGTGTCTTTCACATCGCCGGCCTTATCGCCGAAAATCGCCTTTAGCAGGCGTTCTTCCGGGCTGAGCTCGGTCTCTCCCTTGGGGCTGACCTTACCGACAAGGATATCCCCGTGGGAGACCTTGGCCCCGATCCGGATCACACCGCGTTCATCGAGGTTGCGTACAGCGTCTTCTCCCACGTTGGGGATTTCGCAGGTGATTTCCTCTGTGCCGCGCTTGGTGTCGCGCACCTGGACATCAAGTTCTTGGATATGGATCGAAGTGAATATATCATCTTTGACCAGCTTCTCACTGATTACGATTGCATCCTCATAATTGTAACCGTACCAGGGCATGAATGCACAGAGCACGTTCATGCCGAGAGCGAGATTGCCGTGATCGCTTGAGGTCCCGTCGGCGATAATCTGTCCTTTCTTGACTTTCTCGTCGATCTCGACCAGTGGACGCTGGTTGATTGCGGTATCCTGGTTGGTGCGGTGGAATTTACGCATTCTGTAAACATCGCGTTCCATCATTTTGGAGAAGATGTTATTTTTCTCGGAGCGCTCTTTTTGGTTAACCTGGATGACAATCTGGTTGGCGTCCACGTATTCCACAACTCCACCGCGCTTGGCGACAATCACTGTGCCGCTGTCACGGGCCACTCTTTCTTCAAGGCCAGTGCGGACAATCGGCGCTTGGGGATTGAGCAGCGGCACTGCCTGGCGCTGCATGTTGGAACCCATCAGCGCCCGGTTGGCGTCGTCGTGTTCGAGGAACGGGATCAGGGCCGCAGCGATACTCACTATTTGTTCAGGTGCCACGTCTATGTATTCTATTTTGTCCGGCGGAACCTGAATAAAGTCATTTCGCAGACGGGTGAGGACAATTTTGTCCTTGAAGCGTCCCCGCTTGTCAAGCGGGGCGTTTGCCTGTGCGATAACGTATTTGTCCTCCTCGAAAGCGTCCATGTATCTGATTTCGTTGGTCACCCGTCCCTTGACCACTTTGCGGTACGGGGTTTCGATAAACCCGAGATCATTGATCTGCGCATAGGTGGTAAGGCTGGTGATCAGGCCGATATTGGGGCCTTCCGGGGTTTCGATCGGGCACATGCGGCCATAATGTGAGTAGTGAACATCGCGCACCTCGAAACCGGCCCTTTCGCGTGTCAGGCCGCCCGGGCCGAGGGCGGAGAGTCGCCGTTTGTGAGTCAGCTCGGCCAGCGGGTTAGTCTGATCCATGAACTGGGAAAGCTGGCTTGAGCCGAAAAAGGCGTTTATCACCGCGCTGATCGTCCGCGAATTGACCAGCTCATCGATAGTGAGTCCCTCGCTGTTCTGAAGGCTCATGCGTTCCCTGACCAGCCGGGACATGCGATTCAGTCCCAGGCTGATCTGGTTGGCGATCAGCTCGCAAACCGAGCGGATCCGCCTGTTGCCGAGGTGGTCGATATCGTCGATCTCGCCCTGGCCCTCGGTAAGAAGTGCCAGGTAGCGGATAACCTCGATGAAATCCTGCTGTGTCAGCGTTGTGATATCCTCAGCGACATCCAGGCCGAGGCGCTGGTTGATCTTGAAGCGGCCTACCGCTCCCAGATCGTAACGCTTGGGATTGAAAAAGAGTTTATCGATAAAATCCCTGGCGATATCGAGGTTGGGCGGATCTCCGTTGCGCAGGGCGTTGTAGATCCGCACCAGCGCTTCTTCCTCGTTGTGGCAATTGTCCTTGCGCAGGGTGTTCTTGATAATCTTGTTATCCAGCCCTTTTGTCTTGGTCACGTAGAGATTGATCTTGTCGCATTTCTTCGCCTGCAGAGTCTTGACTAGCTGATGTGTGAGTTCCTGGCCTTGTTCGGCAAGCACCTCCCCGCTTTCCTCATCGACAATTTCCTTGGCCAGAAGATATCCGGTAGAGACATCCCGCTTGCGATTACTCTTGCCGGCAATTTTTTTCAGCTCAATCAAGGTCTTCTGGTAGAAAAGCTCGATAATATTTTTATTCTCCGGATAACCCAGCACTCTCAGGAACGTGGTGGCCGGGAATTTTTTCTTTTTGTCTATATGGACATACAGGATATCGTGGATGTCCACGGTAAATTCGACCCATGAGCCTCGGAACGGAATAATCCGCGACGAAAAAAGCCGCTGGCCATTGGTGTGTGTGGTTTCCTCGAAAATAACTCCGGGGGAACGATGCAACTGGCTGACAATTACCCGCTCAGCCCCGTTGATTACGAAAGTTCCCAATTCGGTGAGCAGCGGCAACTCGCCAAGGAAAACCTCTTTCTCGATAATATCTTTGATCTTCTTCTTGTTGCCGATCGTTTCCTTGGAGATCAGGCGCAGGGTAGCTTTCAGCGGGATTGCATGGGTCATATCCCGCTCCTGGCATTCCTCCACGGTGTATTTAGGCTCCCCCAGGCTGTATTTGACAAATTCCAGGGTGAAGTTGTCCTGGTAGTCGTTAATCGGGAAAACCTCTTTGAACACAGCCTGAAGCCCCACGTTCTTCCTTTTTTCAGGCGGTGTGTCTTTCTGCAACAACATATCAAAGAATTGAGTTTGAATGCTGAGCAGATGCGGCATTTCAATAGACCGCTGCAACTTTCCGAACGAGATGGTTTTCGGCTTTTTCTTTTGCATGAATAAACCAATCTCCTGAGGTTTTTCTGGCACTGTTAAATAAAGCGGATCAATGAGTCTCAGCCCCGCAAGGCTTTCTGTGATCCGCTTTATCCAGTGTCAAGGATACTGAAAAGGGACAGGCCAGGCTTATGGATTCTCTCGCGAACTTACCCGAACGGACTGTGCGGTTGAAATTTTGCGCGAGTAAAAACAAGCTTCTAGTCCCCAGAAATATCGGGTTAAATGACCGGGCTAATTTCTCCCCTTTCAGGGAATAGAAATGAAAGAGAAATCAAAGCACGTATAGACGGGCTGAATGACACCTCCATTATTTGTTAAAGCTTGCCTCCGGCCGCCCATTTGCCGGATGGCCTGAGATCATGCATTAAACACCAAAAGCATCCGACAGCCCAGAGCCTACTTGATTTCCACCGTGGCTCCGGCCCCTTCGAGCTTGGCTTTCATCTGCTCGGCTTCTTCTTTAGTCATACCCTCCTTGATAGGCTTACCGGGATTGTCGACAACATCTTTGGCTTCTTTGAGACCGAGGTCTGTCAGTTCGCGGACAGTCTTAATAACCTGGATTTTCTTGTCCCCGATCTCGGTAAGCACCACATCGAACTCGGTTTTTTCCTCGGCTGCAGAAGCAGTTGTCTCGGCAGCTCCTGCAGGTGAAGCGGCAGGCGCAGCGGCCATCATCAGAGCGGCAGCAGACACCCCGAATTTTTCTTCAAGCTCTTTAACCAGCTCATTCAGTTCGAGAACGGTCATTTTCTCGATTGCCGCAATTATATCTTCCTTGTTTAGTGTTGCTGATCCCATTAAATCAGACCTCCTTTATATCTGGTTCAATCTAACAAAAATTCAACTGTTTTCCTGCGACTGTTTGGCCTCGGCGATCCGGCTGAGTACACCAACCGCGCGGGTTATCGTATCGTTCAGAACATAGACCAGCCCTGTTATTGGAGAATTGAGCAATCCGAGAAGCCTGGACAGCATAACTTCCCTAGTGGGCAGGCTGGCGATACTTTTTACCTGTCCGGGATCGATGAATTTTTCGCTCATCACACCGGCTTTTACAGAGAACGTCTCGTGCTTTTGAGCGAACTTGGTGATGATTTTCGCTGCGTTAACACCATCGTCATCAGTGAGCACCAATGCAGTCGGACCGACTAAATACGGCTCCAACTGGTCCAGCGGGGTATCGGCAACTGCGCGTTTTATCAGGGTATTTTTGGTCACCAGATATTCGACCGAGGATTCCCTGAAACTCCTGCGCAGTTCGCTGATATCCCTGACATTGATTCCAGTGAAATCGGTAAGGAAGATGCTTTGCGCACTGGTGAGTCTCTCTCTCAAAAGCTCGACTAAAGCGGTTTTTTCTTTTTTGAGCATGACTGGCTTTACTCCCTTCAGAGCTGGAGACTCTCTTTCCGGACAGTGCCTGAAATTACCGATAGAGGCTCAGATCAATTTTGAATCCCGGTCCCATGGTGCTGCTGAGCGTGATATTTCTCAAGTAAATTCCTTTAGTTGAGGCCGGTCTATCACGGATGATGATGTCAGCCAGGGTGCGGAAATTCTCGATAAGTTTTTCGTTTTCGAAACTAAGCTTGCCGATCGGCGCATGTACGTTGCCGGTTTTATCAACACGGAATTCGATTTTGCCGGCCTTAGCCTCTTTCACAGCCCGGGCGATATCAAAGGTAACCGTGCCGCTTTTGGGATTGGGCATCAAGCCTCGTGGGCCGAGAATTCTGCCGAGTTTGCCGACCTGTCCCATCATGTCGGGGGTGGTGACCACAGTATCGAACTCGATCCATCCGCCGGAGATCTTGTCGATTATATCCTGAGCGCCAACCACATCAGCACCCGCCTCCTGGGCTTCGGTATATTTTTCTCCCTGTGCAATAACCAGCACCTTGACATTCTTGCCGATCCCGTGCGGCAAAACCACCGTACCACGAACCACCTGATCCGCATGCCTGGGATCGACACCCAGGCGGAAAGCGACTTCCACTGTCTCATCGAACGAGGCGTATGCGGCTTCCTTGATTTTGACCACAGCCTCCTCAATCGGATAGCGAGTAGTACGCTCGATCGTGGCTGTGGCGTTCCTGTATTTCTTACCTCTGTTTGCCATTATCATCCTACCGAAATAAGATATATTAACCATTGATTTCAATCCCCATGGAACGCGCTGTTCCACGGATCATACTTTTTGCCGTTTCCAGCGAAGAGGCGTTGAGATCGGGCATCTTGGTTTTGGCGATTTCCTCGACCTGAGCTTCAGTGATTTCGCCCATCTTTTCCTTATTCGGCTCCCCGCTGGCCTTGGCCAGGCCGGCGGCTTTTTTTATCAGCACAGATGCCGGCGGGGTTTTTGTGATGAAGCTGAAAGTCCTGTCGAAGTAAACCGTGATTTCCACCGGGATAATAGTTCCGACCTGGTTCTGGGTCTTGGTGTTAAATGCCTTGCAGAACTCCATGATATTGACACCGTGCTGACCGAGAGCCGGACCGACAGGCGGAGAGGGGTTAGCCTGTCCTGCCGGGATCTGAAGTTTCATAAAACCTGCGACCTTTTTAGCCACCTTCGACTCCTTGAATCTGATAAGTCTTCCTATAGCCGTTTTAACTGGAGATAATTGAGTTCCAGCGGTGTCGGCCGGCCGAAAAGACTCACTACGACTTTCACTTTACCTTTCTCCGGATAGATCTCTTCAATGCTTCCTCTGAACTCCGTAAAAGGCCCATCAATCACCTCGACAAAATCCCCGGCCTTGTAAGGCATCTCCTCCGTGACACCGCTGGCCACCGGTCTTTCTTCCCGACGGATAATCTTGTTCACTTCGCTTTCGCGAAGCGGGTGAGGTTTGACCCCGCCGCCGGCGACTTTGATTATCCCCTGGGTGTTATTCAGCGTATGAATAGTTTCTTCATTGGCAACCATGTTGATCAGGACGTATCCGGGGTAAAGCTTTTTCTCTATTTTAACTTTCTTGCCGTTTCTCAATTCAGTTATCTCTTCAGTGGGCACCATCACTTCCTTGATTCTGGAATCGCCGTGCTGAACTTTCATATCCTCGATCAGTTTCTCGATCCGAATCTTTACTTTATTTTCGTGCCCAGAATATACCTGAAGAACATACCACCTGGAATCTTCCATTATAAAACCTGAAGAAGAATTACTCGACAATGTCTAAACCTCTGAGGCTAAAAAACCTGCTACGGAGACTAAAAGATAATATCAATCCCGAAATTGATAATTTTATCAATTATCCAGATAACAACAGCAACAAAGATACAGACAACGATAACTACCCAAGTTGCTCCTTTAACTTCATTTCCTCCCGGCCAGGTAACCTTGGCTACTTCGCCGCGGACCTCTTTAAGGAATTGAACCAGTCTGTGGATCTGCAGCATTTGTGTCACTGTTTTATCCGCTTGGTTTGCCATAAAAGTCCTGTACAAATTGATAATAATGGCAGGCCAGGAGGGATTCGAACCCCCAACCCCCGAATTTGGAGTCCGGTGCTCTAGCCGTTAGAGCTACTGGCCTGCACCTTTTAGGAAGCGTCAATCTGGTTAATGACTATCTGGTTTCTTTATGGAGGGTATGAGCGCGGCATACCCGGCAGTATTTTCTCAGCTCCATCCTATCGGGATGGGTTTTCTTGTTCTTGGACAAGTAGTAATTTCTGCTTTTGCACTCCGGGCACGCCATAATGACCCTGACTCTCGCGCCTCTACCAGCCATACTCGAAACCTCTTTGATTTCAAAAATAAAGATTCAATTCAGCATTTAGCAACGGCCCACAAGATTGCGAGGGGAAATAAACGGAGGGAGTTACATTCAGGCATACTCCCTCGGACAAGATATACACCGAACCATCCTCTTTTGTTCTATCCAGTGGACCATTGAAACCTGGCTTGCCTTTAGTCCTTGCGCCTGTTCTGGGGCGATAGTGCTTTTTACTCGGTAATCTCGGTAACCACACCGGCACCCACAGTCCGGCCTCCCTCGCGTATCGCAAAGCGCAACTCCTTCTCCATCGCTATCGGAGAAATCAACTCTATCGTCAACTCCACATTATCTCCAGGCATCACCATCTCCACTCCCTCAGGCAAACTCGCCGCACCTGTCACATCCGTTGTCCGAAAATAAAACTGGGGCCGGTATCCACTGAAAAACGGCGTGTGTCGGCCTCCCTCCTCCTTCTTCAACACGTATACCTCTCCCTTGAACTTCGTATGCGGCGTGATCGAACCAGGGGCCGCTATCACCTGGCCACGCTCCAACTCCCGCTTGTCCACTCCGCGCAACAACAATCCTACATTGTCTCCAGCCTGTCCCTGATCCAATAGCTTGCGAAACATCTCCACTCCTGTCACCACTGTCTTACGCTTGGCGCCCAATCCCACTACCTCTACATTGTCCCCTACCTTCACAATCCCACGATCTATCCTACCCGTGCCTACAGTGCCGCGCCCCGTGATCGAAAACACATCCTCCACACTCATCAAAAACGGCTTGTCTATCTCCCGCTCCGGCTCAGGAATATAACTGTCTATCGCATCCAATAACTCATCTATACACTTCGTATCCTCCACCCCAGGCTCTCCACTCTCCATTGCCTTCAATGCACTACCTCGTACCACCGGTATCTCATCTCCAGGAAATCCATACGCACTCAATAACTCCCGTACCTCGAGCTCCACCAACTCCAATATCTCAAGATCATCCACCTGATCCACCTTGTTCAAAAATACCACGATATACGGCACGTTTACCTGACGGGCCAACAACACATGCTCCCGAGTCTGAGGCATCGGTCCATCCGCCGCACTCACAACCAGTATCGCTCCGTCCATCTGCGCCGCTCCCGTGATCATGTTCTTTACATAATCCGCATGTCCCGGACAGTCCACATGAGCATAATGACGCTTCTGGGTCTCGTACTCCACATGGGCCGTGGCTATCGTGATCCCTCGTGCCTTCTCCTCCGGGGCCTTGTCTATATCGTCAAAGGTTATGTACTCCGCCAAGCCCCTCTTGGACAATACCTCCGTTATCGCCGCGGTCAATGTCGTCTTCCCATGATCGACATGGCCTATCGTGCCCACGTTAACATGAGGCTTGGTACGCTCAAACTTCCGCTTAGCCATTGAATATTTTCCTCCTGAAATAACATTTAATGGAGCCCACGACGGGGATCGAACCCGTGAACCTCATCCTTACCAAGGATGCGCTCTACCGACTGAGCTACATGGGCTCTCAATCAACTATCATGGAGCGGGAAACGGGACTCGAACCCGCGACCCTCAGCTTGGAAGGCTGATGCTC
>CAZJQI010000039.1:0-41656 GCA_964548275.1 uncultured Gemmatimonadales bacterium
TCTGAAATAAGATCACCAGGTTTAAATCCCATTCTTTGCGATTTGTGAAGGATGAGAATAAATATTGTATGTGTCACACGGCAACTCTATGAAAAAAAGTATAAAACCATCAAGTATTTTACCCCGGATCAGAGCTTCGGGGAATTCTTTTCGATTAAGTCAAGCCCAGGATGGGATCATGAACCTATGCCGTATATCTCTTCCAGGATACGTTTCCCGCCCGCGGCGAGCATCTTTTCGGCCAACTCCCTGCCCGGCCTTGTTTCAGGGCAGTCCTTGATCTGATCACGCAGGAGCCGCCTGCCGCTCAGGTCGGAGATCATGCCTGTGAGAGAGAGTTTGCCATTGTCCTGAAATTCGGCCTGTGCACCCACCGGGACCTGGCAGCCGCCTCCCAGAGTGTGAAGGAAATCCCGCTCGGCTTCCACCTCGGCTGTTGTCTTCCGGTCTGCAAGAAAGATAAGCGATTCTCTGGCTGTTGAATCGTCCTGGCGGTATTCGATTGCCAGGGCACCCTGGCCTGCGGCCGGAGTAAGCACGCCGGGTGAAAAAACCTCGGTGATGTGTTGGCTGAGCCCGAGCCTGATAAGCCCGGCCTCGGAAAGTATGATTGCCTCGTAGTCTCCCCGGTCGAGCTTGGCAAGACGCGTATCCACATTACCCCGCAGATCGAGGTACTCGAGCTCAGGCCTGAGCGCTCTCAGTTGGACTTTTCGTCTCAGGCTGCCTGTGCCCACTCTGGCCCCGGGTGGAAAGTCAGTGAATTTACTCCCCTGCCGGCTGACCAGTACATCAGCTCCGTGGGTCCGCTTTGGAATTATATCGGCCACCAGCCCGGCGGGCAGGTCTGTGGGAAGGTCTTTCAGGCTGTGCACTGCCAGGTGGATCACTCCGGCGAACATCGCCTCCTCGATCTCCTTGATAAACAGCCCCTTGCCGCCGATTTTAGCCAGTGCTACATCCTGGATCCTGTCGCCCTTTGTCTTTATGATTTTTATTTCGACAGAGAGCCGCCGGTGACGGCTTTCCAGTTTCTCTTTTATATGGTTGGTTTGCCAGAGAGCGAGCTTGCTGCCCCTGGTACCGATAATCAGCCTATTTACGGCCACCTGCGCCCTCCTCATCCAGCTTGAAAAGGAAGCGCAGAAGATCCACCGGGTCCATTCCGGCCAGTTTCCGCGGATTTTCCTTGATCCGGCTCGTGGGGCCGTGAAGGAACTTTTTCAGCATTCGCACTGTCAACTGCTCTATTTTCCGGCGGTCATCCTCTGAGAGATGCCCGAGCTTGCCTAGAACCTTGTTTACCTCCTCGCTACGGATGCGGTTCATGTGGTCATGAAGGCTCTTAATCAGCGGAACCACGGCCAGAACCTCGTACCAGTTCATAAAATCAGCGGCCTCGCTGGCGATTATCTCCTCCACCAGCCCGACCTGGTTTTTGCGTTCCTCGACATTTTTTTCTATCACCAACTCAAGGTCGTCGATATTGTAGAGAAAGCAGGTATCATGATCGGCCAGGGCGGGATCGATATCGCGCGGCACTGCAAGGTCGATCATGAAGATCGGCCTGGTTCGCCTCTCAAGCACATCCCCTGCGCGCTCAGGGGTAAGGATATACCCCGGAGCGCTGGTTGAACTGATCAGGATATCCGCCTTTTCGAGATATTCCGGGAACTCCTCGAAATTCACAGCAGTACCGTGATAGGTTACTGCAAGCTCCACAGCCTTCCGGTAGGTTCTGTTAGCTACCAGCACTGATTCGACCCCTGAGTTAATCAGCAGCGAAAGGGCCAGTTCGCTTGTCTCCCCTGCGCCGAGAATCAGGGCTTCCCTGCCAGCCAGATCGCCGAATATTTTCCGTGCCAGGTCCACCGCTGCAGAGCTGACACTTACCGCTCCGCTGCTGATTGCGGTTTCAGTTCTGGATCTCTTCCCCACCCGGACCGCCTGCTCAAAGAGCCGCCCGAGGATCCTTCCGGCACTGCGCGCCTCCTGCGCCATGCGGTAAGCCTCGCGCACCTGGGCAAGGATCTGGTTTTCTCCCAGTACCAGGGAATCAAGGCTGGAAGAGACGCGGAACAGGTGGTTTACCGCCCGCTCATCGATATAATTGTAGAAACTGATCTCGCGGAAATCCACCTTCGAGCCGAACTTCCCGCTCAGGATGCCCTCGATCCCCACTCTCACGGACTGCTCGACCTGGCCGTAGGCGTAAACCTCCGTCCGGTTGCAGGTAGAAAGCACAACCAACTCCTCCAGATCAGCGGAATCCGCCATCCGGGCAAGCTTGCTTTTCAGCTCCGTCCCGCTAAAAGCGAGCCTCTCCCGTATCTCCAAGGGTGCTACCCTGTGATTTAATCCGCCAACCTGGATAGGCATTCCTCAGCACGCTCCCTTACTTTTGCATGAATCTCATCGACTGAGAGGCTGTCGAAAAAGTCCAGGTCTATCAACTGTTCCCAGAACTGCCGTCTTTTACTTTCATCGGGCAGCCTCTCTTTCAAGCCTTCACGTATCCGGGAAAGCTCCTCCACCAGTTCGCCATAATGTGAACCGAACCTGTGTTCCAGGACTTCACGGATTTTCCGCGCCAGAACCGGGCTTGCCCCGCCCGAGGAAATTGCGATCTGGAACTCTCCGCGCCGTATTACCGAGGGGAGAATAAAATTGCACAAGCCTGGCTCATCTGCGATATTGATCAATATCGAAGCCGAATCTGCGGCCTCGTAAACCTGTCGATTCACCTCCGGATCACCAGCAACGCCCACTACCAGGAATACTCCCTCAAGGTCGGATTTGGCGAAAGTTTTCTTCTGCCAGTCGATCTTTCCCTCACCGGCTAGCTCAGCCACCTCCTCCACCGCATCCGGGCTGACCACTCTCACCAGCGCACCTGTCTCAAGCAACGAGCGCACCTTGCGGGCTGCCACCTTGCCCGCGCCGACCACCAGACAGCGCCTGCGGTTCAAATCCACGCAAATTGGATAATATTTCGGCGAAGCCTTTTCCATTCGATTCCTTCTCACTCAGAGATAGGAGTGTGTTTTTGAGAGCAATACGGTTACGATCAGAAAGTTGAACAGTAAGACCAGGAAACCGGCAATTGCCATCCACGCCGCCCGCCTGCCGCGCCAGCCCCGATAGAGACGGCTGTGAAGGTAAAGTGCGAAAATCACCCAGTTGACAAAAGTGAAAATCTCTTTTGTGTCCAGTTGAAGCAGCTTGCCGAGCCGGATCTGGGTCCAGGCCATCCCGGTAGCTATGGCAACACTCAGCGCAACAAAACCGATCGATATTGTCAGATAAGTCAGGTGGTCCAGTTCCTCCAGTGATGGCAGCCGAGCGAAAAAGGTTCCCAGCCGCTTCGACTTGATTTCACCATGCAACTGCAGATAAAGCACAGAAGTGGCGAAAGCGATTGCAAACGCCCCGTAACTGAAAAGGGCGATCGAGGCGTGGAGAATAAACCAGGGACTGGGCGCAAGCAGCGGATCGTTGACCAGTTCCAGGGGGGTGAAAATGCCGATCAGAGAAAAAATGCAAACCAGGGGAAAAACAATCACTCCCACTGCGACATCGTTCTCCACGTTCCGGGAGATAAAAAGGAAAAGAAAAGCCAGAACGAAAGCAGCGAAAGTAAATCCCTGGAACATACCCAGGAAAGGAGCCTGCTGCAGGTACATGGTATAGGTTGCCAGACCGAGCAACTGGAACAGCACGGCATAGTTTGCCGAAACCATCCTGCGCTTGCGCGGCTGGGTCATTTTCTGATTGAACGCCCTGAGATAGCCGATTGCCGTAGCTGTATAAAGAACCAGAGCGATTGCGTAGAATACCCGGATTACTATCAGCATAGTTAAAGAACGAAAACCAGGTGGAGAAATGTTTCAATAAATAATATATGAGGCCTTTGAAAAAATCACAGAATAAAGGATAAATTTTTCAACAATCTGGTGGATCACACACCCTGCCCGCAAGGGACATCCCCCGTCCGCGAATCGCGGACACCCCCTTTGTTAAGGGGGATGCGGGCACCCTCTCGAGAGGGGAGTTACACACCCCGTCCGCTTCGCGGCCACCCCTCTTTCTAGAGAGGAATTTTTTACGTCTAAGTTTTGCATTAACAGTCCCCTCTATCAAGAGGGGATACAGGGGTGTGTCGGGCTTTCGATATTGAATCCCCTCAGGGAGATTCAATAAACGTCCCAACGGAGAACGCTCATTTCCTGATCAGGATTTTTCAAAGGTCTCTATATGCAACAGCCTAAAGGTTCCCGCCTCTGGCAGAATCATTTTTTCCTGACAGCGATCGACCCCACTACCCCGCTTAATACGATCAGCCCGATCAGGTTCGGCAGAGCCATGCACGCATTGGCAATAGTTCCTATGCTCCAGACCAGCTCGAGCTTGATCACAGCTCCCAGAAAGACGAACAGGACAAAAACGTATCTGTAGAAATTTACCACTTTGAATCCCATAACGTACTGGACACACTGTTCTCCATAATAGGACCAGCCCAGAAGCGTGCTGAAACCGAAAAGCAGGGCGCTGAAAACCACGATCAGGTGCCCGTGCGGGATAATGCTCTCGAAAGCCGCCGCTGCCAGCTCGGTGGAGGTCAGGCCGGTCGTCCATTTGCCGCTGGTGAGAATTACCAGCGCGGAGATTGTACATACGATTATCGTATCTATAAACACGCCGTTCATCGCCAGGATTCCCTGGCGGTCCGGATCATCCTCTTTCGCGGCCCCGTGGGCAATCGGGCTGGAACCGAGTCCCGCCTCATTGGACAATACGCCCCGGCTCACACCGTATTGCATTGCAGCAATCACCGAGGCCCCGGCGAAACCGCCTATCGCAGCAGAGGGCTTGAACGCGCTCCTGACAATCAATATCAGGTTTTCCGGTATTTCTCTGATCTTGATTAAAAGAATCAACATTGAGGCGCTGATAAAAAATAATATCATGAAAGGAACGAGCTTTTCCACCACTATGCCGATTCGTTTTATCCCCCCGATAGTGACAAGTCCGGTAAAAACCGATATCACTACGCCGCTGACCCAGTACGGCACGCCGAAACTGGTGTTGAAACTCAGAGCAATTGAGTTGGACTGCATCATGCAACCGGTGCTGAGCAGGCAGGCCATGCTGCCGGTCACGGCGAATACGGCCGCCAGGATTTTGCCGCCGTGCGCTTTTTTCAGTCCCTTGGAGATATAGTACATCGGCCCGCCGGCCATCGAGCCGTCCTCGGCGATCGAGCGGAATTTCAACGCCAGCATTGCCTCGCCATAGATAGTCGCCATCCCGCACAGCGCTGTCATCCACATCCAGAAAATCGCTCCCGGCCCTCCCAGAGCCAGCGCAGTAGCAACACCGGCAATATTGCCCAATCCCACTGTTGCGGCGAGCGCGGTATTCAGAGCCTGAAAAGGCGATATATCGCCTTCCTTGTGCAATTCTTCCTCTTTTTGAAAAGCCCCCTTGAAAATCATTTTCCAGGCCGTACCAATTTTACGGAACTGGATGAAACGGGTACGAATCGAAAGCAGAAGCCCGGTACCAAGAAGGGTAACCACAAACCATTGGGAATACATGAACCTTTCCAGGTCGAGCACGAAGCCGGTTATTCCTTCCATCGAGACTCCTGAAAAGTGGGATTATTCGGCCAGAGGGGCTTTCCGTTCAAGCGAATGCATTTGGATTGATAATCATAATTACAATCAGGGCGATTAATAGCAATGGGCATATATATCGGATTTGGAACGCGATAATTTTCCGCAGCCGGCCTGGGGAGGCATCCTCTCCGGTGATTTCTTTCAGCAACGCCGGTGTGCCCCAGCGCCAGCCGACAAAAAGGGCGATCATCATCGCGCCGAATGTCATCGAATACTGTCCCATGAAAAGGTCCATCAGGTCGAGAAAGCCCATTTTTCTGGTACCGATAGTGGTAATCTCTGACAGCCAGTCCACAGCCCCCAGGCTCAATGCGCTGAATATACCCACCAGAAAACCGATGGCGCCGCAAAGCAGGGTGGCGTTCTTGCGTTTCCATCCCCGCTCATCGACAAAGTAGGCCACCGGCACTTCAAGAAGGGAGATACTGCTGGTTACCGCAGCCAGAGAAAGCAGCACAAAAAACCCTGTGCCAAATAGCGTACCGAATGGAATCTCGCTGAAAAGCCTGGGCAGCACAATAAAGATCAGCTTCGCCCCCACCTCGGGTTCCATGCCTTTCATGGTGAAAAGCACCGGAAAAATTGCCAGTCCGGCCAGAATGGCGATCAAGGTATCGAGAAAACAAACAGCTCCGGCTGATCTGACTATATTCTCCTCCCGGTTCATGTAACTGCCGTAAGTCATCATCGTGCCAATTCCCAGGCTCAGGGAAAAAACCGCCTGGCCAATGGCTGCAATCACAGTAGTGCCGGAAACCTTGCTCCAGTCGGCTTTCAGAAACTTTGAAAGGCCGATCTCCGCGCCCTCCAGGGTCAGCGAGCGGATAACCAGGAGGATGAGAATCAGCAATAAAAGGGGCATGAGAATTTTGGACCAGCGCTCGATACCTTTCTGCACGCCTCCTATTACCACCCCGACAGTAAGGAGCATGAAAGTGAAATGCCAGAATACCGCCTTGAGGGGATTGCCAACCGTGTGGCCGAATATCTCGCTGATCTCCGCCTGGGTGAGCTGGCTGTTGAAAACTCCTCCTGCGGTAGTAAACACATAACTCAGAGTCCAGCCAGCCACCACGCTGTAATAGGAGATAACTCCAAAGGCGGTGAGCACACCGAGCACACCGACAAGTCTCCAGGCTGACCTCGGTGCCAGCCGTCTAAACGCCCCCACCGGATTCCGCTGGGTGTGCCGGCCCAGTGAAATCTCTCCAACCAACACGACAAATCCGATCAACAAAACAAAAAGAATGTAAATCTGGACAAATATGGCTCCACCGTTCTGATATGCGACGGTGGGGAAACGCCAGATATTTCCTAAACCGACGGCTGATCCTGAAGCAGCCAGAATGAAAGCGATCCTCGACCCCCAATTGCCCCTGGCATTTGTCATAAAAGACTCCCTAACATATAAAGAAGGAGCAAAAAGTTCTCTTGCCTTCTTTTTGCTCCTTCAACCACCTGGTCGTTTTTGAAGTCTCTATGCAACAATAAAAATCTCAGACGTACAATATTCAACAATAACTAAGCCTATCAGTATTTCACCACTAAAAACCTGTTAAAGCTTGAGTCCGCAATATTCTGTTCGGAAAATAATAGACCAAAGGTGCGTTATTCCATGGTTTCGGTAAAAACCACCTGTAGGGGCGCACGGCCGTGCGCCCCTACAGAAAACAAAACATTTTCATTCATTTCCGGGTGAGCCATCGGCTCATGATGACTGACTCAGAACGGGAGATCGTCATCGCCTTCAGCCGGTGGCTGTAATTCACCGTAGTCGGAGTCTCCAGGGGGGGGCTCTGAAACGACGCCCTCATCTGCTTGCGGTCCAGCCTCGGCTACCCGCTGGCCCAAGATAACCATTTCATCAACCACTATCTCGGTCATGAATCGTTTCTGCCCGTTCTGATCCTCCCATCTTCGGGTCTGAAGTTTCCCCTCGATATAAACCTGGCGTCCCTTGCGGAGGTACTCGTGACAGATCTCGGCCAACCTGCGCCAGGCGACCACGCGGTGCCATTCAGTGCGCTCCTCTCTTACCCCTTCCTTGTTTACCCAGCTCTCATTGGTGGCTACAGTGAAATTGACAACCGGTATATTGCTCACCGTGTGCCGCAATTCCGGATCGCCTCCCAGGTTGCCTATTAAAATGACTTTGTTCACACTTCTGCTGGCCATACACCCTCCCTTGGCCTGGAGATCGATCAAGCCGGGCTTGTCGGTCTTGGGTGGACGTGATATAATGTTATATTACTGAGGCTTGTGTAAAAAAGGTTCCGGCAAAAGGGGAAACCACAAGCTTAATCCTCAGAACCAGGCTTGATTTCTTCGTATTCGGCATCCTCGACATCGAATGCCTGGATATTGAAATCCCTCTTTCTTGCGATCGCCTGCTCCCGGCGTTTCTGTTTCAAAGCCTTGTATGCCCTGTAATACATTACCGACTTGCGGATCAGGATAGTTACCAAGCGGTAAATTAAATAAATAATAATTACTTTTATAATAAAATTAATCATTCCACTTTTCCTTCGGCCCCTTCCAGCTCCTTCAAATCGTTCAAGAGCTTGATTTATGGCTAATTGTAGTATTTTAAAAGCTTTCAAAAGATAAGTCAAATATAATTTAAATCCTCAATAAAGGAACTCCGTTGTTGTGCAAAATCTAATCTCCAGCCGATTTTTCAGCGTTGAATCAAGTTCTCGAAGACAAGTCACGGGTGTTTTTTGCAAGCCTCGGTTGTAGTTTTAGCAGAGAAGAGTCGGCTTGTAACTTATTAGTTGTTTGACAACCATATTTATTAAAAGTAAATTATAAGTTTAATTTTAAATAAGTTATAGACAATTAACCCCCCGTTCGGGCTCATCTTTATCCCCGGCGGAGCAGGAGGCCGTGTTGATGGTTTCGGCCGGACAGGCTTCAGGCGCCAGGATTTTAATTTTTCCATTCATGTTTCTGATTTACGCCACCTTGGCTTCTGCAAGCAGCGCATACTCAGGGGACGGGAGCCGTTATTTCCCTCTCGACCATCCTGTCTACGATTACCTTTACCGCTTGCAGGAGCGGGGCAGGCTGACCAGGCTCAACCCCTCGCTCAGACCATATACGCGGCTGGAGGTGCTTGAAGCTGTTCGGGAGCAAAGTCTCGACGGCCTGAGACAGGTGGAACGTGATTGGCTTGAGAGAATTCGCGCGGCATGCGAATTTGAAATCAACGCCGCCAGTGGCCCTGACTCGGCCCAGTTCTCGGTTATCACCCGCCTGGAAGCCATGGGAAGGCTGGCCAATATTCGGCCCGGGCGAAGCCGCAGCTCGGTGGGAGCCGGATTCGGCGGCAGATTCGGCCATCTCGTTTTTGACAGCCGTTTCCTTCGCGCTCCCCACCTGATGCAACTTGAAGATACAACCGCACACCGCGATCCTGGTGTTCAGGCGCCGCTCGAGGAGGGCCTGATCCGTCCGATGGAGGGCTACCTTAAAGGCGATTTCCGACTATTCGGGGGGGCTTTTTCCACCGAGTTTTTTCTGGGGCGTCTGGCACGTAACTGGTCTCCCACCCTGAATCACAGCCTGATCCTCGGCTCGGACGCCCAAAGCTTCGACCAGCTCGCATTCTGCCTTCGCTCACGGCACCTCACATTCTCGCACCTGGTGGCCTCGCTGGACGGGATGAGCTACAGAAACGCCTCGGACGGCAGTTTTGTGCGGGCCAAAAGGTTTTTCACAGCCCACCGCCTCGATATCCGGGTGCGGGACCACCTTCGTTTCGGGATCACAGAAACCACGGTCTACGGCGGCCAGAACCGCGGTTTCGACCTGGCCCTGGCCAACCCGTTCACCAGTTACCGGCTGGTTGCGATCCAGAATAAGCGGGACTATGCGAACAACACATTTGTCAGCCTGGATGGCTTCTACAACCATAAAGAACGTCTGACCTTTTTCGGCCAGATTCTTTTCGATGATTTGCTCAGGGATGACAAAATCCAGGATCGCTGGGCACTGGATCTCGGTCTGAATTTGCGCGACTTTCCAGGCCTTGGACCTTCAACTGCAGGTGTAAGAGCCATATATGTCTCCAGTTTTGCCTATAACACTTTCCAGCCTTACGAGAGATACCTGTTCAATGGAAGGCCTCTCGGCGCACCCCTGGG
Source organism: uncultured Gemmatimonadales bacterium (assembly GCA_964548275.1). GTDB lineage: Bacteria > Gemmatimonadota > Glassbacteria > GWA2-58-10 > GWA2-58-10 > JAUVUV01. The sequence continues at coordinate 9,824 of CAZJQI010000039.1, forward strand.
CAACGATTACTGGAAGGTGTATGGATTCTTGCGCTTCTTCCCCACTTCCGGACTCGATCTCACTGCACATTTTGCAAGGATCGAAAGGGGAAACCAGCGGATTGCCTCCCCGGTGGACCAACTGCTCGACTCTGCCGGGCTGGATTTCCCCACCCCTGTAGTGGAACGCCGCTTCGAGGCAGGGTTAGCTCTCAGGTGGCAGATCCTCGAGCAGGCACATCTGGAAGCAGAGAGCGGAATATTTAAAGAGGAAAATTTCAATAATCAGCCAGGGAAAAACCGCTGCCGCGGATACGCAAGCCTTTACCTGGCAGTTTACCATGATTTGATAATTAGTTTCTAACTTGAAAGCAAGGCACTGCCCACCTTTTAAAAACCACAAAGCTCAGGATAAAATATCATGAATAAAAAACATGGCGGATCTGACCGCAAAATTAGCGACCAGAAAAAACTCAAGCAGGAGATTAACAAGCTTCGAAACAGCAACCGCGAGCTTGAGATCAAGTACAAGATCAGCCAACTGCTTCATGCCGAGCTGGATCACTCAAAGCTGCTCAACCTGATTATCGACAAGATAATGGATATCCTGCGCGCCGAGCGCGGCTTCATTGTTAAGGGCGATCCGGATAATTTCGAGACCATGGTTGCCAGAAACATTACTGGAGAAGAGCCTGCCGAAAGTGAAGGCACTGTGAGCAGGACTGTTGTGCGCAAGGTGCTCGAAAGCGGGGGACCCGTGTTTGCCAATGACGCCCAGGATGACAGCCTGCTTGCCTCGAGCAAAAGTATTGTTGATCTCGGCCTGCGCTCTATTCTCTGTGTACCTCTGCTTATCGGCGACAGGCCTTACGGGGCGATCTACGTTGAGAACCGCTCAGTGGCCTCTTGTTTTATGGACAAGGATCTGGAGCTTCTACAGGATCTGGCAGAGCTTTCAGCCAGCAGTATCAAGAACGCGCTGTATATTCTTGAAATATCCCGCGGTGCGAAGGGCCGCAGCGCCACCAGAATCGGGGAAAACCTTCGGCGTGAATACGATTTCACCATGATTGTCGGCAAGAACAGAAAAATGGTCGAAGCAATGGAACTGGTAGCCCGCGTGGCCTCTACCGATGCAACGGTGCTGATCACCGGGGAGAGCGGCACAGGTAAGGAATTGATTGCCCGGGCGATCTTTCTCAACAGCAACAGGAAAAACATGCCGTTTCTGACAATCAACTGCGGGGCTCTGCCTACCGGTCTGCTGGAATCTGAACTTTTCGGCCATGTGAAAGGCTCTTTCACGGGAGCTATCTCGAACAAGGTGGGACGCTTCGAGGCTGCGCACGGGGGGACGATATTCCTGGACGAGGTGGGCGAAATGTCACCCGAACTTCAGGTGAAACTGCTGCGTGTACTCCAGTTCGGCGAGTTCGAAAAAGTAGGCAGCTACCAGGTTCAGAAAGTGGACGTGCGGATACTTGCGGCCACAAACAAAGACCTCAGTTCTATGGTCGAGCAAGGCAAATTCCGGGAAGATCTTTTCTACCGGTTTAAGATTATCGATATCCACTTCCCTCCCTTGCGGGAACGACCGGATGATATCCGCCTTCTGGTGGATCATTTTGTCAGGACCTATTCTGAAAAACTAGGCAAACCTATCGAGCAAATAGACCCGCAGTTCATGCGCTGCCTCGAACGCTATCTTTTTCCCGGCAATATCCGGGAGCTGGAGGGAATCGTGCAACGGGCGATAATCCTGGCAAAAGAAAGTCATATCAGCGCATCGGACCTGCCACCCGAGGTGCTCGAATGTTCGAAAATAACCACCGGTTCAAAAGAATCCTTCCGGCCGGTTATTTCCCTGGCGCGCACGAACGAAGAACTCAAGATTGCACGCGAGGAAGCAAGCCGCCTGGCTATTGCCGAAGTGGAACGCGCTTTTCTGAAAGTTGCTCTGGAGGAGGCCGGGGGAAATATTACTCGTGCAGCACAAAAAACCGGCATGAACAGGAGCCTGTTTCAGCGGATGATAAAGAAACATGAAATCCAGGTCGATAAAAAGAAGTATAAAAAGGATTGATTCACCAGGCTTTTGGTACTTTGAGAGTAACAATGTCCCTGTCGTAATACGAAATGACACAGGTAGAATCCTTTTACACTTTCTTAGTACTCTAATATCAAATTATCGCTAATTGTTTGAGTGACAAATGATTAGCTGATTTGGTATAATTCTTACCAGCAAAACGGAAACATTCCGGGCATAGTTTATCCTTTTAAATGGTGTGGCATAAAAATTGAATCTATTAAAAGCGGGTAAGTGTGTCATTTAAAGGCAGATCATTCATGGGATATGCTCGAATAAAAATTTCTTCTCTGATTTTTACCGCAATCCTCTTGCTGGTCCACTCAAAGGTTGCGGGCCAGGGCACAGGTATAATCCAACTGGAAGCTCCGCCTGGAGCGAGTATCGGCTGGACATTTCCTCTTTCAAGGCCCTCCCTTTTAGGTTCCGCTGCCCTGGAGGCACATGCCTTCATGGAGGTGGATATCTCCAGCGGGGTCTGGTTTCTGGAAACCAGGGATAACGGACCGAGATTGAGATCGTATGAAACTTACGAGGAACCGATCTGGGTCTCCCACGGGGATATCAACGGAGACGGCTGGCAGGATGTAGTCGTGGCTTTCCGGGATAGGCCTGTTGTGCGGATTTTCATCGGGCGGGAAAACGCAGATCCCCTGATTATCGAAAAACAACTGCCGATCGACGAAGGGGGCATTGCGGGTGTTGCAGATATAAATGGTGACGGCCTAAATGATCTGATAATGGCTGGCTCTGATACAATCACAATTCTCGTTCAGCAAAGCAATGCTGCGAACGAACCGAATTTTTCTGTACTGACCGCTTTAGACAGAGTCGCTCCTTACGAAAAGAACGCCCTGACGACTTGGACTGAATTCCTGTTCGGCGATTATGACGGCAACCAGAAGAAAGATTTTATTTTCAGCGGCGTTTTGTATCTCAATCTCGGCAGAGGCGATTTCGTTCCCAAGAGAGTACCCGTGTTTGGGGAACCCGCAACTATCCGGCCACTTAATGTGGTTGCGGATGTGGATGCAGACGGCAAAGCCGAGCTGCTTTTTGTCAGGGTTAATACATTAAAGATTAATCCTCCTCGTCAGCTAGTCGCTGTAGACTATAATACGGAAAAGATATTTGTCGAGGGTTTTTCTATTGCGCTAGGCATCATGGATGTCTCGAAAGCAATAGTGGACGATTTCAATGGAGACAGCTTTCCAGATATCCTGCTGTCCCATTTTTTTCCAGGAATCATCACCCTGCGGCCTGGATCGAGAACCGGTATTCTGCCTGCCGCAGTAGATACACTTTTTAAAGATATCAGCACGCGCCCCGGATATTTTCTGGGCCCGGTCGATCTTGAAGAGGACGGTAATCTGGAATGGCTGTACTGGACTTCGAGCAAGGATTCGCTGATTATCAAATATTCCCTGGGAAGCTACGAGGAAAGAACCACCCAGGTGGGTCTCGAAAAAAATATGGCGGGCCTTGCAGTGTCAGTCGGAGACTACAATAATGACGGTTATCCCGACTTCTACGTAGTGAACGGCAGCGGGCTGGACGCGCTTTTCCGCGGCAACCAGGACGGTACATTTAGCGACGTTGCCGGGCAGGCCGGTGTTGCCGCGGGCAGCGACGGGATCAGTTGCGCCTGGGGAGACTACGACAACGACGGTTATGCCGACCTTTTCGTTGCCGGCCTGCTCCTGCCGGATAAGCTTTTTCATAACAACGGCGACGGCACGTTCTCGGATTCCTCGAAAATACTCAAACTCGACCGGGAAAGGCAGAGAGCCACCTCGGTCTGTTGGGGCGATGTAGACCGCGACGGCTACCTCGACTTGCTGATCGGCAATTTCGACGGCTCGAACTGGTTTCTCACCAACCATGCAGGCCGCTATTTCGAAGACCGCTCGAAAGCTGCGGGTCTGGTCGAATCTTACAATACGGAAAGTGCCGTACTGATCGATGTAAACGCAGATGGCTGGCTCGATATTGTCACCCTTAATATGGAAGGCCCGACCCGCCTTCTGATTGGTGCGGCTGGAGGAATTTTCAGGGATGCAACTCAAAGCAGCGGCCTGAACCCCGACAATGACTACAAAGAATTCGGCCAGACTCAGAGTTGGGGCGATTTCAACGGTGACGGCTACCCGGACATTCATATCACACGCGCCCAGGATGCCGACATGCTTTTTCTGAACAGCGGCGCCGGCGGACCGGAGAGATTTGTAAACAAGTTCTCCGGCGATCTGGACGGCAAATACGGACGCATCGCCGCCTCGATAGCGGATTTCAACAGTGACGGATACCCTGACCTGTTGATCGCACGGTCCTTAATATTCGGTATTTTCACTGCCAGCCCCAAGGATCTTATCTTCTATGGCGGCGGGCAGGTATATCCGCCGCTGCCTGATAATTCATCTTCGGAACTGTATGTCGATCCACGAACATCATATGCCTCTCGAACTGTTGGACTCATAACCAACTTAGAAAGCAGCTTGCCGGTTGCTGCGGATTTTGATCTCGACGGCGACCTTGACGTTCTTTTCGTAAATTACCGGCCTGACAGGCCGTTGAACCTGTTTTCCGGAAGTGAACTTCCGCTCCGCTTTATGCAGAACCGGAGCGCCTACGGCAACACCATCACAGTCAAGCTAAGAAATGCCGACGGCAGGAGTGTGATCGGCTCCCGGGTTGTGCTGGCCCATGGTGGAAAAACATACTGGCAGGCGGTATCCGGGGGCTGGGGCAGGATTCAGACTTCGCCGTATCTGCTATACAATCTGGGCAACAAGCCATTTGCCGACAGCCTGGTTGTTCACTGGTCCTGGGGAGAAATCGAGGTCCTGGCCGGTCCGATTTACCCCGGAACAGTCGAGATCGTGATTGACCGCCGCGGCCCTGAGATCAAGGTCATCCAATGGCCGGGCGGATCGGAAGGACTGGTTGTGGCAAACCCGGACGGCTTTATCGCGGAAGTTGAAGTGAGTGACGGCAGTCCGCTGGCCTGGTTCAAGACCGTTATCATCGATCCCCTAACCGGTAAAGCGGAAACCCTCGAGCAGATAATTTCGGTTTCGGGAATTTACAAGGTGGATTTTCCCTCCCCTGAGCCGGCCGACAGCCTCCTGTATTTCTTTGAGGCAGAGGACATTTACGGTAACAGGACGCGCCTGCCCGCTGGAGGCAATTACAGGCTGAAAACTCTCGGCGATGTCAACCGTGACGGAGTGTTGAACGTGTACGACTATCTGAGCTTGATTGCTCTGCTGAATAATATCAATTCAGGCGTTCCCCCTACTCAGGAGGAATTGGAGACAGCAGATCTCAACCGCGACGGAAAAGTGGACATATACGATTTGTTAACTTTCGTGAAACTCTCAAATACGGTATCTGGTCTTGATGCTCCATAAATCTTCCCTGATATATCCCGTTCTATTTCTCTTTTTAAGCGGCCTCACCGCATGCGAGGAATCCCAACAATATTCCTCGGAGCGAATAGTTTTTAATGTTTCCGCCGAGGAGGGCCTGGCAAATTTCGGTTCATTTTCAGCGGGAGACAAATATATTATTACTGCGGACGATAGCGCCTTTATCAGCCAGAGCGGCGCGGAACCAAGGCCTGATTCCATATTTATACCAACGGGCTTAGTAATAACTATTTTCTTACCTGGAGACCTAACCCCATCCCTGCTCAGCCCCAATGGTTACCAGGTCAACACGCAAATTACCCTCGAAGGCGGCACAATAGTTATCGACCACACTAACCAGGCATCTCCCATCACAACCCCGGAAGGGGATTCTCTGTACGCAATCCGCGGGGAGGGTATTATCTCCAGCGGGTTCGAACTTTTTGAAAACATCTCGGGCTTTTTTTTCGAGGAAAGCACCTACGGGATTTCTCCAGATACGACACTCCAAGGGGACGGCAGACCCCGAATCCACAAAATAGACTGCAGGTACGAACTGATTGTTGATTTTTAGGCTGCTTTTATATCATATTTCCCTACATGAGAAAGATTTCCTCGCCGTTAACAAGTTTATTATTGCAACTTCTTGACCAGTGATGAAAAACCAGGTTACTTATAACATATACCGCGGCTTTCACAGTTTTTCGCCCATTTCCGCGCTTCTGAGTCTACTGCTTCTGATTCTCAGCTCCGAAGCTACCGCGCAGAGTTTCTGGCGCAAGAATGACCGCAATACCTTTATCCGCAACGTCCAGTTCAATTTCAACATCCCCAGCGCACGGGCGGTAGGACTGGGAGGCGCTTTCGTGGCAATCGCCGATGACGCCACCGCAGGGATGGCCAACCCTGCCGGGCTCACCATATTGACAAAGCCTGAAATTTCCGTTCATTATAAGATAAGCCGTTTCAGCCATAGCGAGTTTGCCGGTATTGAAGACGACCCGGATTTGCGTAAAAAATTCACCAATGATGTAGGTAGCCAGAGCTATCTGTCGCTGGTTTACCCTTACGGAAAATTTTCTCTTTCGCTCTACCGCCAGGAGCTGATTAATTTCGAGAGCTCTTACGAGGGCGAAGGTTTCGGCTCGATCTTCGAAAATCCGTATCTCGACCCGGCAGAATTCGCACTCGGCAATAAAACCAGGAACGATATCGAGGTCAAGAACTGGGGGGCGGCCTTTGCCTACAAACCTACGCGTTATCTCTCAATCGGGGTTTCGAATATAGTTTCGACCCTCGAATTCAAGTTCTTTGAACACCTTTTCCAGAGGCAGCCTCAAGCTCAAAGGCCGATAGAAGTATTCAGCGTTGACAATAACAGCAGTGATACTAAATACAGTATCAACCTCGGGCTTAAATTCGAGCCGAATCCTGATTTCAGTTTCGGCGCGGTATTCCGCAGCGGCCCCAGGTTCGATATTGTTAATACCATCAAGGATATTGACGAAAGCTCCGGCAGAACGGTAATCCGCCAGGCCGACCAGGACCTGGTATTCAAGGTGCCGGACGTTTACAGCCTGGGCGCAGCTTACCGTCTGCTGGATAATCTGACTCTTTCGCTGGACCTGGTACGCGTCCAATATTCCGACCTGATCGGCAGCTTCGACCGGAACTTGAACGATGACGATATAGGGGCTTCCATATCTGAATTCCCCTATTCCGGTTTTGTTGACAGTGACGGGATCGAGGATCTGGTTCTGGAAGACGTCACTGAGGTTCATTTCGGAATCGAGTACTACCTGATGACCAAAGAATGGGCGATTCCGCTGAGGGCCGGTTTTTACACCGATCCCTCGCATGTTGTCTATACCACGGTTGAAAATGAGGCGCTGAAACGGCTTTTCCCCCGCGGCCGCGATGAGCTCCACGGGACGTTCGGCTTTGGCTTCGTGCTTCAGAACAAAATCCAGATCGACACCGCGGTGAATTTTTCCCGCAATGTTTCCGAGTTCCTCCTTTCAGCGGTTTTCCGTTTCTAGGATAGATGGGATGTCTGGAGTAATTCAAAAAGTTTCGCTGCAACTCGCCCTGGTCATGATTTTCAGCCTGGCTCTGGCCTTAGTCGAGCTCAAGGGTCAGGACACCTGGTATTTTCACTATGAACTGGCCCTGGAGAAAATCGGCGCCGGCCGCTGGGAAGAGGCTGCGGTTCACCTGGAGCGGGCTATCGAACTCAAATCCGCGCCGGAGCTGGATGCCAGAACCTACGGTGTGTGGCGCAAGGACTACCTCCCCTACTATCACCTGGGACTCGCCCATTTTAACCTGGGCCAAGATGAGAAAGCGCTGAAATATTTCAAGCTCTCCCTGGCCGAGGGTGCGATCACCGGTAGCCCGGAGCAGCTCGAACTGCTCCGCAACTACCAGAGCGCAATCGAAGCCAAGGCCGGTACCGCAGAAGACATACACACTATAGATCTGATGATCGCCGCTGAGTTGCAAAAGGGAATCGAACTCGAAGAGCAGGGCAGCTTGCAGGAGGCTCTGGTCAAGTTCGAAAGCGTGCTCACGCTCGATCCCGGGCATGAAGTGGCGGGCGAACACCTGGCCAGAATAAAAGTGGAGATAAAGCGCAGGGAAGACCTGGTTGAGAAAAATGCTGAAATCGAAAACAGGCTGGCCCAGGGCAAATCGTATCTCGAGCAAGAAAACTATATAGACGCGCTGACAAGCTTCCAGAAAACGCTCGCACTCGATCCGGAAAACGAGGAAGCTCTCGAACTCCGCAACCGGACGGACCAACTCCTGGAGCAGATCGCTGAAGAACAGAAACAAAAGCAGCAGAGAATTGCCGAGCTACTGGAAAAAGGAACCGACTTTCTGCGCATGGGCATGCCGGAAGAGGCCCAAGGGCAATTTGAAGAAATTCTCGAACTTGATCCTGAAAACAGTGAGGCCCTAAGGCACCGCGACAGAACAGCCCGGCTGATAAAAGAACAGGAACGCGGAGACCTTCAGTCCTCCATGTTGGCCGAGGCTGCAAGGCTGCTCGAGCATGATTCCCTTATTACTGCCAGAGACATGCTTCTCGGGGCCAGGCAGCTCGCAGAAAGCCTCGAGGCTGACAGTCTCCTTGCCCTGGTTGAAGGACGCCTCAGCGAAAGCGAGCAGCTAAGAAGGCAGAGGGAACTGCCACAACTGGTAATTAATCTCCCTGAAGATTCTCTTCTCCGGTATCGCGAGCCTCTGGCCGTGCTGTCCGGCACTGCGGTGGATGAAAACGGAATTGTTCGGATCTCTCTATCCCTTAACGGAAAAGAACACGATATTTTCTCCACTGAGTCCGATGTTTCGCCTCCCGTACGGCACTCTTTCGAGGAAAAGCTCGAACTCTCCAGAGGGTTGAACCGGATCAGCCTCGTGGTTTACGACGGGGATCAGAAAATATCCACTGCCCAGCGGCAGATAATGTATCTGCCTCCTTTCTGGCGTCAGCCGGTTTTTATCTCCCTGTTGATGTTCTTGATCATTTTCAGCGGAGGAGGTTATGTATATTACAAGCGCACCGCGCTTCATATAATGTTCAACCGTATCCGCCGCAGGCCATTTGAACTGATCGCCCCGAACCCGTTCATTGTCGGCAATCCGATCCGCACCCGGGAAATGTTTTTCGGCCGTGAGGATGATTTCCGCTTTGTCAAGAACAAGGTGGACAATGAAAAATACGGCTCGCTGATCGTGCTGTTCGGGGAGCGGCGTGCAGGCAAAACCAGCGTGCTTTACCAGATCCTTGGCGGGAGGCTCGGGCCGAACTACCTCCCTGTTTTTATCGACATGCAGGCCATGGCGATCAACGACGATAGCGAGTTCCTGGGCCGCATGGCCGAAATTACCTTGGAAGCCTTAAAACCCCAGGAACTGGATTTCGACTTTTCTATCTTCGAAGGCAGAACAAAAAATCCCTACCCCCTGTTCGAAAAATTTATCGACAAGGTGCTTTCCGCTACCGTCGAGGACAAAGTTCTCTTACTGATCGACGAATACGAGCTGATCGAGGACAAGGTAGTGGAGGGTAAAATAAGAAAGGATATTTTTCTTTTCCTCAGCGGGCTTGTTGAGCACAAAGCAGGGCTATTCCTGATTTTCGCCGGTAACCATCACCTTCAAGACCGGGACAAGAAATATTGGGAACCGCTGCTTCAGCGCTGTGATTACAGGAATATCTGCTACCTCACTCCGAACGACACCCGCAGGCTGATCCAGGAACCGGTACGTGGCAAAGTTTTTTACCTGGGATCTGCTATCCGCAGCATTATGCGCCTGACAGCAGGCCAGCCGTTTTACACCCAGCTGATCTGTAGAAATATTGTTGAGATGCTAAACGCTGAAAAACGCAATTATTTCTACGAGGAAGATATCTCACTCGTGGTCAGGGAAACAATCGATAACCCGCCCCCGCAGATGATCTATTTCTGGGCGGGCCTGAATTCCAGAGAAAAGGTGACTCTTTCAGCTATTGCGGAAGTGTCGAAAAATGCGAATCAATATACAGATCTCGATGATCTTGCAGGCGTGCTGAAAAAGTTTTCCATTCCCCTTTCCATGGACGAACTGAAAAAGGTCGCGGAAAAGATGCTCAACCGCGAAATACTGGAACAGGACACGGAAAAGTCCTTTCGTTTCAGAATGGATCTGTTTCGGCTCTGGATCAGGGAGGAACATAATCTGTATAAAGTTTTTCGGGAAATCAAACAGCAGGTTACCGCCTAAACCCTTTATGGAGGAAAAACGATGAAACCTCATTCGGTTTTTTGGGTAGTTGTTATTTCTTTCCTATTCAATTGTAACCCCTTAAATGCTCAGCGCGCTCTTAATATCCTGGTATACGCCGAGGGATACCGCTATGGGAAAGCCGCGTTTGAACTAGCCAGAATGCTCGAGGCAGACCCGGCGGATAATGTCACGGCTGAATTCGTAAACACCGAACATGCGCTCAAGAGCGAAACCTTAGCCGAATATGACGTTCTGGTACTTTTCAACCATAACAATATCAGTTCCGTGCACGAGAAAAATATCACCGGTTTTGTTTCTGGAGGAAAGGGGCTTGTCGCCCTTCATCACGTGATTAACAAAGCGAACAACAACCCCGAGCTGACCAGACTGATCGGAGGATATTATTCAGTCGAGGATGGGATGGTCGCCCACCGAGACTACAACATTGTGCGTATCCCCGGGGTGGAACATCCGATCCTTGAGGGAATCCCTGACAAATTCATGATAAAAAACGACCAGGATTTTAAAATCAGATTTTATCCCGACCAGAGCGTCAATCGCCTGCTGAGCAACGATCTGAAAGAAATCGGTCCTCAACAGGACAGCGGCTGGACCAGAACTGAAGGTTTCGGCAGGGTGGTATTTCTCAGTCCAGGGGACCCTGTCGAGGAACGTCCGTTTATTGTCAACAAAGTTCTGGCTGCCCTGATAACCAACGCGGTGCGCTGGGCAGCGGGCTTCTGAGTGGGGCGAACTTCAACTACTTGAGAAAATATTCTGATGATCTGTCCTCATTGCCAAGCTGAAAATCCGGCCAGCAACTGGTACTGCATCAATTGCGGAAAAAATCTCAGAGACCAGTTAGAGCCGGATACACCGGCTGCCTCTGGAACGACCCCAGGCAGACAACCGGCCCCTGCCGCTGTGGAACTGGATAGTCTGCGGAAAGGGGAAACGATGTTTGCCGGCCGGTATCGGGCTCTTGTACAAATCGGTGACGGGGCGATGGCCACCGTGTTCCGCGCCCGGGACACTGTGCTCGACCAGACTGTTGCGTTGAAAGTGCTCCACAGCGACTTGGCGGCAAACGAGCAATATATTGCCCGTTTCAAGCGGGAAATCGCACTGGCGCGGACTATCACCCATCCGAATGTTTATCGAATTTACGATATCGGTCAGTCCGGTAACGTGCATTTTATCAGCATGGAATATATCGACGGTGAGGAGCTTAAAAGTATTCTGGAGAAAAAGCCGCCCGGATTGGAGGAAGGGATCAGCATAGTGCGGCAAATCTGTCTCGCGCTGGCCCAGGCCCATGGAAAAGGAGTGATCCATCGCGACCTGAAACCGCAGAATATCATGATCGAAAAAGGAACTAACCGCTGCGTGGTGATGGATTTTGGGATCGCCATCGGCGAGGCATCCAGCGCGATTACCCAGATAGGGGCTTTCGTGGGTACGCCTGAGTACATTTCACCCGAACAGGCCAATGGTCTTGATGTTGACCAGAAAACGGACATTTACTCTCTCGGGATTATCATGTACGAGATCTTCACCGGCAAGCTTCCTTTCGGGCCAGGAAAGCCGCTGACTGTGGTGCTCAAGCATATTAAAGAAACTCCATTGGCACCCCGCAAATTGAAACCCGAACTGCCCCGGGAACTGGAGGCGATAATCCTCAAGGCCATGGTCAAGGAAAGGGAGCAGCGCTACCCGGATGCCCTCTCACTGCTCGCCGACCTGGACAGCCTGCTGGCTGAAAAGGATGAATCTGTCCGGGAAAGTGAATCCCGGAAATTCCAGCTTCCAGAATTGGCGTTAACCGGGCAGAATCCATACCTGAATCGTACCATGATTCGCGACAGACGCTTTTTCTTCGGGCGAAAAAAGGGGATCGCTACCATTTATTCACGGCTCGGAGCGGCCCGGCCCCAGTCGGTCTCGATCGTGGGTGAAAGACGGATCGGTAAAAGCAGCCTGCTTTACCATATCAACGAGCAAGGCAACCGGCTCTCTTACCTGAAAGACTCCTCCAGCTATATCTTCATTTTCATGGATTTCCAGGAAAAACGCCGAGTTTCCGTCCAGGAGTTCTTTGTCTCTTTATTTGATGCTCTGAAAGCCGAGGCCGGAGATAAGATCGGCTCGCTCCCTGAACCCGGCTACGACGGTTTCAAGGAAGTCTGCGAAAAACTCGACCGCGAGAAAATGAAACTCGTGCTTCTCTTCGATGAGTTCGAGTCGATAACGAAAAACAAAAATTTCAAACCGGAGCTTTTCGCCTTTCTACGCTCGCTTGCCAATAACTACAACGTGGCCTATGTTACAAGTTCGGTGAAAAATTTGCAGGAGCTCTGCCACAACCGTGAAATCAGTGATTCTCCCTTTTTCAATATCTTCTCAAACCTCAACCTTACGTCATTTACGGAAACTGAGGCACGGCAGTTTGTCAGCGAGCCGAGTAAAAATGCCGGCCATCCCCTCGAGGAGCATTTCGACATCGTGGTTGAGCTTGCCGGCTATTTCCCGTTCTACATGGCAATCGTCTGCTCGATACTTTTCGATTTCGATTTCGAGCAGGCCGATTCGCAAAAAACAGTTTTGGAAAATGTCCAGGAACTGTTCCTGGATGAGGCTGGGATGCACTTTCAGTTTATCCTGAACAGCCTGAACCCCAGCGAGATAAAAGTTTGCAGGAAAATCATCGACAAGGACACTTTAAAAGATACCGATAAATACATCGTGAAAGATCTTGTCAAGCGGGGGTACCTGATTCAAAGTGACTTGGAGGAGGTCCAGCTATTCTCCATTACTTTCGCCAAGCTGCTTGTCGAGAAGATAATTAAGGAAAAGATATCCTGAACTGCCCTCCAAGACCTCTTCTTGCTTCTGCAAACGGATGCCTTCCGATGCTCAGAAAGCAGATTTTTTTATTGTAAAACCGCTGAATTGCATGTTATTATTAAATTCAAAGAATCATAAACTGTTCAAAACAATAAAGTTTTTACTTGTCCAGGGCTGGATAAATGGCGGAGTTAATAGATAACCTGAGTTTTGCTTTCACCTCGATTATCGACATCCTCCTTGTTGCAACTTTCGTCTATTACCTGCTTTACCTGCTCAAAGGAACCCGCAGCGCCAGGATTGCTTTCGGCATCATTATGCTGATCGTGCTTTATTTCATTGCAGACCGTTTTCAACTTCAAACCATGTCCTGGCTGTTGCAGAATTTTCTCACTTACATCGTTATCGCGATTATTGTCATTTTTCAGGCGGATATCCGTAAGGCCCTGGCCACTTTTGGCCGCAACCCTTTTTTGGACTTTTTTCGTATCCGGGAAAAAAGCACGGGCTACCTTGTGGAACTTCAACGGGCCGTAAACCTTCTCGCCCAGCGGAATATCGGCGCGCTGATCGTGATCGAACGCGAGCTCGAGCTGAAAAACCTTATCGAAACCGGCCTTCGGCTCGACGCAGAGATAAAAAGCGATCTGTTGCTCAGTATATTCAATACCCGCAGCCCTCTTCACGACGGAGCGGTAATTCTTACCCACGGCCGTATTGCGAGCGCTGGAGCAATCCTGCCGTTGAGCAGTCGCCTGGATATCAACAAGGGATACGGCACCCGGCACCGAGCGGCGCTCGGGTTGAGCGAGGAATCCGATGCGGTGGTTATTGTGATCAGCGAGGAGCAGGGTTCAGTTTCTATCGCCTTTGACGGCAGGCTGACAAAACTTGATACCCCGCTCGAACTCGAAAGAAGGTTAAAGTCTTTACTTAATGTCTAGAATTTCAGGAGCATATTTTAGGTGAAAATCAATATTCTGAAAAACCTGCCGCTGAAGTTGATATCCCTGGTAATTGCCATCTTTTTATGGTTTATGGTCACGGGCAAAGACTACCGTGTCGGTGATTTCAATATTCCAATCGAACTCATGGGTCTTCCGGAAAATCTGATCCTCACCAGAGCCGCCTCAGAGGACAGTGAGGTAAAAAATGCGATAGTGCGGATCAGAGCCACCGAAACGGTGATCATGACTCTGGATGAGCGCTCGATGTTCCTTCAGATGGATATATCCAATCTCGGTATGGGGCATCACCCGATCCAGCTCAGCGGTGACATGGTAATGGGACGGCCGCCTGGTGCGGAAATTACCGAGATCACACCCAGAGTCCTCGAACTTGATATAGAGGATTTACTTATTAAACCTGTCGTGGTGGTCAATCCTGAAATTCTCGGCAAACCAGCGGACAACTACGATATCTGGCAGATCAACTGCACCCCCCCGAGCGTGAGAGTCCAGGGGCCCAAAAGCGTGGTAGAAAAAATCGAAAAAATCTCTACCCCTCAGATCAACGTAGACGGGATGAGCCAGTCTACCCTCGAGCGCTCCCTGCTGCTTGTACCACCTCATCCCCTGGTTTCCCTCTTTCCGGAGGTTGTCAACCTGAGAATCCGGATCGGCGAGAAGCTTATTACCAAAAATCTCAGAAGTATTCCGGTTGAGATAGTCGGCGTCGATTATTTGCCCCGGATAAATCCTAAATCGCTCTCTACAACGGTCACAGGGCCGATCTCCCAGATTGAAAACCTCTCGAAAGAAAACGTGCGGGTTTTTATCGAACTCACCGGCGACGAACCGCGACAGGAGGATATCAGACTTGTCCCGCAATTTGAGTGCGTGCCTGCCGATTCATTCCCTGACGTGCGGCTGGAGAGGTTCTCCCAAAGCTATATAGATGTTTTTATTGCAAAATAAAAAATCAAGCAGTAAGTACCAAGGACCGATTCCTGTTCCTGATCACGAACTGCTCTTACAGTGAAAAAGATAGTCAAAGGAAGCAAACCCAACTCAAAGACCCCAAGTTCTCTGCAATGCGGTTCCGGTTAACCACACTCATTATTTTCCTTCTCGCCCTCGCCTACTCGGTTCTGTTATTTTATATTGCCACTTACTTGCAGATATTTACTAAAAAAGCAGCCGCCGCACTGACCTGGGTTGTCTATGCCCAAGTCGTAAAAGCACTGGTTAGCTACCTTGCAGCCGTGTTCGTTTTCGTGATCTATATAAAATTGGGATCTCTGCGCAGGAAATGGCTATTCCTGGCGACATTGGTTTTTTTCGCTGCGGCCACTGTTTTCTTTTTTAAAAGACTTGGTGACAGTGTCAACGAGTACGTGCATTACCCGCAGTATGCCACCCTGGTGGTTCTCTGGTATGCTGCCTTCAAGAGCTGGACATCGTATAGAGGCTCTTTGCCGCTCCTTTTTCAGGGCAGAATGTTTCCAGGCAATAAGCCCCTGGCAGCAGCCCTTCTGGTTTCCGGGATACTGGGGATCATGGAAGAGGGCTTCCAGCATTTTCTTCCCACCCGGGTGTTCGATTTCCAGGATATCCTGCTGAATTTTATGGGCGTCTGGTTCGGAGGGCTGATAATCTGGCTCTTCGAGAGCAACAGCCGAAGAGATGCTTTGCCGGTTTGCTCGCCTGGTTCAGGTTAAAGGTAACATATCATTTCGTCTAGCTTAAATGACAATCCTCTAAAAAATCTTCTGCCACAGGCGAACAGTATTATATTGAAACAATATGAAGAAATAACAGAATAAGGGAGAAATTTTCAAATATCTGGTGGCTGACACACCCCGCCTGCTACGCAGGCACCCCTCTCAAGAGGGGAATTTCCCTCTCTCCCACCCTCCCTGTTCTGTGTAAATCCAGAGGTGGTGCTGTGCCTAAAAAGTCCCCTCTATCAAGAGGGGATACAGGGGTGTGTCAGGTTCTTAATATTGAACACTGTCAGGGAGATTCACTAAACGACCCAACGTAATAAAGCTGCCTCTTTATTTTAATTTTTTCAAAAGTATTATATTAATTTTCAATCTAAATTGTCACCTGTACATTATAGCTGTCCCAATCCTGTGAGGAAAAATGAGCATTCTTATTCTCATCGCCTTGACCGTATGTGGTTCGAACCTTCTTCAGGCCCGGGAGAACATATCGATGCACGCTGAATTCAAGTACCTCAATCTGCCGACATTCAAAACAGGCGAGAGCGGGCCTCTTTACGGCCGGGTAGTGTTCAAACTTCACTCGGATAATCTCAAGCCGGTGACAGCACAGGCGAGCTTTCAGCTTGAAGACCGGGGGGACGAGTTCGAGGGAGTCTCTCAAAAGGCCTACCCCGGAATTTTCACATCCCTCTCTTTCCCTGTCCGGCTTGATGATCCACCAGGGGAAAAGAGTGTTCTGAAAGGGGAAATCAAGGTAAAAATCGGTGAAAACCTGCTGCTCAGCCGCCTGGCTTTTATCTACGTACGCGACAACGGGATGTTTTTCCGCACCTACCGCAGCAACCTCGATGATTCGGTTTACCCCTACGCGCTTTACATTCCTGAAGGCTCCCCCGGTTCGAGCAGTGGCTGGCCCCTGGTGGTCAGCCTTCACGGGGCATATTCCAACCACGCCAACAACATGAAACGCCTTTTCGGGATCGGCAACCGTGCCGGCGAACCGGACGAGCTTGCCTTTTTCACCCTGCCGGTCTGGCCGGAACTTCCCCGGATTCCCGGTATCGTGGTCTGCCCGTGGGGCCGCGGCACAATGAGCTATCACGGTCCCGGAGCCAGGGATGTGCTGGATGTAATCAGGCTGGTAAGGGAAAACCACCCTGTCGACCCGGAACGAATTTCAATCACCGGCCTTTCAATGGGCGGCAACGGAACCTGGGAGATGGCCCTTCGCCACCCGGACCTTTTCGCTGCTGCGGTGCCGGTATGCCCTCCCATAGACTTTGATTTGGACGGGCCTGTCAAGGAGGTGCTGCTCGGGAAAAAGGAAAAATTTCCTTACATCGAAAAGATCCTCGCCCGGAACCAGATTACAAACTGGGGTGCTAACGCCCGCGCCTTTGCTGTGCATATTCACCATGGCAATGATGACCCGGTCGTGCCGATCAGCCACTCCGAAAAGATGGTTGCCGCGCTGGAGGCCGTGGGTATCAAGGCCCCGCTTACACGCTATGACAATGTGGGCCACAACGCCTGGGACCCGGCTTATAAAAACTGCCAGACACTGATCAAGTTGCTCGGCGCAAGGAGGGAAAAGCCCGAGCGGGAGTTTTTTTTCACTACTTGCTGCTATGAGAATGCCCGCTACGACTGGATCGAAATCGAAAGATTCGAGAAGTATGGAGATTACGCCACAGTTGAGGCTCGCTTTGAGTCAAACCCGCCCGGAATTTCGCTCAAAACCAGTAATGTAGCCGTGATCTGCCTGGATCTGCTCCATCTGCCCGGAGTCAAACCGGGAAGCATGATAGAAATAACAGCCGGCAGCGGTAACAGCGGGATAAATGTCGCTGTGCCGAAAGCAGGACCGGTCAGGCTCGCTGTGCAAGGGACCGGATTCAGCCTGCTCACCCCCTCGCCCGGCCTGAAAGGCGCACCTGTTAAGCGTAAAAGTCTCGAGGGCCCGATCTATCAGGCGGTCTCGGACAGGGTAATCCTGGTCTACGGCACCGGAGGGAGCGACGACTCGGACATTCAGCAAGCCCTTCGCTTTGCCGACTGGGGCGAGTTGCCGGACGTGCATTTCATAATCAAGCCGGATAGCGAGGTTACCGAGAGCGATATAATGGGGAGCCACCTCGTTCTGTTCGGGGACGAGCGCTCGAACAAGCTGATCGGCAGGATCAACATGATGAGCCCTGTGCGTTTCGACGGTGACAGGGTTGTCGCCGGTGGCGACCGCTATCCAAAAGATAACGTCTCTTTCAAGTGTGTGTTCCCCAATCCTCTGAATCCCGAAAAACTCGTTCTGCTCAATTTCGCCGAGGAATGGGATTACTCGAACATGTGGTCTTTCCAGGGGAGATTCAAGAACCTGCCGGACTACTTTATCTACCGACGCGGCGCAAGCCAGCCTTTCGGTTCAGAGGTTCTCAAGGCGGGATTTTTCAACGAGAACTGGAACTGGTAAGAGTGAAACAATGAATCCGGTCAACCTTCTTTTCTATCCCAAACTCAGAAGTGTTGCAAGTGCCTGGCGCGGCCTTTCAGCAGGAAAAGCATTCTCAATAGGCGCGCTCACTGTTGTTTTCTGGGCGGTGATTTACGAGATTTTCTTTCGCATGCTGATCTATTTTCGCTCCACCGAGGATATCGGGGTTCTGCTCACGGTGAAGCTAATTTCAATGACCCTGATATCTTTCCTGCTGATCCTGGTGGTCAGCAACCTGATCTGCGCTTTCAACACTTTCTTTTTCAGCGGGGATCTCCACCTGCTCCATCCCAGCCCTGTCTCTTTTCATAGTATCTATCTGGCCCGATTTACCGAAACCTTTTTCCATGCAAGCTGGATGGTCTTTCTGATGGCCGTGCCGATATTCGCTGCACTGGGGAGGGTTTTTCACGCAAGCTGGCAATTTTACCTGAGCCTGCCGATACTAATGCTGCCGCTGGCGGTTATCCCCACTGCTGCGGGAATAATCCTGGCAATGCTGCTGGTCAATATTTTCATTGCACACCGCACGCGGGACATTCTCTCTTTCCTTTCAGTAGCAGTAATCGGCACGCTGATTATCGCTTTCCGTTTCCTCAACCCGGAAAAGGTGTTTCTGCGGCATGAGATGCAGAGCGTGGTCTCGTTTTTCTCCCTTTTGCGCAGTCCGGACAGCCCGTTTTCTCCGCATTTCTGGGTCGGCCAGGTGCTACTGGATATCCTCGGCCTGCGGCAGGCGGACAGCTTTTTTTTCCTGCTCGTGCTTCTCGCTGTGGCTGCCGGGTCGTTGAGTCTGGGCTACTATTTCACGGTATTTTTCTACCGCAGGGGTTTCAGCCGCTCCCAGGAAGCCGAAACGAAAAAGATGACCAGCGCCGGCCTCTGGTACCGCCTGCTCTCTTTATACCTGAAACCCCTGCCGGCGGCAGGAAGGCAGTTGGTGATCAAGGACCTCAAAGCTTTCGTCCGCGACAAAAGCCAGTGGTCGCAGCTTTTCCTGCTCGGTGGAATGATTGTGGTGTACCTCTATAATTTCAGTGTGCTCCCGCTGGACAGAAGCCCTATACCCCGCTATTACCTGGAAATCATCCTCAGCTTTCTCAACCTGGGGCTTGCAGGGTTTGTGATCTCCAGTATCGCAACACGTTTCGTATTTCCCGGGGTGAGTCTGGAAGGTCGGAGCTTCTGGCTTCTCAAGAGCGCCCCGCTGTCGATGAAACGTTTCCTCTGGTTCAAGATGTTCGTACTAACCCTTCCCCTGCTGCTTTTGGGGCAATTCCTGGTTTTTATCAGCAGCCGGATTCTTGGCGCCGATCATACCACCACGTTTCTGGCCTGCGTGGTGGTATTTACACTCACCTTTGCCATTGTCGCATTAGGTACCGGGATGGGGGCAATTTTCCCAAGGTTCGAGGTGGAAAACCCGGCCCATATTCCCACCGGTATCGGTGGGATATTTTACATGATCGCCTCCCTTGGCCTGATCGGCGCAACACTGTTTCTACTTGCACGCCCTGTGCATATACTGCTTATCTCGCGCATTCATGAGGTTTCTCCCACCACTGGACAGTGGGCTGAGATCGGCGCTATTTACGCGCTGATTGCCGGATTTCACTATCTGATCGTCCACCTGTCCATGAACCGGGGCTGCCGTGCCTTGAATGCCATGGAGTTGTAAGCAATCACGATCCGAAATTCTTATTTCTCTCTGGAGCAGAAACGGATGAGCGAACTGAACCATATGCTGGCCACTCTGGCAGGAGAACGTGCCGAGCGTTTCTGCTACACACCGATGGGACACTGGAACCGCAGGGCCTGCGAGAAACTTCTCCCGCCCGAGTGTTTCGATGATAACATCTATTGTCTGCCGCTGGAGCGCTACGACAGCAAGCCCCGAAGCGAAAGAAGCCGGGAGGTGGCGGTAAACTACGCCCGTTTCATGCAGGTTTCCACTCTGGGCTGTGGCAAGGGTGGAGCCATGCCGTTCGGTCACGGGGGGCCAGCCGAGATAATCGGAGAGCTTGATAAAAGAGAGCCAGACACCAAGATATACTGTTTCGAAGGCGGCAGCAGAAGGCTGTACCGTTTCAACCCGTACTCTGTGCAGTACGGCTTCTCTTTCCCGATCCAGGAGCCGGGAGACCTTGAGGTCCTCCAACTTCCTGAGCCCGCGGAGGCAGCTCGCTGGGTAGATATCAAACCAGACGCCGAGCGGTTCACAGAGGCCGGGATCATGCCGGCGGCCAAGATCATGGGCTTTTTCAGCGGCATTCACAATAATTTCTATGAATTTCAAAAACTGATGTTTGGTTTTTTCGACGATCCCGATTTTGTTCATCGCCTCACCACCCGGCTGGCAGAATGGAGCCTGGCATGTGCCGAGCAGGTTCTGAAACGCGGAGTAAAGCTGGTCGAAGTCTGCGACGATCTCGGCACTCCGGAGGGAATGCTGATTTCGCCTGAGATGTTCGCCGAGTTCTTTCTACCCTGGTACAGAAAGCTTTGCGAGCTATGCCACAGCTATGATTCTTACGTGCACATGCACAGCCACGGCAATATCGAGCCGATCATCCCGATGCTGATTGATGCAGGGGTGGACATTCTAAATCCCTTCGACCCCAAGGAAAACCCCAATCTCGAGGAACTGGTGGAGCGTTTCAGCGGCCGGGTGGTGTTCTGCGGTTTTGTCCCCAGCGACTACTACCTGATCCAGCGCGATGAAGATATAGAGGCTCTGTTTGCCCGAGCCGCCTCTCTGGGTAAAAAGTGCAAAAGGGGTTATATCATGATGGAGCACGGGTTTCCCGAGGAACTTTCGCAGCAACGGTTCAGGCTGATTCTGGACATGGTGGAAAAATATCGAAAGCTGGAATAATCATCATCGAGGAGAGATTCTTACAGTATTGTTTGTGATATTCCTGTTATTTCATATTTCCAGAGACCGTTCGAACTTTTAATTCTGCAAGGAGGCTTACCGATGAGTGTCTTTTCACGCCGCCAGGTTCTCAGCAGTCTTTCCGCAGGAGTTTTAGGGATACTGGCTTGCGGTAAGGGCAAACCAGGTGCTCCTGGCCTGCGCCATCTTCCTGCCCCGGATCTTCCCGCGCTTGCCGGAAGGCAAGATAA
Source organism: uncultured Gemmatimonadales bacterium (assembly GCA_964548275.1). Taxonomy (GTDB): domain Bacteria; phylum Gemmatimonadota; class Glassbacteria; order GWA2-58-10; family GWA2-58-10; genus JAUVUV01. The sequence continues at coordinate 31,195 of CAZJQI010000039.1, forward strand.
AACTCGTATTTACTACCTGTTCAGCGCCAAGCCCAAAGGGCTCGAGGGCTGGCCCTACCATGAATACGACCATGCAGAGCGGGCCAGATTTTTCGAAAAAAGGATTCAACAGATAAAAGACATCGAGTGGGTCGGCGGCGATATAATTGAAAAAGACGAGGATATCCTTGCAATCAAAAACCATCTGAGAGATGTGGATGGGCTTGTTGTCATAGTGCTCACCTCGCCTTCAAGTGGCTTGAGAAAGCTTAGCGAGATGGGAATAACCACCCCCACACTGGTATTTAACGATCTTTTCTGCGGCGACTGCGGGTTTCTCGGCTACCAGCAGCAGGCCAGCAGCAAGGGCATGAGGCTTGTCAGCCTGTCATCAGCGGATATCGGACTCCTGGAAAGAAAAATCCAGCTTCTGCGCACAGCGGGCCGTCTCCGCCGCTCGAAAATTATCTGTTTCCGCGACGAATGGAATGTTGACAAGGATTTGAAACAGGCTGCGCTAGAAAAACTTGGCGTTGAAATCGTGCAGATGGGCAGCCGGAAAATCGTTCAGGCTTATGAGGCCTCAGATATAACTGAAGCCAGACAGATCGCCGAGAGCTGGGTAAGCACAGCCGAAAAAGTGGTCGAGCCGACAATCGAGGAAATCGTGGACTCTGCCCGGATGTATCTCGGGCTTAAACAGATAATGGAGCAGGAAAAGGCCAATGCTATCACTATTGACTGTCTCGGTATGGTTTACGGCGATAAGATTCCTGCCTACCCATGCCTGGCTTTTGTGCAGATGAACAACGACGGTTATGTCGGCGCCTGCGAATCCGACATGCAGGCAACCCTGACCATGCTGATAGTGGGCTTTCTTGCCGACCGCCCGGGCTTTATTTCAGACCCTGTACTGGACACTGAGGCCGGGCTGATTTACTACGCCTACTGCCTGTCCGCAACCCGGATGGCCGGTTTAGACAAGCCTGCCGAGGCCTGTATTATCAGAAGCCACTCCGAGGACAGGAGCGGGGTTTCCCTTGAGGTAAAATTTTCCCCGGGAAACATAATAACCGCCTGCAAATATGTCTCCCCTGACCGGATGCTGGTCTCAACAGGAAAGATTGTCGGCAACAAGAATACGCCTCTGGCCTGCAGGTCAAAAATGATAACCAGGGTCAAAGGTGTGAGAAAAATGCTGAATGGCTACAGCGGAGGCCTTCACCGGATAATCTTCTATGGAGACCATGTCCGGGATCTCGAAGACCTGGGCAAACTCGTCGATTTCCAGGTGATAGTTGAGACTGCTTGAAACAGGTGCGAAATACCTGACCCTGTTTTAAGCGTTTTTTGAATAAAAGCCGCAGGAATTGACAGTAATGGTTTATTTCCTGCGGCTTCGTTTTTTCGGCTCGATTACCTCGTAAAAAAATTGCTCTCTAATACTGATTTTACGATCATCATAGAGTATTGAGGAGCCAGTCAAAGCATAAGTAAAATGTTAAAACTAATGCATGCGGGAGGAAATCCCCCCTACCCCCCCCCTTTTGCAAAGGGGGGAATTTTTTCGAAAGGCTGAACTTAACCGACGCTAAATAATGGACCAAAGGTGCGTTATTCCATGGTTTCGGTAACAACCACTGCAGGACACGGCACGCCGTGTCCCTACATGAAACATTTTCATTGTTTCCGGGTAAGCCGGCGGCTCATGACGATTAGCCTGAAAAGACAAGTTTTTTACTATATGATTGTTGTCTGCCGCAGCCATTTGGGCAAGAATGCAATCGTATCAAAAAAAACACAGGCTGAGGATGACTAACAGAAAAAAATTAGCCTGCTTTCTTTGTTTTAACGGATACTACTGGACTCTGTTTAATAAAGTATTCTCAAATCAAGTGTCACATCTTCCCCGGAGGTTCAACATGATTACCAGGTTCGTTTTGGTTTTGTGTGTTGCTATTATATTCAGTCCCGGACACGGAGCCCTTTTCGCGCAAAAAACACCAACCGGCAACCCGGCGGATTTCAAGGTCAAAACCTGCCTTCACTCTGTCAGCTACGCAGGATTCTGGCGCACTCAGGAGCGACTCACTGTAGATGAGTTCCTGGTCAAGGCCAAAGAATTGGGGTTCGATGGAGTGATGCTGGTGGCCAAGCGGCCACATGTTTCGCCCCATGACTACGATACCGCAGCACGCGAAAGGCTCAAAATGCGAATCAAGGAACTGGGCCTTGAGCTGGTCTGCCTGGCCGGTTACACGGATTTCACCGCAGGTATCGACAAGCCGGGCGTCCCGAACGCCGAGATCCAGGCCGCATATGTTGGCGAGCTGGCCAGGCTGGCGCATGATCTGGGCACAGAGATGATCCGTATTTTCACCGGGTACGAAAGGCCGGGCGCAGGTTTCGACAAGCAATACGCACAGGTGGTCGAGGGCCTGAGAATGGCTGGGAAAAGAGCCGCCGAATACGGGGTGACACTGGCAGTGCAAAACCACCACGATATCAGCCTTCACCACGACGCCATGCACTGGCTGCTGAGCGAGGTGAACCTGCCGAATGTCAAGGCTGCCTGGGATGCCTGGTCCCCCACCCTGGAGGGTCTGAGTTCGCAAGAGCTTCGCAGCTCCGTGCTCAAGATGAAACCGTTTATCGTGCACACCACCACAGCAGATTATGTCCGCCTGCCCCGTTTCCATTATCAGCATGGCCTGACGAACTACCTCCCGGAGCAGGACGTGCTGCGCGCCGTACCAATAGGCGAGGGCATAGTCGACTACCGCATGTTTATCAACACGCTGAAAGAAATCGGCTACCAGGGCTATATCGCTTACGAGATGTGCTCGGTGCTCGCAGGCGGCGGATCAATCGAGAACCTGGACAGGAGCGCAAAAAAGTTCCTGGAGTACGTGAAGCAGTTCCAGTAGCGCCATTGGCTGCCTTAGCTTAATACGTACGGAGGCTTGCGATGCTGATAATAAACCGGATCTTGGAAGTTGCCTACACCGCGGGCAGGGGGGGAGCAACTGTCCGGATTAAAAAATAAGGAGAAAGGCTATTATGAAACGCAGCGACTTTATAAAAATTGCCAGTGGCCTGGTTGCAGCAGCACCGGCTCATGCTTTTACGGAAAAGAAGCGTAAAGTGCATATCGTAACCTTGAGTTTTGACGACGGCTTTGCGAAATCGTTCAGACGAATCGCGGCGATATACGAAAAATTCAGCCTGTCTGCCTGTTTCAACATTATCGCAACCGGCCATTACCGCAATACCGAGGTGAAGGACGACTATATGAAAGAGGGCCAGCTCGGTGATTTCAGCCTCTGGAACGAACTTCAGGACAGGGGCCACGAGGTGATGCCCCACAGCTACAGGCACGCCCACCTGGCCGACATGCCGCTTGAGGAGGCGAAAGGGCTGATCCTGAAATGCCTGGATATTTTTTCCAAAGATCTCAGGGGGTTCGATCCCGAAAAGGCTGTTTTTAATTTCCCGTACAACCAGTCCTCCCCGGAACTGGAAGCCTGGCTGAGCTCTGTTGTAATGGCATTCCGCACCTCGGGCGGGGGATTGAATCCGCTCCCGGGTGCGGAAACTGTAAAAATCACCACCACCGGTTACGGGCCGGAAAACTGCGAGCTTCACCTGGACGGGCAAATCGAGAAACTCCTGACCCGGCCCGGCGGCTGGCTGGTGTACAACCTTCACGGCCTGGACGAAGAGGGCTGGGGGCCGATCCGGCCAACCTACCTGGAGAGCTTGCTGGATCGCTTATTGGAGATAGACTCGGTGCGCATAGTTCCGGCGGCGCGGGCGATAATGCAGGCGAGGGGGATTTAAAACAAATTTTTTAACTCGTTATAATTCTTCCAAAGCCTTCTTATTTACCTTTTTCATTTCTGAAAGAGTGCTAAAAATAATTTAATTCTTTTTTGTTTTAAACTTACAAGGGAAAAGAACGGTGAAAAAAACGATCCTGTTTTTATTCGTTCTGACAGCGCTTCTAAATCTCCAGGCCTTCGGCGGCTGATCGCCGTATCCGAGAGCCAGCTTGTCTTGGTGACTTTCTATCCCGGCGAGGGCGGCACTTTCAATGACACGATATTTATCACCAGCGACGCCCTGGGAGGAACCACGCTGCCTCTTCCGGTGAGCGGAAGCGGGATAACTATCCTTGCCGGTGATGTTGACAGCAGCGGCCGGGTAGACATATTCGATCTTCTTGCACTTCTCAAAGTACTCAGTGAGCACGCTTCAACAACCAAATCGGATATCAACTCAGACGGCAATGTAAATATTTTCGACCTGATCGAACTTTTGAAAATACTCAGCGGGAAGTGAGCAAGAAAGATTCAATGAACACCCTACTTGCAATGATTTAAATAGCGACTTACGGTAATATTCCTGAAAACATGGAAAATGCACTTGTATTTACTATTAAAAAATCTCATGCATCCCATCGCATGATTCGTTTTCAGCTTTCAAGGCTTGTCAGATTTATTTTCTTTCAATATTTTTATAGCTTCTTTAGCATCTTTATCATCAGCATTTACAAATAATATATAATTAGCAATACCCATTAGATGGTATATATAATTAGACTTTTTAATATCTTCATGATATATATGTGAATCAAGACCAAATGTTTTTATATAATATATTGCTTTTCTCAATTCTCGTCTAATATATCTAGGTGCTTGTAACTTTTTATTAACAACAATTCCGGTAACAACTTGTCTTTTATTTTTTAACATCAAACGAGTTTTATCTTCGTTCAATAAAAGATCATTATCTCCTAACACTTTTGATACCATTTTTATAATTTGACCTGTTTGAAATTCACCAGAAAATGTCAAATCATCAGAATATCTTGTATATCTAATATTTTCTTTAATAGCAAAAGAAGATAATCTATTATCTATTCCATAACATAATAAATTTGATAAAGCAGCACTTGTAGGAGAACCTTGTGGCAAGCTTTTATCTAAAGTAGTTAAATTAGAAAGAAGTATAGCTATTGAATCTCGATACCCTGATTTTTTAAAGGAATTATATACTTTATTATATTTTAAAGATGAAAAAAAATCCTTAATATCTAACTTCAGCACCATATTTTGATTTCTATGAAATCGAGCATTATCTTTTATTGAGCCTTTTGGTATATAGGCTTTACAAAAGTTATGAGGTATACATTGATATAGTATGTTATCCAATATCCATCTTTGTATTTCTTTTAAGCTTGGTAAAGGTTCAGAAATCTCTCTAAATCCACCAGCCTTTTTAGGAATAACAAATTTTCTATAAAATTTCTTTTGGTCATTACTTGCTTTTAGAATATAATCATACTCGTAACCCACTAGTGATGAGAAATGTTCCTGATCATAAATTATAGGTAATTTTTTTTCATATAATTGCTTGGCATATTTCAAACAATTTTTAATAAAAAAGCGGTTTCTTCCTTCTCTTCCCGCTTCTATAATAAATCTTTTTTTATATTGTTCCCAATCCATTTTAAAAAAATAGCACAACAGGATCACTACCAATCAAAAGTTATCTTCCGTCAAAACAATCGTTTTGAGAATCAAAACAATAGTTTTGCGGAACCAGCGGCAAAGCCGCTGGTTGATCATTTATTCTCTGAGGCATCCTTGCCGAAGAAAGAATAAATGATCAGGGCTCGAAAGCAAGTTCTTCCCAGAATGGCGACTCGCCATTCCTGTGACTAATGCCACAAAAGGACTAGCGATCCTGTCGTGCTTTAAAAAGTTTATCATTGGAGGAAGGTAAATATATTTCACTTAAAGACATCTTTTGTTTCTTGTATAATTCATATGGACTTATCCAACCACCATCCTTTCTCTTAACACCCTTTTCATTTTTTCTCATTCTTTCAATACCTGAATTGGTTAATAATAATTTTTCATCCCTTTCAGTTAAATATCCTTTTTCAACAGCCTCTTCAATCAGTTTTGCTACTTGTGAATATTCAAAACCTCTTTCTAGTAAAGAAAATATATCAGAACCAGAATAAACCAATTGCAATAAAAGAGTCATATTTGTATTTGAGAACGACACTTTTATCTCCGAAAAGGAGCGGGCCAAATACTCCCATTAGCTTTATTGTCATGCCAAAATACTGGAAATGTATTGTTAGGTGTTCTGAGCATAGTAACTAATGCTTCGCTTCTCTTGTAACCAAATCTTAAATAATCATCAACACCGATTTTTTCTTCTAATTCTTCCATAATTTTAACTGCCTTATCAATATCATCAAGTCTTTCTGATTCAGTTATACCTTTCTTCCTTCTAATTGCCACATAAATTTCTATACCTAAATCACTTATTTTTTTAACACCTGCATCTTGAGCTACTAATGCAGCAATTATTATTTTATCACTTTGTACTGCTATTTCGTTATAATAAAAATCAATAGCTTCTTCTGCAGTATTACCAGTTCCAATAAAATCATCTAATAAAAGTATTAAAGAGTTTTTTCTTTCACTATGTTTTCTTTTTAGAAGATTTGGATTTTCTAAAGCAAAAGTTTGTGTTTTATCTCTCTTAATAATTTTTTCTAATTCTATCTTTGCCGGGTATAACAAGAAATTTCCACTTTTAACCGAACCTATGTCTTTAAATTTTATCAAAGGCAGTAGAAAAATATTTCCAAGATAATGTCTATATTCAACAATAATTTGTTTAAGTAAATTTTTTATTAAAGGCTCATATTGATAAAATTTGCAATGCAAATAATCCTCTGTAAGTCTTAAAATTAAATCAATTTCTTTTTCATTTAGAAATCCTAGTAATTTACAGTAATTTTCAAACAACTCATCATCTATATTCCATTCTTTTGTTCTAAAAATAAATCTAAGTCGATTTATTACTTCTGTTTTTATAGTTTTCTTTTCCATCTGCATTTTAGAAATAATTGTTTAACAGAATTTCTATTAATATATATTATTTTAATAAAATGTTCAAATCTTCTATTATCTCGTTGCAGTACTCCTCGATTGCCGTGTACCCGGATTTCATCACCTTGTTGTGGTCCGTGCCGTCCTCTGGGTTCAGTCCGTTCGCCTTTTCCCACTCATCCGGCATGCCGTCATTATCGGAATCTTTCGGCGGGTTTCCGGGCGTAAGGCCCGCCATCAGGTCCGGTACATCGCGGCGGCCCCAGGTGCCTGTGCCGCTCTTGACCTCCTGGATAGCGCGGCGGGTGATCACATCCCGCGGAAAGCAGCCTGCCTTATTCAAAACCAGCTCATAGGCCTCAAGCGGCGAGTGTGTGGTAACAGGCGGCACACTGGCTTGCCTTTCAGCCTTGCTACCGCGATTAGCATAGTAGCCCAGGCCGAAAAGCCTGTCTTTCTCTGCCCAGGGGTCCTGAATCATCCCGACTCCCTGGATGTAGTTGTCCCTCAGGTAGTACCATGTAGTATCCCTGAAACAGAACGGGAAAATTCGCGGGTCGTTGGGGCCGCGCTTGTAGTAGTTGCCGATTATGTTGAAAGGGATATCGTTTGTGGGGTTATCGTGAAGGACGCCGTCGCGGAAATTGTAAACCACATTGTTGCGGATATCCGCAGGGCCGTTGGCCACAGCCGGGCAGCGCCGCCTCTGGTGGGCGAAAAGGTTATGATGCACTGAGATTCGCTTTCCGTTCGGCCCCTGGATCAGCCCGAAATTGTGTATGCCCTTGAAATGTCCTGTGGTGTCTCCGTCCTCGACAGTGCACCACTGCACTGTGACATCATCGGCCTGGAAAACATCGATAGTTTCATCGCTGGCCCAGCAACAGGAGACATGGTCGATCATGACCCTTTTCGCCCAGGAGAAGCGAATAGCGTCTCCCTTGTCGTGCAGGGTCACGTTCGAATCCGGCCTGCAGCGAAGGAATCGCACCACGATATCCTCCATCTTTTCTTTTGTGGCTTTCGATTGCAGCAGTCCCTTGATCGTGATCCCGGCGCCCGGGGCGGTCTGGCCCATGATACTGATCCGGCCATGCTTGATAACTACATCGCCCGGTATCACTCCGGAGACGTCGAACACCACGACCCTCGGTCCTTGCGCGCTGCAGGCAGCCTGAAGGCTGCCCGGGCCGCTGGTATTGAGATTTGTCACCTTGATCACCCTGCCCCCGCGGCCTCCGGGGCTCTGGCTGCCGAATCCCTCGGCTCCGGGGAAACAGGGCAGTGTCTGTGCGGATAAATCAAGAAATGACAGAAACAGAAAAAAAGATAACAGCAGGGTTAAAATAGGCCTGTTCGTTTTCATTCACCTTTCCTTGAAAATATTATTTATCCAGGATTAACTCAGAGGAAGCAATTATCACAATAGAATACTTTTATTATCCAATATCAGTATTGTCCGGTTAACTAACAGGCAGAAAAAAAAGAGTATTTTCTAATGTTACTTTTATATAAAAATATACACTTCAACCTGTTGCAAGAAGGATAGTTAGCTGTATTTTTTAAAGATTATTTTATACTTCTTTTGGTGGCAAAAGAAGCAAAACCATTTCTTTTATAACTAAAAGAAACAAAAGTTAATTCTGGCGCCTGGGAGCTTTTACACCGCTCCGCCGAGGTCGCCTGATTCGGCTTGCCGATGACAAGCCGAATCAATGGCATGCCCACCGGTCTGGCTTCGCTCTGCCTGGGATGGAAATTACCAGGTCTTTACACGCTCCTACGGAGTCTCTCGAACATGCACTCCCTGATCAGGCGGCCTGCGGCTGCAACAGAGAAACCGAGCACCTCTAGAGGCGTGTTGATAAATCGATAAATAGGTCTTTAACGCTGGACGCCGTAGGGGCACGGCGCGCCGTGCCCTTACGCAAGTGATCGTTTCTTAAACAGTTTCAATTCAACCCGGACATTGTTTCGTTTTTCTACAAAAGAAATTCGATTAAATTTCAACACCATTCTAGGAATATAAACATATTCCTTTAATCAATCCCTTTTGTATCACCTTTCTGCAACTGCCTGAATTAAAAACAACTCTTAATTCATAAACCATTTTTACCGGAAACTATTGATCCAAAATCTCAGAAAAGTCGAATTCTATTCTCTCAACTGGCCGTTGCCAAGCACGACCCATTTGTATGTGGTAAGTTCCTCCAGGCCCATGGGGCCGCGGGCGTGAAGCTTGTCAGTGCTGATTCCGATCTCTGCTCCCAGCCCGTACTGGGCTCCGTCGCTGAAACGGGTCGAGGTGTTGACCATCACAGAGGAGGAATCAACCCGCTTGATAAATTCCAGGGCCTTTTCCTGGTTTTCGGTGACAATGGCATCGGTGTGCCTGGAGCCGTGGCGCTCGATATGCTCGATTGCACTTTCCATGTGATCCACCACGCGCACGGAAAGCATTAGGTCGAGGTATTCCGTGTTCCAGTCTTGCTCGGTAGCCTCTTCGACCGATTTATCGATCCGGCGGGTGCGCTCGCAGCCCACCAGGCGGACCCCGGCTTTTCTCAGTCGTTCTAACATCTTTGGCAGGAACTTTTCCGCAATCGCCTGATCCACGAGCAGTGTTTCGGCTGCGTTGCACACCCCGGGCCGCTGCACCTTGGCGTTGAAAGTTATCTCCCCGGCCATATTAAGATCCGCCTCACTGTCCACGTAGACATGGCAAATCCCGTTGTAATGCTTAATCACCGGGATCGTACTGTTTTCAACCACCCTGCGGATCAGCGCCTCTCCCCCTCGCGGGATTATCAGATCTATCCTGTCGTCCATTTTCAGCATCTCGCCGACAGCTTCCCTGTCCGTGGTGGGTACTAATTGCACGCTGGAGGCAGGCAGCCCGGCTGAGGCGATTGCATCAGCCATTACCTTTGCCAGAGCCAGGTTCGAGTTTATCGCTTCGCTGCCGCCACGCAGGATAACGGCGTTTCCGCTCTTGAGTGTAAGTGCGCTGGCGTCCACTGTGACATTGGGCCGTGATTCGTAAATTATCCCGATCACGCCTATAGGTACACGCATCCGGTAAATTTTCAGGCCGTTCGGCAGGATTCTCTCATCATAGACCCGCCCGACCGGATCATTGAGTTTCATTATCTGGCGCACACCCTCGATCATGGATTTCATCCGTTTGTCGTTCAGTCGAAGTCTGTCGAGCATGGCAGTCGAAAGCCCGTTTTCAGCACCCTTTGCCAGGTCTTTCTCGTTTTGGGCCTGAATACCGGCGGTGTTTTCCTCAAGTGTGACAGCCACTGCTTCGAGGGCTTTGTTTTTCTCCTCAGCAGTTGCACTTACCAATACCGTGGCCGCCTCACGCGCTCCCTTGCCTAGTAAATGCACCATTTCCTTGATACCGCTCATCGTTCCTCCGCTCGACTATTGAATAAAAGGCAGGATCAGCGGTTATTTTATCCGCCTGAATGTTTTCGAAGGGAAACTATAGTAGGGGCGGTTCGCGAACCGCCCCTTGTATATTAGATATAGAGTCTTTTAATATGAATAGAGCAATTACATAT
>CAZJQI010000040.1:0-40986 GCA_964548275.1 uncultured Gemmatimonadales bacterium
AAAAAGAGGAGGAGGAAGAAGTAGAAGAAAAAGAGGAGGAGGAAGAAGTAGAAGAGAAAGAGGAGGAGGAAGAAGTAGAAGAGAAAGAGGAGGAGGAAGAAGTAGCAGAAAAAGAGGAGGAAGAGGAAAAAGAAAAAAAATGAAAGTAATCTGTCAGGGAAAGCCGGACAAGCTGTTGGCTTTCCCTGACAGTTTATTCTTTTAAATAATCGTTGACAGCATATTTTTCGTCAGTATCGCATCAAATTGACTCATTTGAGGCATTTCCCTCTAATCAGGTACGCCGAGAACCAGCTTTTACCCCTCCTGACATTATCATCTCTTGTCAATTTAACAAGTTACGACTATATTCCTTTTTTCTGAGAGCTGGTATAATCTTTGAACTTTATACCTGTAATGCCATTTCCACTCTAATTCAGCTTTTTTCTGTCAACTTCATTTCTAACCAGAACCGAGGAGTTGCACCAGTATGATTGAACTCCAGCAGGTGAATAAGTATTTTGGCGCCGTTCAGGTGCTCAAGGACATCTCTTTCACGGTGAACAAGGGAGAGATAGTCGGTTTTCTTGGACCCAACGGTGCCGGTAAAACCACCACAATGCGTATTCTCAACGGTTTTATGCTGGCTACTTCCGGAAAGGCCAAGGTGGCGGGGTACGAAATCGATAAAGAGCCTCTCCAGGTCAAGCGCCGTATCGGTTATCTGCCGGAAAACGTATCCCTTTACAATGACATGACTGTCACCGAATACCTGACTTTCGTGGCCCGGGCAAAGCGGATCCCGCGCAGAAAAGTGGCCGGGAAAATCTCCCGGGCTTGCCTTCAGTGCGGGATCGATGAGGTGACAAACCGCCTGATCGGCCCTCTCTCCAAGGGCTATAAGCAGAGAGTAGGACTGGCCCAGGCGATAATCAACGAGCCTGAAGTGCTGATCATGGACGAACCCACCACAGGGCTCGATCCAGCCCAGATTATCGAAATCCGCGAACTTATCAAATCCTTTGCCGGGGAACACACGGTAATTATCAGCACCCATATCCTTCAGGAGGTGAGCGCTACCTGTCAGCGGGTGATTATTATCAATGACGGCCAGATCGTGGCCGAAGACTCGCTGGCCAACATCACCGGCAGTTCCACAACCGGCGGAAGCCTGATAATACGGGTCGAGGGCGATATGGCTTCCTTGCGCGACAGGCTTGCCGCCCTGGATGGGGTGGTCAGTATCAAGGAGTCAGCCAGTGAGGAGCCCGGCGTGACTGAGCTGATTGTCGCTGTCGAAAGCCAAAGCGATATCCGCCGTGCTGTCGCCGAAACCGTTGTCGGCTCAGGGTGCGGTTTGCTGGAACTCAGGCCGATCCGTCTGAGCCTGGAAGAAATATTCATGCGAACGATCACTAAAAACGTCTAGGAGATGCTACAAAGATGAATTGCCTCCCGGTTTACAAAAAAGAGCTTCGCAGTTATTTCACCTCTCCGATTGCCTATGTGGTGATACTGTTTTTTCTGCTTGTCACAGGTATCTTTTTCATGGTTTTTATCAGCGATTTCAACATGGCCTCGATGAACGCCCAGTCACCGTACGGGGAAGGCTACAACCTGAATATCACTTACCGGGTAGTGCGGCCTCTGCTGGGCAATATGTGTGTGATTCTGCTATTCGTGATGCCGCTGATTACAATGAAACCGTTTGCAGAGGAACGCAAAACCGGCACCATGGAACTTCTGTTTACCTACCCGCTGAGTGACATGGCTATTTTGCTGGGTAAGTTTTTCGCCTCGCTTACCCTTTTCCTGGTAATGCTTGCGCTTACCCTTGTTTACCCGCTGTTTATGGCGATCCATTCCAGCCCGGAGCCCGGCACGCTGGTCAGCGGCTATCTGGGACTGGTTCTGATGGCCTCAGCCTTTATCGCGCTGGGGCTGTTTATTTCCGCCCTGACCGAAAACCAGATTATCGCCGCAGTCGCCACTTTCGGCATACTGCTTATTTTCTGGATCATCCAGTGGACAGGTACAAGCGAGATCCTGCGCCACATGTCCATTCTGGAGCATTTCAACAACTTTGCTGAGGGGATGATCGATACGCGCGATGTGGTTTACTACCTCAGTTTTACCCTCTTGTGGATATTTATGACCCTGCGGGTGCTTGAATCCAAAAAGTGGAGGGGCTAACTCAAATGGCAGCGAAAATGTTCATTTTCTTCATTCTGGGAGTAATGCTACTGATTCTCGGCTACATAATGCGGGTCGTGGAGGCCGGGATCGGTCTCTGGTCAAGCACCGCCTACATTCTCGGTGTGCTGTCTCTTCTGTTTTATACCGTAAAAAACCGGGGTGAATTGCGCTTTCTTTTCAGCCGCCGCTCGGCGCGCTACGGGGCCGTCTCGGTTATCTTCATCCTGGCTTTTGTCGGAATCCTGGTCGTGGTGGGACTGTTCAGCGAGCGCCACCATTACCGCTGGGACCTGACCAAGAGCAAGACCCACTCCATCGCTCTGCAGAGCCGCCAGCAGCTCGAGCGCCTGGAGCGCGACACCCTGGACCTGAATGTCTATGTATTCTACCGCGGAGAAAGAGACATTCGCAGCAAACAGCCCCTGGTGGACATTCTGGAAACCTACGCCTACCACAGTGAGCACTTCAAGTATGAACTGGTGGATATCGACCGCAACCCACTGCTGGCGCTTCAGCTGGGCATTTCCAGCGCCAGTACGGTCATTCTCTCCTACGGAGACAGGCAGGAAAAAATCTACTCCGAGCAGGAGGCGAAAATCACCAATGCAATGACGAGCCTTCTGGGAGCTCCGTCGCCCGGCGAGAAAGGGGCGGTCTATTTCGTCACCGGCCACGGGGAACCCGGCCTCGACTTAAGTGAATCGCTCAACTACGGCCGGGCCAGGGAGGCGATAGAGGAACAGATCGGGCCGGTGAGGGAGGTTCTGCTGGCCATCGGCAAGCCTGTTCCGGATAGCTGCGAGATTCTCGTACTGGCCGGCCCTGAAAAGGATTTCCTGCCCAAGGAGCTCGAGTCGATAAGAGAGTTTCTCAAAACCGGCGGACGTGCCCTGTTTCTTGTCGAACCGTTCATGGCTGACAACCTGATCGCCTTCCTGGTTGAATACGGGGTCAATCTCGGAAATGATCTGGTCATCGACCTGCTTCAGGGTGCAGTGGGAACCCCGTTCGCCTTTCTGGCGAACAACTACCCGACTCACGATATCACCCGCTTTTTCGAGGTCGGCACAGTATTCGACATGGTCCGTTCGGTTCGCGCAGATAGCACACCCCCTGAAAATGTAACTGTTGAGGAGTTTATCAAGACCAGCGAGAAAAGCTATGCCGAGAGCGACCGGGACCTTCTCCAGACCCGGTTTGACCAGGTAGCCCAGAAAGCATTAGATGAGGGGGAAGAGGTGCCGTTTGCCGTGGCGGTTACTGTGAATGAAGAGACTGAGCAGGACAGCCTGGTTGCTGCCTCCGACAGCGCCTCTGCCGCCCGGCTGGTGGTTATCGGCGACCGGGATTTTATCTCCAATGCCTACCTGGGTCAGCTCGGCAACAGCGACCTCCTGCTCAACTGCCTGCGCTGGCTGCGGGGCCAGACAGACCAGATAACTATTGCCCCGAAAGAAACCGAAAACACCCCGATCATGCTTCAGCGCTCCGAGCTGCTCACCATGGGGCTGGTCACCGTGGTGGTGGTACCGGCAGGGATCATTTTCACCGGGCTGCTCGTCTGGATCCGCAGGAGGTCGAAAAGATGAGCACGAAAAAACCTTTTATCTATCTCGGGATTTTCGTGGCTCTGGCGCTTTTCTACTATTTTTACGAGCATAAGGGAGAGGAGACGCGAAAGCAGCGGGAGGAACTGGAAAACAAGGCTCTGGTTTTCAGCGCGGACAGCGTGGAAAGCTTCCGGGTAACCTCACGGCCGGAAGAGATTGACAAATTCAGCACTGTGAGCCTGGAGTACACCTCTGAGGGCTGGAGGATTACCGAGCCGCTTTCCGTTGCGGCCGACAGCGAAAGCGTCGCCAGGCTTCTGAGCAGTGCGGCAAGCATGAGCCTGAACCGGGTGGTCGAGGATTCGGCCGCCGATCTGACCATTTTCGGGCTGGACAAGCCGCAGCTTACTCTGGAGCTTTTTCTGGCCTCGGCGGATAGCAGCCTCAAGCTGATCCTGGGCAACAAGAACCCCACGAAAAGCTATATTTACGCATCCAACACGAGCAGGCCCAGGCGGGTGATCCTGCTCAACAGCTGGGTCTTCTCCGACCTGAACAAGAGCACTGATGACCTGCGTAACAAACGGATTCTTCACCTGGACAAGGATCTGGTGAAAAAAGTTACTGTGGAAAAACGGGGTGGGGGTAAACTCGCTCTCGGCGAGTCTGAGAGTACCTGGCAGATCGAGATGCCGCTTGCTGTGCCGGCAGACAGGGACAGCGTGGACAAACTGCTGGAGAGCTTGGAAAATGCCAGGGCCGAGGGCTTTATCGACACGGTGAGCAGTGAAGATTTGAAACGCTACGGCCTGGAGCAACCCGCGTTGACAGTGAAGTTGTTCGAGGGCGAAGGAGGGCCGGTGCACCTGCTGCATGTGGGAGAGCAAGACTCCGAAGGCAACTATTATGCCCGGCGCGAAGGTCAGGAAAACGTTTTCCTGGTCGAGGAGGAGCTGGTCGAGAGGCTTAAATCTGAACCCGACCGCTTTCGCCACAGGTCCCTGGTCAGCAAGCCGAAAGAAAGTATCAGCAGGCTTACTCTGATCACCCCGCAGGAGAAAGTCACCGCGGTTAAAGATACAGCCGGAGATTGGAGCCTGACCGAGCCAGAAAAGGCAAGGGCAGATGACTCCATGATTGACGGGCTGCTCTGGGATTTGAAAGACCTGAAAGCGAACCGTTTTATCAAATCTCCATCCAGGGCAGTCAGGGGGGCATTCAGGACTCCGTTTCTGGAAATCGTCTTTTGTGATGAAGAGGGTGAAAAACGTCTCTCTTTTGCTCGTCTTTCCCACCTGGCCAGGGACTCGCTGGTTTATGTGAAATCGAGCCAGTTCGAGGATCTGGTCGCTGTAGACAGCATCGAGGCCAGCAGGCTTGTAAAAGCTTTCCACGATCTGCGCTACAAAAAAATCCTCGATTTCGATACCGGTGATATCACCCGGATCGCTCTGGAATTTCCCTCCCAGCGGATCGAGCTTGAAAAGCACGGCGAGGAGTGGTCGGTTACTGTGCCGGAAAAAGCCCAAGCCAGGAGATGGAAGGTTCAGAACCTGCTCTGGGATCTTTCGGATCTGGTTTTCACCCGGATTGTCTCCGAAAGCGGCTCTGACAGGGCAAATCTCGGTTTCACCAGCCCGAACCTGAATGTGGCGCTTTGGCAGAAGGACAGCCTGGCAGCGGCTGTAACCTTTGCCGATTCAATTCCCGACAGCGACGAAGTATACCTTCGCGCAGACGGCGATCCTAAGATATACGGCGTTGAAAAAAGCGTTTTCCGTGGAATCCCTGCCACGCTCGAGGAATTGAAAGAGGAGAAATAAAAAAAGCCGGGCCAACGGCTCTGTCGGCGGAAACCGGTAATTATGATAAAGTTCGCTTAATGTTTCTCAAACATTGACCGCTGTTCCAGGCTTATCTATATTTAATCTTAGATTGGATTCTTCCAACAGTTTCCCCGCCTCCCGTTAAAGGAGGGCTCAGTCATGTTTGAGGATATTCTCTCGTTTTTCAGACAAATCGACTGGACCGGCTACCAGGTATCAGTGTTCGAAGTGCTGCTGGTTATTTTTGCACTGATAAAGAAATTCAACATGCTGTCTCTTCTCATCTTGGCCATCGTGCTGGGCAAGGGTTTTATCGTCGTGCAGAGCAATACCAATTTCAGCGGTGAATTTGTAGAGACCGTACCGTTTATAGCCTACAGTGTCTGCGCGCTGGCTTTCTTTATCTATGCAATGGTCAAGATGTTCTCTCACGAGGAATAGAGGAGCAGAACAGCCAGTTGAACATATAGCTTGCCCCGGTGGAGAATCGAGGTTGGTAATTTGCGGGAAAAGAAAGATCTGGTTTTTGATGAGCATAAGTACAGCCTGAATCTATGCAAAAAGTTGCTGGATGAGTCATACAGAGTGATTCCCGCCAAAAACGGCAGAGACGGCATCAAGGCTGCAACTCGCGAATCGCCGGATCTGATTCTGATCGACCTGGCTGATAATGTTGAAAAAGGGTTATCTCTCTGCAGTGAGTTTACCCGGAGGGAGATCACCTGGAAGATTCCGTTAATGATCATTTGCGAATCTTGCCACGCCGAGGCTGTCGAAAGGGCCGGCAGCCTCGGCGCAGTCGGTTATATCCCCAAGCCGATTATTCCCACCTTGTTGATCAAACGCGTCCAGACAACCCTGGAGCGCTATTCCGGCAATCTGATTCGCTGCATTAATTGTCTAAAGCCCATGCGCGCCGGCTGGTCTTACTGCCCTTACGACGGCACGAAGTTGCCTGAATCTGGCTCCAGATAACTATTCGCTGCTTGATTGATGATCGAAGTGAAACTGATAACGCACTGCAAGGCCTGCAGTGCTCGAAACCGGGTGCGCCTTTCGGCAGGAAAAAAAGTGCGCATCCGCTGTGGCAACTGCGGTGCCCCGATCACACTGAGCAGGCGGAGGATTCTCCTTCTGGCACTCAGGCAGGGAGCCCGGAATTTTTTCGCTGAGACTTTGCCCAATTTCCTGCTTGCCCTGACCAACATTGTCGCCGCTGTTATGGGAGCTTTGTTCGCACCCTTGCGCAGGGTGTGGAGGATGCTTCCTTTCAGGCTGCGCAGAGGACTGGCTTGGGGGGGATTTGCTGTTCTATTTGTAGCTTACCTGGTGATCGAGGGCACGCTGAAACTGGCCTCGATGATCATGATGTTCGGGATCCTTGTCCTGGCCGCGCTTGCAATTATCCTGGCAGTGCGAGGGCCTGCGGCATTCAGGCAGATAATCAGCCAGTGGGCCGGCAATATCATCCGCTGCTGCCCCCGCTGCGGCCATCGCTATTTCGGCTGGGTGAAGAGTTGCCCAAAATGTGGGGAGTGAGCATGAAACACCTGGAAACTGACAAATATTTGTGACTGAATATTCCGATTGGATGGACTTTCTCCTAAAACTTTTAACGGGCAAGATAACAGCAACAGCCTGCCAATACAATTTGCTGCAGAAAAAGCAAGATGATATAGTCTTACCTTGTGAAGATAACAAGTAGTCAAACCGGCAACAAAGAATAGTAATAACTTTTCAAGATAGTCGGATAGTTAACCTGACAGTACTGGAAGTAGTAGTTACTGCTCTATAAGCATCAACCTTGGATAATGAAGGAATAAAAATGGAAGAGAAACCATTTGGATTTTTTAATGACGATGGAAGTGAAATAAACCCAGATTTAGTTCCAAAGCCGAGTTTGTGTTTAACCTGTAAGAAGGATGATAATCCGTCTGAGTATGTCTTGTGTACTTTAACAAGGGCTGACCAGCAGGATGAAGAAGGGTTTCGTTGTGATGCATATGAACCAAAAGATAGAAATACTTGAACATTGGAGGATAAAATGAAATCATCAGGAAAAAAACTGTCTCTTATTTTGATCTCAGGATTACTGTTTTCCTGTGATCACTTTAAGGCAAAGAAGACTTCTTCTATTAATGAAAATGAGCAAGTTATATCAATCGAGCAGGAAATTAATAAGAATCCGGACCTGGCGGCTGTATTTGATTATTTTGGTGGTGATCCTGGTGAGTTATTGGAGCGTTTCAACAAAGGGAAACAGAAAGCGGAACAGGAGTGGCAACTTAACCAGTCTAACATCCGGAAGATAAAAAATCTTGGTGCTACAAAAACATTGGAAATTTTACCTCTCATAGACTGGTATACATGTAATGAATCTTTAAAAGGAGAAGCCGGCGTTTCCTATCTTATCAAGACAGACGAATGTACAATACTATTCGATGTAGGTCTTAATAGTGATCAGATCGATCCATCCCCACTTTTACATAATATGAAACAGTTAGGGATTACTCTGGACGATTTCGATGTTATTGTTATTTCTCATAATCATTTAGATCATGTGGGTGGGGGCAAGTGGAGCGAATTGAAGACATTTTCTTTGACAAATCATCAACTTGATCTCAGCGAGAAAATTGTTTACACCCCCATTCCAATGACCTACCCGGGACTTACGCCCATTTTGGCAGAGAATCCCACTGTCATTTCAGAATGCGTTACAACTATCGGAGTGATATCCAATCAGTTATTTTTCCTTGGTTATACACCCGAACAGGCGTTAGCGGTCAATGTGGAAGGAAAGGGGATCGTATTTATTGCAGGTTGCGGTCATCAAACTTTATTAAAAATATTAGAACGTGCAGAGGCTCTTTTTGACGAACCAATTTACGGTATAATTGGCGGTTTGCATTATCCTGTTACTGATTCAAGATTGATATTGAAGGGACTAAAAATACAGATGTATGCAGGCACAGGAAAGGTGCCGTGGAAGCCGATTACAATAGAGGAAGTTCAAAACAACATCGATTTTCTAAAAAAGCGGAATCCTAGTGTGGTAGGTCTCTCTGGGCACGATAGCTGCGATGAAAGTATAGAAGCATTTCGCACAGCGTTTCCGGGAATTTATAGAGATATCAAAGTAGGAGAAAAAATAGTTATTGGCGGGCACGAATAGGAGATCAGCCCAAATCCAAATTAACTATATCCAGAAGCAGAGCTTTGCCAGGAGAAAGCCACCGAATCGATGGTTTTTACACGCAAGTTTCTTTGTTTTTAGTCGGCAGATAACCATTTGACAAAGATTTCGTTAGTGGGCTTTTTTCACGAAATCTGGCTCAAACCTGAATCCGGAGACGCGCTTGACATTCGATTTGAATGTAACTAAGATTTGGCAACGAATTTGGTAAAAATGGCAAGAATTCTCTGGAGGAGGGCTTGTCTCCTGTGGCGGAAAGTAAAAGCGTGAAGATTAGATGGTTACGCTGGGGCTCCGGCCGGGCAGCATTCCAGATGGCTCTGATTTTATTACTCTTTTCAGGTTTCAACCCCCTTTTTGCGCAAAATGCTGCTGACCTGAAGGGCCGTGTCCGCTCAATCCTGAAAAGTTACGGGCAGGAACCTGAAAACTGGGGAATCCTGGTCCGTTCAATCGAACGCGGGGACGACCTTCTGAGGTTCAACGCCACCCGGCGTTACATACCGGCCTCCAACATCAAGCTTCTGGTGACTGCTGCGGCTCTCGATGGACTGGGTCCGGATTTCCGCTACCGGACAACTGTAATGGCAGTGGGCGATTTCAGCCGAGAGGACAGCCTGCTTGAGGGTGAGTTGATCATTCACGGGAGCGGTGATCCGACAATCTCCGACCGTTTTTACCCGAGTGTGGCCGCGATCTGGGACAGCCTGGCCGAACAGGTCGCCTCCAGCGGAATCCGCCACGTTACCGGCTCGCTGGTGGCTGACAACACTCTTTTTAAAGCGCCGTTTCTTGGCAATGGCTGGAGCTGGGAGGATCTCAACTGGTGGTACGCGGCTGCCGTATCCGCGCTGGCCTATAATGATAACTGCATTGACGTGGAGGTTTTTCCCTCCCGCCGGGTGGGTGAACCCCCGGAGGTGCGAATCAAACCTCAGGGTTCAGAGATCCGGATGCTGAACCGCGCCCTCACTGTAGCCAGCCGTGCACAGGACCGGCTGGTGATCTCCAGAAATACGCCGGGTGATGAAATCAGCCTGGGTGGAGGTATTTACAGGGGAAGCCTGGGATTTCTCGAGTACGTGGCAGTGGAGAACCCGCCGCGCTTTGCCGCCAATGCGTTTGCTGACGCCCTGGCCCGCAGGGGCATCCGGGTCGACGGAACAGTGAAAGTGCTCAATGCCCCTCAGGGCAAAGCCGACTACCTCGATCAATCGCCCCTGATCGCGGCCCAGCATGTATCAGTACCCCTCTCCGAAGTGATATGGGTCATAAACAAACGCAGCCATAACTTTTACGCTGAGCAACTCCTCTTTACTCTGGGCGCCTACCTGGGATCGGGAGGAAGTTTCAAAGAGGGAATAGAAGTTGAAAAGCGCTTTCTGCGGAAAGTGGGAGTGGATACCCGAGGCTTGCGTATCGAGGATGGCTCCGGGCTTTCGCGGCTTAACCTGGTTACGCCTGAGATGTTTGTCAAGCTGCTGAGTTTTATGGACAGCCATCCGGCGCGCGAGGAATATATCTCCAGCCTGGCTGTAGCCGGCGAGGACAACGGGGTTCGGCTGATGCGCAACACGGCTGCGGATGGGAAAGTTTTTGCCAAAACCGGGTTTATCTCTGCTGTAATGGCTCTCTCGGGATATGCTGAAACCGGGGAGGGGGAGCGGGTCGCCTTTTCGATCCTCGGCAACAACTGGCTTATCCCTCGTGGAAGGGCTCATAGAATTATACGAGATATCTGTGTAGCGATAGCAGAATCAGAAAGGAAAACCCTTTCCGAGGAAAAAGTCGATTAAGCTTTGAAGTCGATACCCCTCCTGCGTTTGTTTCCAGCAGACCTGCCTTTCTTTTTGCCGCCCCGCCGGTGAGCACTCTTTTCGTGAATAATGATTCTGGATCTTTCGGTTTTGTTAACAGACTGGGTCTGCCTGCGCTCAGCCGCTCTTTTCTGCTGCTCGATTAACTCGGCTTGAAGCTTGCTGATTTCAGGATGGGTCTGCAGGTTCTGGTGAACCCGCTCGGCAAAGTTGATCTGCTGAATAACTATTACGTGGTCGAGTGGCCGTACCATAAAGGCTCCATCATTGCTGAGTTAATTACTTGAAAAGCTGGCTGAAACGCACGAGTTGTTCCTCCGGAAAGTCCCTGGTCCACTGGGTGGCGGTTTCCTCGATAATCATCGCTATTTTATCCAGCGGCTTCAAGACTCTTTCGCTCTCGGCCTGATCCAGTTCTTGTAAGGGGATCAGATGGTTTCTATCCAGGCTGAGATGCTTTTCTTTCAACATCCTGCGCAGGATGTAGGTCAGCTTCGAACTGGAGAGCATACCCTGCTTGACAGTGAAATCGAATGACGGAAAGTCCACCGCCTGACGGTTTGCGACCCGCCCTACAACCCAGATAAAGAAATAAACTTCCGAGGCGGAAACCCGGCCTTTGTCGGATCGGGCGGCAAGCTGCTCGAGTGCCAGGACGACAATACGCTTCATTTTTTCTCTATCGCTGCGTACCGCCTCAACACGTTTCCTTCTTTTTTTATAAACCAGACCGCCGCCCAGCGCAAGCGAACCGCCGGCCAGCAGAGAAAACAGAAGATTCTTTATTTTCATTTTCGGTTTATTTCTCTAAGACCATAATGAGAATGAAAAATTTAGCTCTGATATCAAGACACTTTCTCCACCCGTTATATTATACTGCACCAGTGGTCGTGTGTAAACACCCCGGTAAGGGCTGAGATATTTCTTGATCTGGAAATGAAAAACATTTATTTTAATTCAGTTTCGGTTGGATGGCTTTTTTCAGATTATCCCACTCTGTTTGTCCCCTCCCGCCCAGTGTATTTCTGTGGATTGCATTTATATTAAAGCAAATTTTCAGCATTGTTCCATTCGGATGATTTCTCCGGCAGCAGGCGTCATTGCCGATTATTCATACTATTAATATCCAGCAAAGCAGATCGGTATATTTTGCCTGAAATTATATAATTTCAAATGGAGTCTCTAAATGACTGGTCACTTTCAACGTCACTGGCCGCTTTTACTGGCGCTGGTTTTGTTATCCGTCGCGGTCGCGGCCAGTCTGAAACTATTGCTTGGCAATACTGGTGGCAGGCTGATTTACGTACTCGATGATCCATACATCCATATGGCGATTGCAAAAAACTTTTCCCAGAAAGGAATCTGGGGAGTTACTGGTTCCGGTTTCACATCCAACTCATCTTCCTTGCTCTGGACGGCGCTGTTGTCCGCTGTGTACTATTTCACTTCCCCGAACGAAGTTACTCCTTTGGTAATAAACATCATCGTTTGTACGGTGCTGGTTCTCTGGCTATACCGTCTGTTGCTAAAACATCAGCTACACTCTGTTTATTTATTCTTCGTTTTGATGGTAATTACGTTTGTCACCTCGTTTCCTCTGCTGATTTTTGCTGGTCTCGAACACACGCTGCAAGTATTGATAAATTTCGTCTTCGTTGTCAGTGCGGCCCGGTTTCTTTCCGAGGATAGAAAACACCCGGCGGATAAAGCGATCATGCTGGTTCTGGCTCCGGTTCTCGTGCTGGTTCGCTATGAAGGGCTGTTTCTCGTTTTTACAGTCTGCTGTCTGTTGTTATTACGTAGAAAGTATCGCCTGGCATTCTGGATTTTTGGATTGGCCCTTTTTCCGCTTGCCTGCTACGGCGCCTTTTCGATGTGGAAGGGGTGGTTTATTTTTCCTAATTCAGTACTTCTAAAGGGAAACATTAGTCTTTTTACGGCAGATTATTCCCTCAGGGAAATTATCAAAAAGATTGTCCAGAGTTATTATAAGCTTGCCCTTCATCCGCCTCTGCTGATCCTTATCCTATGTGCTCTGGGCAGTTTATATATCCGGCTGAAAGATAGGTCGAGCCTGAAGCAGTATTCTGCCATATTGTGGATTATCTTCTTAATCACTGCGCTGTTACACATGCAGTTCGCCCAGGTCGGTGGTTTTTTCCGCTACGAGGCTTACCTTGTGGCTTTGGGACTTTATGCCGCGGTGATTTCATTACCGGGCATAGTTAGCCAGGAATTGCAACTCCTGCTGCAAAGGAGGCAATATCTGCGAATCTTCATTCTGGCTGCCGTTATTGTTACTGCATTTTCGCCCCTGTTTCTAAGGGCTGTAAGAACGTTCATCTGGATAGCCCCGGCGGCAAAAAATATTTACGAGCAGAATTACCAGATGGCCATGTTTTTAAAAAAGTATTACGAGGGAACAACCGTGGCGGTAAACGATATCGGCGCGATCAATTACTTTGCGGATATAGATTGCCTGGACATATTCGGCCTGGGAAGTCTCGAGGTGGCCGGACTGAGGCTGTCCGGTGGATACAATGCTGAATCCCTGGGTAAGCTGGCCAGGACGAAAAAGGCGAGGATCGCGGTTGTTTATGAAAAATGGCTGGAGAAATTGGCCGGGATACCGCAGGATTGGATAAAAGTAGGTAATTGGAGGATATTAAGGAATATGACCTGTGGTGACGAAACAGTGACATTTTACGCCATCGGACTGGCTGAGGAAAAAGCTCTTTCAGCCAACTTGAGGGAATTTTCGAGCCTGCTACCCGATGATGTGGTCGAGAGTGGAAAATATATCCATTGAAATTCTGAACTTTTCTCACGGATGAATGGCTTGTCCGTTGCTGTAGATAAAAAATTTCCATTGAGTTATAATTAAACAAGGTTTAATTTCTAAGACCAAATTTAATTGCAATCTATCCGCTCCGGGGGCTATACAGGCAGGAGCGGCTTGGTCTTATTTCTTAATTCTGTCCAGTCAGCAAAATGTAAGGAGCAGCAGATGAGTTCTCTGATGGAAAGAAACGTCAGGCTGCTGATAGTCCTCCTTCTTATCTCAGCCGTTCCTCTGAGGGGGCAGAGACGGGATGTTTTTGACTCTTCGCTGCCCCGTCTGCTCGAAAAAGAGGAGTTTATCCAGCCACCGACAACAAAAATAGCACCGGAGGAGCGGGTACCCTTGGATGGCAAAGTTGACCGCAGCGTTTACCGGCTCGGCCCTGGAGATGAGGTTGATGTGTCTATCTGGAACATCGAGCCTTTTACCTCTTACGATCTGTTCATTTCTGCAGAGGGCAGGCTGCTGATGCCGCCTGCCGGAGCGCTCGAAGTGTCTGGTATGACCCTGGCCGAGGCCGAGGAATTCCTGGCCCGCGAACTTGCAGCCTATTTCAGTGACGAGGCCAGCATCTCGCTTTCCCTGATCAACCCCCGCACTTTCAGGGTTTACACCGCCGGGGCGGTTCGCTTGCCTGGTACCTATGCCGTGAGCGCGATCGACCGGGTGAGCGATTTGATCAGGGCCGCCGAAGGAATCAAGCGCGGAGGGTCTAAACGCCGTGTAAGGTTGTCGAACAAGGAGCATGAATTTCTGGAAGAGGTGGACCTGATGCGCCATGAGTCCAGGGGCAATTTATCTTACAATCCCCGCCTGCTTGATGGCTGCATAGTCGAGGTACCCCCTATCAAAAATTATGTGATCCTCACCGGAAGGTTCCCCAACCTTTCCGGTTTCGACACGGTCAGAGTCAAGGACTGGAACCTGGAGGAAGCCAACGAGTTCACCGTGGAATTTCTTGAAGGGGAAACTTTGATGGACCTGCTCGTTCTCGCCGGTGAACCACAGATGCCTGATACCTCCCTGGTCGGCGAAGTGTTTGTAAGCCGGGCTAACTGGAAGGACCATCATTATGTCGAGCTTACCGAAGAGATGCTCGATGAGAAACTGAAACATGGTTCACACTACCAGTTCCCTACCCGGAATACCTGGGTTTTCGTTACCGGAAGTACAAATAACTACGGCCGTTTCATCTACCAGCCGGGCTGGACCGTGCAGGATTACCTGGGCCAGGCCGGCGGGCCCAACTGGAACGGCTCGAGAAAAACGACCTACCTCAGGCGAAGCGACGGTACGGAGTTCAAGTGTAGGCCCACGGAAAAAGTATTTCCGGGTGATGTTATCTACGTGCCTGAAAAATTTCATCTCGATCGCTTGCTGCCGGTTCTTGCCGGAGTATTTTCCGCGCTCATTTTTGTCATTTTCGGATAATTGCAACAGGGGGTTTGTGTTTTGGCGGAGAGGACTTACCAGCCAACCGATGTCTTTTCCATTCTTCTGCGCAGATGGAAACTGGTTTCAACTGCATGCTTGCTGGTGGCCCTTGTGGCCGGGATTGCGAATTTTTTCTTTCTTCCGCGGTGGTTCGAGGCCACAACGGTAATTATGCCTCCCCAGGAAAAATCGGGGTTCGGCGGCCTGGGAATGCTGCTTTCCAGGATCCCCGACCTGCCGGGAGGGATCAGCCGGATCGCAAGCGGAATGGCCGGCTTCAGCCAGTCCCAGTACGACTTTGTAGTGATCCTGAGCAGCCGCACCGTGGCGGACTCCTTGATCGAGAAGTTCGACCTGGAAAAGGTGTATAAAACCGAATATCGCTTCAAGGCCAGGGAAGAACTCCAGTCTCATACGAAAATCGACTTCCCGCCCGAGGGCCAGGTCATTATTACAGTAGAGGCAAAGGAGGATTCGGTTCTGGCCAGAGACCTGGCCTATGAATATTTTGTGCAGTTGAACAATATCCTTTACAACAACGTAGTCTTTTCTGCATCCAACAAGCGTAAATTCCTCGAGGAGCGTTTGGCTGAAACCAAACAAAAACTCGTGGTGCTCGAGGACAGCCTTCAGAGTTTCCAGGAGGAAAAAAAGGTAGTGACAACCGCCGAGCAGCCGAGCGGAATAATCGAACTGATCACTCTCCCGGTAAAAGGAAGCCTCGAGATGCTGGTCATGCTCCAGGCCGAACGAGAAAGCAGGTCTATCGAACTGCGCGTAAAGCGTTCCCTCTACCGGTCGCAGCACCCGGATATAACCCTGTTGAAAAAGCAAATCACCGAGCTGGATCGAACCATCCGCAGGATCGAATCGGAAATTCCCGGCATCGCTCTGGACTTCGCCAGACTTTACAGGGCGGTTAGAATCCAGGAGGAGCTGTTTCTGCTGCTTTCAGCCCAGTTGGAAGAAACACGGATCAACGAGGCGGACGACACTCCCTCGGCCGTTCTGCTGGATGAGCCTGTTATCCCGGAATACAAGAGCCGGCCGAAAAGGCTGCTCAATATCCTGATCATAACAGCAGCAGCATTTATTCTTTGCTCGGTTTTCGTGGTGCTGGGCGAAAGGCGCAGGAGCTCTCAGAGGAATATCTAAGCGCCGTTTTCATTTTTTCGAGAAATATCCGCCACCGCACCTCAAACCCGTATTCCCACGCCTGCGCTGGAATTTGCGGCTTGTTCCGAGTATTTCAGTCTTGCGGTATTTTCTCCGCCTGTCAATTATCTTAATTCACAACTTTCACTCACAGCGTGTTAGCTTTTCAGGCTCCGCTTGCCTGCTACATGCTGGAAAACGAGCCGCCCGGGGACACGATAATTACTGCTTATTTCAATCCGGAAACCCAGACAGTCAGTTTTCAGCTCGGATGAAATAAAGGCCAAATCTGCCTGATTTGGCATAATATATCAATCACAGGCAATTGTCTGCCCGCTTGGCGTAATTTATCTGTCAGATGGGCAGACTTGGCTCTGCTTTGCTTTTTTAAGAATTATTTGCAAAATTAGGATAAGTCTTTTATATTCGTAAGTCTATCTGATCGGGAAAGCCGGGAAAATCAACTGGCACACCTTTTGCCGCTTCCTCTGGTCGGTGTGGTAACCTAAACAGAGTGGTCAACGAGATGCCGATCTATGAATACGAATGCACTGATTGTGGGAACCGGTTCGAGATTCTTCAGGGTGTCAATGAAAAACCCGACCTGCATTGTGAAAGCTGCAACGGAAACAGTATCCGGCGGATTTTGAGCCCCGGCTCTTTTGTTTTCAAGGGCAAGGGTTTTTACGCGACTGATTACAAAACCAAAGAGCAGAAAAAGGAAAAGGCCGAAACGCCCGCCTGCAAGGCCTGCTCCGAGGACGGCGGCTGCCCTGCGGAGAAAAGAACCGATTAAAATTTTTTAAACTCCTTATTGGCACTCTTTTTAAAAGAGTGCTAATAATTAATCTCTAACTTTTTCTATTTTCCATAGTTCCAACCATCAAAACCTTAACCTATGAGGAGCAGTTATGAAAATCAAACCCTTAGCTGACCGTGTAGTTGTCAAGCCCCTGGAGGAGGCTGAACAGAAAAAGGGAAGCATAATCATCCCGGATACTGCCAAGGAAAAACCCCAGAAGGGCAAAATCGTGGCGGTCGGTCCGGGAAAGATGACCGATGACGGCAAAAGAATCAAGATGGAACTCAAGAAAGGAGATGTTGTTTTCTACAGCAGGTATTCAGGTAGCGAGGTTACCATTGACGGCGATGAATATCTGATCCTGCGCGAAAGCGACATTCTGGCCATTGTCTAAGTTTTCTTAAAGAAGCTGTCTTTAAATTACAAAAACTATCTTTTCATAGACCGGAGCCGTTTTAGCCGCGGTTTTCCGGTGGAGATGAAGGAGGAATAGTTATGGCGAAAATATTGGAATTCAGCGCGGAAGCTCGTGCCAGCCTCATGGATGGAGTAAAACAGCTGGCCGATGCGGTCAGGATTACTCTGGGCCCCAAAGGCCGTAATGTGGTTCTTGATAAGAAGTTCGGTGCCCCCACTGTCACCAAGGATGGTGTAACCGTGGCCAAGGAAATCGAACTCGAGGAGCCTTTCGAAAACATGGGCGCACAGATGGTCAAGGAAGTCGCTACCAAGACCAGCGATGTCGCCGGTGACGGTACCACAACCGCCACCGTGCTCACCCAGGCGATTTTAAAGGAAGGTCTGAAAGGTGTTACCGCCGGCGTCAATGCCATGAGCATCAAGCGCGGCATCGACAAGGCTGTGGAAAAAGTCGTCGGTGAGCTGAAAAAATTCTCCACTCCCTGCAGGGACAAACTGGAGATCAGCCAGATCGGTACGATCTCGGCCAACGCCGACAAGGAAATCGGTGAACTTATCGCTGATGCTATGGAAATAGTCGGTAAAGACGGCGTAATTACCTCGGAAGAGTCCAAGACTGCTGAAACCTACCTGGATACTGTGGATGGTATGCAGTTCGACAGAGGCTACCTGAGCCCTTATTTCATCACCGACAGCGAAAAAATGGAAGTTGTCCTCGAGGATGCCTACGTGCTGATTTACGATAAAAAAATCAGCGCGATGAAAGATCTCCTGCCCGTGCTGGAGAAAGTCGCCCAGAGCGGCAAGCCAATGTTGCTTATCGCCGAGGATATCGAGGGCGAAGCTCTGGCCACTCTCGTGGTGAACAAGATCCGCGGCACCCTGAAAGTGGCAGCGGTCAAGGCTCCCGGTTTCGGAGACCGCCGCAAGGCAATGCTTGATGACATCGCGATCCTGACCGGCGGCCGGGTGATCAGCGAGGAAATCGGCCTCAAGCTCGAAAACGCTGTGATCGGTGATCTCGGCAAAGTGAAACGCATCGCCATCGATAAAGACGACACCACCCTGGTCGAGGGTTCCGGAAGCAAGAGCGATATCCAGGGACGGATCGGCCAGATCCGTCAGCAGATCGAGGATACCACCAGCGATTACGACCGTGAGAAACTTCAGGAACGCCTTGCCAAATTGGCCGGCGGCGTGGCTGTAATCAATGTCGGAGCGCCCACCGAGGTGGCCATGAAAGAGAAAAAGTCACGTCTTGAGGACGCTCTCCATGCGACCAAGGCTGCTGTGGAGGAAGGTATCGTTGCTGGCGGCGGTGTGGCTCTGCTGCGCTGTATCCCGGTTCTTGACAAGCTTAAAGTAAAAGATCCGGACGAACAGGTCGGAGTTAACATCGTCAAACGCGCCCTCGAAGAACCTCTGCGCCAGATCGCCAATAACTCCGGTGTCGAGGGTTCGGTGATTGTCGAAAAGGTCAAGACCTCCACTAAAAACATTGGTTACAATGCTACCACAGATAAGCTGGAGGATCTTGTTCAAGCCGGTGTGATCGATCCGACCAAGGTCGTGCGGATCGCCCTGGAAAATGCAGCCTCCATCGCCGGACTAATGCTCACCACCGAGGCTACTGTTACAGAGAAGCCGGAAAAGAAAGAGATGGCTCCTCCAATGCCGCCCGGCGGTGACATGTACTGAGCTCTCGATCAGAGCGCAAAGCAGTTGAAACTCAACCCGCCGCCCGGGTTCGGGCGGCGGGTTTTTTGGTTCGATATTCACTCTTGCCGTTAGCTTGCCCTCTCTTATATTACATTGATTTTCAAGGCCTGAAGATTTATCCCCGATAATTTGATATTGAATGCTTTCCTGAGTATAGTCTATGACGAAAATTGATAAGACTATATTGATTCGCGAGTTAAAAGCCCTGGGCCTGAGTGCGGGGGATTGGGTCGCGGTACACAGTTCGATGAAAGCGATCGGCTGGGTTGAAGGCGGCCCGGCGGAGGTGATCGAGTCGCTCATCAAGGCAGTGGCTCCCGGTGGAGTGGTGATGATGCCGCTTTTCATTATCCCGGATCAAGAGCCGATAGACCTGGCTGTAAAGCCCACTTACCTGGGACTTCTGACCGAAACATTCCGTAAATTTCCCGGCGTAGTCCGCTCGCCCCACCCTACGCATTCGGTGGGAATTTACGGGCCAGGAGCGCATGAAATTGCCGAGTCTCACCGCAATTCAACTTATATCGGTCGGGAAGGTCCTTACCATCAACTGGCCCTGAACAGCGGGTGGGTACTGCATGTGGGCACGGATTTCAACTCGAGCAGTATCATTCACCTGGCCGAGGTGCTGGCCCAGGTGCCTTATCTCGATATTTCTTATCCCCTGTTTGAAAAGGCTTTCATTGCCCGAGCCACGGACGGCAGCATAGTCAAAGCCCAACCCAGGGAAGTTCCTGGAGACAGTAAGATGTTCTATCTGGTTCAGGAGGAGATGGACCGCCGTGGCCTTCTGCGAAAGGGCCTGATCGGCCAGGCCCCCGCGATTCTGGCACGGGCTTCCGAAATACTTGATGTTGCCGTGGAGATGATGCGTGAAAATCCATGGCAGTTTCTCTGTGATTTCCCCTATTGTTCGGCTTGCCGGAAGGCGGAAAAATTGAAAAACCGGACCGCAGGCCTTGCCCCCGGCTAAAAGGAGGTATTCGATGAGCGGGAAAGTCGATCTACCCGAATATTCTGTGTTCAGAACCGAAACACCGATCAATATTGACGGTCGTTTGGACGATCCGGCCTGGGAAAAAGCACAGATAATGGAGCTTGTTGACAATGTAACCGGCAAACCTCCACGTTTACCGACCACAGCCAGGATGCTCTATGATGACGAATGGCTTTACGTGGGCTACCATAGCGTGGATCACGATATCTGGGGAACCATGAAGCGCCACGACGACCCGATATATGATGAAGAGGTGGTGGAGATTTTCCTCGACCCGGCAGGCCTTCTTACCGCCTATTATGAACTGGAGATCAGTCCGTTGAATACCAGATTCGACGCTCTTATCATCAATGATGCCGAGGTCGCCGGTACTGTTGAACGGGGACCCAGGTTTCAGGGATTTATCGCCTGGGATCCTATTGGATTCAAACACGGAGTATATGTTAAAGGGGAGTTAAACACCCATGACGGCAAAGCCGAATTCTGGGAATGTGAAATGGCGATTCGCTTCGATGAGCTGTTTCTGGGAAAAAATCTGCCTCCGATACCCGGAGATGTCTGGCGGGGAAACCTTTACCGGATCGATATCGAGGGGAAACGGATCGAGGAGAGCGCTTTCAGCCCTACCGGGAAAGAGGATTTCCATGTGCCGTCGCGCTTCGGTAAGTTCGTTTTTAAATAACCCACTCGGACCGGTTAGTGAGAGTTATAGGGGCTGACAGTCAGAGAATGAATCAATCTGCAAACCATACAGACCTGAGCAAAAAAAAGCTTTTTCCGAAAAATACAGGAAAAAGCTTTGATCTTTTAAAAATAAACTTTATATGATCAACTGAGAGTTAATAAACCAGGCCGGCCGGCCTTAGTTCAAAAGGTTGTTCAGTTCTCTGCTGACCTTGAAAAACGCCTTTTTCTTCGACGGTACGAAAACCTCTTTGTTTGTCTTTGGATTGCGAGCTTTGCGGGCTTTATGGTTTTTTACTTTGAAAGTGCCGAAACCGCGGATTTCCAAGTGCTTGTTATCTTTCAGACAGCTTTTGATTTCTTCCAGAAACTGTTCGACCACCACTTTTACGTCTTTGGCTGTAAAACCGGTTTTTTCGGCAATAAGTTCAACTATGTCGGCTTTGGTCATGAAAAAAATCCTCCCTGCGAAAAGAAAGAACTTTGACAGATATGGGCTGCTTGTTAAGAGGAATGGCTAATAAATTACCTATCTGATTAGGTGACTGATGATTTTAATGAAACAAGTCTATCGCAGAAATGGAAAAATCGCAAGAAAAAAATCAGGCTAAATAATTTGTAAATTCATATTTTACTGTGTCGGGTCTTGATTGTAAATATTTATTTTTGACTTTTCCTTAGCCAGTTGAATTTGCAGAGAAATTGTCCAGACCCTGGCGGTATCGAATTATTCCGGCAGGAAGTCTGTACTTTGTCGAAAGGTTATTCAAAATGCCTCCAAGGATTCTCATTCCCGTCCGTTCAATATATCGCGCGGATCTGCTTCCCGAACAAGTGATCAATACCCTGGGGGAATTCGCTGAGATCGAAATTGTGGTAGACCCGGCAGAACTGAGCCGTGATGAATATGCCCGTCTTTTCGCAAACAAAGACGGGGTTCTCTCAACCTGGAATACTCCTCTGATCGACAGCCAGGTGCTCGAGCAGGCGAATGAGCTGAAAATTATCTCCCACGCCGGCGGTGAAGTGCGGCCCTTTATCTCGCCGGAAATATTCTCGCTCAAACCGGATCTGGTACTCTGCAATGCTTCCAATGTGATGTCTAAACCAGTAGCCGAGCACATCCTGTGCGTGACCCTGGCCTGCCTGCGAAACCTCTTTCATCTCAGACAATGGGTCAAAGAGGATAAAAACTGGTGGGAATACGATAAAAGCAAAAACGTTAGCCTGCTGGAGAAAAAGGTCGGTATTGTGGGCCTGGGGCAGATTGCCTGGGAATTTATCAAGCTGGTGCGGCCTTTTGATGTCGAGCTCTGGGTTTTCAGCCGCCACCTGAGTGATCAGGAGGCCGCCAGGGAAGGCTTGCGCAAGAGTTCACTCGATGAGATTTTTTCCTCTTGTGACGTAATCACAATCAGTGCGGCCAGTGTCCTCCAGAATCGCCTCTTGATCGACGCCCGGTTGCTTGGGATGATAAAGCCCGGGGCCGTGTTGGTGAACAACGCCCGCGGAATGCTAATCGACGAACCGGCCCTGATCCGTGAACTGGAAACCGGCCGCTTCAGTGCCGCGATCGATGTCACAGACCCGGAACCGCCAGCAGCGGACAACGGGCTGAGGCATCTGAATAATGTGCTGCTCACCCCCCATATCGGCGGGCCTACCCCGGCTCAGAGGATCTGGATGGTCAATGAAGCAGTGGACAACCTGAAAGCCTTTTTCCAGGGAGGCACAGTCCGGGGGATTATCGACAAAAAGCGATTTTCCTACATGGCCTGATTCTACTGCCTGGCTGTCAACAAAAAACCCCTGCCGGATTCGCCTCGGGCAGGGGGTTTTTGCAAAAGCTGAAAGCCATGAATTCAGCTTTTCTCCTTGAAAATGGACTTGGGCTTTTTCTTGGTCATCTTGCGGTCGACAATCTCGAAGTTCAATTCACCGGCACAGAGCCTGTCCAGACTTTCGGAAGTGCACTTTTTATCTAAATACTGCGTGGAATCGCGGTACTGGTCGTGAAGCTTGCGCGCGAACTTGGCAGCAATCACGCAGCCAGCATACTTGGAGGAACTTTTGGAGGCTAATTCATCGGGTGTGTAATTCTTCATAAGTTACCCTCCGGGTTGGGCTAGGCAATAAAAACGGGTTGGGCTAGGCAATAAAAAAGCGTTTTCCTCAAAACCACCACTGCCATGACAGCCCTGAATATGATATTGTTGGGAACCCAAAAAGATTTAGAATTAACAGCTTACAAAACAGAACTGCTTCGGCAGATAATATATTGACAGTATTCAAAGTAAATTTTATTATAATTTAATTGATTGAAAAGATCAAGTATTTAATCTTTATGCCAATATGCGGTCCATGGACAGGAGAGAATTAACCTGTAGTTTGTCGGAGGTGTTTCTTCCGGAACCAGGGACCCTTGGCGCGGAGTAAAATAAGGATCAAGGAGTGAGGATAAGTATGAGTAAAGACAAAGGAAAGAAACATGGTGGCGGTAAATCAACAAAGAGGCACCAGCCTTCGGTTAAAGAACGGGAAAAGATTGAAATGAATAAGGTTAAATCAAATACCGGGCTTAAAGATTCCGCGCTTGAGGCCGAACAGGCCGCCGAGGTGGAGCAGTCCCTGGAAGATAAACTGGCGGAAACCGAAGACCGGTACCTTCGCGCGCTGGCCGCACTGGAAAACTTCAAGCGCCGCTCCGAGAAGGAAAAAAGCGAGCTTTCAAGCTATGTCAAGATTACTATTTTGCGCGATATCATTCCGCTGCTCGATGATTTCAAACGCTTTTTCGAGCATGTCGAAAATGGTAAGAGCGCCTTGGACGAAAGCTTTATACAGGGTGTCGAGATGATCCGGAATTCCCTGGTAAAGGTCCTGGAGAAACATGGTGTGGAAGCGGTCGAGGAGGCCGGAGTCCCGGTTGACTATAACCTGCACGAGGCAGTGCTTACCGAGCCTGTGAAAGAAAAGGAGAAAGACCATACCGTAGTACAGGTGCTGGAGGTCGGCTACCGGATTGGAGATAAACTGATCCGGCCGGCAAAGGTAAAAGTGGGTATATATAATAAGTAGGAACTGTTGAATCAGGGCAATTGGGGGAGTAGATATTGACAGGAGCGCTGGATTGTGGCAACTTGATTCAGAGGATGTTTTGACGGAAACTCTGTGACTGTTTAAACTTTGGATGAGCAACTGGAAAAATGACCGTTTCTTATTATAAATTTTCTGCCGCTGCTACGATGCGCGCGCTGTTGATTACGCTGGCGGCCCTTTTCTCCATAATGGCTTCAGAGCCGGCATACAGTGCTCCGAGAGTGGATGTTGCAGTAGTCAACGGCATGATCGGCCCGGTGAGCAGCCAGTTTGTCGAGGAGTGCATGGCCAGTGCCAACTTAGCTGGCGCTGACCTGCTGGTAATTCAGCTCGATACCCCGGGCGGTCTGCTCACTGCAACCCGGGAACTGGTAAAGATGCTTCTCGGCAGTCAGCTCCCGGTTGCCGTGTACGTAGCCCCGTCAGGCAGCAGGGCGGGTTCGGCCGGAGTTTTTATCACTCTGGCCGCCCATATCGCCGCCATGGCTCCGGGAACAAATATCGGGGCCGCTCACCCTGTTTCAGTGGGAATCGGAGGCGGTGATGACAGCACCTCGGTGATGAATGAAAAGATCATCAACGATACCGCCGCCTTTATTAAAACCATCGCCAACCAGCGCGACCGCAATGTCGCCTGGGCTGACTCTGCTGTGCGCTACAGTGTGTCGATCACCGAAACCGAAGCCCTCCAGCGGGGTGTGATCGATCTGGTGGCGCCGAGCGTGGAAGCCCTGGTGGACTCGCTGGACAGCCGCGTGGTGGCGCTCTCAGCCACGGATTCGGTCACACTCGAGCTTGCTGGAGCCATGATTGTCACCCATGAATACAACTGGCGCGACAAGCTGCTCGACCGCTTGAGCGATCCAAATATCGCCTATATCCTGTTTCTTGCCGGACTGATGGGGCTTTATTTTGAGCTTTCCAATCCGGGCCTGATCTTTCCCGGGGTGGTCGGGGGAATCAGCCTCATCCTGGCGTTTTTCGCTTTCCAGACTTTGCCTATTAATTATGCCGGCGTGCTGCTGATCATCTTCGCGATAATCCTCTTTATCGTCGAGATCAAGGTTCCCAGCTTCGGTCTCTTAACAATTGGGGGAGTAATTTCCATGGTGCTAGGTTCGATCATGCTTTACAAAGGAGAGTTTTCACCCACCATGCCTGAGATAAGTGTATCCTGGGACGTACTGATACCCTCTGTCCTGTTTGTCGCGATCTTTTTCATCGTCGTTGTCGGCAAGGCGATCCAGATCCACAAGAAAAAAGCCACCACCGGCCCCCAGGGCATTGTGGGCGAAGAAGGCGAGGCGATTACGCGGCTTGCCCCCAAAGGCAAGGTTTTCATTCACGGTGAAATCTGGAAGGCCAGGTCGGCGGGTGAGAAGATCAAAGCAAAAAGCCAGATCCGCGTCACCTCGGTTTCTCGCCTGACCCTCACCGTGGAACAAGTGGATAAAGATTAGCCTTGTTGTCTGCACTCTCAGGTTCAGTTCGGAGATCATATATCTATTTTTAGCTGTAAGTTGAGAGTTAACCAGCTTTTTCACCAAACCTTTCCAGGTTGCAAACAGGAGGTAGGAAATGCCCCAGTTTTATGGAATTTTTTTCGTCATCTTGGCGGTTATTTTTCTGCTCTCGAGCATGATCAAGATCGTTCGGGAGTACGAACGGGGAGTGATCTTCCGCCTGGGACGTCTGCTGCCTAAGCCCAAGGGGCCGGGCCTGATCATCCTGATTCCGATGATCGACCGCATGGTCAAGATCGACCTGCGCACGATTGCCATGGATGTGCCGCCCCAGGATGTGATTACCAAGGACAACGTCTCGGTGAAAGTCAACGCGGTTATTTTTTTCCGGGTGATGGAGCCCGATAAGGCCGTGGTCGAGGTCGAAGATTACATGTACGCGACCAGCCAGCTTGCGCAAACCACCCTGCGAAGCGTACTGGGCCAGTCCGAGCTGGATGAGCTGCTCTCCGCGCGGGAAAAGATCAATGAAAAACTTCAGAGTATACTCGACCGCCACACCGACCCGTGGGGGATTAAGGTCTCCACTGTGGAGGTCAAGCATGTGGACCTGCCGGAGTCAATGCAGCGCGCTATGTCCCGCCAGGCCGAAGCCGAGCGCGAGCGCCGCGCCAAGGTGATCAACGCAGAGGGTGAATTCCAGGCCTCTCACCGCCTGGCCGAGGCCTCCAGCGTGATCCAGGCCCACCCCATGGCCCTTCAGCTGCGTTTCCTGCAGACCCTTACAGAGGTGGCCAGTGAAAACAACAGCACTCTCGTCTTCCCGGTGCCTATCGACCTGTTCGAACCCTTTATCAAGGCTAAAGAATTGCAGATCAAGACTGAGAAAAAAGAATAGTCCGTCTTTGACCTGTCAATTTAACTGAAATCAGGTGGCTGCTGTTGTCCGGATGCTCGCTGTCCCGGATTACGGGAATCTGCAAGAAGGGTTCTTGAATGTTTGAGATGCCTCCTGTTTTGATTGATACGTCCGGAGAAGAAAAGTAAAACCAGGAATCCATAGGACGATGCCCTCAGACAGCCATTTAAATAAAACGCCCGCCACACAGGCCAGGGGATATGACCAGGTAATCGACTTCTTTAACAACATCGGGCTCAGCCATGAAGCCTCGATGTACGTGAAAATGTTTCGAGATATCGTCCCCTGGCAGTTTGCAGTTGTGCTGATCAGCGCCGAATCCATGAAACGCTCTTCCCGCACCGTGGCTCTCGAACTGTCTTATCTCTGCAGCCTGGGGCTTTATCCGGTGATTGTGCTCGATAACCTCCAGGGGGCCGAGGGTAACCTCGTCAAGCCGCTGGAAAGCAGGCCGGCAAGGAAAATAAAACAGGGGGAGCGCATCCGTAAACTCACACTGACCAACAACCGGCTGGTCAATACGGTGAACGCTGCAGGGGGAAGAGCATCCAGTATCTACAACGAGATTTTCAGCCTCAAGACCCCGGTTCCCGCCGAGGCTGATTTCGATTTCCGGCTGCTGGTGGACCATATTGACCTGGCACCGGTCAAATCCACGGTGCGCAACCACCACATACCGGTTATCAGTCCGCTCGTGATGGACACCAGCGGCCGGATGACTGTTATCAGCGCCGAGAAAGTGAGCAAGGCATTCTGCAAGCGGGTCGCACCCCAGAAATTTATCGTGATCAACGAGCAGGGTGGTATCCTGGACAGGAACGGGAATTTGGTGCAAAACATAATCCTGAGCACGGACTATCAGTCTCTGCTAGACTCGAACATGCTCGACGATTCCGCCCGCCAGCAGCTTGAGGCCAGTGTGCGCCTCCTTCGGGAAGTGCCCAATCTCACTCTCCAGTTTGCCTCGGCAGGAAACCTGCTTTACGAGCTGTTCACAGTCAAAGGGCAGGGCACTTATATCCGCGCAGGGCACGAGATACGCCGGGCCGACTCGTTCGACAAGCTCGACATAACCGCGTTGCGCCAACTGATAGAAAATGGTTTCGGCAAAAAACTGGTGGAGGATTATTTTGAAAAGAAGCCTCACCAGGTGTTCTACGAGCAAAATTATCACGGTGTTATCGTGGTCAAGCCCCTGGAGGGCGATATCTACTACCTGGACAAGTTCGTGGTGGGCCGGAAATGGCAGGGCGAGGGTATGGGCGCTCCGCTGTGGCGTGAGCTTACCAAGCATTACAGCAAGATAATCTGGCGGGCCAGCACGAACAACCCGATAAACCGCTGGTACCTGGAGCAGACCGAGGGCTTCCAGCGCACCCAACAGTGGAACGTCTACTGGATCGGTCTCACCCCGAGCGAGGTGGGAAATCTGATCGACCGGGTGAAAAGTATCAGAAGAACCGTGGTTTAGTCTGAATCCCTCCGGGCTGATACCGGATTAATACCTTAAATTGGCGATAAACGAGTCTACTGGAACGACTTTTTCAGACTCTGATCTTTCCCTTGAATGATGGGCACGGCACCTCGTGCCCCCTCGGGTTATTCCCCCTTTTTAATAATCGAGAATGGCAGCCGGCAATAATTCGCTTGAAACGGCACTACAGGCTATCTGTACGGAAAACCTCGGGCTATCCCCGGATGAGGTTTTGCTTGTCGTTGCTGATCCGCCGCTTTATAAGCTGGCCGGCCGGATGGTGGACACTGTTCGAAAGCTGGGTTTCGCCTGCGAACTTCTCCAGGTTGGCCCGGTGGAGAAAGCTGGAGCGGCTCCAGAGGAATTTTCGCCAGAGATCCTGACCCGTTATCCGGCAGCCCTGCTTGTCACCTCCCGCTCACTCTCGCATACTGAAACCCGCCGCCAGGCCTGCCACGCTGACAGCGTTCGCATTGCCTCCATGCCCGGGGTGACTGAGGACATACTTCTCCGGCTTTTCACTCCCGGAGCCGCCGAGGAAATCAGCCGGAGCACCCGAATGCTGGCCGAACGGCTTAAGAGTACCGGCAATGTAAGCATTCGCACAGAGCACGGCACAAATCTTGAGCTTTCTCTCAAAGGAAGGAAAATTTATCTCGACACCGGGCTTTACCGCGACCCTGGAGCCTTCGGAAACCTTCCTGCCGGAGAGGTGAGCGCCGCACCCGTGGCAGGAAGCGCCAGAGGAGAGGTGGTGGTGGATGTCGCTTTCGCCGGGATGGGAGCAGTTGAGAATCTCTATCTGGAAATCGATAATGGCAGGCTAGTGGCGGCGCATGGTCCCCTGAGCCGGGATTTGCTTGATCTTCTCAGCGGCCCTGCCGAACGCGTACTGGGCGAGTTCGGTATCGGCACCAACCGCCTGGCGAATCCTGGCGCGATAACGCTCGAGGCCGAGAAAGCTCGCGGCACAGTGCATTTCGGCTTCGGGGACAACCGCTCTTTCGGAGGCGAAAACCTTGCCGGGGGCCACTGGGATGCTGTGATCCATTGCTCGGGTATCGAGGTGGACGGGAAAGTGCTGGAGCTTAGCGAATAACTTGGTTTAAAGGAATAAAGCATTTGTTGAAATAATGTTTTCGGGCACTGCATGCCGTAGCCCTGCGATTTATTTTTAAGTCATTGAAAAGACCGCTCGCCAATGAAAAATCTTTTATTCCTGGCCTACTTTTTCCCTCCCCACGGCGGGGGCGGGGTGCTGCGTTCTGTGGAAACCGTGCGACTGCTCAGCAGTCACGGCTGGCGCTCCACAGTGGTTGCAGGACCGGAGGACGGCTACTGGATCAAGGATGAAAGCCTGCTTGGCCGTTTGCCCCAATCCACGAAAGTTCTCCGCACAGGCGCATTGAACCCCGTGCGTATCCTTGGATTCTCCAGCCGAAGGCAGGAGGTGAAAGAAGGGGTGCGCAGCGGGCGCGCGATCAGAAAGTGGCGCCGCCTTGCCGACTGGCTCCCCGTACCGGATGTCTACTGCGCCTGGATAGCGCCTGCGGTGCGAAAATCTCTTAAGGCAGCCTCACAGGCGGACTGGATCATGAGTACCAGCCCCCCTGAATCCGCCCATCTGGCTGCCTGGTACCTCGCCGGCAGGACCGGCACGCGCTGGGCCGCCGATTTTCGTGATCCTTGGGTGTGTGGTATTTACCGAAAATTTCCGACAGCTCTTCATCGAGCACTGCAGCGCCGCCTCGAACGGATGGTTGTCCAACGGGCAGACCTGGTAATTGCCACCAGCGAGGAGGCGGTCGAGGATTTCCGCTCTCGATATCCGGAGCAGCCCGAAGACAAATTCCAGTTTGTACCCAACGGTTTTGATTCCACAGAGTTCAGCAACTTTCCCAATCACCCTCCCCCAAATGCGCCTCTCACTATTATCCACACCGGCAACCTGACCCTGGACCGCGACCCGGTTCCTCTGTTCAGGGCTGTTGCCGCGTTGAACCGGGAATTCGGGGGAAAAAGCCCCTGCTGCAAAATTGAGCTTGCCGGGCTCTGCGACAGGCGCGTGCATAAAGCCGCGCAGGAAATTCTGTCTGGCGATGCGGTCACTTTCAGCGGCTATCTTCCCAGAGGCGAGGTGCTCAAGAAACTGGCCGGCTCGCACCTGGCGCTGCTGCTTGAAAGTTTTGCCCTAAATGCAGAACTTGTGGTGCCCGGCAAGCTTTATGATTACCTCGGCGCGCATGTACCGGTACTTGCCCTGGTGCCGAAAGGAGCAGCGTCGCGGCTGATCGAGAAAACCGGCTGCGGCGTGGCTGTTACAGAGCCGGACAGCCGTAAAATCCAGAATACTTTACGCACTTTTTTAGACCGCCTGCAAAACGGCAAGCCGCTGCATCCTCCTCCGGAAAAGAACGAACTGGCCTGTTATGAACGCTCGGCTGTCGTGGGGCGACTGGCCGAGCTGCTCTGCTAGAGATT
Source organism: uncultured Gemmatimonadales bacterium (assembly GCA_964548275.1). Lineage (GTDB taxonomy): Bacteria > Gemmatimonadota > Glassbacteria > GWA2-58-10 > GWA2-58-10 > JAUVUV01. Next base: position 30,051 of record CAZJQI010000040.1, read on the forward strand.
AAATTATCACTGATCTGAAATATTAACCATTCTTCTCAATGACAGAAAGCCGCAAACCAGGATCATGCCGCTCCTTATGAATGCGGCCGCTTACTCCGTTTATTTTTTACCCTGATTGCTGACTGCGCCCAGGGACTTGTGTGGGTGTCCCTGGTAAGATAAAAGTTTTTTGATTTTTTTATTATTCTTTGATTTAAGATGGAATTACTAACCAAAATACACCTTGTTTTTTTTTAAAAAATGTATTAGAAATAAAAAAATAAGGCGGGTAAGAAAATGCTTTTATCAGACAATCAGATTCGTGAAGCTGTGGATAAGGGTGATATTATGATAGGCCCTTTTGATGAAAAATATTTACAGCCCGCCACATATGATTTACGTGTTGGAAATCAAGGTGCTACCACAAGCTCAAAGGAGGTAGTAGATTTAAAGAAAAAAGGCTATCTACAACTAGAGCCTGGAGATTTCGGCGTTATAACTGTTTTAGAGGAAATACGTGTTGGTTTACAATACGCGGGACGCTTCGGATTAAAATCAAAATATTCAAGACAGGGCCTGATTGCCACAACCGGTCCACAAATTGATCCCGGGTACCACGGTTGTCTGATTATAGGAATTACGAATTTAACCCCTAGACGTATTTCGCTTCCTTACAAAGATGACTTCTTGTCTGTTGAATTTCATCGCCTTGATGAACCTGCTATCAGGCCATATGATGGGAACTATCAAGATAGAACAGAATTAGGGCCAGAAGAACTTAGGTTCATTACTGAAAACGAGAGCATGGTGTTGTCCGAGATGTTGACAACTTTACGTTCTTTAAGTGAAAATGTAGGAATACTTACTAAAGAATTTAGATTTTTTAAATGGTACTTGCCGATACTTTTAGTTATTGGAATGACTTTCATTGGAATTATGGTAGGAATCAAATAAAGTAGCACTGCTATTATTTAGATTTATTCTTATGATTTAGTCTATACCATTATTAAATTTTCAAAATTTTGGAATATGATAGGTTAATCAGGTTGATATTAAAAGTAAGCTTAATGAACACAGAAGAGTGATTCAAATATCACCACTCTATTCTTATTTACTACTCATGTCTCTAATTTCCATCCGATGCTGAATCTCCCCTGGCGTGCTTCTTGCATTTTTCCCACCTGATAATTCTTTCATCCCTGGACTACAGAATAGTATGAGAGCTGCCATTGCCAAAATAGCTCTGTTTTGCCTGGGTTTGTGCCTCGCCGTGGGTAAATCCGCTGCTGTGACTCCGCCCTCGCAGGGTGTGGAAACCCCTGCCGGATTCGGCAAATTTTTAGCCCGGCAGAACCGGATTTACCTCTCCAATTTCAGAATCCCCCAGGAAAGGGGAAAAGGCCCCGTGCTTGCCCGGGCCGCCCAGCAGAAAATAATCCTTCCGGTGATCCTCGCCGCATACTCTGACCGGCCAGGGGTTATCCAGCCCGGGACTTTCACAGAAAAACTTTTCCTCAGCTACCCGACCGGCACGATGAGCGAGTATTATGCCGAGATCAGCTCCGGAGGATTCACGCTTGAAGGCGAGGTTTTCGGCTGGTTCGCTACACCCCGCACCCAGGCGCAGTACAACTCGGGCGGGCCGCTGGGCCAAACAGCCTCTTTCCCGGAGTCCCCGGAGGGTTTCGTGGCCGATGCCGTCACTGCCGCAGACAGCCAGGTGGATTTCAGCCGGTTTGATAACGACGGCCCTGACGGCGAGCCGGACTCAGGTGATGATGACGGGTTTGTGGACGCATTGATCGTGATCCACCCTGGTGGGGATGCAGCAAACGGCGATCAGGAAAATTTCTGGTCGCACACCTCCAGGCTGGACAGCTACATTGTGGAAACAAACGATCCGGCTGCCGGTGGCGGCTTTATCAAAATTGACCAGTATTCCCTGGTACCGGAGCTCGTTGGTGATGGCAGCTTCGAGCTGGCCGCGGAGATCGGGGTTTTCTGCCATGAATTCGGCCACCAGCTCGGCCTGATCGATCTCTACGACACGGATTACAACAAAGCACAGGCAGGAGAGTGCGTCTCTTACGGTATCGGTATCTGGGGGCTGATGGGGCTGGGCACAAACGGCGCTGACAGCAAAAGTCCCGGCAGGCCGACTCACCTCTGCGCCTGGAGCAAGCTGCGCCTGGGCTGGGTCGATCCGGTTCACGAGGATGAGCTGGGAGAGCTTTACCTGGCGCCTGTAGGACAGAATGCACGGGTGGTGCGTGTCTGGGATAATGATGAACGCGCCTTGAGCTATTTCCTTCTCTCGTACCGTACCCGGCAGGGATTCGACAGCGATTTGCCGGCTGAGGGTTTGCTGGTCTGGCATGTGGATGAGCGGGCTTTCGACAACAGAAACCCGCTGCTCAAGCTGGTGGACCTGGAGGAAGCCGACGGCCGCGCCGATCTGGACAATGGCGTGAATACAGGAGACGCCGGCGACCCGTTTCCGGGTGAATCCAACAATACCGGCTTCGCCACCCTGACCAATCCCTCGAGCGCCCGCAATGACGGCCTTCCCTCGGATGTGCTGGTAACTGGCATTCGAATCGAGGCGACTCAGGCCGTTTTCAATCTCTCTCAACCGGCAAGGACAGGGCTGACAATCTTCTATGATGAAGACGGCCCGCGCCAGGACCGTGGTTTCGGCTACGGGAGCAATCTCGCCCACGGCGGGGTGATCTTTAATGCACCTGTTGGCGGCACTCTGGATGCAATCAGCACCTATTTCATTTACGACAGCACCGACTATACTGTTGAAATATACTCCGGAGCAGATAGCGGCCGCCTGCGCTGTCCGGTTTTCTGGCAGTCAGACCAGGCCGCCAGCTCCGGCTGGCGCAGCATTGCCCTTGATCAGCCGGTTTACCTCGAGACCGGCGATACGGTCGTGGTGGTGGTGGGATACACGAGCAAGGGTTTCGATGACCTCTGGCCAATGCCCTACGACCCTACGGGCCGGCCGGAAGGAAGAAGCTGGGTGAGCTTCTCCGGTCTGGGCACTTTCGAACCGTTTGAGCACGACCTGGCGATCCGGGCTGTAATACGGCCCGGAGTGAAGGCAACTGATGCGGTGAGGCTCGAGGCCGGTTTTGTACCTGGAGCCGATTCGCTCTGCTTTGGGAAAACATTTATCAGTGAGACCTACAGGCTGGGCCTTCCCATCTATAATCCCGGTTTTCGCACTCTTCTGCTTTCCAGTATCGAAGTTCAAGGCGAGGGTTTTTCAGCTGATCCGGTTGAACTGTCTATTGGCTGCGGGAGTATGCTTGAGGCCGGGATTCTGTTTAGCGCAACCACAATGGGCAAAGCGGCCGGGACAGTCACTGTCACCCCTCTCGGGGATAACCTGGAGGAGTTTACAGCCGGGCTTTCAGCAGAAGTGGCCGGCTGGAGTGTGCGTTACGATTCAAGCGGTGTTCCAGGCGGTTACGAATCATTCACCGAATCCGTGCACGGGGCGGTAGCTTTCAGCATGCCGCAAAGTGGCCTGTTGAGCGGTATCCGAACCTGTATTCTCCAGGATTCCATGAAAGTAAGCCTGCGTGTCTGGGCCGGGTTAAAAGGTGGAGGCGGACACTGCCTGGTCGCCGAAACCCAGGATACGCTGATCGAAAAAAACGGCTGGCACCAGGTTTTTCTGCCCGTACCAGTCCAGATCGACAGCGCCGACACCTTTATCGCCAATGTTCAATACTCCACTCCAGGACGCAAGTACCTCAAGGTCGTGCCGGCAGACACGGTGCGAGCCGCCCTATATCCCAGTTATTATAACCTGCGTGAAACAGAGGGCTGGCTCCCCAGCAGCCACCCTGTGGCAATCCGGGCGCTGATTATCCCGGCTGAAAGCCATATTGGCGAAATCGTGCGGAAAAAACCCTCTGCCGGGTTGGGCCGGAACAGTCTGGCTTTCGATAACCTCACCGTGGGAAAGGGGACTTCCCGCAGCCTCTGGCTTTACAACCTGGGCACAGCAACCCTTCACGCCGCACTGGCACTCACCAGCAGCAGCCAGAACACCTGGTTCAGCCTGGAGACCGAAACCCTGAGCGTCCCCTGCACTGACTCGGCTTTTATCCACGTTAACTGCCTCGCCGCCAAGCCGGGCACAGAGGTGGGGGTATTGGAAATTAGCACCTCAGACGATGAGCGTCCATTACTGAGAGTGCCTCTGGCGGCTAATTCAAGCCGCTTCGAGCTTGCCTACGACGAGCAGGGACACACAGCCTCTGCCGGATACAACGACAGCATTGCTTATGGTGCGGTTGTATTTTTCACGCCCTGGGGCGGTAAGCTCGATGCATTGGGCATTTATCTGAACCAGCCGAACCTCAGGGTAGTCTCGCTGGTTTACAGGAATATCAAGGGACCTGCTCAATGGGAGGATTCAACTGAGATAATATCGGAATGGAGCGATACCGCTGCCGCCTGGCAGGAAATTCCCCTGAATGTTCCCGTGAGTTTCGCCGCCGGCGACAGTTTCGTAGTTGTGGCCTCCCTTACCGTGCCGCCGGGCGGCTCGCTGCTGCCGTTGTCTGTGGACCACAGGGGTGAGCCTTCGGGAAGAAGCTGGGCTGCGAGAGAGCTTTCCGGGCCGTGGGAACAGCTCGACTACGACATAAACCTGAGAGCCGTAATGCGCGTATCACAATTTGAGGGGTACCCGGTGAGCGGGGTGGTGCTCGGAGAGATGGGGCAGGGGCTGGCCGAAGCCGGGATCAGCCTCGTATCTGAAAAGCAACTCTACCGCACCCGGAGCGATTCTAGCGGGATTTTTATCTTCCCCTCTGTCCAGCCTGGAGATTACAGCTTGGAGGGCGAGCTGGAGGGCTACTCGTTCGCATCCGGCGCGATATCGGTTAACTCCACTGTGGACGGCCTTACCCTGACCGGAAGGCGCGGCAGGCCGGGCGACCTGGACAGTGACGGCACGGTGAACATTTTCGACCTGATCGGCTTGTTGAGAATTATCAGTGGTGCAGAGCAGGAGAGCCCGTCCGCTGACCTTGACTGCAGCGGCAGGGTGGACATTTTCGATCTGATAGAGCTGTTGAAACTGATTTCGGGGTGATCGTTGCTATTTTAGTCAAAATAAAAATTAGACATATTCTTGTTTGACACCGCCCTCGCGATTGGTTAAATTACAATTGGTCTTGATCTTTTTCTTTCTTAATTACTTTATTTTCAATATGTTACATTTGTGGCCGCCACACTGGAAGACTGGTGTCAAGAGCCTTCGCAGGCGGTCTTACTTATAAGGCTGGAAGAATCTCAATTCATGTCCAATCTCAAAAATTCCCAGGATAGAAAGCATTTCGTCCCGCGGGATTTCCTTCTCTCGCCGGAGGCACACTCTGTGCGTGCTGTGGCGGAAAGTATCTACCCGTTTTATCTAAAGGCGTCATACGGACGTGGAGATAAAATCGAGGTTAAGCCTGTGCCGGTACTGGATGATGTTTTCATGAACAGCCACGAGGCCCGCTGGGTGAGAATTTTAGCCGAAACCACGCATGCCCAGGTGAATATGAAGAGGCTGGGCGTGCACAGCACGATCGTTTTTTTCGGTTCGGCGCAGAGCCCGGACATGGAAACCGCCGGAAAATGCCTTCAGAAAGCCCGGGAAAACGGGGACGAGAAGGAAATCGCCCGCTGCGAAAAGATATATGAGATATCGGCCTACTATGACCAGGCCAGAAAACTGGCCGCCAGGCTGACCACCTGGGCCATGAAACAGGGTAACCCGGACCAGCCCCAGCCGTTTGCTATCTGCACCGGGGGCGGCCCCTCGATCATGGAGGCCGGTAACCGCGGAGCCCACGATGTCGGCGGCAAGAGTGTCGGGCTGAATATCTTTCTGCCCCACGAGAATGAAACGAACCCTTATGTTTCCCCTGAACTCAATTTCCGTTTCCACTACTTTTTTACCCGTAAGTTCCATTTCTTTTACCGGGCCAAAGCCCTGGTGGTCTTTCCAGGAGGCTACGGCAGCCTTGATGAGCTGTTCGAGGTACTGAACCTGATCAAGACCAGGAAAATAATCAAACAGATGGCGGTAATTCTTTTCGGAAGCAAATTCTGGAAACGGGTGATCGATTTTGATTACATGGCCGAAACCGGAGTGATCCACAGAAGCGACCTGGATTACTTTACGTATGCGGACACAGTGGAAGAGGCATATGAGACTTTGACCGCGCGTCTGCAGCGCTACCTTAAAAAGTAGAACAAGCCTCGGGCCGGCGTATTATTATGCACTGTAAACAGATTGCCAAGCAGACAAAAGGTGAAATAACCGAGATCAAACTGGACGGTCTTCACTGCAACATGGCGGATAACTGCCGCCGTAAGGGGATCTGTGCCCTGTCCCCTTTCGCCCTTCCAGGGCTGGTCAAAGGCCAGAAAGAACAGACTGAAAAAACCGAACAGACCAGGATCCAGGACGAGTTGGCCAGCTATTACGAAGTGCTGCGTTTCAAAAATTCGCTGGGTTTCCAGTGGGTCAGAGTGGGAAGTTTTACCGACGCGGTTCTGGTTGCAGAAAAATACAGCGAAAAGGGACGGCCGAAATATATTCGACGGGTGGAAATGTTCCAGCTTCCTGATTAATCTGATGGCAGAGCGCGACCCCAGAACAGCCAAGCTTTTAGCAGAACGAATGGTTGGCTCCTTTTTCGAGAGCCTGAGCGAACCCGAACTGAAAGCCATCCTTGACGGCTCTGGTCAGGGCGTCCAGTTCTCACCTCTTTTTTCCATGCTCTCTTACACCTTCGATGTTTATCTCGAATGTGTCTCTCTGCCCGAGGAGAAGGTAAGAGATTTTTTCAAGCAAGCCGTGCAAAATAAAATCAAAGAATACCGCGAACGTTCCGCTCAAAAAAATCAGAAAGGTGAGGCCGAATGAGAAGGCGCACTTTTGTAAGAACTCTCGCTCTGGCAGCCGCTGGAGTTTCCTCATCCGGGCTGTCAGGATGGCGCAGTGCGTACGGGGCTCATTTGAAACATTTCAACCTGGGGATTATTACCGATGAGGTCCACGAGGATGTGGAGACCGCGCTGGAGTTTGTCAGCCAGTTCGGCCTGGGCTGGGTGGAGATAAGGAATATCTGGGGGCAGTCTGTCACTGATGCCGGTGAAAATTCAATCAACCGCCTTAAAAAACTTCTGCGAATTTACGGTCTCCGGATTTCGGTTATCGATACGGCCCTGTTCAAAACTACTCTGCCCGGCACCCGCCCCATTTTCGGCCAGAAAGATAGTTATCCCTACAGCCAGCAGTTTGATCTGCTTAAAAGAGCGGTTGACAGAGCTGTTACTCTAAATGCTCCCTACTTGCGGATTTTCGATTTCTGGCGCTGCAGGGAGCAGAATTCCATTATGAACGAGGTAGCCGCGCACCTCAATCGCGCAATAGAGATTGCCAGGCCCGCAGGAGTACGGCTGCTGGTGGAGAACGAGTATTCCTGCCACACCGGCACAGGCACGGAAATGAAACTCTTGCAGCAGCGCATCACCAATCCCTACCTCGGTTTTATCTGGGATCCCCAGAACTGCTTGATCGCAGGCAGAGTGCCTTACCCGGATGAGTACGAGAGGCTGGACAAAGCCCGCATCGACCACGTGCATATCAAGGATGCGGTCAAGGATCAGGTGACAGGTAATTACAGGAGCGTGCGGGTCGGGAGCGGGGAGGTTGACTGGATAGGCCAGTTCGGCGCCCTTCTGCGTGACGGCTATCGCGGAACCATGAGCCTCGAAACCCACTATAACGGGCCTGACGGCACCAGGTACTCGGCAAGCATCGAGTCGATTATCTCGATTTTCGAATTGATCAAGAAGGCCTGAAAAAAACGCGCCGGATAGACTCCGGCGCGACTGCGGCAAGTTCAGCCTTTCATCGTTTTATTGAACGCTGAACCGGAACTCGTCCACCCGGTCGTCGGGTGCGAACTCATAGAGCCAGTGGTTGCCGCCGGCTGTGGGGAAGTAGTCTTTCACAGCGCCGCCGTTCAGGTCGAGATTTTCCCCGGCATAGCCGATCAGCGCGCCGGCTGCCTTTTGGCCGAAAGCGGTTATGTAGTAATAGTAAATGATCCCCATATCCGGCGCCAGGTATGCCTCTATCCTGCCCTGGCCCTGGTCGGCCTGCCCCTTGATCTGGATCACGTCCTGGTAAGTTTCCAGCGCGTTGCTGTCTTCCATCAGCCTGCGCTCGCCGAGATAGCTAATCGAATACTGCATGATCTCCACGAACTCGCTCCCCGGTCCCTGGCTCACATGCACAGGGTCGCCGAACCAGGTTTTCGTGGTGTCAGTGGGGAAAGCGATATAGGGTTCGGCCAGCAGGGTCAGCATCAGGTCCGTGGCCACACCATTGAAAGTGCTGCGGATCGGGAACTTGGTGAACCGGTTGACACGCACGAAATTGAACGATCCAGGCGGGTCCTCCCGTACCCCCTCCCAGTCGAAAGTCTCCCGTTTTTTGAGCCAGCCCTCCTGCTTGTAAAATTCAACAGCGGCTGCCAGGTTTTCCAAGGCACTTTTGTTCTGGTCGTTGCCGCGGAAAATATAGCCGAGATTCGAGCGCCAGTCCGGGTCAATCACAAAGTTAAGCACGAGATGCCGGCTGGTGGTTTTCGGTGTGGCAGTGCGCTGGTTAGCAGAAAGAGCAACCAGCTTGAATCCCGAGGGCAGGGTCACCGGATTCCGGTTTTCATCCAGGTAATTGTCCCACCAATGATCCTGGGAAATTTCATCACCCGGCGTGACCACGCCGCCATTGTCACTGCCGCAAGCTGAAAAAGTCAATCCGCCTGTTGATAAGAAAAGCAAAAGTAGCTTCCATTTGCCCAGCATCTATTTCTCCTGATTCTCGATTGATAACACCTGAATCTGAATGGATAACACAGCAACACCCATGTTATCCGCAGCAAGCAGCATGAGTCGACAATGTATCTCGCTGGCCGAGAATCCCCCAATCACGGGAAAATGGAGACGAATGGATAAATTGTTTTAATTTACCAAGACGTCGAAAAGTGGAGAACTATAATCCTTTTCTTGCAAGAATTGCGCCTATTTAGAAGTAAAAAAGATAAAAAATTTAGATATAACTTACAAACTCTCATTTAATTGTAAATTTAAACATAAATCGAAAGTTTTTTTAATCTGATCAAAACATTTAGCAGAAACTTTTTCTGGAATATTTAGTGTTTTATATACTTCAATTGTAGAATCCATAAAAGAATATCTAAATAATTCAAAACCACATCTAATAAGTGGTACAATTAGGTTTGGGAAAAGTGAGTTAATTATATTATTCAATGTTGCAGCAGCCAAAAACGTTGGATTTTTACATAAAATTCCTAAAACCATTTGCGAAATAAAAAAAGCTTCTATGTCATTTTTTTTATCTGCTACTTTAAGCATAACTTCCCAAAATTCTATATTCAAAAAATCTATATTTTTTAAGGACTCAATAATCAGACAATCTGCTTCTTCTATGTATCCAGTATCTAATAGAGAATTGGCTTTATTAACTACTTCTTTGGATTTATTTTTATTTCTTTTTTGTACTTTAATACCGAAATTTTTATAAATGTTTTTAGCAATTTCTAATTTTAAAAAATATTCGTGCAACGGTTTCTTAGCTTTATACAAATAATTTTCAAATTCTTTTATAGATTTTTCATACTCGCCTGCGAAAAATAAAGCATCAAAATAACAGTATCTGATTTCAATTTTAGTTTCTAATATTATTTCTTCAGGATTATCTACATTTAATGGTCTAGGTATTTCACATTTCAATGCGTTTTCGTATGCATTTGATGCCCATTTATAATGATTTGTTAAGAATAAAACACTACCTAATTCTCTCCACCAGTACCATCGATTTAAATAATCAGGAATATCTTTTCTTGCTAATCTATAATGAATTAAGGCTTTTCTATAATTTTTATCTGATCTAAAACTATTTGCCAAATTATAGTGGTAAATTCCTCTTTCTTCTTGGTTACCACTATTTTTGATACATTCAAATAAAATATTTCTATATCTTCTTCTTTGTACATAAGAACCAGGATAGTCATAAATACATGATGATGCTAATCGAGCTGAATATTCAAATTCACCCATGTCTAATAATTGTTCAGCTATATCAAGAGCATCAGCAGTATTTTTTGAAGATGAAAATGTTTCTGGTAGAAACAAATAAAAATATTTTTGTTCTTTTATAAAATCTAAACATTTTGGAGTAATATATTTTAAAACTGAAACAGCAGATTTTAAATCCCCTATTACAAGAAAATAAAACGAAATTATTAAAAGTATTCTAATTGTAGGTTCGCTTGGTTCATCTCGTATATACCATGATGGGATATTTTGAGATTTTCCCTTCCAAATATTTTTACTTTTGAAAAAAGGATTTTTTTGTTTTATCCTAGTGTTTAAAATTATTGTATTATTCTTGCAAGATAGTTTGATGTAGATAGTTGGATCAATTGAACTTTGATTAAAATCAGAAATAATAGCTCGTCCTGGAACTAGTTTATTTAACCAATAATAAATTTCTTTTTCGAGGTCATTTTTTACAATATTCGCTGTTCTCCCTGTTACATATTCAGATTTAAATTTATCTAAATTATTTACTACTTGGATTCTTAAAGCTGGCCGTAGTTTCCTTTTTCCTAATTCATCATATAATTCTTTTTTTAATATAGATAAGTTCTTTTTATTAAGAACATTACAATCAGCGAATGAAATAGAAACTGTTTTTTGATTTTCTAGTGATCTAATATATTGGTTTTTATCCAATTTAACTATTTCATGTATCCAATTATACTTTATTAATCTATTATCTGCACACACTACTGTCCGGTTAAAAGTCTTTAAATGACAACTGGTTACAAGATTCACAAAT